>JABGRN010000078.1 GCA_018648265.1 Prolixibacteraceae bacterium | reverse complement strand
TGGGAGGTGCATCAGTGAGACAAATTATTTATCTCACTGACCATCTACCCGATTTGTCTACAGATTTGAAACTTCTGTTATAAAACTTTTGTATAAACGAATAATTTATAACTTTTTTATTCGTTTTAAAGATTCAAATTTGTAATTCATTTGTATAAAAGTGAATATCAATAAAAATCTCCTTAGAGAGAAAATATTCTATTTTGTTCTGCTGAGCTATGTTGCATTTCTTCCTTTTTCGGAAGCATTGGTGAGTATAGCAGCAGGGATGCTGCTGTTGCAGGCAATTGTATTGAAATCCTGGAAGCATCCATCTGTTTTAAAGGGAAATTTTTTGACCCTCATTAAGATTTCGTCCATTTTTGTTGTTTACCTTATTGGGACAACTTTAACAAAGGATATTTCTTTTGCTTTTTATGAACTTAGGAAAGTTGTTTTTTGGATTATAATACCTGTCTCTTTTTTTATTTCACCACGTTTAACATTTAACCGCTTTCTTAATGTTTTGACTTTTTTTTGCCTGGCAGTTTTCGTAGCCTCAATCATTGCAACAATAAAATTGGTGTTCAAAGAATATTTTCTAATTACCGGATTTCGAGATATTACCATGGTATCTCACATCAGGTATTCTTTTCAAATAGTACTTTCAATAATAATAGCTATATACTTTTTAGTATCAGGGGGAAACAAACTTCAATTTATTCACAACAAAACTGTTATTGTGTTTTTTTTAATTTGGATGACTTCTTTTCTGGTCATACTTAAATCTATAACAGGATTATTTGCATTTTTTGGAACAGCTTTTATACTTTTAATATTATTAATTACACGTTTAAAAAATATCAAAACAAAAATAATTTTAGGTTTTTTATTGATTTTGTTTGTATTATCTCCTATTTATTATGTCAATAAAGTTTGGAATGATTTTTATAATTTAGAAAAGCTCAGTCCTCAAAAAACTGAAAAATTTACTCCACTTGGAAATCCTTATTTTTTTGATTTTTTATCGTTAGAAAAGGAAAATGGGCATTGGGTAAAAGCATACATTTGCGAAACAGAAATAAGAAATGGGTGGAACAAATTAAGTGAAATAAAATACGATTCGATAGATGCCAATGGTTATGCAATTAGCAATACTCTGATTAGATATCTAACAAGCAAAGGATTACGCAAAGATGATTCAGGTGTAAGCAAGCTTTCCGAAAGAGATGTGAAAGCCATAGAAAACGGAATAGCCAATTATATTTATGTTGACAAAAGCTTTTCGATTTACCCCAGGATTTATGAAACCATTTGGGAATTTGACCGGTATATTGAAACCGGCAATCCAAATTTTCAGTCTTTTTCGCAACGAATAGAATATATAAAAGCATCGTTTCAGTTAATTAAAAAAAATTTTTGGTTTGGATTTGGAACTGGAAATTGGAAAATTAAATACGATGAAATTTATCAGGAAATGAATTCAAAATTATTACCTGAAAACCGAGGTCCATCGCACAATCAGTATCTTAACTACTTTGTTAAATTCGGATTTCTTGGTTTTATTTATATTTTTTCGATGCTTATTATCCCGGTATTTAGGGAAGGGCATAAGAAAAATTTAATTTTTTGGCTATTTCTTGTTTCTATGGCAATTGCTAATTTTGGAGATGCAAATTTTGAAACTCACATGGGGCTTTCGTTTTTTTGTTTTTTTTATTGCTTTTTTTTGTGGAATACCCCTAAGGAAATCAGGGCTTTTCGGTTTTAACAAGCCCGTTTTTTATCCAAATTGTCTTTTTTTCAATACATTCGTAAAGCAATATTTCATTTTTTTTAACTCTCTTTCTGTTTAACAAAGGATGCCATAAATGATAAGTAATTCCGGCTAATTTTAGCTTTTTTAGAGTTAATCCTGTGTGGTACAACCTTGCAACTAACTCCGTATCCTCCATTCCCCAACCTGTAAAATCTTCGTTCCAGCCATTCACAAGCAGAATATCCTTCTTCCAAACACACAGCAATCCGCCTCTAAGGTTTCTTGAAAAACCTGAACGTGAAATTAATCTTCCAAGCCTTGGAAATCTAATCGAATTTAACCTGTTTTGTTCGATATGTTTTGAAAAAAAAGATGTTATCCGGGGAATCTGTTTTGTTTCCAATATTTTTTGGGTAGAATTCTCTTTAAAAAATACCCTTGATCCGATTAAAGCAGTTCCAGATTTTATATGATTTTTGAGATCATAAAAAAAGTAAGGATGAAAAATAAGATCTCCGTCTGAAAAAACCAGACATTCCCCACTACTTTCTTTAATTGCTTTGTTTCGAATGGATGCGGCCCTAAAACCATTATTTTCATGCCAAACATGTTTTATGCTGATGGGAAAGTTATCTTTTATTTTCGTTATAACGTTCAGAGTTTCTGGACTTGAACCATCGTCAGCGATTATTACTTCATCAGGTAGGGTTTTTTGATTTGAAATACTTTGCAAAATTACTTCCAGGGCATCTGGTCGATTGAAAGTTACTATTATTGCAGTTAACTTCATAATTGTAAAAAGGTTATATTTAAAAAATAGAATAAGTTTATAAATCCAAAATATACTATATTTATTACTACAATTTGTATTATTTATTATTGAAACTAATTTTCTTTAAAAGATAATATCGGTTTAAAATATATTATATGATTTTAGATGAATAAAATTACATCTTATGATTCCATAAATTTAGAATATATCATGGAAACTAAAATCACTTTTATAGGAGCTGGAAATCTTGCAAGTCAGTTATCAACAAACCTTCAGAAAAAGGGGTTTAAAATTAGTCAGGTTTATAACAGAACAAAACCGGTGGCAAAAGATTTAGCCGAAAAACTTGGTTCTAAATATACCTCGGACGTAAAAAAAATAGACCGTGATGTTGATATTTTTATTGTTGCATTAAAAGATTCTGCATTCGAAGAAGTACTGTCACAAATTAATTTTAACAATAAATTAGTCGTTCATTGTTCCGGAAGCCTGCCTGTTTCGTGCCTTTATCCTTATTCTGAAAATACCGGTGTTTTGTATCCGCTTCAAACATTGTCAAAACAACGTGAGGTTGATTTCAATAATATACCGGTTTTTGTTGAAGCTAATTCAATTAAAAACGAAAATATATTACTGAAAGTTGCCGACGAAATTTCGGATTCAGTGGCTGTTTTGAATTCCGAAAAACGTAAAATATTGCATATCGCTGCAATTTTTGCTAATAACTTTGTGAATCATCTGTATGCTATATCGGCAGAAATTTTAAAGTCAAAGGGGATATCGTTTGAAGTGTTAAAACCATTAATTTTGGAAACAGCACTTAAGGTACATGAGCTGGATCCTGAAAAAGCACAAACCGGGCCTGCAGTTCGTTTCGACGAAAATATTATTTCAAGCCATATCAATGAACTTAAAAACTTTTGTAACTACCAGGAATTGTACAATTCAATTTCAAAAAGTATATTTGAACATCACCAACAATTAAAATAATGTCGTTTTTTAAAGAAGAACTTAAAAATGTGAAAGCATTTATTTTTGACGTTGACGGGGTATTATCAAAAGATACTTCACCACTTAACCAAGATGGCGATCCGGTACGCACGGCAAATGTAAAAGATGGTTTTGCTATTCGGAATGCCATAAGTTTTGGATACCCAATTGCTGTAATTACGGGTGGGTATATTGAAAGGGTACGGTTTAGGCACGAGAAAATTGATATTAAATATTACTACGACAGTGCACGCGATAAAGTTGAATGCCTTGAAGATTTTCTTAAGAAAACAGGAATCAACAAAAAATACGTACTGTACATGGGCGACGATCTGGTTGACTACAGTGTAATGTTAGAAGTAGGAATCCCAACTTGTCCGAAAGATGCAGTACCCGATATAAAAGCCATATCAAAATATATTTCTGATAAAAAAGGAGGTAAGGGTTGCGTCCGCGATGTAATTGAACAAACACTTCGGGCCCAGGGGAAATGGTTTACAAAAGAAATGTTGCTTAAAAATGCTTTTTAGTATGAAATGGTTTCCAGGGTATAATTTTATTTTAGCATCTAAATCGCCAAGAAGGCAACAATTATTGAATTCACTCGGTATCGAATTTCAAGTAAAAACAAAAGAAATAGAAGAAAATTATCCTGAAAATTTAAGAAAAGAAGAAATCCCGGTATTTCTTGCCGAATTAAAATCGAAACCTTTTTTATCAGTTTTAAAGGAAAACGACTTACTGATTACAGCAGATACAATTGTTTGGTTTGATGGTCTGGTACTCGGAAAACCACGAAATGAAGAGGAAGCAATAGGAATGCTCCAAAAACTGAGCGGGAATGAACACCAGGTTATTTCGGGAGTTTGTATAACTTCTTCTAACAAACAAAAATCATTTTATGCAGTTTCAAACGTCCGGTTTAAAAAACTGACGAAGAAAGAAATTAATTATTACGTTTCTGAATTTAAACCCTTCGACAAAGCTGGCGGATATGGAATCCAAGAGTGGATTGGGGTAATTGGGATCATACACATCGAAGGTTCTTTTTACAACGTGATGGGCTTGCCAATTCAAAAATTATACGAGGAAATTCAAAAGTTTTAGACCGCGAAAAAAAGGTTTCATTATTAAATGTGTTTTATAACAACACTTTAAATTATTTTATTGTTAAACTCTTTTACTGATAATTCGTAAATTTAGAGAAAACATTAAATAATCCATTGATATGAAAAAACTGATAAAACTTTTTGCTTTAACTATTCTCGCAATTTCTTTTCTAAATGGATGTGGTAATAAACAAAATGAACCCATTGAGGTTGGTTTTTTAATTCACGCTTTAGATAAAGAAAGGTGGGAAAACGATCGGGACTTTTTAGTAGAAAAAGTTCAGGAACTAGGAGGAACTGTGAATGTTAAAATTGCTGATAATGATGCCGATAAACAATTAGCACAGGCAAAAGAAATGCTAGCCAACGGTGTTGATGTATTGGTCGTTGTACCTGTTGATCAGTTTGCAGCCGCTGAAATTGTAAAAGAAGCCCATGCACGCGAAATCAAGGTAGTTTCGTACGACAGGTTGATAAAAAATTGCAAACTCGATTTTTATGTTTCTACCGATAATGTTGAGATCGGGGCATTGCAAGCAAATTATCTTACAACAATAAAACCAACCGGTAATTATGCATTAATTGGTGGTGCAATCAGCGATAACAATAGTCAGTTTTTGTATTTGGGGCAAATGAATGTGCTTCAACCCTTAGTAGAAAAAGGTGATATTAAAATTGTTTATAACGAATTTACAGAATTCTGGGAAGAAAATGAAGGTTATGAACATACGATAAAATTACTGTCAACGGGCGAAAGTATTGATGCAATAATTGCGGGGAATGATGCCATTGCCATGGGAGCGATAAGAGCTTTGCTGGAAGCCGGAAAAGAAGGAGAAGTACTAATAGCTGGAATGGATGCCGATTTGAGAAATTTACAGGAAATTGTTGCCGGTCACCAAACATGTACGGTGTATAAACCATACGAAAAATTGGCCGCAACAACTGCCGATCTTGCAATGAAGCTAGCAAACTGTGAAGAGTGTGAAAAAACATATCAAACTGTTAGTAACGGAGAAATGTTGGTCCCTGCTGTATTTCACGAAGGAATGATAGTAAATAGAGAAAACCTGAAACTTACAGTTATTTCAGAAGGTTATCAGAAAGAAGAGGAGGTATTTAAATAAGTAGAAGATTCGGTTCTCAGTTGAATCTTGAATAAAGAGTTTTTGTTAATTGTTTTAAAAGAGATTTCTAATAGAAGAGATCTCTTTTTTACGTATGAGTGAATGTTGATTAGAAAAGGCTGTGTAAAAATAATTAAAAACTAAACGATGTTATTTAATTCATTTTTAGAATGTTTATTGTAAACGTAAAGGGTTCAATTCGTTTTGAAAATAGGTTTAGAATCCAAGATATTCGTTTACTCTTTTTAGAGTAAATATGATGTATTTTTTAATTAGACAAGGCGGATTTGACGAGAATAGCCATAGCTATCTAAGGAAAAGTCAACGAAGTATAAGTGAAAAAGACGAAGAATTAAATGAAAGGATAAAATTAAAACAGTTTTTAAGTCAAAAAGACCATAATTTTGTTGATAAAGTCAATAATGTTCCTTCTACAAAGAGTTCATTCTACTAATGTAGAATGAATAGTTTGATTTTTATATTTTTTCTAACACAATCAAGTTGAAATCAATAAGGGATAGGATGTGAAAAGTAGTGGTGCTATGGATTTGAAGATAATGATTCTTAATTAAAATCGAAATTGAGTAGAATATTGTTTAATGAATAAATTTTTTATACTTTACAAAAAACTAAACCAAGATGAATCTTTTGCCAAAAGAAAATGACAGGCAACTCGTTTCTCAATTGAAAAAGAATGAGGTAAAGGCATTCGATAAATTATTTCATAAATACGGAGATAAACTTTACCAATTTTCCTTTTCGTTGCTTAAAAACGAAGAAGATTCAAAAGAAATTGTACAGGAGGTTTTTTTTAGGATTTGGAATAAAAGGTCAGAAATTAATTGCTCAAAATCATTTAAATCATTCATTTTTACTATTTCCTATAATTTAATTATCGACCAGTTAAGATTAAGGTTAAAAGATAAAAAGTACCAAAAGTTTCTTATGGATTATTTCGATAATCAAAGTTTTGAAATTAAATCAGAAACTGATTTGGAAATCTTAAATAAACACATTGAAACAGCAGTTGAAAAAATTCCTGAGAAAAGAAAACAGATTTATAAATTGAGTCGTGAAAGTGGTTATTCACATAAAAAAATTGCTCAAGTGTTGGGGGTTTCAGTTAAAACTGTTGAAAATCAGATTAATCTATCATTAAAACATATAAAGCTTTGTCTGGGGAAAGATTTATTATCTCAGTAGATACTTAGTTTTCTTTTTTAATTGAATTGCAATAAATCATATTCAGGATATTATTTGTCGTAGAAATGACTTTTTTTTTATTTTTTGGGGGGTAAGCAATCTATTCCGTATTACATATAAAGATATTTATAATTGCGTTTCTAATTTGTTTTAGAATCGTTCATAGTAGGTTCAGTTTAGTTAATTAGAAAAATCCCCTTTTTGTAAGGGGATTTTTGAAATTTCTTGTTCTGCGGGTTAATTCTTAAAAAGAAAACAAAACTAAATTAAGGGAATGTCCAACATTGTTCAAAAATTCATAAATGGAAAATGCAATAAGGAAGAATTAAATGAAGCAATAACTTTACTTAGGGCTTCGTACCAAAATCTAAACATTAGGCCGATAATATATGAAGTGTGGAATAACGAAAATGAATTTGAGTCCCAACCCAAACCTGAAAATCTTTCAGAAATTTTAGATAAAATACATCACCGGATAAACCTGGTACAAAGTGAACAAGATGAAAGCAGAGTTAGTAAACTGCTTATCAATTTTTCAAAAATAGCTGCCTTGTTGATAATAGGTGTCCTGTTCGGTTTTTTTATTAATCAATTCAAAATAGCAGAACCTGAATATTACACTTCATTTGCCCCCAAAGGTTCTGTTTCACAAATGTTGTTGCCCGATAATACAGTAGTTTATTTGAACTCTGGATCCGAAATAAAATATTCTGTTAACGGCATTGATGGCCAACGCGAAGTGTTTCTTGATGGAGAGGCCTGGTTTAATGTGACTAAAAACAAGAAAAAACCTTTTGTGGTTCATACTCCTTATTACGATGTAAAAGTGTTGGGAACACAAATCAATATCAAGGCATATGGTTCTGATAAAGAAGTTATTACTACGCTCGAAGAAGGAAGTGCACAAATTGCATCATCTGCAAATTTTGAACTGAAAGAAAACAAAATGTTAAAGCCTGGCGAACAGTTGGTTTTTAATTCGCTAAAAAAAAGTGTTAAAATAAGAAATGTAAATACACGGTTGTTTACTTCATGGAAAGAAAATAAGCTTGTGTTTATCAATATGAGCTTGAAGGAATTAATTATCCTATTGGAAAGAAAATATGGGGTTGATATAAAATTTACAGATGATGATATTCTTGAATATCATTATGACGGGATTATTAAAAACGAAAACATTCTTGAAGTACTTGATTTGTTAAAAGAAACATTACCCATTCAATACAAAATTGAGGGACAATTAATTTTAATTATCAAAAAATAAGGAGGATAATTTATGAAATGACAATTAATTAAATATCAAAAGCCGATCTGATGCTGTCACATCAAACCGGCTTGAATTCGTTAAAAGGGTGCCAAAACACCATTTATTACTAACATTTAACAATACAAATTTATGAAAAAAATTGGATTGAGTAATTTCCCAAATTTTGATGGGAAACAAAAATTATTATTAACGATGAAACTAACATTGATGCTTTTGTTAGCTTGTTTTATGCAGGTTTCTGCAACGGTTTATTCACAAGCAACTAAATTGACTTTTGATGCAAAGAATAAACGCGTTGAAGATGTTTTAAGGGACATAGAAGACAAGAGTGATTTTAGGTTTTTTTACCAACGTGAACAGGTGAATGTGGAGCAAAAAATTAACCTGAATGTAACCGATAAAACAGTGGAAGAAATTCTTCAGCAATTGTTTGTTGGGCAAGATGTAATTTTTGATGTCAGGGAAGACAACCTTATTCTGATAAAGACAAAAAATTCCTCTGAGGGAGGTAATTCTGATTCTTTTGTTAAACAACAGCAAAAAGCCGTAACCGGAAAAATTACCGATTCATCCGGGCAACCTTTGCCTGGTGTTACGGTTGTAATTAAAGGCACAACACAGGGAACTGTTACCGATGTAGATGGAATTTATTCTGTCAATTCTGAAAGTGAGGATGTTCTATTATTTTCCTTTGTTGGTATGACAACACAGGAAATTACTGTGGGTAACCAAAGTGTTATTAATATTACGATGGAACAAGAAAGCATTGGATTGGAAGAAATTGTGACCATTGGTTACGGAACTCAACGAAAGGTAAATTTAACCGGTTCAATCTCAAGCGTTAATTCAGAATTTATCGAAAGCAGGCCAATGACAAATTCGACTCAGGCATTGCAAGGGGTGAATGGAATTTACGTAAACCAGGTTGGTGGACAACCAGGCGCAGACAATGCTACGATACGAATCAGGGGTATTGGAACTTTAAATAATAACGATCCATTAGTATTGGTAGATGGCATTCAATATAATTTAAGAGATGTAAACCCAAATGACATTGAGAGCATTTCGGTATTAAAAGATGCTGCTTCTGCATCAATTTACGGAAACAGGGCTGCAAATGGGGTTATTCTTATTACCACAAAAACCGGGAAAGTTGAAAAATTGAAGGTAGAACTTAACAGTTACTTTGGGGTCCAACAAGCAACTTACATACCAGATATGGTTACGAATTCTGTTGACTATATGACTGTCAGAAATGAAGCTTCATTTAATGAGGGACAACCAGTCCCATATTCTGATGAGCAGATTAATGCATTCAGGACGGGAACAGATCCTGTTATGTATCCAAATACCGATTGGTTTGGAGCTGTATTTTCTGCCGCACCAATGCAGGATCATAATGTTCGTATATCGGGTGGAACTGAATCGGTTGTCTATTCAATGTCGCTGGAGTATTTAAATCAGGAGGGAATTATGTTAGACACTGATGCTAAAAAATATTCATTAAATTCAAATGTAATCTTTAAACCATCGGATAAGTTGGAATTTGGAGCAATCATCAGTGGTTCATACTGGGATCGTAATGAATCTTATGAAGGTTCAGAAAATGTTATGGAACGTGCAGCCCGAAGCCTTCCAATTCAACCCAACTTTAAGGCTGAGAATGGGAATTATGCTGATGTTCGTTTGGTAACTCCCGGTCATAACGCGTTTTATCATCCTGTTGCAATTGCAACCGAGGGGAGTCAGAATAACAAAACCCAAAGGGTAATGGTGAATTTTTTCACACAATATATTTTCCCCTTGGATATTAAATACAAGGTAAATTTTGCGGTTAATAAATACGATGCATATAATCATAAATTCATTCCTACGACATTACTTTATAAGCCTGAAGATCCGGAAAATACAAGGCAAATTGGTAAAAGATCACGCAGTGTGGAACAAACAAATAGCAATAGTATGAATACCAGTTTCTTTCAAACATTAAACTGGTCAAAAAAAGTTGCAGATCGGCACAATATAAACTTATTATTAGGTTTTAGTATGGAATCATTCTACAGCTCAAATTTTGATGGTTACATAGAAGGTTTTTTGGGGAATGAGCTTACTGAATTAAATGCAGGTACCATAAACATGGATGTTGGAGGTACTTCGTACGAATCAAAATTAATGTCTTATTTCGGAAGGGCCAATTACAGTTATGCAGATAAATATTTGTTGGAGTTTAATTTCCGTTACGATGGTTCTTCGAGGTTTGCAGAGAACAACCGTTGGGGATTTTTCCCTTCCGTTTCTGCGGGCTGGCGGGTTAATGAAGAAGCATTTATGCAAAATGTACAAAGTATTAATAACTTAAAGATACGGGTTTCCTGGGGCCAGTTGGGAAATCAGAATATCTCTCTATACAGTTTCCTGAATAATATAAATATAAATCAGGGGACCAGCTTTAATAATAATGTAGTGGCCGGAAGCGCAGTTACCGCTTTATCCGATGTTAATATTTCGTGGGAAACAAGTACCATAACAAATATTGGTTTGGATGTTGGTTTATTTGATAGTAAGCTTGATTTTACTGTTGATGTTTTTGATAAGAAAACGACAGATATACTTGCGCGAATTAATGTTCCCGGGCAAGTTGGTAATCTTTCCGGACCTATTACAAATCTTTATAGTATGTCAAATAAAGGTTTCGAAATTGGCGCTTCGCATCGTAATTCGATCAGGGAATTCACTTATACTTTAGGTGCCAATATCGCCTATGTTGACAATAATGTTGATTTTTTGGATGGTGATATACAATTTGAAACAAATAGATTTGGGAATATATCGGTAATTAAAGAAGGTTTTCCAGTAAATTCCTGGTATTTATACGAATCACTGGGTCTTTTCCAAACTGTAGCAGAAGTTGAGAATTCAGCATTTCAACATGCAAAAACATCTCCGGGCGATATAAAATACCGCGATTTCAACGAAGATGGTGTGATTGATATTAACGACATGCGGGTTATGGGAAGATCCGTTCCAAAATATACATATAGTTTTAATTTAAATTTTGATTATAAAGGATTTGATCTTGGAGCACTTTTTCAGGGAGTACAAGGAATTGATATCTATCCCTGGCACAATGTTTCGTGGCCGGTGTACAACGGAGCGGGAATTACTAAAGAGCATTTTGCAAATTACTGGACTCCGGAAAATACGGATGCCAAGTATCCAAGAATGTCTTTGTATAAAAGAGGATCAGGGATAAATTCTTTAAACTCAACTTTCTGGCTGAAAGATGCTTCTTATTTAAGATTAAAAAATCTGCAATTAGGATATACCCTTCCAACTGAATTGTCGAACAAAATTAATTCAAGCAAAATAAGGGTTTATGTAAACGCTCAAAACTTTCTGACCTTTTCTAAATACAATGTTACTGACCCGGAAAAGGATATTCTACAGGAAGATATTTTTAATTATCCTTCAACAAAAATATTTACGGCAGGTTTTAATATAACTTTTTAAAAAAATAAAATTTAAAAATCATGAAAAAGATCTTATATATAGGAATTGTATTATTGTTTACCTGCCAATTTTATTCGTGCGATGAAAGTTTTTTGGAGACGACTGCTACCGATACTTATAACGAGGCTAACTGGTGGCAGAATGAAACACAGGCCGTTTCAGCAATAAATGGTTGCTACGAAACTTTGCGGGGTGGTCAGATTGGTGGTACTTCAAATTTTAGTGAAGAAAATGTAACTCCGAATTCGTATAATATGAGCGGGGAAATTGCATTGGCAACAGGAAGCCATACTCCAGGTAATTTTACCGACTTTATGGATAAATGGAATTCAAACTATGAAGGCATTGGCAGGGTTAATACTTTGCTGGATAATATCGACAGGGTTCAAATGGACGCCGGTCTAAACCAGAGAATTAAGGCAGAAGCTTATTTTTTGCGTGCACTTTTTTATTCTAATCTGGTAAATTATTTCTCCGGGGTACCTTTAATTCTTGAGTCACCTAATTTTGACGAGCATGGAAGCTTGCCCCGAAATTCGCGCGAGGAAGTTATTAGCCAGGTATTAACCGATCTGAATAGTGCAGCATCGGCTCTTCCTGTTACTTATTCCGGATCCGAAATTGGCCGTGCAACAAAAGGTGCAGCGATGGCTTTAAAAACAAGGGTGCTTTTATTCGAAAGCAGATGGTCGGAAGCAGCACAGGCAGCTAAAGATGTAATTAACATGAATAATTATGACTTATTTCCAGATTACAGAGATCTGTTTTTGCCCGAAAACGAAGGGAACGAAGAAGTAATTTTCGATGTTCAATATAAGGTTCCTGAATTTTCGAACAGCCTCGACAACCTTCTTGAGGTTCAAATGAATGTGGCTCCTTTATTGGATTTTGTAAATAGCTATCAAATGATTGATGGAACATCTATTAATGAATCCCCTCTATTCGATCCGGCAAACCCGTTCGAAAACAGAGATCCCCGGTTACATAAAACTGTGGTTGTTCCAGGTTATATGTTTCGTGGGGGAATTGTTTCCGACAGCAAATATTTTGCAACAGGTTTTGGGTTTAAGAAATATACAACATACAAAGATGACGTAGTCCAAACAAATATTTTGCAGAGTGAGATAAATTTTATTGTATTGCGATATGCAGATATATTGTTAATGTACGCCGAGGCTCAGAACGAAGCATCGGGAAGCGATGCATCTGTTTACGATGCTATAAATAAAGTCCGTTCCCGTGCAGGAATGCCGGATATTACACCCGGATTATCAAAAGAACAAATGAGGGAAGTGATAAGGCATGAGCGTAGAATTGAATTGGTTGCTGAAGCGGTATATTACCACGATATTAGGAGGTGGCGTATTGCAGAAGTTGTAATGAACAGTAACGCTTTAAATAGTAAAGGCGAAGTGGTTCAGGTACGTTCGTTTAGGCCGGCCAGCGATTATTTATGGCCTATTCACGAAATAATCATTCAAGATAATCCTGCACTCGTGCAAAACCCAGGATATTAAAATTTATAAACGAATCAAACTTCCATGTTTTCAAACAAAACTTTTAAAAAGTTTATAGATTACATGGAAGTTTTTTTTTTGTCGTACTCTGGTCTTATTTGGTTGTTAAATTTTAAAGGGACTCTAAAATATTGCAAAATGAAAAGAATAAAATCCTGTTTTTTATCAATAATTCGAATGTCTTTGATTCTGCTTTTGCCTTGTTTTTTAGTTTCAGTTATAAATGCGGCAGAATCTTCGGAAAAACCCGACACATTAAAATTTATTCATATTACAGATCCTCATATTTGCAATCTGGCTGGTTATCATCCTGTTTTTGTTGAAGGCCGTCAACATTACGGCAAGGGCGAAGAATTATTAACTAACTTTTTTAAATCTGTTCCCGAAAAATTGCAATCTGATTTTGTTGTTATTTCAGGAGATATTGTGGATTTTTATGAAGGTGAAACTATTTTTGGTGAAATGGTTGGAAACCAGATAGGACAGGCTGCGCGGCTGCTCGAAAAAAGTAATGTCCCAGTTTATCTTACACTTGGCAATCACGATATTGCAAGTTATGGTATTAATTTGGATTCAAAAAAAATTATCGGGCATCAGTTAAATGCCGAACGAGCCCGGGCTGCATGGATAAAGAACGTGCCGGTTTTTAGCGACGGAACTTATTACAGCAAAACATTCAAGGTTGATACCACTACATTCCGATTAATATTCCTTGATAACGCGTATTATAAACCCGGTAGAGATTCAGATGGCCGACACTACATTATAGGTTCGGATCAGTTATTTTGGCTCAACAATGAAATGAGAAAATCAGAAACTGATGTTGAAATAATTTTTATGCACATGCCAATTTTAAATTTGCCTTCCGAGGAAATTGAACATTCAAAAAATAAATATCTATTAAATCTGGATGACACTGTCGCAATTGGTATGGTTGTAAAGAGTTCAGAAACAAACCCTTTAAATCTAATTGGCGTACTTGGACAAAATGCATCAGCCCGCCTCGTTTTAACGGGTCATCTACATAGTAGCGTTGCGCACGATTTTTATTTTTCTGAAGACTATTTTATCTTGCAGGTTATGACCGGTGCATTTGCCCGCGATGCACGAAATTGGAGATTAATTCAATTAACTGGTGAAAGCATAATTATATCTTTTAATGGAGATACCAGAACACAATATAAAATACCCTTAAAATGAAACTATGAAAGTAATCTCGATATGTAAAACATAATTATTCAATATCTTTTTCGAAATATTTTTTTTAATAAATTAGATAAGTTTTTATGAAACAATTACAAATAAAGATGTCAAAGATCCGTAATAGATTCATTGGATTCACAGCAATTGGTTTTTCGGTTTTGCTTTTGTTTTCTGTGTCTTGTAATAATCAAAAAACCGCTAAAACTGAAGATAAGCAACCAAATATTGTAGTAATTATTGCAGACGATTTGGGTTGGAACGACGTTGGTTACCATGGCTCTGAAATTAAAACCCCAACTATCGACAAGCTTGCCCGGAGTGGAATTGAGTTTGATAGATTTTATGTTTGTTCAGTTTGCTCACCAACACGCGCATCGTTATTAACAGGAAGATATCCAAGTAGATATGGTATTTTGTCACCGCTTGGCGATGAAGCCGGGTTACCAACAGGAACTGTTACAATTGCAGGCCTTTTACAACAAAATGGCTACGATACCGGGATTTCGGGGAAATGGCACCTTGGTACCGTTCCCGAAGGACGACCTTTGAACTACGGGTTTAATTCATCTTATGGATATCTGCGTGGACAAATTGATCCTTATACACATTTGTACAAAGATGGAAGCAAAACATGGCACCGAAACGATGTGTTGGAAGATGAAGAAGGCCACGCCACCGATTTAATAACCGAAGAAGCCATCAGGTTTATTAGCAAACCACGAGAAAAAAGCACACCGTTTTTTTTGTATGTTGCATATAGCGTTCCTCACTATCCACTGGAAGAACCTAAAGAATGGACCGATATTTATGAACAAACAATAAGTAATGAATCGCGACGTAAAAATGCTGCTTCGGTAACGCACATGGATAACTCAATCGAACAGATTTTGCAAGTTCTCCGAAAAACAGGAGTGGAAGAAAATACAATCGTAATGTTTTTAAGCGACAACGGCGGGCAAAAAAGCTGGTCATCAAAAACACAGTATAACGGAAAATTTAAACCGCACGACGTACTGGGTGACAACAGACCTTTGCGCGATTGGAAAACTTCCTTTTACGATGGTGCGCTCCGTGTACCTGCTGTTCTTATCTGGCCTGCAAAAATAAAACACATGAAAATAGATGAGTCAATAAATGTTGCAGATATTTATCCGACTCTGGCTTTCCTTGCAGGCGCAGAAATTCCTGATGAACTTAATCTTGAAGGGTTCAATTTCTGGCCGGCAGTTGAAGGAGAATCTTTGTCGAAGGAGCGAATAATGTTTTGGCGGTCGAATAATGCGTCCGCTTTGAAAAAAGGAAATTGGAAACTGGTTCACAAAGGGAAAAATTTTGAAGAGGGTACAGTTGAACTGTATAATCTTCACTCTGACCCGTACGAAACGCAAGATGTCTCAAAAGAAAATATTGAGAAAGTTTTGGAATTGAAGAAGGATTTAAAGCGTGAGCTGGAGTTAGATAGTCAGGGTATATTAATCGGGGCTTCGTAGTTAAGATTACCCATTTGAAGTTGATGTAATAAAAGAACGTAATTAAAAATTCAAACAGTGTTTGAAAATTTATTTAAATTGCAAAATAAAACCAACTAAATTTTACCTAGGATGAAAATCAACAGAAAAAACTTTTTAAAAATAGCTGGATTGGCAGGGGCCGGCATGATTGTAAAAACCGGGCAGGCCGGAAAAAATGAACCATTTCAGAATTCACATTCTCAAAAATTTAATATGCACGGGTACGCTGCCCCCAAACTCGAAAAAGTACGAATTGGATTCATCGGTGTTGGTAGTCGTGGAGGTGGACATGTTACACGTTTTAATCGTATTGAAGGAGTAGAAGTAAAAGCTATTTGTGATTTAGTTCCTGAAAGGGTCAAAGATGCGGTTGATTCAGTAAAAAGTGCTGTAAATAAACCTGATTCTTATACAGGTAGCGAAAACGCCTGGAAAAAATTATGCGAGCGTGAAGATATTGACCTGATTATAACTGCCACTCCCTGGGCATTGCATGTTCCAATTGCCTTGTATGCAATGGAGCAGGGAAAACACGTTGGTATTGAGGTTCCAGCCGCCAAAACAATTGAAGAGTGCTGGCAAATGGTAGAAACATCAGAACGCACCCGTAAACATTGTATGATGCTGGCTAATTCCGCCTATGGCGATTTTAATATTCTAACCTTGAATTTGGCCAGGGAAGGTTTTTTCGGGGAAATAGTACATGGCGAAGGTACTTACATCCACGATAGGGTATCGAATACTGAGTCTCGTTGGGTTCGGGATAAAAACAATAATAACTGGTTTGGTTTCCGTCCATGGCGACTTAAAGAAAACATTAAAAGGAATGGGAACATTTATCCGACTCATGGTTTAGGTACAGTTTGCCAGGCGATGGATCTAAATTATGGTGATCAGATGGATTATATGGTATCGATTTCCAGCAATGATTTTACGATGGCTGATAAAATGAAAGAGAATGCCAAAATGGATGATTTCTATAAGCCTTATGTGGGTTTGAATTTCCGTGGTAATATGAATACTTCAATTATTCGTACACATAAAGGGCGCACAATAATGTTACAGCACGATATAAGCTCGCCCCGTCCCGATGTCCGTTTTAATATAATAAGCGGAACAAAAGGTATTGCCCAGAAATATCCACATCCTGCGGTTGCCACAAGCCACGATGGTTGGCTACCAGAGAATGAGTTTAATGCAGTGGTAGAGAAATATACACCAGAGATTAATAAAAAGGTAGGAGCTATGTCAAAAGAGATTGGGGGTCATGGTGGAGTAGATTTTATGATGGCATGGCGGTTAATTGATTGTCTTCGAAACGGGATACCGCTCGATATGGATGTTTACGATGCAGCACTTTGGAGTTCAATTGCGGCATTAAGTGAATGGTCGGTCGCCCATGACGGCAACCCGGTTAAAGTACCAGATTTTACTTCCGGCGCATGGAGAACAAATAAACGAAATATGGATATAACACTTCAAAAAGGAGGTAATACAAAATTGGCTGAAAGGTAATTTTAGAAATACTGTTCTGGATTAAAATATTGATATACATTGTGTTAGTTAATTGAAGGATTTCTTTTTAACAATTGAATCATTAAGATAATTATGTTAATCCATATTAAAAAAATTACTTTTAAAGCAAAGAGTTTCTAAATAGTTCAAAATAATAAAAATGGAAAAACGAAGGGATTTTATCAGAAAAAGCGCAATAGGAACTGCCGGGATAGCAATAGGCGGAATAGGTTTCAGTTCAAAATCTTATGCTTCGATTATTGGTGCTAACGAACGCATCAAAATTGGGGTTATTGGAATTCGTAATCAGGGACGTGTTCATATTAATAATTGGTGCGATATAAAAGATAGTCATAATGTTGCGATTAAAACACTATGCGATGCCGATGAAGAACTTTTTGCATCGCGTTCAAAAATTGTGAAGGAGAAGACCGGAGAAAATCCCTTGACCGAATGGGATATGCAAAAGGTATTTGATGATAAAGAAATCGATGCTGTGTCGATAGTTACACCTAATCATTGGCATGCACTTGCTACTGTTTGGGCTTGCCAGGCTGGGAAACATGTTTATGTTGAAAAGCCGGCGTCCCATAATATTTGGGAAGGTAGGCAAATGATTAATGCTGCACGAAAATATAACGTGCATGTTCAGGTTGGCTTGAATAACCGGTCGTCGAATAATGTGAGGGAAGCCATTAAATTTCTGCATGAAGGTGGTATCGGCGATCTTTTTATGGCACGTGCCCTTTGTTTTAAGTCACGCGATTCTTACGGTATGGCAAAAGACAGTGATAGTCCTGAAACCTTGCATTACAACCAATGGTTAGGTCCTGCACCGTGGAGACTTTACAATGAAAAGCGAGGTCATTACAACTGGCACTGGTATTGGGATACCGGAAACGGCGATACCGGTAACACAGGGCCGCACCAACTTGACATCGCACGTTGGGGCCTAAATAAAAACGAACATCCGGAAACCGTGTATTCAACCGGCGGGTTATATGGTTTTAAGCAAGATGAAAGTAAGCCTGGGGAAAAAACTCCCGGTAAAATGGTATATGGTGAAGTGGAAACTTATGGCCGTGATAAGACTTTGCAGGAGACTCCAAATACGCAAACTGCAGCGTATAAATATGCCGATGGTACAATGCTTGAGTTTGAAACGCGTGGCCGATACACGAACCATGAGGGAAGCAAAGGTCAAGGGGTTGGAAACCTGTTTTATGGTTCTGAAGGGTGGCTCGAAATTTATGGAGATACATGGAAAGCCTTTAGAGGAAGGGAACGGGAACCATTCGCAGGATCAAAAGAAAGTGAAAGCAAACAAAAGGAAAATCACTATACCAACTTTCTCGAATCAATACGTGCCGGTAACAACAAGATGTTACACTGCGACATAAACGAAGGCTTTTATTCATCAGCACTACCTCACCTTGCAAATATATCATATAGAATGGGGCGCGAATTAAAATTTATGGGCGACTATGAAAAATTTGCAAACGATCCGGAAGCTGATGCATTGCTTACAAGGAGATATCGCAAACCTTTTGTTGTTCCCGATGAAG
The DNA here is from genome assembly GCA_018648265.1 of Prolixibacteraceae bacterium. Taxonomy (GTDB): domain Bacteria; phylum Bacteroidota; class Bacteroidia; order Bacteroidales; family Prolixibacteraceae; genus Draconibacterium. The sequence continues at coordinate 10,066 of JABGRN010000078.1, read as the reverse complement.
TTTGAAAAAAATAATTTACGCTTATAAATCTTTACAATCCTAAATAAATTAAAATATGAAAACATTATCAATATTTGTTGTGGTTTTAGTTGTTGTTTTCTCTTTTTCATGCGGCTCTAAATCCGGAAATAAAGTTCAAAAAGATCAAACTTCAAAAATTACTTTTGTTGAAAATAACATCGATAAAAAAATAGATGTTTTGATTGATGGTAAACTTTTTACTACATATCGCTGGCCGGATGACGTTAGCAAACCTGTACTATTCCCGATAATTACATCAGCCGGCACTGAAATTACACGTGGATTTCCAATAGAACCTAAGACCGGCGAACGCGCAGACCATCCACATCAGATTGGGATGTGGTTAACTTATGGAAATATCGACAGTGTTGATTTTTGGGGAAATGGCTCAGGAGGATTAGGAACAAGAAATCCAAATGGCGGAGTAGTAAAACATCTTAGCGTCGATAAAATTTCAGAAGGATCTGGAGAAGGCCTCTTGATAACGACCGAAAGTTGGCTTGATCCCGCTGGCAAAGAATTATTGAGAGAAAATACGGAATATCATTTTATTGACAAAGGTACGACAAGGATAATTGACAGGATAACAACATTAACAGCTGGCGACAACAATGTATTAATGCCTGATACAAAGGAAGGTATGTTTGCAATTCGGGTTGCAAGGCAACTTGAATTGCCTGCAGAAGGTTCGATTACATTGTATGGAGCCGATGGGCATCCTACAAAAGTAGAGGCTATGTCAAACGAAGGAATATCAGGGGATTACGTGAGCAGTGAAGGAGCAACGGGGCTGGAAGTTTGGGGGACCCGTGCAAAATGGATGAATTTGTTTGGAAATATTGGTGACGAAAAAATTTCGATTGTTATTTGTGACCATCCTAAAAATCAAAGTTATCCAACCTATTGGCATGCACGTGGTTACGGACTTTTTTCTGCCAACCCTTTTGGAGCCAAAGATTTTACGGATGGGAGAAAGGAACTTAATTTTTCGGTTCCTGCCGGCAAGTCAATCACATTCAGATATCGTGTAATTATTAATTCAGGATCGCATTTAACTGATGATGACATTAATATGTATGCCGATCATTTTGTGAAAAAATATTATACATTTTAAAAATATAAGCTGTAGTTATTTTTAATCGGTATCTAACAATTTTCAAATGACAAAAAGAAGAGATTTTATCAAAAAAAGTGTTCTGGGAATAACAGGCGGAATTACAATTGGCGGAATGGGTTTGAGTTTAAAATCTTCTGCTTTAACTCCTTCGAAAGATGTGTTGTCTCAAAAAGATTGGCACACCGATCCGGAGTGGAGCAAGATAAAATATGGTGACTGGGGTGGTCCGGGAGTTTCGGGTGGTCCTGGCCCAATGGACGGAATTTTGGTAAAAGATTATGCCCCAAGATCTTCAGTAATAACTCATGAAACGTTTGTGCCAAAAGCCAAATTTCCGGCTATCGATTCGCATGTTCATGTTGTTGGACGTACTGCAGATGAGATTGCAGATTGGGTTCGAACAATGGATGAAGTCGGAATTGAAACGTCATTGGTATTAACAGGTGCAATTGGCGATGAATTTGATGCTCTGGTTGATTCATTACCAAAAAAATATCCAGGCCGGTTTTTGTTATACTGTGGAATGGACAGGACGGATATTGATAAACCTGACTATTCAGAAAGGGTAGTGGCCGAATTGGTACGATGTTATGAAAAAGGTGCTCGCGGAGTTGGTGAGATAACGGATAAAGGTTACGGAATTGTTTCACCAAAATACGATGGAAATTATGATGTGGCCAATGCACTGCCACGCGACAAAAGGTTGCATCCTGACGATGACAGGTTAGACGCATTTTGGAAAAAATGTGCGGAGCTAAAAATGCCGGTTAACCTGCACGTTGCCGACCACCCAACTTGTTGGACACCGCTTGATGTTTTCCAGGAGCGTTCTCCCGATTATCAGCATTTTAATCAATTTAAAAAAGATGTACCCTCTTTTGAAGAACTGATTACCAAGAGGAACCGGACACTTGCGAAACATCCTAAAACAATTTTTATCGCATGTCACCTTGGAAACCAGGGGCACGATTTGGCAACTCTGAGTCAGGCAATGGACAAGTATCCAAATCTGCATCTCGACACATCTGCCAGAGACTACGAACTGGGTCGGACACCGAGAAATTCAGCAAAGTTTCTTGCTAAATATAAAGACAGAATTGTGTTTGGGACCGACATGGGCAGAAAGCTTAGTATGTACCAAATTCATTGGAGGTTATTAGAAACCGACGACGAATACATTGTCGGTAGGGCAGGATGGCGGATTTACGGACTTGATTTGCCAGAACCGGTATTGGAATCTCTTTATAAGAACACTGCTAAAAAAATCTTTAATATTTGAGGGTGATGAGTTAAAAATATCAAATCTAAAAACCAATTATTTTGAAAAATTTATTTACAGTATTTATAATGCTTTTTGTGTTTCAATTAACAAGTTGTACATCACAACAAGAAGATGCAAAACGCCCCAATATTCTTTTTGTTTTGAGTGATAATCAATCCTATCCACATGCCAGTGCTTATGGTAATAAATGGATAAAAACTCCCGGGTTCGATTTTATTGCAGAAGAGGGAATGTTGTTTCATAATGTATTTTCTGCATCTCCCGGTTGTGCCCCTTCCCGTTCTTCGATTTTAACTGGGCGCTATCTTTGGCAAAACGAAGAAGCAGGTGGGCATCAAACCCTCTATCCGGAGAAATATGTAACATTTACCGATGTTTTAGGAGCAGCCGGTTATCATGTCGGTTATACAGGCAAAGGCTGTGCACCTTTTAATTGGAAACAGGGTGGCAGAAAATATGATCCTGTTGGCCCCGAATTTAATAATGTTCGGTATGAAGGAGCAGATTCAATCGTACTTCCGGTTGGCATTCCTGATCCCGAAGCTTTTGCATCTAATATTTCCACAGTCGATTACACCGGAAATTTTAAAGAATTTTTGTCAGAACGGGGGGATAAACAACCTTTCTTTTTCTGGTATGGTTCGAGAGAACCGCATTTCCCTTTCGAAAAAGGTGCTGGATTAAAAAGTGGAAAAAAACTGGAAGATGTTGATGTTCCGGAATTTTTACCTGATAATGAAATAATTCGAACAGACTTGCTGGATTACGCCTTTGAAATTGAATGGTTTGACAGCCACCTTTTAAAAATGATTGATTTGCTGAAAGAAAGAGGTGAGCTTGAAAATACAATCATCATTGTAACATCAGATAATGGCATGCAATTTCCTTATGCAATTGCAAATTGTTACGAATATGGAATTCATGTTCCAATGGCTGTTTCATGGCCGGAAAAAATTAAAAAGGGAAGTGTTTCACATGATTTAATAAATCTGGCAGATATTGCCGCAACAATTCTTGCAATAACAAATTCAGGAACCGGGCAAATGCAACCCTTATCAACTAAAAGTTTTAAAGACGTTTTATTATCAGATGATTCTGAAAAGACAGATATTTCAAGAGAGGAAATTTACACAGGAAGGGAAAGGCATTCGTCAGCTCGATGGATGAATCTTGGTTATCCGCAAAGAGCGGTTCGCTCAAAAGATTATTTATATATCAGGAATTATTATCCCGAACGTTGGCCGGCTGGAGCACCGCAAAGATTAAATCCTGATAAACCTGATGAATTAGATTTTATGCATGGATTAGATAGTAATGCCAAATTTGTAGGTGGCGTGTACTGCGACATTGATGATGGCGGCGTTTCCAAAACCTTTCTGATAGAAAACATGAATAAGCCCGAAATTAGACCCTTCTTTAACCTGGCGATGGGAAAAAGACCAGGAGAAGAACTATTTGATATTAATAAGGATCCGTTCAGCGTTAATAACCTTGCTGAAAACATCGACTATTCAAAGGAACTTGAGTTAATGAGAAATAAACTAAATGCATTTCTACGAGAAACAGATGATCCTCGTGTAGTTGGCCCCAATCCGGATATTTTTGAAAATTATCAACGTTTTTATACCGTCAGGCCATTCCCAAAACCTGACTGGGTTGGAACGGATTGATTCAAACAAAATCATGCTTGCATTTTAATTTTACTTGTCGGGTATTGAATGAATTAGTAAATTGGACATAATTAAATTTTCGACTAAAACTGAACTTTTTTTATCTATTGTAAAAAATAATTTGAATTTATATTTGAAACCTAAATCAGAAATCATGAGCGAGTCAAGAAGACATTTCATAAAAAAATCCGCTGGAATTGCATTGGCAACACCAATCGCCGTAAATGTTTGGGGAACAAATAATTCTTGGATTGGAGCCAACGATCGTGTTCGAATTGGAGTTGTGGGAATTCGCGGAATGGGATTTAGCCATATCCGAAATTACTCTCAGTTGGAAAATGTAGAAGTTGCTGCTTTGTGCGATGTTGACGAAAACCTGTTTGCAGAAAGAGTAAAATGGCTTGAAGATAATGGTAAACCAAAACCAAAACTGTACAAAGATATTCGGGATTTGCTTGATGAAAAAGATATTGATGCGATAAGTGTTGCAACTCCAAATCATTGGCACGCTTTGGCAGGGATTTGGGCTGCACAGGCGGGTAAACATTCAACGTTGGAAAAACCCGGCACTCATAATGTCTTTGAAGGGCGGCAATTAATAAATGCTTCGGAAAGATACAACGTACTTATTCAGCATCATGCAGAACGACGTAGCGATCCGGGTTTTAAATCAGCCATAGAATTTTTACACAAAGGTGGTTTGGGTGAAGTTTATATGGCAAAAGGTTTGTGCTATAAATGGAGGGAATCCATTGGCTCATATCCCGACGGCCCAATGAAAACAGGTGAAAAATTTGCACTTACAGTGGGCAGTAATAAATATGTTAAACCATTTACTGAGGAATATTTATCAAAAGTCGATTATAATTTATGGCAAGGTCCGGCTCAGGTAAGACCTTTTAACCGAAACCGATTTCACTATAATTGGCATTGGCATTGGGATTATGGAAATGGCGATTTGGGTAACCAGGGTGCGCATCAGATGGATATTGCACGTTGGGGATTGGGTGTTAAACATCCAACAGTTATTAGTTCTCTTGGAGGGCACTACATGTTTGATGATGCTCAGGAAACACCAAACTCCCAGGTGTGTAATTTTGAGTACTTGACCAATGAAGGTGGAGGCGACAAAAAGAAAATGCTGCAATTCGAAGTTCGCCACTGGATTTCCAATCACGAAGGTGGAATTGGCGAAGGTGATTCTAATAATATTGGCAACCTGTTTTATGGTTCGAAAGGATATATGGTAATCGACCTGGGTGGTAACTGGAAAACATTTATGGGGAAAGATCGAGAACCAGGTCCCGTTGGTGGAGGTAGGGGCAACATGTTTCAAAATTTTGCTGACAGTATTCGAAGCAACGATAAATCAAAATTAGAAGGAAGTATTGAAGAAGGTCATTACAGTTGTTCACTTATGCATTTGGCAAATATTTCTTACCGTTTGGGGCAGCGATTACATTTCGATCCGGAAAAAGAGATTTTTCCAAAAAAAGATGAAGCCAATGCTCTTTTAACCAGAGAATATCGTCATCCATTCGTAGTACCCAAAATAAATTAATTTCAAAAAATAAATAATACGCATTTTAAACTAAATCTAAAATCAGTAAAATGAAGAAAATCAATTTATTCAGTTTGGTATTCATACTATTATTATCCGTTTCAGCTAATGCATTTGTTCAACCGTCAACTTCTGAAAAAGAAAAAGAATGGGAAATATTGTTTGACGGTAAAAATATGGATAAATGGAAAGGTCAAGCAGGTCAGAAATTTCTGGAAAAGGGTTGGAAGATAAAGGAGGACATGCTGTATTTAGAAGGCAGGGGAGGTAATATTCTTACAAAAGAGAAATACAGCGACTTTGAGCTGGTTTTTGAATTCAACTTAACAGAAGCTGCAAACAGTGGAATAAAATATTTTGTGAATACGGTAAAGAATCAGGAAACCGGGAAAACCATGATTAATGGTCCAGAGTATCAGGTTATCGACGATTATAATTATAAAGGTATAAAGGACGATCCTCATGGCAAGAGCTCATCTGGAGCCTTATATCTTCTTTACGCACCTAAAAATAAAAAACTAAATCCTCATGGCGAATGGAACAAAGGAAGGATTGTTGCCAAGGGTAAAAAAGTGGAACATTGGCTAAACGGTGTTAAAGTAGTAAGTTGTAAAAGAGGAAGCAAGGACTATCTCCAGAGAAAATCCACCACAAAATTTAAAAACGACGAGGATTACGGGGAACAAGAAAGTGGGCATATCATGCTGACTGATCACGGTGACGTTGTTTACTTCAAAAACATAAAAATTAGAAAATTATAGAAAAAATTCTTAAATCTAAACCAATGAAAAAACTAACTATTTTCCTTTTTATTATTGCCCTTGCCCTTGTTCAAATTGGGTGCAATACCGGCAGTAAAGTAGAATTTATTGAAAAAGAAAATCAAATTGATGTAATGTTTGAAGGAAAACTCATTACAAGTTACTTACACGGCAGCGATTTATTAAAACCTTGTTTGTATCCTGTAAAAGCACCTTCTGGTGCAGTTTTGACGCGTGCTTATCCGTTTGAAGAAATTGAAGGAGAGACCTCAGATCATCCACATCATACCGGTTTGTATTTTACGTACGCAAGTAAGGGAGAGGTAAACGGAGATAGTTTCTGGAACCTGCACGATGTACCACCGCAAATAAAACATATAAAAGTGCTTGATATTGAACAGGAAAAAAATGAAGGTAAAATTACAACACTGAGCCATTGGATAAACCGAAACAATCAACCAATTTTGGAAGAAAAAAGAGAAATGGAAATTGTGGTTTTGGAAAATGAATACCGGGTTGATTTTACAATAGAGTTAACAGCGATCGATACAACGGTAACTTTCCAGGATACAAAGGAAGGTATGTTTGCGATTCGCGTGGCAGATTGGTTAACTGAAAATACAAAAGGCACTCTCTATAAAAGTACAGGTGAATATTTAAATGCTGAAGGAGAAAAGACCGAAAAAAATGTTTGGGGAAAACAATCCAGTTGGGTAAGATTGGAAGGTGAAAAAGATGGTAAAAGGATTGGTATTGCTATTTATCATCATCCTGAAAGCATTAATTTTCCAACGTACTGGCATGCAAGAGGATATGGCTGTTTTGCGGCAAATCCAATTGGACAGTACGATTTTCAGAAAGGACGTAAAGAGGAAAATCCACAATACCGGACATTAATAATTGAAAAGGGAGAAACAGCACTCTTTAAATTTCGAATGACAATATATGAGGGAGAGAAAAAGAAAGAGCAATTTGACCAGGAATTTAAGGATTTTAGCAAAAACTAACAACTTCCTAATATCTCGAAAAGAATTATTTGAGGTTCGTATATAATTTATATTTTTGGTTGAATCTTTTTAAACCATAAAACCAGCAAAATGAAAGCAAAAAATATTCTATCCATTTTTTTATTTCTGATAATAATCAGCAATTATTCTTGTCAAACTAAACAAGAAGAGCCAAAACGGCCAAACATCCTTTTTGCCATTAGCGACGATCAATCGTTTGCGCACACAAGTTTTGCCGGTTGTAATTTTATCGAAACGCCAGCCTTCGATCGTGTGGCCAGCGAAGGAATTTATTTCAATAATTGTTTGGCAGGTTCCCCGGGTTGTGCACCATCGCGAAGCACAATTGTTACCGGACGCTACCATTGGCAAAACGAACAGTCAGGCCAACACGGTTCTTCGTGGTTGAAAAAGTATATTCCTTTTATCGATTTGCTTGATGCCAATGGTTATGTTACCGGACGCACAGGAAAAGGTGTTTCTCCATTCAGGTATGCACGAAGCGAAGCAGATTCAATTTGGCGTAAAACTGATGCAGGCGGAATTATGCACAGTACGATTCAATATAAAAGAGGTTCAGCAGAAGATGAGAGAACTGCCGGAGGAATTGGCGCTTATAATTATTTCGAAAATTTTAAGTTCTTTATGGATAGTGTAAAAGCCGACAAACCATTTTTCTTTTGGTATGGAGCTAACGAACCTCATCGTAGATTTGAGCAGGATTCATGGAAACGAAATAATAAAAATTTGGCCGATGTGGAAGTTGAGGGCTTTTTCCCTGACCATGAAATTGTTCGGGGAGATATTCTTGATTATGCCGTTGAAATTGAATGGTTCGATTTACATTTACAACGAATGTTGACTTATCTGGAAGAAATTGGCGAACTTGAAAATACAATTGTAATTGTTACTGCTGACAATGGAATGGCTTTTCCGCGTGCAAAAGCAAATGGCTACGAATATGGAGTCCATGTTCCGTTTGCTGTTCGTTTTCCTAAAGATTTTCCTGGAGGAAGAATTGTTGATGATCCGGTAAGTTTTGCAGATCTGGCACCAACTATTCTAGAACTTACAGGAACGAGTACTGAAGGTATGCTACAAATTTCGGGAAAAAGTATTTTAAAGACATTAAGATCATCCAAACAAGGAGTTGTTGACCCAGAAAAGAAATACATTTTCTCGGGCCGCGAACGTCATTCAAGTTCGAGGTATTTAAACTGGGGTTATCCGCAAAGAATGATTCGTAGTCAGGAATATTTGCTAACATGGAACATGAAACCCGAACGCTGGCCGGCTGGTGCACCACAACGAATTGTTGCCGGAACAACTGACGAACTTTGGCCAATGTATGGAATAAAGGAAGATGGCAAACATGAATCGTCGTGGGCTTTTACAGATATCGACGGGGCTCCGACAAAATCGTATATCATCGAAAACATGAACGATGAGAAAGTAAAACCATTTTTTGATTTGGCACTTGGTAAACGACCAGAATTTGAAATGTTCAACATTAAAGAGGACCCGTTTTGTTTGAATAATTTAATTGGAAATGCAGATTTTACAGATATTGAAAAGGAAATGAAAGCAGTTTTGCTTGAGGAACTTAAAAAATCGGAAGATCCAAGAATTGTTGGATCAGACAAAGAGGTTTTCGATTCGTATATTCGCTACAGTCAGATGCGGGAATTTCCAAAACCGGTGGGAGTTGAATAAAAAAATAGGATTTTTAGAGATTGTTTTATTTTGTTATCAAATATCCAATGAGGTATGTTGGCTGATTTTTCTTCAAAACCTCCTTTACAATTGATAAAGAAGATTTTGAAGAAAAATCAAAAGGAAATTTAATTAATACCAATTATTTTTGGCGTCATTACCTTTAGAAATATCTAGGTGAAACAAATTGTTCTTTCAAAAAACGCAATTCATACGACACCATAATTTCGTGCGTACCATTGTTATGGTATTTTAGTTTTGATGTAGAAAAATCGATAGCATAACCGATGCGCAAATTCTTGTCGAATATCCATTGCGCAATAAATCCATAAGAATCACCTGTTCGGTACATTGCTCCCAGCCATACTCTTTCCAACAACAAAAAATTCATTGAAAAATCGAATTCCACTGGTGCGCCAACAGTAGCTTTTGTTAGAAACGTAGGTTTAAATTTAACTGCTTCTCCCATATCGAGAACCAGTCCTGCAATCAGAAAGTAGTGCCTCAGCTCTGATTGTATCGAAAAGTTATTGAAGTTGTCTTTAAATTCATTGTGCACTATTTTTGGAATAGAAAAACCTACGTAATATTTTTGGTGATATAAAAACGCCCCTACACCAAAATTAGGCATAAATTTGGTATCAATTTCCCCCTGGAACAATGGGTCGGATAAACCGTCAGGATATAATTGGTATGCCTGAAGGTTATTCGAATAATTGGTGAAACCGGCTTTTAATCCCAAGCGTAAGAATGTTAGTTCATTCAGTTTTACCCTGTATGAATAATCTCCAAATAAACTAAACCTTTTTTCCAACCCGACTTTATCGTTTATAATATTTAATCCTAAAGCTACTTTGTCATTCTTCAAGGGCGTTTGGAATGGATCAGTTTAATTATCGGGTTGGTGGAATAAAAAATATTCTTTTATCTTTCA
>JABGRN010000077.1 GCA_018648265.1 Prolixibacteraceae bacterium | reverse complement strand
TGCTAAAATTTATGCTTAAAAACAAAACCAACCCGAATTATGAAGTGAGCCTTAACTTTACTAAAAAAAGAAACTGCCTTCCAAATTTTGGATAGGCAGTTTCACAAAATAATCCCGAATTGATTTGTGTAAACACACACCGAAAATACATTTTCTTTATTTTAAAACAAACTATTTTTACTCTATTATTTGTTTTTTGCCTGTAATAACTCTACGCAAATTTTTTTATTTCAAAAATATTATTTAACAAAATAAAAGTAGTAGAATTTAAATGGAGTTGTTTCTTTTCATTGGTTTCATTGGTTTAATTACAACTTCTAAACCGCATGCAGGGCATAAATAAATTTCGCATCCGGTGCATGCAAAACAGTTACTACAGGTTCTGTCCACATCTAAATTAGAAAACCGGAATTCACACGCTGAACAAGTATAAATTTTTTCTTTCCGTGCACCCAGCATTTTATAAAAAGTATTTTAACAACCTTAGAATACCGAATATAGTTACCAGCGTAAAAATAATGGCAGCGCCGGAGGGAATATTTAAAAAATACGAAATAAATAATCCTGAGATTGTGCCGATAAAAGCAAAAACAGACGAGAGGATAAGCAGTTTTTTGAAATCGTTGGTAAATAAATTTGCTGTGGCTTGCGGGATAGTCAACAACGAAAGAATAAGGATAATTCCAACCACCCGAATATTTAAAACAACGGTTAAAGCAATTAAAGTAATTGTTAAATAATTGAACAGTGACACGCGCAAACCTGCAGCACGGGCGAATTCCTCGTCGAATGCGATGTACAATATTTTTCTGAAAAGCAAAATAAAAAATGCAATAATTACAATATTCAAGGCAAACATCCACCACAATTCCGAATTGGTTACCGTAAGGATATTCCCAAAAAGATAGCTCATTAAATTTGGGGTGTAACCGGGGGTAAGGAATATAAAAATTATTCCCAGGGCCATTCCCAACGACCACCAGATTGCAATGGAAGAATCTTCGCGGATTTCGGCAACTTTGGTAAAAAACTGAATTCCCAAGGCCGACAAAACGGCAAAAATAACAGCTCCAAGTAGCGGGTTAAATCCAAGCAAAAATGCCAACCCAATTCCTCCAAACGAGGCGTGGGTTATTCCGCCACTTATAAAAACTATTCGCTTCGACACGATGTAACTTCCAATTATTCCACACGAAATACTGGCAAAAACTGCTGCCAGGAAAGCTTTCTTAAAAAAATCGTAGGCAAAAAGTTCAACAATTGTATTCCACAGTTCAATAATTGCGTTCATTTTAATGATGGTGTTTTAATACGGTATGTGGAATTTCGCCGTGAGTTATTATTTGTATCGGACAATTATAACCGTCTAATTGATCTTGTGTTATTGAATTACTTTGATGATAATGCAAATTACCATTTACACATGCAATAGTTTTTACATAACTCGAAATGGTCCCTAAATCGTGAGACACCAAAATTATTGCCACTTCCTGATTTAAAAACCTCAGCTTCTCGTATAACTCCCCTTCAAACCGGTTATCTACAAAAGTATCGGGTTCGTCCAAAATTAGGATTTTTGGATCGCTTAATAAAGCCCGGCATAAAAATACACGCTGCATTTGCCCACCCGAAAGTTCGCCAATCGCCTTGTTTCGAATGTTTGAAATCCCCATTTCTGAAAGTAATTCCTCAACTTTCTGCCTTAAATCACCCCCTCCAATTTTTGTCTGGCTGTGCATTAGCGAACCGGAACGTACCACATCGAACACTGTAATCGGAAATTTACGGTCGATGTGCCTGACCTGTGGAAGATAACCAATACTTTTTTTCCTCCCGTTTATATCTTTTCTAAATTCGATTTTTCCTTCAACAGGATTTAGCAAACCAAGAACAGCTTTTAAAAGAGTAGTTTTTCCTCCACCATTTGGTCCAATTACACCTATAAAATCCTTTTCAAAAATTTCAAAATTTACCTTTTTAAGTACCGGAAGTTTATCGTAGCCAACCGTAAGATTTTGTATTTTAATTAAAGGTTCCATTAAAAATTATCTACAAGAATATTTGTTATTTCAAGCAAATTATCTTCCCAAGCAGGATTCAGGGGCCACACCTGAATAACTTCACCTTTAATTTCTTCGGCAAAAACGCGGGCATGTTCACGGTCGAATTCACTCTGAATATAAATTATCTTAATATTTTCTTCGTTGGCAATATCAACAATGTTCGCCATGTGCTGAGGAGTTGTCTCTTTTCCACCGGGTTCCAACGAATATTGAACCAAACCGTAATCGCGTGCGTAATAGGAAAGGCTGGGATGATAAACTATTATTTTTTCACCTTCAAATTCACTTAAAGCATTTTTGATTTGAATATTGAGTTGATCTATTTCCTTTACAAATTTCAAATAATTTACTTTGTAATCTGCACCTTTATCTGGATTCAAATTGGTTAATACATCTGTAATACGTTTAGCCATTTGTTTTACCAAAACCGGCGACATCCAAACGTGTGGGTCAACGCCGCCCATGTGAATATGATCGCCATGTTGTTCTTTTTCATCAGCAATTAAATCGAGACCTTCAGAAAGATCAACTACCAGCATATTTGTATTTGCCTGCTCTATTTTTTCTTTCCATGAATACTCAAAACCAATGTAACCAATGCGAAACCAAATAACCGATTTTGAAATCTCTTTTAACTGCGACGGAAGCAATGTGTAAGCTGCCGGACTGGCTCCTGTAGGAATTAATACATTTACCTCGAAATCGTCTCCCGCAATTTTTTCAACAAATATTTTTTGGGGTAAAATACTTACGGTAATCACTTTTTTACCCGTTTCTTCTTTTTTCGTTTTACCCGGGTTGCACGAGAATAAAATCGTGGTAACAATAAATATCAAAATAATTTTCTTCATTCTTTTCAATTAAAAATATGCTTTTTAAACAAGGAAACACAAATTTAGTTTAAACTTTTATAAAAAAGACAAGAGATTAAAAGTTCATCTTTTTTGTTTTTATTTTCTCGTTTGGCGGAACCGGATCGTAACCATGCGTTCCCCAGGGATGGCATTTCGAAATTCTTTTTGTCGCCATCCAGAACCCTTTAAAAGGCCCATGAATTTTTATGGCTTCAACAGCATATTCCGAACAAGTTGGGAAATGCCGGCACGATGCCGGAGTTAAAGGCGAAATTCCATATTTATAAATAAATACCGGAATCAGGAGAATCCACCCCAACAATTTTAATATTGCTTTTCCGATGCCTTGCATTTAATAAATTATATCTGGCGAAAATACAATAAATTTCACATTAAAACTTTTTGTAAAAATTTGGATTAAAATTGATTGTAGTTTGAAACATCAAATAAAGTAATTTGCAATTGGTTTGAAAATAAATTGTTGAATTGTTATTTTTAAACTCAATTTAAATTAAACCGATTGAAAACTAATTCAAACAAAATTGTAATTGCAGCAAGTATTGTCTTTTTGCTGCTGTCGCTATTTTTAAGCAGAAGATTAATTTTCCTTGCTAAACAAAATCAGGAATATAGAATTGACATGGCAGAAATTAATAATATCCGCTACGGATTGCTAAATGCCGATGAATGGAAATATTACCTGGCTGAAATACTTACCCAAAAAATAAATGAATTTCAGCTTACTCCGGAAAACCAGGAACAGTTGCAAACACAGATTGAGAATCTTCTGTACCGTTTGCTTGATGAGGTAGATAAAATACTTCAAAATGACATGGGAAGAATAAAACGTTTCGTGATGAATGCTTTTGTTGACCTGGAAAAGCTAAAAGAAAATGTCCCCGAACTTGCCGAAGCTTTGCTTGAAGAAATGGCAAAACCAGAAAACAAAGAAAACTTAAACGAATATGTTCTCGGGAAACTCGACAGTTTTGTGGCCGAAACTTTTAACAATGACGAACAAGTAAAACTAAATCTACTGTTGGGAGAATACGAAAGAGGTGATAGAAATATTACTTCGGCATATTTGGAACAACTAACAAATCAAACTACAAACAAATTGCGTATCGATGCTTTGCTGCTAATAATTTTTCTATCTTTTATTTTCGGGATAAATATTTTTTTCGCGACTAAAAACAGGCAATCCCGTTTACTGTTTTTGCTTTTGGTAGCATTTATCTTTCTTTTAAACGGAATCACCATCCCAATGATTGATATTGAAGCAAAAATCAGCCGTTTAACATTTCAGTTAATGGGAGAAAATATCATTTTTGAAAATCAAGTGCTATTTTTTCAGAGGAAGTCGATAATCGATGTTGTTTGGATATTAATTTCTACCAGAAAAATTGACATGATATTTGTAGGATTTTTAATTTTCACATTCAGCGTATTATTCCCGGTCACAAAATTAGCATGCAGCTATTTTACCATCCGGTTTCCCCAAAAAACAGCGCGGTTAAAATGGGTTTATTTTTTTACTTATAAATCGGGTAAATGGTCGATGGCCGATGTATTTGTTGTTGCACTTTTTATGGCTTTTATCGGTTTTAACGGAATTATTGGCGATCAATTGTCTCATCTTAGTAATACAAACAAATATGTCGAGATTTTAACAACTAATGGGACCAATCTGCAAGTTGGGTTTTATATGTTTTTAATGTTCTGTTTGGCAGGTTTGTTTTTGAGCGAAACAATTCAAAAAAGCGAACCAGATCCAAACTAATTTGAATAAATCCTTTTGAAGGTCAAAATACTAGTTTTTATTCAGAATAAATAAGCGGAATAGGCTTATTATAAGCAAGAAGAACCATATAATATTTTTAAATTTGCGAGCAACCTTAAAAAAGGTATAATTCAAAAAAAACAATTAAATATAAAAAAATGGCAAAAAAAGTTGCAATTGGTGTTGATATTGGCGGAACAAATACCGCAATAGGCGTGGTCGATCAGAGTGGAAATGTATTGGTGAAAAATAACATAGAAACACCATCGCACGGCGACATTGACCGTTATATTTCGGATTTGGCAATAGCCATAAAAGAGCAAATAAATTCGGTAAAATTACTGAACGAAGAGGTAGAAGTATTAGGAATTGGCATTGGGGCACCAAACGGCAATTACTACAACGGAACAATTGAGTATGCTCCAAACCTGTCGTTTCAGGGAGTTGTACATTTAATAAAATTACTTCGTAATCATTTCCCTGCCATGGAAGCTTTGGCTTTAACAAACGATGCAAATGCTGCAGCCATTGGCGAAATGATTTATGGTGGAGCAAAAGGAATGCAGAACTTTGTAATGTTTACTTTGGGAACCGGGGTAGGTAGTGGTTTGGTTGTAAACGGAGATCTTGTTTATGGAAGCGATGGATTTGCAGGCGAATGTGGGCACACAACATTGGTTCCTGGAGGTCGGCCATGTGGATGTTCGGCATTGGGCCATTTAGAAGCATATTGCTCAGCTCCCGGGATGAAAAGAACTGCATTCGAATTAATGGCACATTACAATGCAGCCGACAGTTTGTTGGCCGACAAATCGTTTAAAGAATTAGATTCTAAAATGATATTCGATGCCGCTGAAAAAGGAGATAAAATAGCTTTAGAAGTTTTCGAAAAAACCGGTGCCTGGTTGGGGCAAGGGTTGGCCGACACGGTACACCATTTAAGCCCGGAAGCTGTTTTCCTTTTTGGGGGGCCGACTGCTGCAGGCGATTATATTTTTAAGCCGACCAAAGAAAACATGGAAAAACACCTCCTGCCAATTTTTAAAGACAAAATTAAAATTTTGCCTTCTCAATTAAAAGCTGGCGATGCTGCAATTGTTGGGGCCAGTGCATTGGTTTGGAAGGAATTGGATAAATAAAATTTTCACAAATAGTGTTAAAACGAAGCGTGCTTTTTTACAAAGTCCGCTTTTTTTGTGATAGCGTTTTTGTTAATCAACTAAGACATTGTTTAAAAATTATTAATATTCCACAAGCATTTTGTAATTTTGACCCATGTACAAGTTTGCACTTTCATTAATTATTGTTGCCATGGTTATTATTTCAACCGTTGCGCAACAGCCCGATCCAAATTTTTCGGATAAAATGGCCATGCAGGAAAGTAAAAATTTTATTCAAAAATCAACTTTTAAGGAGAGCCTGAATTTTGCACTTTACGATTTAGTTTATCAACGCATGGAATGGGAAATAAACCCAAACGTAAAATACATTAAAGGAAAAGTTACATCGTATTTTGTAAGCAAAATAAATAATTTAAATGAAATTGAATTTGACCTTCACACATTAATGACCGTTGATTCTGTATTTCAAAATTCGCAAAAAATTAATTTTAGCCGGATTGATAATAAAATTAAATTTCAATTAAATAATTCAATTCACGAGCAGCAACTCGACTCGGTAAGTATTTATTACCAGGGAGAACCGGGCGATCCAGGTTTTGGTGCTTTTTCGAAAGAGGAGCACGAAGGAGTTCCAATTATCTGGACCCTTTCTGAACCGTACGGGGCTTTGGAATGGTGGCCATGCAAGCAATCGCTTGCCGACAAAATTGATTCGATTGATATTATTGTTAATTCGCCGGAACCTTATCGAACAGCCAGTAATGGAATACTTGTTTTCGAAACTGTGGAAAACGGGCATCGAAAAATGCACTGGAAACACCGCTACCCAATTGCAACATATTTAGTGGCAATTGCCGTAACTAATTATGTCGATTATTCTGATTTTTTGGATTTGGGCGATGGCCGGAAAATCGAAATCCTGAATTACGTTTATCCCGAATATCTTTCAATAGCACAGGCAAAAACACCGGTAACGGCTGAAATTATTGAGCTATTTAACAACATAATTGGAGAGTATCCTTTTGCCAGCGAAAAATACGGACATGCCCAATTTGGTTGGGGGGGTGGAATGGAACACCAAACGATGAGTTTTATGGGCAGCTTTAATTTTGAATTAGTTGCCCACGAATTAGCTCACCAGTGGTTTGGCGATTACATAACCACAGGTAGCTGGCAGGATATTTGGCTTAACGAAGGATTTGCAACTTATCTCACAGGTTTATCTTACGAAAATTTACTCGACGGTGTTTGGTGGCCTCGCTGGAAAAGTTTAAATGTTGAACGAATTGTCAGCGATCCGGGAGGTTCGGTTTTTGTAAACGATACAAGCAATATTTCTATGATTTTTAGCGGAAGGCTCTCGTACTCGAAAGGTGCTTATTTGTTACACATGTTACGATGGGTTTTAGGTGATGATTTGTTTTTTAAGGGATTAAAAAACTATTTTGAAGACCCGGAAATTGCAAATGGGTTTGCCCGGAACTATCAATTTGTTAAACATATGGAAATTGCAGGGGATACCAGTTTAACAGGGTTTTTCGATGATTGGTACTTTGGCGAAGGATTCCCAATTTACTCAGCACAGTTTATGCAAAATGGGTTTGGCACAGTGATAATTAACCTTTCACAAAATTCATCGCACCCTTCTGTAGATTTTTTTGAAATGCCGGTACCTGTGCGTGCGTACAATCCAGGAAAAACCGATTCAATCGATTTCAGGTTAAACCACACTTCAAATAATCAAAAATTCGAGGTTGAACCTGGTTTTGAAGTTTCAGAAATCAAAATAGACCCTGACTATTGGCTGGTTTCCAAAACTTCAGAAATAGTAAAAGTTCCCTGGATTGAAGATACGGGTGAAATTGTAATCTATCCAAATCCCTTTTCTGAAAAAATTACAGTTTTTATCCCATCAGATCAACTGCTTGAAACTATCAAACTTTATTCGACCGAAGGTAAATTGATAGCCGAATTTTCTGGAGAAAAAACTACATTCGATTTGTCGTCCATTCCAAAAGGAGCCTATATTATTCAATTAAAAACTTCAACAAAATTGTTCGAACAAAAAATTATCAAGCTGTAACATAATAATATTTACAAATTTTTAAAAGACAAATTCTAAACATGAATAAACCTGAAAAACGTGTCGTTGATTTTATTAACGAACATCACGTTCTTACCCTGGCAACCTGTACGGAGAATAATCCATGGTGTGCCAACTGTTTTTATGTTTATTTGGAAGAAGAAAACTGTTTCGTTTTTACTTCCGACGATACAACAAAACACGTTGACGATATACAAAAAAATGCCGATGTTGCAGGGAGTGTTGTGCTCGAAACCAGTGTTGTGGGAAAAATCCAGGGAATTCAGTTTCGGGGAATTATGGAAAAACCGGAAAAAGAATTGTCCTCAAAAACAAAAAAAGCCTACCTAAAACGGTTTCCATTTGCCGTACTTATGAAAACTTCGCTTTGGATACTGAAAATCAATTACATTAAAATGACCGACAACCGGCTTGGTTTTGGGAAAAAACTTATTTGGGAAAAGTAGAAAAGGGGATTAGTTTTCAGTTACAGTTTTCAGTCGCAGTTTTTAGTAGAACAGAAATTATAAAAAATTTCACTTTTATACATTGAGTATTGGTGCAATTTTATATATTCGTGACACGAATTAAAAATTAAGTAACACAATGTCGGTTTCCAGATTTGGGGTTTCGTTAGATGAAGACTTGTTAAAAGCACTCGACCATTTTGCTTCAGACAATGGTTTTGCAAACCGATCGCAAGCCATCCGCCATCTTATTGAAAAAAATATGGTGGAAGAAAAATGGAAATGCGATAACATTGTGGCCGGGGCAGTAGTTTTAGTTTTTAATAATCAGAAAAAAGATATTCTTAAAAAATCATCGGAGATACAATCTGAATACAACGATGTAATTCTTTCGGTTCAGGGATTTTATTTAAACGAATTAAACTACCTCGAAATTATTGCTGTAACTGGTCCGTCGAAACGACTGACCGAAGTTTCAGAAAAACTTATAAGTATCAAAGGAATTCAGCATGGAAAATTGGTAATGAGCAAAGCTCAATAAAAAAATTTGTACAACAAGTAACACGAATCTAAAATTAGGTGACACTATTTCTGTTAAAATGAAAATCAATAAAATCCTTTCAATTGGCGTAGTCCTTTCAATATTACTATTTGCCCAAACTTCTGCAAATGCACAGTTATCAATTACCGACACAATTCAAATTGAGGAAGTTGTGGTAACCGGAACACCAGTAAAAGTTAGCAGGAACAATGTGCCAATGTCAATTTCAGTAGTAACACGTGCCCAAATCGAAGAAACCGACGAATCGGCTTTGTTGCCTATTTTGAATGGCAAAGTGCCCGGGCTTTTTGTTACCGAACGTGGTGTAACAGGATTTGGTGTTGCTGCCGGTTCTGCCGGGCAAATTTCAATTCGAGGGATTGGGGGAAACCCAACAACCGGTGTTTTAATGTTAATTGACGGGCATCCGCAATTTATGGGAATTATGGGACACCCGCTCCCTGATTCTTATGTTGCTTCGGATGTTGAACGAGTAGAAGTTATTCGAGGTCCTGCATCTATTTTATACGGCTCGAATGCAATGGGAGGTGTTATAAATATTATTACTAAAAAACAATCTGCCCAAGGATTTCATGGAAATGCCCGGGTTTCGTACGGTTCGTTTAACACTCAAAAATACATGGCTTCCACCGGATTCAGGAAAAATAAATTTAGCGCAATAATTTCAGGTAACCACGATCAAACTAACGGCCACCGAGAAAATTCTGATTTCAACATAAACAATGGTTATCTAAAATTAGCCTACGAAATAAACAATCATTTTTATGCTACGAGTGATATTAGTTTGGCTAATTTTGATGCAGCCGATCCGGGGCCTGATACTTTGAATGCAAATCCGGGACAGAGAATTGACATATTCCGGGGATATTGGGCATTTACTTTGCAAAACGAATTTGACAAATCATCGGGTGCACTAAAACTATTTTACAATTTTGGTGAACATGACATTACTGATGGATTTCACTCAAAAGACCACAACTACGGAATTAACTGGCACGAATCGTTTCGACTTTTTGAAGGAAACAATATTACAATTGGAGCCGATTACATGAATTATGGTGGCATTGCTGAGAACCTTTTTGCAATGAATGGAAACGGAATTGTATTTGCTGACACCACTGTTAACGAAGTTGGGATTTACGGTTTTGTTCAACAAACCCTGGCTGAAAAGTTAACACTAAATGCCGGATTGCGCTACCAAAACCACAGCGTTTACGGAAATAACTGGATTCCATCGGTTGGGTTCGCATATAAAATTAGTGAACTAACCACATGGAAAGGAACAATTTCGAAAGGTTTCAGAAGCCCGACAATTCGAGAACTATTTTTGTGGGGGCCAAATCCTGCGTTAAATCCGGAAACCATAATTAATTACGAAACGGGTGTTTCCAAATCTTTTTTCAACAAAAAAATGAATGCTGAGATTACTTTATTTGCAGTAACCGGCGACAATTTAATTGTTAATATTCCAATGCAGGGGTATCTTAATTCCGGAGAAATTTCAAACAAGGGAATTGAAATGGCACTGAATGCTGCGCCAACTGAAAAACTGACATTTAATGCAACGTACAGTTACATTAACATGAAAAATCCGATTTTTGCCACACCCGAACATCAGTTGTTTTTTAACCTTAATTACAGAATTAAAAAACTCCAATTAATAGGAAATATTCAACAAATAATAAATCTCGACAGCGATCCTTCACCGATTACTTTCAAAGAAAATTACACCCTCGTAAAAGCAAAAGCAATGTATAATCTAACTAAAAATTTAAAGTTTTATGTTAGCGGCGAAAACCTTTTAAATCAAAATTATGTTGTAAACCGATATTATACAATGCCGGGTACAACAGTTTTTTCAGGAATAAACCTGACGTTCTGAAAAAAATTTAATACGATTTAAAGAGGTGCAATTTTAGCGCCTCTTTTTTTAAACAAATTTTACTGCTCTTTGGATAATCACATCAAAGAGATTTTGTTTTCTTTTCATTATCTTAACAGCCTAAATCAAAATTCTAAACCAATGAAAAAAAATACCCGTCGCGAATTTATTACAAAAAGTACGACTGCTGTTGCTGGTGTATCAGTCGGATTAAATGCATTTAGTTCAGCACAAACTTCCCGGATTTTTGGAGCCAACGACAAAGTAAGAATGGGTTTTATAGGTATTGGAAACCGTGGATCGCAATTATTGAACCTGTTTATGCAAAATAAAAATTGCGAAGTAGCTGCCTTGTGCGATGTTTACGAACCTTATACCACCCGCGACCGAAGTCAGGTCAGTCCACGCTTTACCGAATTGCTGGGTGGACGAATCCCAAAAATGGGCGAGAAATTTCCGAAACAACCAAAAATTTATAACGATTATCAAAAGCTACTTGAGGACAAAGATATCGATGGTGTTTGTATTGCGACACCAGATCACTGGCATGCTTTGCAAACAGTCCATTCTATTCAGGCAGGCAAAGATATTTATGTTGAAAAGCCTTTAACAGCTACAATTTACGAAGGACGTAAAATGGTTGAAACCCAGGCTACAAGTAAACAGGTGGTTGCAGTCGGATTAAATCGCAGGGGGTCATCTGTTTATCAAAAGTTGGCCAAAGATATACCAAATGGTAAAATTGGCAAGGTAACTGTTGCAAGGGCTGCCAGGGTAAGCAATATGTTTCCAAATGGAATTGGCAAAATGGCCCCGGAACAACCACCGAAAGATTTTAATTGGGATATGTGGTTGGGACCCCGTGGTATCCGTCCTTACCAATATAATATTGCGCCCTATTATTTCCGATGGTGGAGCGATTTTTCGTCGCAAATGGGGAACTGGGGAGTACATTATATGGATGTTATTCGCTGGATGTTGGGCGAAACAGCCCCGGTTGCAATTAGCGCAAATGGCGGAAAATATGCTTTAGATCACGATGGCGATATTCCGGATACAATGCAGGTCTGTTTCGAATTTGCATCGGGATCGATGATTTCATTTAGTATTTATGAAGGAGGCAGTGGAAAATTATTCCCATACGGTGAACTTGAATTAATGGGAACCAAAGGTAATTTATATGCCAACGAACGAGGTTATCAAATAATCCCGGCAAAAAGTGGCCAGTTTCAAACATGGGAGAACCTGATTGAACCCGAAGAATTTGATAATCCAAACCGGAATTTAGACGATGGCAGTTCAGCAGATAGTACTTCGGGATTAATTGGTAATTTCCTTGATTGTGTGAAATCGCGCGAAACCCCGCTTTGTACACTCGAAGATGGGCACAGATCAACCTCTTTTGCACATTTGGCAAATATCGCACTTGCTACTAAAGAGCGCTTACAGTGGGATTCGGTAAACGAGAAATTCACCAACAGCAAAGAAGCAAATAAATTGTTAAGCTACGAATATCGTAAACCATGGAAATTGTAAGAACTTTTAAAATAATTTAATTCTAATTATTAGAACAATTAAAATGAATTCGAGAAGAAATTTCATAAAAACAAGTGCTGTTGGAGCCGCAGGAATAACATTGGCAAATGGTGTTTCTGCCTCTGTTTTATCAGTGCCTGAAACAAAACGCCCGATTCATGTTTTTACAAAATGTTTGCAGTTTCTTAATTACGATGAAATCGCAGAAGTGCTTGCAAAAAATGGTTTCGATGGGGCAGATTTAGCTGTTCGGACAGGTGGACAGGTTTTACCCGAAAATGTAGAGACTGACCTGCCCAAAGCCGTAAAAGCACTAAGAAAAGCTGGTGTTGACTCAAATATGATTGTAACAAAAATCAATGATGCTGACGATCCATTTGCAGCACGTACATTAAAAACGATGGCCGATTTGGGCATCAAATATTACCGAATGGGTTATCTGGCTTACGACGATAAAAAATCGATTGTCGAAAACCTTGATATGCATAAAACTGCATTTGAAAAACTGGAAACGCTTAACCGAAAATACAATGTTCACGGAGGTTATCAAAACCATTCAGGACAAAGAGTTGGCGGTCCGGTTTGGGATTTATATCATTTGTTAAAAGATCGCGACCCCGAATTTATTGGTGTTCAATACGATGTTCGACATGCAACTGCCGAAGGCGGGATTTCGTGGCCAATTGGCATGAAACTTTTAGCACCCTGGATTAAAACCACCGATATTAAAGACTTTATCTGGGCGAAAAATGAAAAGGGACAATGGAAGGTTAAAAATGTCCCGCTCGGTGAAGGAATGGTTGACTATAAAACTTATTTTGAATTATATAAATCATTGAATATTGAAGCCCCGGTTTCTATTCATTACGAGTATGATTTGGGGGGTGCCGAACACGGTGATCGTAATCCAACAATGAGTTTAGAAGAGATTAACTTGTGGTTGAAAAAAGATATTACTTTTCTTAAAAATCAATTTGAAAAATACGGATTGTAATGACAAACTGGAGCAGAAGAAATTTTATAAAAACGGCTGGAGCCGCTGGTGGAACACTTGTCGCAGTGCCTTCACTTTCGCTAAATTCGAATATGATGAAAACGCAAAAAACCATAAAAATTGAAGCAACCAATTCGAATTTTGAGCGTGAGCCACTGATTCGCCCTTTCGGTTTTAAAGGCGGGTACATGTCGGAAATCTGGCAAACCGCTGCCTGGATGAAATCGGGTTCAGGAACTGAAAAAGTAGGTTTGTGTACTCAAAATGTACTTTGGTCAGACGCCAATGTTTTTGGTAATTTTTCTGAAAGTGGAGGAAATTCAGTTATGTATGCAATGACTGACTATGCCTTAAATCAATTAAAAGGATACTCTTTTACATCTCCTGTAAAAATGTTGGAAGATATTTCAGAAGATGTTTACTCTTATGGAAAAAAAATAACTGACAATCCTGATCTACGAAAAACATTTGCGTTAAATGCTTTGGTAGGAATTGACAATGCGGCATGGATGCTTTTTGCTGCCGAAAACGGGATAACATCGTTCGACGAGATGATTCCGGAAGAATATCGTCCTGCACTTTCGCACCACCATAAAACAGTTGCAAGTATTCCTTTAATGGCTTATTCTATTCCAATTTCAGAAATAAAACAAGCTGCCGACGATGGTTATTTTTTCATGAAAATAAAAATTGGTCAGCCCGGCACACAGAATGAAATGCTGGAAAAAGACAAAGCACGGTTAACAGAAATTCATAAAGCAATCGGACATTACCGTACAGAACATTCTGAAGATGGTAAACTCCCCTACTATTTTGATGCAAACGGCAGATATGAGAAAAAAGAAACACTTCTAAAATTAATCGACCACGCAAAAAAAATTGGAGCATTCGAACAAATTGCGATAATTGAAGAACCGTTTCCTGAACATGCCGAAATAGATGTTTCGGATATTCCGATTCGTTTGGCTGCAGATGAAAGTGCTCACACCGATGAGGATGCTTTGATTCGCATTCAAATGGGATACAAAGCCATTGCTTTAAAAGCCATTGCAAAAACCCTGAGCATGACCATGAAAATTGCCAATGTAGCAAAACAAAATGGAGTGCCTTGTTTTTGTGCCGATTTAACTGTAAACCCAATTTTAATTGATTGGAACAAAAGTGTTGCTGCCCGACTCGATCCGTTTCCTGGTTTAGGAACAGGACTTTTAGAAACCAATGGTCATCAGAATTACAAAAAGTGGGCTGAAATGGAAACGTACCATCCATTTTCAGAAGCAGAATGGAGAAAAACTAAAAACGGAGTATTTGAACTGGACGAAGATTATTATTCGAAGAGTGGAGGTGTTTTAACCGACTCTGATCATTACAAAAAAATGTTTTCGAAAAAGTAAGAATTATCTGTTTTGAAGATCATTCCTAAATGAAGTACGTACACAACGAAAACCAATGTACGATTTTGTGGTGTCCTGGTATTCAAAACTTCTGGTTGAAGTCCGAATAAAATAAGCAATGTCTTTCCACGATCCTCCCCGGATAACTTTTCGTTTCATAACAGCAGGATCGTCTGGTTTTGCATCGTATTGCACCTCCGGGTTGATATCGTCGATAATATCATAACCAGCTTCAAAGAATGCAGTGCTTGTCCATTCGGCAACGTTACCAGCCATATCGTACAAGCCGTAATTATTCGGATCAAATTCACCAGTCCTCATCGCAGTTGTAGTAGTGGGACTGTCGGACACATAATTTCCCCGTAAAGGTTTAAAATTTGCCACAAAACATCCTTGTACATTTCTCGTGTAATAAGTTCCCCACGGATAAATGGTATTATTCAGTCCTCCACGGGCAGCTAATTCCCATTCTGTTTCCGTGGGTAGGCGGTAATCGTGTGCAGGTGTTTCATTTAATCGTTTACTATATTTGATTTGTAAATTTGTTCGCCAATTGCAAAATGCGTTTGCCTGATCCCAGGTTACACCAACAACCGGATAATTATCAAAACCGACATGCGAGAAATATTTCATGGTATAGGGATCGTTATATGTATAGGTAAAATCGCGTATCCAGCTTAAAGTATCAGGATAAACAGGAATTCTTTCGTGCATCAGAAATGTTCCCCTATTTTCAATTGGTGTTATTTCTCCATCCTGGTTTATTATATTTCCGTTATAACTTTGTGTTTCAAAATCAAAACTATTCTGTCTTTTTGCAGCTTGTTTATAATCTACCCAATAATAATCATAGACCAAATTACGTGTATCAATTTCCTTGTTAAAAACAAAGTGCTCCCCTTCCGGGATGAACAACTCTTCCATGGCCATTTGGTATTCTGAATCTTTCCAATCAATTTTTTCTTCCCAATTTAGCCTGGCTTCTTTTAAAGGAACACCCCTCGAAGTTTCAGTAATTAAAAAGTCGGCATAAGTTTCGCCCAATAACCTGCGTGCAATGGAATCTCGTACCCAATAAACAAATTGCCGATATTCATTATTGGTGATTTCAGTATCATCCATCCAAAATGCTTCTGCCGAAACAGTTTTAGAAGGCGTGCTGGTTTGTAGTACCTCATCGTCGGATGGGCCAATCAGATAAGCCCCCCGCTGAACATAAACCATCCCAAATGGGGTTGGCTCAAACCATGCTTCATTTTTTCTTTCTTCGCCAGGCAGATATATGTTCGGTTTTTGGCACGAATAGAAAAGCAACCCAAGGGCAATACTTAAATATATTGTTGCTTTTCTCATTTCTAAAATTATCCTAATTTTTATAAAATAGTAATAAAACGAATAATGTTTTCTTGTTGAATTGTTTAATAAAAAAGCCTTATGAAAACATAAGGCTTAACTAAACTTTTACCCTGTTTCTAATACTCCCAGAGGTCTTGTTCAAATGTAAACATCTCGTCCTCGATCCGCTTAGATTCAAGCATTGCTTCTTTTCCACTTAAATAATCGCTAATTAACCGGTTATTATAAACATTTGATTCCTGGACAATGTAACTATTGAAGAATCGTTTTATGAATAAATCGTCGAATGACATTTGGCGGGCATCGTTGTATGGATTTAAAACCAGGTTTGTTGAAAACAATTCCCTGGCTTCGGGATAATAGACCCAAAATACTTTTTGTCGCATTACTTCTCCGGAAACATCTCCTTCGCGGACGTACTCACGAATTGGGCATATTCCAATAATTCTAACATTTAGGGTAGAATTCTGTTTGTCGAAATACCACTCCTCCTTAACCATGTACTGTTTTATGTCGTTTGCCCTGATTTCTCCTTGTACAGCAACAGTTGTTCGTTCACCTGTATCAAAATCAATTTTTTCTTCGGTTGTAGTTTCGGCACCAAACGATTCCTGGACTTGCGCAAAAGTCATTGGTACTTTAAAATCGTCGTCCACACGTGCATCATAAGGTGTTATCTGCCCGGTATTAATACCTTCCAATAATAATGATATTAAGTTTACCCTGCCATCCATTTCTTCAGATGGGTAATAAAGTGGCTGGTTCATTTTTTCACGCATATCGATAATCCGCCAGATTTTTTTCGACCAAAAAACATCTGCTTCCCGGACTGAAGGTAATGGCATTGGCTTTTTTTGATAAACATCGGTACGTTTGAAGGCACCATTTATAATTTGTGCATTAGATTGTTTTCCTGCCAATGTAAACAGGAACACAACTATCCCAAAATAAACAACTAACTTTTTCATAATTAACGTAATTTAAAAATTATTGGGTCAAGGTTTGTTTCGACACCATCATCTCCAACTGCTTTTATATTAGTAATAAACACAGAATTTCCCGGGTTTAATCGCCTTATTTGATCTTTTTGATCGTTTGTAAAACGATTTGTTACGGCATTCCATGGATTTGTATATCCTCCCTGCCCAGTTGCTTCAAGTGTAAATTCAGTAACAGTATATTTAAAATTAAAATCAAAATCTTCAAGTACAGCCATTACACCATCTTCAATTAAGAGCCGTTCTTTAGGAATTGCTCCCCCCGATTGGCCGGCTACCTGTGCAACAGGATCGGGTACTTTTTTAACCCTCCATGGAGTTGTATCTACCAAACGGCTTTCGCCTCCTACATTTGCATACACCGAAACCGTAGTTCTTCTGCCTAGTTCATCTAATTCATCTGGCCTTATTAAATAACTGTCGCCCGATTCTATAACTGTTCCATTAGTCATTCTAACTTCCAGGTTTTCTTTTGGAATACCTCCACCACCAATATCAAAAGGATTATCCAGGCCACGATAAAATACGTTCATTTGAGTTGCCGACATTGTTACACTTGGTTTGGTAACCTGGTATGGCTGTTCAAATTCGTAATTTTTAACAATACCTGCGGGTGTTTTATATTTTATTAATCCCCCCCAGCTAAAATTGCCAGCCTCGTTTGCTTTTACCCTGTAAATTGCTTTGCCATTGTTAACTTCTACTGGCCGGTTATTAATAAAAATTTCAGGTTGCTCTGTGGTATCTTCAGCGGCTAAAAATACTTCTGCAAAATACTCATCGCCTTGTAAAATTAAATTTGAATTTGCAATTACCCTGGCCCCCAGCTTATTAAATTTAAACGATCCTGCATCGATCTGTGCATAGAGGTAATTAATTAAATTTGCTTCCGAATTTTTCACATCAATTTCCATTTTTGTAAGCAGGGTTAAAACTGCTACTAATGGCTTGTCTAAAAAATATTGTATTTCCCACGATTTGCTTTCTGTCCCTTCTTTCAAATTAGCCGGTGGATCGGGTGTCTCCAATTCTCTTAAAATGGTTTCTTTTAATTCAACGTCATCTTCTGAAATAAAAGTAATTAGTTCGTTTTTGAATTCTATTATTTTCCCTTTTAATTCTTCGGCTCTTTTTTGAGTAACCATTAATTCTGATGGTGAATTTAAATCGTCTTCTTTTTTGATTTTAAGGGTATCGCCTTTTTCTGTCACAACATAAAAATCTTCAGATGTCAACGGATTTTCTTGATTAATCAATTCACTCCCGGAAACCCTTACAAGTTCTTCCTTTAATTGGGAAATGTACGACTTCAGGGAATCTGTTTTTTGCCTGACTTCATCAGCTTTTATTTTCCACTCTTCAACCTTAGTTGGATTTTCGACAAAAGCCTGTTCAAATGAGGAATAAATTTGATCATTTTTAATATCGAGCGTTTTAACAGTTTGCAAGAGGCTAAAATCGACAACTTTAAATGCATCAAGAACTTCGGCTGCAACGTTTAACGCCAACATTGCAGTAAGCACAAGATACATCATGTTTATCATTTTTTGCCTCGGGCTTTCCGGGCAATTTTTTGAACCCATAGTTAAT
Source organism: Prolixibacteraceae bacterium (assembly GCA_018648265.1). Classification (GTDB taxonomy): domain Bacteria; phylum Bacteroidota; class Bacteroidia; order Bacteroidales; family Prolixibacteraceae; genus Draconibacterium. Next base: position 10,733 of record JABGRN010000077.1, on the reverse strand, counting down.
GTTACTTCTAATAATTATTACTTTCTGTAACTCATTGCCCCCAGCATATTACCATAAATGGTATTCAATGCTTCAAGATGTTTATTGAGTTGTTCTGCGTTTTCCTTGTACTTTTTAAGTTCATCAACCGATGAATTTAGGACTTCATTCATATTCGTTAAATCGGTGCTGAATTTTTGGCTCGCTTTGAATTGTTCTTCTGTGCCTTTCAGTTGCGATTCGAAACTAGTATTTAAAATGTCGATATTCCCATTTAATTTCCCAAGGCTGCTTGTATATTTTTTCGAGCTTTCCCCAATGTTTTTAATATCGTTTGAAAGAGAAACTGAAGATACATCGTAGGTTTTCGCCAACTGTTTACTGGTTTCTGACAATTTTGCTGTAAATTCTTCGCCACTTTTATGCATCTTCTCCATAGCACTTTTACCCGATTGTGTAAGTTGCTGTGCTGTTGTTGAATAAGAATCGACCAAAACTTCAACTGAACTGTTTATCGATTCGTTGGCGCGATTATTTATTTCGGAGAAAGCACCCATTGCCTCAGATGCAGAACCAAGGTTCTTAACATACATCTCGGTTGCAAAAGTGGCCGAAGAAATATCCTTCATACCCTTGGCAGTAAGGCTTAATTCGTTTAAACCCCTTCCTACCTGATCCAATAGTTCGGGCGTTAGTTCTGTACTAGAAAATAATTCACTTATCCCTTTATTGGTTTTGGGTTTAATTTCGTCAAAATCAATAATTTCATAATCATCCCGTAATTCAGGATGAACTTTACTCCATTCTGGCACTTCAAGAGTTGGTTCAAAGGCAGATAAGAAGAAAATAAATGCTTCGGTAACCAATCCAATAGTCAGAAAAAGTCCGGAATAATTCCAGTGTTGCAGTTTAAAAAGTGCCCCGATCATTACAATAGCAGCACCCCATCCATAAATATACCCCATGAATGTTTTCCAACGCTTTGTCCTAAATAATTCACCTATATTCATTGTCTTTTGTGAAATAAGTTAATATGTCTAAAATTCTCCACCAAAAGTTGAACGGACGCACCGAAATCCAATGTATGATTTAGTGGTGTCCTGATATTCAAAGCTTCGGGTTGATGTTTGAATAAAATGAGCAATATCTTTCCATGAACCGCCCCTGACAACTTTCCGTTTCATAACAGGGGGATCATCAGGTTTGGCATTATAATTAAAAGTTGGGTTTAAATCGTTAAAATAGTTGTACCCGGCTTCGTCGTATGCTGTTTCGGTCCATTCGCCCACGTTGCCCGACATATCGTACAAGCCATATTCATTAGAATTATAACTACCCACTTTCATAGACGCAATCCCTCCGTCATCAACATAATTTCCACGGAGCGGTTTAAAATTGGCAAGAAAAACTCCTTCATCATCCCTTGTATAATATCCTCCCCATGGGTACATCGAGAAACTTTTGCCACCTCGTGCAGCATATTCCCATTCAACTTCAGAAGGCAATCTGTATGCCTGGAGCGAAGGCTCACCTTTTGAAGACATAAAATCTGTTTGTATTTTTGTCCTCCAATTACTAAAAGCGCGGGCTTGTTCCCAAGTAACACCGACCAATGGATAATCATCAAAACCGGGATGCCAGAAATAACGGGTTGCCCAGGGTTCGTTATATGAATAAGTAAAATCTCTTATCCAACACAAAGTGTCGGGATATACATTTACCTGATTTTGCATAATAAACGATGATCGGTTTTCAATTGGCTCAAGCTCGCCAAGAGCATTGTAAACATTTCCATCGTAACGTTGTGTTTCGAAGTTATAACTGTTGCTCCGTTTAGCTGCCTGCTGAAGGTCAATCCACCAATATTCGTAAAATAGTTTGCGTGTGTCAATTTCTTTTTTCCCAAAAAACCTTTCGTTTTCGGAAATATACATGTCCTCCATGGCCATTTGAAAATCTGGATCCTCCCAATCAATCCTTTCGCGCCAGTTTATGTTTGGTGGGTCAATAGGATTACCTTCCCTGTCTTCGGTTATTAAAAATTCGGGATATTGATCCCCAAGCATTTTACGTGCAATTGAATCTTTTACCCACTGCACAAACTGCCGGTATTCATTATTAGTAATTTCGGTATCGTCCATCCAAAATGCATCGTTCGAAACTGTTTTGGTCGGGACACCAGACATGCTGGCATCTTCATCGCTAGAGCCTATGTTAAAACTCCCCCTGCGGACATAGACCATTCCGTAGGGTTGGGTTTCACTCCATTTGGCCCTGTTTTGTACCCCAATAAGTTCTCCATTACTAGACGACTTATTACAACTGGTAAAACCAATTATACTCCAGAGCACAGCTCCAATAAATAGAAATTTTTTCATAGCTCAACAAATAATGGCTTATCTTATAAAAATCTTACACTTTTGTATTTTTGACTTCGTGTCCTCTCCAAATCCACCGAATAACTGATGAATATCTCATGGGACCCGTAACCATAGCGTCCAATCGCAGAAGTTACAAGGTCGAACGAATAACCAACCCTCAACCCATTAACCATTTCCATCCCCATTAAAAGGGCAACTGCATCTTGAAAGCGGTAGGAGATTCCTCCCCAAAACCGTTCATCGAAAACAATATTAGCGTTAATATCCAACTGCCAACTGGCAATATCGGATTTTAACAAGAACGAAGGCCGCAATTCAAATAACGGGTCTGCTAATTTAATATTGTATCCTCCCATTAAATAATAATGCCTTGACAAATACGTACTTGCAAGGTCGGCATATTTAATTGAAGCCTGGTTTAAATGGGTAAGCGAAGCTCCCAAAAAGTAATGGTTCGAAGAAAGATACAACCCAAACCCGGCATCAATTGCCATCTGGCTTATTTCGCCTTGCGGGATTGCCGGATCGGAACTGGGTTGTGTATAAATGCCCAATTCGTTTTCAGGTATTTCCCATTCGCCATTTATGCTTTTATTAAATAACCCTAATGATAAACCTACTCCAAGGTTTCCAAAACTTAACGGCTTTTTATAGGCATAACTAACGTTGACAAATGTGTTTTTTTCAAACCCCAACTGGTCGCTTACAATATTTAAACCGATTCCTCCAGGAGATCCAAATGCATTAACAGCTGCATCTACGCTAAACACTAATGTTTTTGGAGCTCCTTTAAACCCTTCCCATTGATAACGATTCAAAATTAAACCGTTAATTGCGTTCTCAGCACCAGCAAAACCGGGATTCACACCTAACTTGTAATACATGTTATTTGTAAATTGCGGATCATGCTGACAATAAGCCGCTAATTTAACTATAAATACTAGAAATAAAAAAGAAATAATTTTTTTCATACTCCTCTTTAGGTGCGGCATTAAAGCCTTTTCAAACTATGCTAAAGAAATAAAAAAATGTTGTTTATAACAAACTTCTGTTAGTTTGGTATGCAAAGAACGTTGACAATTTATTATTATTTTGATAAACTATCTATTTTTTGGACATATTTCAACCACAACTCAGGGATATCATTATTTGAAGCAAGCCTATATTCTCTTTCAGAACATGCCACATTTACTTTTTCCCCACTTAATAATTCAATTTCCAACCACCAGCGATTTGATCTTGAGTGCTTATAAAATACCAATGGTTTATCTACATCTTTAACTTCTACTTTGTAAATTATTTTGTTTTCAACTGATTCAATTTTTTCAATTTGACGGGTTGTATAACCATTTAAAAAATACCAGATTATTTGTGCCGATAGCTTAACAGTTAACCCGCTTTTGTCTTTTTGCGCATCTGCTTCAAATAATCCAAAAACTTTTAATCTGCTGCTACTCCCGGCATATTTAGCCAATTGGCACGCTTCTTCACCTCGCAAGCCATTTGGCGTTACAATGCTCCTTCCAGGTGCCTCGATATATTTAATCGCACCTATATCGAAAGACAGCACGTGCGCATTTCTGATAATAGGTTCAGCCTCCGTTAGATCATCGCGTAAAAGCCCTAACCTTAAATGTTCTCCTATTCCTTTTGTTTTTGAGATTTGCTCAGAGGCAACAAAATGGCTTTGATAAGCGAGCAAACTGAATTGAAACAGATTTAGATTTGTTTTAAAAATCCTGGTTAAAAAATTGGATTGCCCAAATGTTTCTTTCCCTTTTTTAACATCGAGCAAAGCATCAATAACGGCTAGCGTAAAAAACCTTTCGTTTTTAAATGCATCGCAAATGCCAACTGTTAAATCCTGGCTTCCCCCAATTACAATTGTTGTAATGTTCAGCTCATTAAAATATTCAATTACATCTCTCAACGCCAGATAAGTACCTTTTTGACTTTTTGCTTCTTTTAAGTTCCCAAAATCAACAATATTCAATTTATCGTTCAAATCTGTCAACTGGTATAATTCCTCCCTGATTATATCAGGTGACTCAACGAGATCCTTTCCCTTATTTCCACTTTTGATTGGAACGCCGATAATAACAACTTCAATATTTTTGATATTTGAAATCGTCAATTTTGATGTAAAGTTTTTAATTACCCTGCCCAATGAATATTTTGAAGTACACAATTCAGGCAACTTCAAAAAATTTACAGGATTAAAATAGTGGCGAATGTCCATAATCAAAATTTGTACAAAAATAAAGGCAAATGTTGAATTCACCTGCCTTTTTTTACTATTTCTTTTTTGAACGTTTTGATTTTGGTTCTGGTGCCTCCTTAATAATTTTTAGGCAATCGTTTAAGGAGAGCTCTTCGGCCTTTGTGTTTTTCGGGATTTTATAATTTTTCTTTTTGTACGAAATGTAAGGTCCCCATCTTCCATTTAAAACCTTTAACTCGGGTTCTTCTTCAAAAATATTAATTACAGCTTTTCTGTCTTTCTCGCGTTTTGCTTCAATTAATTCAATGGCACGATCGAATTTAACCACATACGGATCGTCTTCTTTTCCTAGGGAAACAAATTTATTGTCGTGCCTGACATATGGGCCAAACCGCCCAATAGCAACAGTAACTTTTTTATTTTCAAACTCGCCTAATTCGCGCGGAAGTTTAAATAACTCGAGGGCTTCGTCAAGGGTAATCGTTTCGAGGTGCTGCCCGACACGCAAACTTGCAAACTGTGGTTTTTCCCCTTCTCCATTGGCAGTGCCTTCGCCCAATTGTGCAAGGGGACCAAACCGCCCAATTTTTACTGAAACCTGTTTCCCGGTTTTAGGGTCATCTCCAAGGATACGTTCCCCTTTCGACCGTTCCGAGTGTTTCAATGTTTTTTCTACTTTCTTATGAAAGGGCTTGTAAAATTTATCGATCATTTCATTCCAGATTTTTTTACCATCTGCGATGTCGTCAAATTCTTTTTCAACACTTGCGGTAAAATTAAAATCCATGATCTGCTCGAAATTATCTACCAAAAAATCATTCACTACCATTCCAATGTCGGTAGGGAAAAGTTTTGATTTTTCGGCTCCTGTAATTTCAACTTTATTTTGTTTGGTAATTTTCCCGGCACTTAAAGTAAGAATATCAAATCTCCTTTCAACTCCGGGGCGGTCTTCTTTTATTACATAATTCCTGTTTTGAATAGTTGTAATGGTAGGTGCATAAGTAGAGGGCCGTCCGATTCCCAGCTCTTCCATGCGCTTTACCAAAGAAGCTTCGGTGAACCTGGCTGGTCGTTGTGAAAACCGTTTTGTAGCAACAACCGAGGCCATTTGTAAAGAATCGTTTACTTTCAAAGGTGGGATTATTACCTGCCCATTTCGGTTATTTCCATTTTCGTCGTCGGTTGATTCGATATAAACTTTTAAAAATCCATCAAAAATAAGTACTTCCCCATTGGCAATAAATTTTTCTGGTGTATTTGAAATTGAAATAGAAACAGTTGTTCTTTCCAATTTAGCATCGGCCATCTGCGATGCAATAGTCCTTTTCCATATTAATTCATACAAGCGTTTTTCCTGGCTTGAACCGTCAACTGTTTCGTTATTCAAATAGGTGGGCCGAATAGCTTCGTGAGCTTCCTGGGCCCCTTTTGCTTTAGTTTTGTATTTACGGGTTTTTACATATTTATCGCCATGTAAATCCTTAATTTTTTGTTTTGCTGTATTTAAGGCCAGTCCCGATAAATTAACAGAGTCGGTACGCATGTAAGTAATTTTTCCATTTTCGTACAACCTTTGTGCTACTGCCATTGTTTGCGAAACTGAAAATCCCATTTTTCGGCTTGCTTCCTGTTGTAATGTTGATGTCGTAAATGGTTGTGCTGGCGATCTTTTTCCCGGCTTTTTTACAACATCCTCAATATTAAATTTTGCAGTTTTACATTTTTCTAAAAAAGAATTTGCTTCTTCTTGAGTGTTAAATCGTTTTGACAACTCTGATTTCAACTCGGTAGTTTTTCCATCATCGCCTGCGACTAAAAAATAGCCATTTACACGGTAAGCAAATTCACTTTTAAAGTTCATAATCTCTCGCTCCCGTTCAACAATAAACCGGACCGCAACCGACTGAACCCTTCCTGCAGAAAGCGAGGGTTTAATTTTCTTCCACAATACCGGCGATAATTTAAATCCAACAATCCGATCGAGTACACGGCGGGCCTGCTGGGCATTTACTAAATTATCATCAAGGTTTCGCGGGTTCTCGATGGCCTTTGTTATAGCATCTTTTGTAATTTCGTGAAAAACAATCCGTTTTGTTTTTTCGGGCTTTAACTTTAATACCTCTTTTAAATGCCATGCAATGGCCTCACCTTCCCGGTCCTCGTCAGCCGCAAGCCAAACTGTTTTGCTTTCCTTTGCCAGCTTTTTCAATTCCGCCACAATTTTCTTTTTGTCGGGCGACACAATGTATTTGGGTTGGTATTTATTTTCGAGGTCAATACCAAAATCTTTCTTTTCCAAATCCCTAACATGTCCCATGCTGGAAGTAACCATATATCCTTTGCCAAGGAATTTTTCTATGGTTTTTGCCTTCGCCGGCGACTCAACAATTACAAGATTTTCTTGCATAAGCTTTCTACTCTTTTTGAAAAATTTTCTGCAAATTAAAGAAAATGAATCGCTAAGATCAAAATTTCTGTAGCTATTTTTTCAATTCTATTTAATTGATAATGATGAATTTATTTTTGATGACTTATAATATTAATAGGTTTCAGGTCGTTTAAACGATTGCTGCAAAGGCAGAATCATATATATTTGCAGAGGTAATTAATACCATAAATTTATGGATAAAAAGAAAATTGAATTCAAAAAATACATAGTTGGATTTTGGTCTTTTGTTGCCTTTCTGGTTGCTGGCAACGTAATCCTATTCTTCCTGATTGCAATTGGGGCACTCGGTTTTATGCCAAGTTTCGAAGAGCTTGAAAACCCAAGGAACGTTTTGGCCTCTGAAATTTATTCAGCTGACGGAAAAGTACTGGACAAATATTTTATTCGCGAAAATCGCACTTACGTTGATTTTAAAAATCTGCCCCCCAAATTAATAGATGCACTAATTGCTACTGAAGATGTACGTTTTTTTAGTCACTCAGGAATTGATTTAAGAGGACTGGTCCGTGTAGTTAAAGGAATAATTACCAACAATACCAGTTCGGGTGGTGGAAGTACTTTAAGTCAGCAGTTGGCTAAAATGCTTTTTCCCCGTAATCGCCTTGAAAATAGCCTTCAATTAGCCCTGCGAAAATTTAAAGAATGGGTAATTGCAGTAAAACTTGAACGCAGCTACACAAAAGAGGAAATTATTTTAATGTATTTGAATAAATACGATTATTTAAATAATGCCGTAGGCATTAAATCGGCAGCACAAGTATATTTCAGTATCCCTCCCGATTCATTGAAATTGCACCAATCAGCAATGTTGGTTGGAATGGCCAAGAACTCATCGTTGTACAATCCTGTTCGCCGGCCCGAAATGGTTCAACAACGTCGGAATGTGGTATTAAACCAAATGGAAAAATATGGTTATATTTCAAAAGAAGTCAGGGATTCAGTAAAACAATTGCCATTAGATCTCGCCTATAATAAAGTAGATTACAAAAGTGGCCCGGCACCTTATTTGCGCGAATATTTAAGATTAACAATTATCGCAAATAAACCCGAACGAAAAAATTATGCTTCGTGGCAAGAGCAAAAATATATCGAAGATTTGGATGAGTGGGAAAACAACCCGCTTTTTGGATGGTGCCAAAAAAATGTAAAACCCAACGGGGAAAATTACAACCTCTATTCTGATGGGCTTCGGGTTTTTACTACCATTGATTCGAGGATGCAAAAATATGCAGTTGAATCAATTGAGCAACATTTAAAGCTGGATCTTCAACCTGAATTTGATGGAAGTATAAAAGATCTGGACAATCCGCCTTTTGCCAACAACATGACAACTGAAGAGGTTGAAACGTTGCTCGACAGATCAATCCGCCAGAGTGAACGGTTTAGGGTTTTAAGCGAACAAGGGAAAAATTTCAACGAGATAAAAGAAAATTTTAATCAACCGGTTGAAATGACCATTTTTTCATGGAAAGGGGAAATTGACACTCTTATGTCTCCAATAGATTCGATAAAATGGTATTTGCGTTATTTCAAGTCGTCGTTTATGGCCATGGAAACCGAAACCGGAAAAGTTAAGGCTTATGTTGGCGGACCCAACTACAAACATTTTATGTACGACATGGTAAAAGGTGGAAAGCGCCAGGTCGGTTCCACAGTAAAACCATTTTTGTACACACTGGCTATGCAAAACGGGTTAACACCTTGCACAAAAGTACCATATGTCAGCCAGCAATTTCAATTGCCCGATGGTTCTGTTTGGGAACCTAAAGATTCTGAAATTGATGAAGAAAACGAAGGAAAGCTGGTAACTTTAAAATGGGGGCTTGCTAATTCAAAAAATAAAATATCGGCATGGGTAATGCAACAATTCAATCCACAAGCAGTAGTCGAGGTTATGAAAAGGTTGGGTGTTTACAGCCCGATTGATCCTGTCCCTTCTTTATTTCTGGGGACTTCGGATATTACATTGTACGAAATGGTGGGAGCTTTTACTACCTACGCCAACCAGGGTGTTTTTATCAAGCCTTATTTTGTTACGCGGATTGAAGATCGGCGGGGAAATGTGGTTGCAAGCTTTCAGCCCGAACGACACGAAGCCATCGATGAACAATCGGCATATTTAATGCTGAATTTAATGCGTGGTGTTATTGACCAGGGAACTGGCATAAGGTTAAGGAATCGCGAAGAATACGGACAATTTAGGATGCCTATAGCAGGCAAAACCGGAACTACCCAGAACCATTCTGATGGATGGTTTATTGGAACTACTCCAAAACTCTCGGCCGGAGTTTGGACTGGTGCCGATTTGCGAAGTATTCATTTTCGTACCTTAACAAGTGGGCAAGGGGCAAACATGGCACTCCCTATTTGGGGTTATTTTATGAAAAAAGTTTTGGCCGATGAATCACTGGGCATCACCGAAGAGATGGAATTTAAAAAACCCCTTAATTTCAATTTAAATCTAGATTGCGACGAAAATGAGCAAAATGAACAAACACCTTCCGATTTTAACGATTTCTTTTAAAAATTTGCAGCAAACTAAAAAGATTAATATTTTCTGACCACAGCGTCAGCAATTTTTAATATCAACCATCAAATAACAGAATTCAAATAGCAAACCTGTCTGTTTATTGGCCATAGTCGATAACTAAATTCATAAATATTTCGATTAAGAGTCTGATAATGTGATGTTTTTCCTTTTTTTGTTTCGACTAGGAATATCAATTGTTCTTCAAAATACCGCATAGCAAATTTTGAAGTTACAATTGTTACTGCAGATAATAATACAATAAAGAAGCAGAACTGAACAAAGTGAAAGTTTGGAACATTTTGTTGTCAAATCATTATTATATTCCAGTTTACCCTAAAAATTAAAACATTCGAACAGATTGTTCTGCAATGTTTAGTAAATATGTTAAATACTTGTTAAAAAAACACCAAAAGGTCTTAATATACGAAACCCCAACAATCCCAGATCGACATGACTATTGTCATGTTTTTTACGATTTGTTAATATTTTTATTCTTTTTGTTATAAATTGAATTTAAATCATCGATAATAATTGGAATTTATAAAATCCTAATAATTTTTATTCAAATTATTTATGTTGTTCAGCATAGATTTATCTCATCCTCTCGTTGTAATTTGCCACTGTTAAACAGAAAACTTTTAAAAATTACAACAATGAAAAAATTATTATTAACATTTGTCGCGGTATCATTTATCGCAGGATCAATTTTCTCACAAAGTAGTAAAATTCCTCTAATTGGTTCAAAAGCACCATCTTTTACAGCTAAATCAACTGATGGTAAAATAACTTTTCCTGAAAGTTTTGGGGATAATTGGAAAATTCTCTTCAGTCACCCACAAGATTTTACACCGGTTTGTTCGTCCGAACTTTTAGAACTTGCATTTATGCAAAACGATTTTGACAGGTTGGGAGTAAAAATTGCGGTTATTTCAACCGACAATGTCGAGCAACATAAAATGTGGGTGGCACATCTGGAAGAATTGGATTATAAAAAGCGTGGATCACAAAAAATTAAATTTCCCCTTTTTGATGATGTGGGAGGTGTAGCATCAAAAAAATATGGGATGCTTCACGAACCAATTAGTACAAGTAAAGATATAAGGGGTGTATTTATCGGCTCACTTCATAATTCGGGTTGGTTTTGTTTTTAAGCAAAAATTTTAGCAACTC
>JABGRN010000076.1 GCA_018648265.1 Prolixibacteraceae bacterium | reverse complement strand
GCTAAAATTTATGCTTAAAAACAAAACCAACCCGAATTATGAAGTGAGCCCTCTCATTTCGGGATTTTATGAAATGAGGGAAGTTATTTTAACTTCCCTCATTTTTCTGTGGGCCCACCTGGGCTTGAACCAGGGACCACCTGATTATGAGTCAGGTGCTCTAACCAACTGAGCTATAGGCCCGAAAGAGTTTCGAGTTCAAAGTTCAGAGTTTAAAGATTTTAAACATAAAAACTAGCATCGAAATTCGGAGTGCAAGTTTACAACTTTGCACTAAAATACACAAGTAAATTTGTTTGAAAATATTGTTGTAAGCTGTTTTTAATACATTCACCAATTTACACGGCGTTTTTAAGACCCACCAATCATCATTTCTTTTACCCTGAAAGTAGGCACCGTAAAAGATTTATTCATATCCACATCATCCCCCATCATGTCAATTGCATTAAGTATTTCATCGGCTGTACCTGCAATGGTTACACCTTTTACCGGATGTTTCTTTTTGCCATCTTCAACCCAGAATCCGCTAGCACCGCCACTAAAATTACCGTTAACAGAATTGATTCCATAGCCCGTAATTTGTGTTACAAGCAACCCCTTTTTTGTGGCTGCAATAATTTCCTCAGGGGTGTTTTCACCTGCTTCCACATACAAGTTATGTGTTCCTATACCGGGCAGGCCTGTAAAACCCCTTCTTGAGGCATTTCCCGTGCTTTCAACACCGGCACGATTTGCGGCAATGGTATTATAAACAAATCCTTTTACCACACCTTTTTCTACAAGAACGCGTTTTTGGGTTGGAACACCTTCGCCATCAAAAGGTGCACTACCCATTCCTTTTGGCCTGATCCCATCGTCAACAATAGTCAACAGGGTGCTTGCAAACGATTTATCCATCGAGTCTTTCAGAAAACTGGCTCCCTGCTGAACACGTTCGCCATTTAATGCTCCAATAATCCCGCGAATTATTGAACCGGCAGTTCCCGAATCGACAATTACTGCAGCTCTTTGAGTCGGGATCATTACCGGATCGATGAGAGCTGCTGCTTCGTCGGCAGCTTTCGATGCAATTTTTTCAATTGGATCCAAATCATTAAAAAAGCGTCGCGAGCAATATTCTCCTCCTGTATTTTTTTGTTCACCCTTTTCGGCCACAACACTTACACCAATACTGCACCCATTTGACTTATAATTTTTCGACAGTCCATTTGAGTTTGCGATGTAAACTTCTTCTTCTCCTTCGTTATAACCAGCCCCTGAACTTTTTGAAATACGTGGATCCGATAAAGCCAATTCTTCTAATTTTAATGCTATTTCAATTTTCTTTTCCATGGGAATAGTAGAAATTTCGGGATCGTACAAACCCTCAATATCAGTCATTTCTGAATTCGCGGGTAAAACATTATTCTCATCGGGTGTAGTGAGTTTTGCAAATTCAATGGCTTGCTTCAAAGTATCTTCCAACGATTTGTCGCTTAAATCGTTACAATGGCTAAAGCCGGTTTTTCCATCCACCAAAACACGGAATCCAATACCAGCCGAAGCAGCTTCCTCAATAGTCTCAATTTCTCCATTCAGTACCTGAATACTAAGGTTTCTTCCGGTTTCGAGATACACCTCAGCAGAATTTGCACCTAATTCCAGTGCTTTTGCAACCAGGCTATTTGTTAAATTTATATAGTTCATTTTTTAATTTTTTATTTTTTAATTTGATTCAACAGGATATTTACATAAACTGGTGCATTTAACTTCTGCTACCTCCAACGTTTATTCCCCTGATCCGTACTGTTGGCTGCCCTGCATCAACTTCAGCTGCCTGTCCTTTTCCACAAATACCAGGGCCAAAATCAAGGTCATTGCCAACAGCATCGATGTTGGAAATCACATCCAGGCACGAACCAATTAAAGTAGCTCCTTTTACCGGTTTTGTTTTTTTACCATTTTCAACAAGATATGCTTCCCGGCAGGTAAAATTAAATACGCCGGTTACAGGATTTACACTTCCGCCACTTAAGCTTTGAACGTAAATTCCCTTTTTAGTTGAAGCAAGAATATCGGCTGGCTCACTTTCACCGTTTTCGATAAATGTATTTGTCATTCGGGGAATCGGTATATAGCGGAACGACTCCCTCCGTCCGTTACCGGTCCGTTCCATACCTAATTGTTTTGCGCTTAACACATCGGTCATGTAACCATTAAGTACACCGTTTTCGATAAGGACATTTCGTTTGGCCTGCGTTCCCTCGTCATCAAAACTAATGGTACCCCTGGCATTTGGAATAGTTCCATCGTCAACCATCGTAAAAACATCGCTCGCAACTTTTTGTCCAAGTTTACCGGTAAAAGCTCCAATTCCTTTTGAAATATTGTCAGCTTCAAGCGGATGTCCTACCGCTTCATGAACCAGTACCCCTCCCCATCCATTCATCATCACAACATCCATAATTCCTGCAGGTGCAGCTTCGGCATCCAACATGGCAACAGCTTCACGAGCTGCTTTTTCAGCCACTTCTTCAGGAGAGAATTTATCAAACATTTCAAATCCTGAATGTTTACTTAATCTTTCGCGCGACATGTGGCGTGCTTTTCCATTATCGCTCATTGTTTGTACAATAAAGAACATTAGCGGATTCTCATCCTGTAAGTAAATTCCTTCGGAATTAGCAATCACCCTCGACCGGATTTCATCGTAATAATCAACAGAAGCCATTTTTATAAGTGGATTATAACTCATCGCTGCATCGTTGGCCCGTTGTATTATTTCAATCCTTCTGGAATCTGCAATTTCGGCAAGGGGCTGTTCAACCGTTATATAAGATTTTCGTTCTGCTTTATTAATATCAACAGGAGTAACAGCAGATCCATTGCGAGCTACATACGATGCTACTTCAGCTGCTCTGAGTAGTTTTTCTTCAGTAATTTCGTCGGAATATGCATATCCGGTTTTATTTCCTGAAATTACTCGAACACCGGCTCCCTGACTAACACCATATAAACCGTTTTTAAATTTCGATTCTTCCATAACAATTTGTCGTGAAACACGGTTTTCAAGATAAACATCAGCAAAATCGCCACCTTTTTCCAATGCTTTACCAATTACTTTTTTAAGAATGGCAGGATCAATACTCATCCCTGTAGCTTCAGAAACAGATTCCGAACCACAAGAAGTAAGACTGGACAGAATTGCAGGAGATGCTGCGAAAACTAATCCACCCTTTAAACTCATTTTCAGAAAATCGCGGCGTGGGATGTCACTAACAACATATTTTTTCATTTGATTTGAATTAATTTGGTTTTCGATAGAATCTTAAATTTATAATTAAAATTCCAAAAATTAAAGAACATCCTGTTTTTAGTCAAAAGAATTTTTCGAGGCTTTGCCTCGGAGTTCCATATTTTCTCCCATGAAATTCAGGGGAGATGTCATGCGGCAACTGTCGGATGACAGTGGGGTGGAAATAATGAAAATTCGATTTTCAGTTTTTTGGCAGAAATAAAGTTGGCAAAATACACCTTGGCTCTGCCACGGGGATAGTTAACTTTAAGAATTTTCTTTATTGCCCCCTATTCATTTTCAAAAATTTGAAAACTCACAAAATCAATTAAATTTGCATCAATATCAAATATTCTTTCATCGAAGGGTGTTTGGTTATACAGAAGAGTGGAGAGAGCGGGCTCTGAGAAACTCTGGCAACCAATTATTCGTTACTTTACGAAAAAGAAAGGTGCCAATACCCGGCCGGAAACGGAATTATAATTTGAACACAATCATGAAGAAACAACTGTACAAATTATTTTTAATTAATTATATGCACGGCTCAAATATGTGTATGTGTTGGCGGTATTAAGCGCTTTCAGCTATTATTAATTATTGTGTAAAAATGAAATTCAATCAAAAATATGTCACGAATAAAAACCTACGAAGAGATTAACCAGAAACTAAAATCTGGGAAAGCTGTGATTCTTACCGCTGAGGAAGTTTCTAAAATGGCTTTGCATGCCTCGCCTGAAGAAATTGTTGAAAAAGTAGATGTGGTTACAACAGCTACTTTTGGTGCAATGTGTTCGTCGGGGGCAATTATAAATTTTGGTCATGCCAATCCACCAATCCGAATGGAGAAAATTAGGCTGAACGGAGTGCCTTGTTACGAAGGATTGGCTGCCGTTGATTCGTATATTGGTGCTACTGCCTGCAACCCCGACAATCCGGAATATGGCGGTGCCCATGTTATTCAGGATTTACTTGAGGGCAAAGATGTAATTTTGGAAGCCTGGTCAAAAGGGACAGATTGTTATCCAAGAAAACACATCAAAACAAAAATAAATATCGATACCGTTAACGAATTTACTCTATTTAATCCGCGAAATGCCTACCAAAATTATAATGTTGCAGTGAACTCAACAAAAAAAATGATTCACACTTATATGGGAACTTTGCTTCCTAATTTGCGAAATGCGACTTATTCTACTTCAGGCGAATTAAGCCCACTATTAAACGACCCTGAATTTAAAACGATTGGTTTGGGAACACGTATTTTTCTTGGCGGAACACAAGGTTTTGTGGTTTGGCCGGGAACTCAGTTTCATACAACTAAACCAAAAAATGTGTTTGATGTTCCGGTTACAAATGCTGCAACCATTGCGGTAATGGGAAATTTGAAAGATATGTCGGCCGATTATTTACAAGCGGCTTATTTCGAAAAATATGGTGTAAGTATGTTTGTGGGAATCGGAATTCCAATCCCAATTCTTAATGAGGAAATGGCAAAATGGGTTTCCATAAACAACAGTCAGATTGAAACTTCGGTACTCGATTATGGAACAGTAGGAACGCCAAAATTAGGACAGGTCACTTATGAAGAACTTCAAACAGGTTCAATAAAAGTTGGTGGGAAGAAGATTCGGACTGCACCGGTTGCAAGTCTTTCGAAAGCCAGAAAAATTGCCAACGAATTAAAAGAATGGTTGCAAAAAGGTGAATTCGAAATTAGTAAACCGGTACAAATGTTCCCGGAAAATACTTCATTGAATAGTTTAAAAGAAACGGAGGGCGATAATGATTAAAAAAAGATACATTCTGAATTTTCCACCTCAAAGTGGCGATAAGGCTTTTAGTTATCACCTTGTAAAAGATTACGATATCAGAATAAATATACTGAAAGCTGAAGTTTATCCGGGCAAACGTGGTAGCCTGCTACTCGAACTTCATGCGAAAAAAGACAACATTGAAAAAGGTGTTGAGTACCTTCAAAAGAATCATATTACTTGCGAGCCACTTGATAAACGAATTCATTTAAAAGAAGAAAAATGTATTGATTGCGGGAATTGTACGGCAGTTTGTTTTGCCGGTTCGTTAACCATGAATAAAGAGACCTGGAAATTGGAATTCGACAAAGACAAATGTGTGGTTTGCGAATTGTGTATTCCGGCGTGTCCGTTGAATTTATTTACTATTGATTTTAGGTGAAAATTAACAAGTTCTAACTTGGAACGTCATGCTGAATTCATTTAAGCATCTTTGCAAAAAAGAGATTCCGAATCAGTCGGCTGACTGACGGAATGACGTAACTATATAAACCGTATTGGTAATAAAATGAATCTCTTTCAAGAAAGAACATATCGCACCCAATTTAACTCTGAAAGATTTACAGGATTCGAAATTAGTTATCTTGAAACTGATTTATGGATTGGTGTCGATTCAGATTCATTTAATCTTGAAATGAAAGAGCTTGCGCTGGACAAAATAAAAAGTTTACGCAAACAATTTGATGAATATATTAAATCAGAACCGTTTTTTAAGAAAAGTCTGAAACCATTTCATCCTTCTGGTTTTGCACCTTCGGAAGCAGTTGAAATGGCTGTGGCAGCCGAAAAGGCAGGAATTGGCCCAATGTCGGCAGTGGCTGGATTATTTGCCCGCGAAATTGGAGAAGAGATAATTCAGAACTTTTCGGTTAATGAATTGGTTGTAGAAAATGGTGGCGATATTTATGTTCTTTTAAAAGACGAATTAATTCTTTCGGTTTTTGCCGGAGAATCTATTTTGTCGGAAAGAATAGGTTTGGTTATTCCACCCGAAAAAAACAAACTTGGAATTTGTACTTCGGCTGGAACAGTTGGCCCATCGTTGAGTTATGGAAAGGCTGACGCAGTTGTGGTTATTTGTGAGGATATTTTATTGGCCGATGCATTTGCAACTGCTTTTGGAAATAAAGTTAAATCACCCGACCATGTTGAAAAAGTTATAAAGCAGTCGGAGAAATATCCTGAAATCCTTTCGCTTTTCATTATTTGTGAGGATAAAATTGGGATTCGGGGAGAATATGAAATGAGGATTTTAAAGTAAAACTGAATGATAATTTATTAAAATAAATTAGGAGTCATTCAGAACAAATCCCCCTTACAAAGGGGGTTTGGGGGATGTTAAAATGACACATAAAAATGCATGATTGAAAAACATTCAATTAATTACTACAATAGAAATTTAAAAGAATATGCCAGAAAGCTGAGAAACAATTCTACTTTGCCGGAAGTTATTATATGGGATAAACTTATAAAGAGGAAGCAACTTCGAGGTTACCCTTTTTTAAGGCAGCGACCCATTAAGAATTATATTGTTGACTTTTTTAGTAAGGATTTGAATTTAATAATAGAGATTGATGGAGAAATCCATAAATTTCAAAAAAGAAAAGATAAAAAAAGAGAAGAGAAATTGAAGAAGTCAGGATATTCTGTTATCCGTTTTCATAATGAAGAAATTTTAAATGAACTTTTTAATGTTCAAAGAACTTTAGAGAGTTTTATTGATGAGTTTGAAAAGGAAAGTGGAATTCTTAGAAAGTAAGTAGTAAAAACTCACCCCTTAATCCCCTCAAGGGGAGAAGAGAAGAAAAATAAGGTGACTTAAAATTGAAACGGTAGAAGACAAAACAAAATGAAAAAAGATATACGAAAAGAACTAAAAACCCGCGTACTAGTGATGGACGGTGCAATGGGTTCTTTAATTCAGGAATATAAATTAACGCAAGCTGATTATCACGGCGAGCGATTAAAGGATTTTCCAAACGACCAAAAAGGGAACAATGATATTTTATCAATCACACAGGGCAATATAATTTCTGAAATTCATACTAAATATTTAAAGGCAGGCGCAGATATTCTTTTAACCAACACTTTTAATGCCACCAGTATTTCGCAAGCCGACTACGGAACCGAAGAATTTGTTTACGAAATGAATAAAGCTTCGGCAGAGATTGCAAGAAAGGTTGCTGATGAATTTACTAATAAGAATCCGGCAAAGCCACGTTTTGTTGTCGGCTCGTTGGGACCAACAAATAAAACACTTTCGCTCTCGCCAGATGTAAACGACCCTGGTTACCGCGCGGTAACTTTCGATGAGGTAAAAACTTCGTACCGCGAACAGGTTGAAGGACTTTTAGATGGTGGAGTTGACCTGCTTTTAATTGAAACTATTTTTGATACATTAAACGGAAAGGCAGCAATTTTTGCCATCGAGGAAGCACTGGAAGCACGTAATTTAAAACTTCCGCTTATGGTTTCCGGCACAATTACCGATGCCAGCGGGCGAACACTTTCGGGGCAGACTTTGGAAGCTTTTTTGAATTCCGTTTCGCATGTCGATTTACTAAGTATCGGATTAAATTGTTCGTTGGGTGCGTCTGATTTACGTCCCTACATAAAAGAGCTTTCCAAAAAAGCTCCATTTCATATTAGTGCTCATCCAAATGCAGGCTTACCAAATCAGTTTGGCGAATACGACGAAACACCGGAAATAATGGCGGGTCATATTAAAGATTATCTCGATAATAATTTTGTTAATATTATTGGCGGCTGCTGCGGAACGACTCCGGCACATATTCACGAATTTGTAAAAATTGCTGAAAAATCAAATCCTCATTTAATAAAAGTGGCGGATAATAATACTCGGTTCAGCGGACTGGAACCGGTTACCATGACCGAAAACACCAACTTTGTAAATATTGGAGAACGTTGTAATGTAGCAGGTTCACGGAAATTTGCACGTTTAATTCGCGAAGAAAAATACGAGGAAGCACTTTCCATTGCACGGGCGCAGGTTGAAGATGGCGCACAAGTTATCGACGTAAATTTGGACGATGCAATGTTGGACGCTGAAAAGGAAATGGTGCGTTTCCTTAATATGTTAATGGCTGAACCCGACATTGCCAAACTTCCGGTTATGATTGATTCCTCGAAATGGAATGTTATTGAAGCCGGGCTAAAATGTTTGCAGGGGAAAGCAATTGTAAATTCTATCAGTTTAAAAGAGGGTGAGGAGAGTTTTATTCGTCAGGCAAAAACGATAAAACGGTTTGGTGCTGCCGTGGTTGTAATGGCTTTCGATGAGGTTGGGCAAGCCGATAATTTTGAACGGCGCAAAGAGATTTGTAGTCGCGCATATAAAATTTTAACCGAGCAGATAAATTTCCCTCCGCAAGATATTATTTTCGACCCCAATGTTTTAACCATCGGAACCGGTCTCGAAGAACACAATAATTATGCTGTCGATTTTATCAATTCAGTGCGTTGGATTAAAGAAAATCTTCCACACGCCAAAACCAGTGGCGGAATCAGCAATGTTTCCTTTTCGTTTAGAGGAAATAATGTGGTGCGCGAATCGATGCACTCAGTATTTCTTTTTCATGCAATAAAAGCGGGTTTAGACATGGGAATAGTAAATCCCGGAATGTTACAGATTTACGATGAAATTCCAAAAGACCTTCTTGAAAGAACTGAAGATTTGGTTTTAAACAGACGACCCGACGCAACTGAAAGATTGTTGGAATTTGCAGAGAAAGTAGAATCAAATGGTACCCGAGAACAGAAAAAAGATATTTGGCGCGAACTGCCGCTTGAAGAACGTATTAAGCATGCTTTGGTTAAAGGATTTCCGGAGTTTGTGGATGAAGACATGGCAGAGGCAATTAAAATTTACCAGCCAACATTGAATATTATTGAAGGTCCGTTAATGGATGGGATGAATGTTGTTGGCGGACTGTTTGGTGCAGGCAAAATGTTCCTTCCGCAGGTAATAAAATCGGCGCGTGTTATGAAAAAAGCTGTTGCGTTTTTATTGCCGTACATCGAAGCCGACAAAAAGAAATTCAATATTGTATCGTCGCCCAAAAAGGTATTAATGGCAACTGTTAAAGGCGATGTTCACGACATTGGAAAAAATATTGTTGGGGTAGTTTTAGGATGTAATAATTACGAAATTATCGATTTGGGAGTTATGGTTCCCACCGAAAAAATTATTGACACCGCCGTAAAAGAAAATGTAGATGTTATTGGTTTGAGTGGATTGATTACGCCGTCGTTGGAAATTATGGTTGACGTTGCCAAAGAAATGGAACGGCGCGGAATTGATATTCCAATCTTAATTGGCGGGGCAACAACTTCTAAAATTCACACTGCCGTTAAAGTTGAACCCGAATATTCTCACTCTGTAATTCATGTAAAAGATGCATCCTTGGCGGTAAATGTGGTTTCAAATTTAATTGCAAAAAATAAAAAATACATCGATTCTGTTAAAGCTGATTATGCTGAAATAAGAAAATTTCAAGGACAACGAAAGCCCAAAAATTATCTCACTTTAGAGCAAGCTCGTTTGAATAAATTTGAAATCGATTGGAATAAAACTCCAATTTACAAACCAAATTTTATGGGCGTAAAACAGTTAATAGATTTTCCGTTGGAAGAGCTTCGGAATTATATTGACTGGACTTTCTTTTTTATAACCTGGGGTTTAAAAGGGCATTTCCCGCAAATTTTTAATGACGAAAAACAGGGCGATGCTGCAAAGAAATTATACGCCGAAGCAAATGAATTTTTAGATGAAATAATTGAAAAGAAAATGTTGCAGGCAAATGCAGTTTTTGGAATCTGGCCTGCAAATTCTTGTGGCGACGATGTGATTTTATATGATGACGAAACGCGTGAAAAAGAGATTGGCAGATTTTATCACATTCGTCAACAAGAGAAGAAAAAGGGTGGTATTTCTAATTTCTGTTTGTCAGATTTTGTGGCTCCAGTAGAGTCTGGAAAAATTGATTATTGCGGAGGTTTTGCTACAACCGGCGGAATTGGCATCGAGAAATGGAAAGAACAATATCGGGCAGAAAATAACGATTACAAAGCAATTATGCTGGAAGCACTTGCCGACCGTTTAAGTGAAGCTTTTGCCGAGTTATTACATTTTGAAGTGCGTAAAAATTACTGGGGTTATGTTCCCAACGAGAAACTTTCTTTAGACGAAATGTTAAAAATAAAATATCAGGGAATACGTCCGGCACTGGGTTATCCGGCGTGTCCCGAACATTCTGAGAAAGAGAATCTTTTCAAATTATTAAAAGCAGAGGAAGTTGGAATTACGCTCACCGAACATTTTGCAATGTATCCAAATGCATCGGTTTCTGGCGAGTTTTTTATTCACCCCGAATCGAGATATTTCAGCCTTGAAAAAGTGGGGAAAGACCAGGTTGAAGACTATGCAAAACGAAAAGGTAAAACAGTTGATTTTATAGAGAAGTTTTTACCCACTAATTTGAATTACAAGTAGAAAGTTGACATAGATACGTCATTCCGAACTTGTTTCGGAATCAAATAATAAATGAAGATGCTGAAATAAATTCAGCATGACGTTTTTATAAATTAATTTGTTATTGTCACAATTGATCTTGAAACGCTAATATTAAATTTAACATACAGGAAAACAGTCAAAACCTTTAAAAGCACACTTTTTTGTATTTTTGCCATATTTAGAATTAACAAATGAAGATTTTCAGAAAAAGCAAAATATATTATTTCCTTTTTGGAATGTTAACGATGCTCATCCTCGACATGATTTTTCACTTTAATAATTCAGTTGAAAAAGGAATCGACAGAGAGCTAAACAAGACAGGGCTCAAAATTGAAAATATATTCAAAAAATGAAAGTAATCGATATTATAAATAAAGCAAAAAGCACTGTCTTTTCGTTTGAACTATTGCCACCTTTAAAAGGGAACGACACCAAAAGAATGTACCAAACTATTGAAAGCTTGGTTGGTTTCGATCCGAAATACATTAACATTACAACCCACCGAGACGAGCTTGAATTTAAAGAATTGGAAGATGGTTCTATTGTCAAACGCACTGTTCGCAAACGCCCGGGAACTGTTGCAATTGCAGCTGCAATCCAGCACAAATACGGGATTCCGGTAATTCCTCATATTCTTTGTGGAGGCTTTTCGAAAAGTGAAACCGAACATGTTTTAATCGATTTGAATTTCCTTGGAATAGAAAATGTTTTGGCACTGCGAGGTGATGGTGTTAAAAACCAGCATGTTTTTAAACCCGATCCGAACGGACATGCCAACGCAAACGAATTGGTAACTCAAATTAAAGACCTTCAAAATGGAAAATATCTGGAGGCAGATTTAAAAAATAATACTCCGCTTGATTTTTGTATTGGAGTGGCCGGTTATCCTGAAAAACACTTTGAATCGCCAAACAAAGAACTCGACTTAACTTTCCTGAAACAAAAAGTAGATGCCGGTGCAGATTACATTGTTACCCAAATGTTTTTTGATAATAGAGTGTATTACGATTTTGTAGATAAATGTCGCGAAATTGGAATTACAGTACCAATTATTCCGGGGATAAAACCCATTAATCTTAAAAATCAATTAACTGTTTTACCAAAACTATTTAGTATTGATTTGCCTTTTGCGCTGGCAAAAGAATTGGCAAAATGCAAAAATAACGAAGAAGCCCGACATGTTGGAACTGAGTGGGCAATTCATCAATCGAAAGATTTGGTTGTAAACAACGCACCTTCGTTACACATTTATACTTATGGAATTTCGGATAATGTTGGCGAAATTGTGAAAGCAGCGTTTTAATAGATATGAGATTTTAGTAATGAGTAGTGAAACAAAAAATAAGGGCTGAAAATTTAAATTTTCAGCCCTCATTTTATTTGTACTTTATACTCTATACTTACGACTTTTTACTTTCCTCTAATTCCCCATTTTAACCTGACTATTTATTTTATCATTTTTTGCCTGGTCGTTCATTTTTAGGGAATAAATCATGGCTTCTACCTGACGTAGTAAATTTCGCTTGTTTTTGCTTGGTGCATAAACATAGCCAAAAGCAACCACAACCTGCTGGTTTGCGACATCCAATTCAGCTAACGAAATATATGGCCCTCCCATAAAATCATTTTCCACGCGCCAAAGTCCTCGCATTTCAGAAGCATAATTTCCATTGTGTTCTCGAATATTGGAAGTTTGTTCCATCCTTTTTTCGGTGGTCATATAACTCCCTTTGGTTGGCCCAGGAACGTTAGCTCTTAACAAACTGTCGCGGATACGCAATAAATAGTTTACAGTAAAAGCACTGTCGGAAACATACGGGAAAGTATAAACCAATATACCTTGAGATATTTCTGGAGTTTCGTATTTAAACCAAAGAAGATCTTCCTTTTGTCCGGCAATTGCAAAGCCGGGAGGGACTTTCATGGTTAAATTAAACTTATTGTTTAGTACATTAAATACCTCTTTTTCGTAAAATTTATTGTAATTCATAGTCAATCTCTCTTTTTCGGCCCTAATAAAATATGCGGCTATCTTAATCCGGTTTTCAGTGAAAATCTTTTCAAATTGACCCGCATCTTTCGCTTTAATTTGAACAGTTGCCTGCGGATAAGCCCAAACATCATCCTTAAAAAAAACACCCTCGGTTTCTACACTCCGGGAAATAGTTGTTTGAATAATATTTCGGGTACTTCGAAAAATATCTTTAAATGCAGCTTGCGGAACATCGATAATATTAAAAATTGGTTCATCCTGAGGCAATCCCAATTGTGGTTGTGCCAGTGTTTCGCGGATTAATTTACCGGGAGTGCCTTCCCATGAATTTTTGGAAATAACAACAACCATTTCGCCTGCCGCCCCGGTTATGTTTTTATGCATTACCGTGCCATCGTTAGTACAAGCCACGAACGAAATTGCTAAAACAAGTAAGGAGATTAGTCTAATTTTTTTTGATTTCATTATTGTAGGAATTTAGAATTTTCTGGTTTTTTATTACAAAAACCTTACCAGTTTAAAAACAAAAAATCCCGCACCTGTAAATAACAGAAACGGGATTTTTCACCATCAGCTAATATAAATTAGTTGTCAATTTTTTCAGGATCGGATTTGCTCTCTTCCTTACTCTCTTCTTTGGTAGCTTTTTTAAATTCCTGCATACCTTTTCCAAGACCTTTCATTAATTCAGGAATTTTACGCCCTCCAAAAAGAAGTAAAACAATAATTAAAATTATAACAATTTCCTGTGGTCCTATAAATCCAGCAATTACAAATAAATTCATGATACAAAGTTAAAATTGGTTCGTTACAAAAATAGAAATATTTTACGAAAAAGTTCCGTTTATCATTTTTAATATATCGTTGGCATTGGCAAAAAGTACCAGCCCAAGGAGAAGGATCATTCCTGCAATTTGTGCATATTCCATAAATTTCTCATTTGGTTTTCGCCCGGTTATCATTTCAAAAAGCAAAAAAGTAACATGTCCACCGTCGAGTGCCGGGATTGGTAGAAGGTTCATTATTGCTAAAATGATTGATATAAATGCCGTCATGTTCCAGAAAGAAAACCAGTCCCAGGTTGCGGGGAATATGTTCCCGATGGTTGCAAATCCACCCAAGGATTCGTAGGCTTTTGTTTCGGGCCTAAAAAATAATTTAAATTGTTTTAGGTAGTTTGCCGTGGTTTGAACGCCTCTTTTTATACCTGCCGGAATTGATTCAAGAAATCCGTATTTAATGGTTTTGTATTCAAAAATTTGGTCGTTTGCGTGGCTGTTGGCAATTCCAATCATCCCATCTTCACCTAAGACCATCTGAATTTCCATGGGCAGTCCGTTTCGTTCAATATTAATTAAAATAGAATTCCCAATATTGGCTTTTAATTCGTTTGTCCATTCATCAAAAAAGCTAAAATATTTCCCGTTTAATCCTTTAAATTCATCCCCAATTTGTAATCCGGCTTCTTTCCCTGGCGATTTTTTCAGGTAACTTTCAACTCCCATCTTAAATGGAAAACGGGGAGAAATTACTGTTTTACTTTTTAAAAGAAGTGCAAGATCAGAATCGCTTATTTCAACATCTGTTTTTTGCCCGTTCCGTTCAACCTGAACAGTTTTGATATTATCCAATACAACAACTGGGATAATTTTCATAAAGTTCTCGACATATTGGTTGCCCACTGTCAAGATTTTATCGCCAGTTTGAAACCCAATTTCCTCGCCAACTTCATTCACTACAATTCCATATTTTGCATTTTCTGTTGGAAGGAATTCTTCCCCCCAGGCATACAAAACACCGATGTAGATAAGCATTGCAAAAACAAAATTCATTAAAACGCCACCCAACATAATTAAAAGGCGCTGCCACGCAGGTTTTGCTCGAAATTCATGAGGTTGTGGAGGAAGTTTCATGGCTTCTTTATCCATCGATTCATCAATCATTCCCGAAATTTTCACATAACCACCAAGTGGCAGCCAGCCAACTCCGTATTCAGTATCGCCTTTTTTGATTTTAAAAAGTGAAAACCAGGGATCAAAAAAAAGATAAAATTTTTCAACTCTTGTTTTAAATAAACGTGCAAACATAAAATGCCCAAATTCGTGCAATACCACGAGTATTGAAAGGCTTAAAAGCAACTGTGCTGTTTTAACTAAAATCGACTCCATTCAAAATTTTCTTCTTAATTTCTGTTTTCTGATAATAATTGTGTAATTCTTCTTGTTTCTTCGTTGGTCTGAATTAAATCTTCAAGCCCCGGCTTTTTTATAAAAGCTACTTTCTGCATTGCTTTTTCAATGATTTCGGGCATTTGTAAAAATCCGATTTTTTTATTCAAAAAAGCTTCAACAACAACCTCATTCGCAGCATTTAAAATACATGGCATATTTCCACCTAAATTCAGTGCTTCAAAAGAGAGTGCAAGGTTACGAAAAATTTTTGTATTTGGCGGTTCAAATTCCAGGGTAGGATAATCGATAAAATTAAAGCGTGGAAAATCGTTTTTTATACGGTATGGAAAACCAAGTGCATATTGAATCGGCAACTTCATATCGGGCAATCCCATTTGTGCTTTCATCGATCCATCTTCGAATTGAACAAGGGAATGAACAATAGATTGAGGATGTACAATCACTTCAATTTTAGAAGAAGGAAGGCCAAATAACCAGTGCGCTTCAATCATTTCAAAACCTTTGTTCATTAAAGTAGCCGAGTCGATTGTAATTTTTGCACCCATCTCCCAATTGGGATGATCGAGGGCATTATCAACGGTAACATCCTGAAGCTCGTTTTTTGATCTTCCACGAAACGGGCCCCCCGAACAAGTGAGGATAATTTTTTCAATAGTGTTCATAAACTCGCCAACCAGACATTGAAAAATAGCCGAGTGTTCTGAATCAACCGGAAGAATATCCAGTTTTTTCTCTTTGGCTAATTTTGTAATTATTTCGCCGGCAACAACAAGTGTTTCTTTGTTGGCCAATGCAATATTTTTTCCGGCTTTTACCGCATGATAAGTAGGTATCAACCCGGAATAACCAACCATGGCGGTAAGCACCAGATCGATAGTTTCCATTTGGACAACCTGATTGAGTGCATCTTTTCCAGCATAAATTTTAATAGGTTCGTTATTTAGTGCATCGCTAACGTATTTATATTTATCAGGGTTGGCAATTACCACTGCATTTGGCTGGTATTTTTTTGCCTGTTTGATGAGTAGATCTACGTTGTTATTGGCAGTAATTACTTCCACCTCAAATTTTTCGGGGTTTTGATCGATTACTTCTAGCGATTGCGTCCCGATTGAACCGGTTGAACCCAGAATGGCAATTCTTTTTTTCATAGGCTCTAAAAATCAATATATTGTTCAGGGTTAAGGGCAGTTCCGTTGTGCCAAAGTTCGAAATGCAGGTGGGGCCCGGTTGTCAGTTCGCCCGAATTCCCGATTATTGCGATGGCTTCGCCTGCGTTAACAAGGTCACCTGTATTTTTCAAAAGTTCAGCATTGTGTTTGTATGCCGAAATTAAATCTGCTTCGTGTTGAATATAAATAACATAACCTGTTTCAAGTGTCCAGCCCGAAAAAATAACTGTACCATTTAAAACTGCCGAGATCCTTGAATTTGGGCCACTCACCAAATCGATTCCAAAATGATCGGTAATTGAATTAAAATGGTTGCTGATAACACCATTTACAGGAACAAAAAAATGAATCTGGCTTAGTCCCGGATTTTTACTCGCATTGTCTTGTAACGAAAGGCTCAATTGTTCGGCTAATAACTGATCCTGAAAAACTGAGTCATGGTTGTATTCCAGGAATTCAATTTCGCTTTGTTCTATGGTTGTGTCAATAAACAAGTTGTCTTCGGGAATATTACCTTCAATAATTGCTTTAATCCCTACAAAAAAATCGTCCCTTTTTTTAAGTTCATTTTCCAGTGAATCGATTTTTAAAGCTGTGTGAACTAAAATTTGTCGGTATTCTGCTTTTGGATAACCCGGAATGTATTCTCGTAACCCGGTTGTTGCAATTAATAAAATCACCAGAATTACTATAATCGCCGACATTAAACTAGTTACAGTAAACACTTTCAATCGCGAGAGTTTCATGCTCCACACCGATTGAAAAGTGGTATCGTTATAAATAATTAACCGGTATTGATCTTTTATTTTCTCAAAAAATTTCTTTTTCTTTTTTTCTTCCACCCTGTAATTCTTTTCTTGAAGCTACAAATTTAGAAAGAATTAAGTAACTAAACCTTAGTTTATATATTTTTAACCACTTACTTAAATACAGGTTTTTACTCGATTTTTTAATATTGTTCATTTATCCGGTAATAATTTTTCCAATCTGTCTCATGCTTCCATTTTTCTATCGAATAATTCAATATTTTTGGGTATTTATTTATTGTAATTTATTTTTAATTTGAATACCAATTTATTACCAAACCAGTATCATGAAGGAACATAACTTATTTAATCGCCCTCTAACCTGGATTGTTTTTGTTTTACTTTCATTGGCGGGCATTTTTTACATTTATCACAATTTCGATAAGGCCAATAGTTTGGTAAATGTTGAAATAAAAATGGATAGGGAAGCTGCCCTCGAAAAAGCAGCTCGGCTTGCCAGCGATTTTGAAATTGGGCCGCAGGAATTTAAACAGACTGCGGCTTTCAGTAACGATAACCGGTTTCAAAATTTTGTTGAGTTGGAAGGTGGAGGCCTAGATACTTTTACTGAACTGGTTTCCGAGGGTTTTTATGAATCGTACCACTGGTCGGTGAGGCATTTTAAGGAACAAGATGCACGGGAAGTAATTTTCTGGTTTAAACCGAATGGCGACTCTTACGGATTTTACGAAAAAGTACCAGAATCGGAAATAGGTGCTACATTAAATCAAGAAGAAGCCTTACGAGTTGCTGAACATCATGCGATTTATAACTGGGATGTAATTTTAGATTTTTATGAACTGGTAGAGAAATCGTTTGAGGAACAAATAAGTGGCCGGATCGATCATTCTTTTGAATATGAACGTACCGATAAAACGGTAGGTGAAGGAAAATTCAGGTTAAAACTGATGGTTAGTGGCGACAAATTAACTTCGGTAAATTACCATGTAAAAATTCCGGAAGATTTTGACAGGAGATATTCAGAAATGCGTTCTGCCAACGAAACCATTCAAATGATTTCGTTAGCAGCTATTTCATTAATTTACGGATTACTGGGCATAATTCTCGGAATTTTCATATTAATAAGAAAACGGAGATTAATTTGGAAACCTGCGGTCATGTGGGGACTTGGAATCGGATTTGCATCAGTTTTCCTGTTAACTATTAACAGTTTGCCTTTTTCGTGGTTTTCGTATGATACTTCCATGTCGCAATCAAACTTTTTATTGCGGCAATTACTAAATGGATTAATGGGAGCTTTAGGTTTTGGGGCTTTAATTGCGATCTCATTTATGGCGGCTGAAGGTTTGGGTAGAATGGCTTTCCCCAGGCACATTCAATGGTGGAAAATTTGGTCGAAAAATACCGGAGGAAGCCTGCCCGTTTTAGGACAAACAATTTCTGGTTATTTATTTGCCATTATTATCCTTGCAATCGATGTGCTTTTTTATGTTACAACTACTACTCATTTTGGTTGGTGGAGCCCTGCCGGCACTTTATCAGATCCTAATATTTTAGCCAACTATCTTCCATGGCTCGATTCTATCGCTATTTCATTGCAGGCAGGATTTTGGGAAGAAGCACTTTTCAGGGCAGTTCCAATCGCCGGTATTTTTATATTGACCAAAGGGAAAAAATCGAGGAATCTTTGGATCATTCTGGTCTTAATTTTACAAACGCTCATTTTTGGAGCCGGACACGCCAATTACGCACAACAACCTTCGTATGCAAGAGTAATTGAAATGGTAATCCCATTTGTAATTATGGGAATAATTTATATTTATTACGGAATTCTTCCGGCAGTAATAGCACACTACGCAGTTGATGTCTTTTGGATTAGCCTTCCTCTCTGGGTGGCATCAACATCGGGAATTTGGATCGATCGTGCCTTAGTTGTATTATTCCTTTTTGCTCCAGTTTTTATAGTTCTGCTTTTTCGATTCAAAAATAAAAAATGGACTGAAGTTCCTGAGAAAGAAAGAAACAGTGGCTGGCTGGTTCCGAAGAAACCAATTATAGACGAAGCACCGGAAATTGAAATTCAGGTAAAAAAACTAAAGGTCGAAAAATGGATGTTGCCACTTGGAATTATTGGATTGATTATTTGGTTACTGTTTACCCCTTTCAAAACTGATTCTCCAATTTTGGAGCTGTCAAGAAAAGATGCCGTTGAAGTGGCCAAAAGCGAACTAACAAAGAAATATGACCTCGAAATCGATGAATGGACCGTTTTATCTTCTGTGGCCGACAAGATTGATATTCGAGACATTTTTGCCTGGCAAGTTGGTGGCGAAGAAATTTATAATCAATTGTTTAGCAACTTTCTTGCACCTCCACACTGGGAAATCAGATTAGTAAAAACAAAAGGGAAAGTTGAAGACAAAACCGAAGAATTTATTGTTCGTGTTCTGGATACTGGAAAAATCATGGGCGTCTTCCATAAAATCCCTGAAACATGGTCGGGTAAAAATCTTGAGCAAAACGAAGCTCAGATTATAGCCGACTCTACTTTATTATCCTTCTATTCGTTGAACAGGGAATCCCTAAAAGAAATTTCCGTTTCGCCAACAAAACAGGAAAACAGAACTGATTGGGAATTTATTTATGCTGATACAACTCGGTTTCCTCTCTCTCAGGGACAGGGTCGATACCTGATCGAAATTTCGGGGAATGAGCTTATTAATACATTCTCGTTTGTACATATTCCCGAAGAATGGACAAGAAATTATAAAGATGAGGACAGTAAAAAATCAATCATAAAAACCATCGGTAATATTTTAATTGTTGGCACAATTATTTTTGGTCTTTTGATAGGGATCTTCCGATGGACGCGAAAAAAATTCAACTTAAAAGTGTTTAGCATTGTAACACTTTTGTTTGGGATGTTTTATATCCTTGATTTGTGGATCAACTGGAATTCACTTTTGTCGGGGTACAATACACAGGTTCCCATGGGTAATTTTATAACAACAATGTTAATTGGGATCTCCATTTCAGGTATCTTTTTTAGTTTGTTCAACGGTGTTTTTATAGCCGCTACTCCGGGCTGGTTGCCGGTAACTGCAAAATCGGGGAAATGGGATATTTTACAAGCTGCAGGATTAGGTATTCTTGTTGCCGGAACTTTATCGGCAGCACAAAGTATTATGCCTGAAATGGAACCTTCGTGGCTTAGTTTTTCCTATTTAAACGGAATTGTTCCATGGTTGGGAATTGCTTTTTCAAAAACCATGAATATAATTTTTTACCCTGCTTTTGCTGCGATTTTATTTCTTGGTATTCATCATTTCACAAAAAGCTGGACTACCCAAAAATGGAGTGGGATTATTTTTGCCCTTTTGGCCGGTTTGGCTCTGATGGGCATGTCGTTTGAAGATTATTCAACCTGGCTCATCTCCGGGTCAATTCTGGCGGCTTTTGTATTGTTAGTTTATTTCTTTTTTATACGGTTTCATTTCGAATGGATTCCTATAAGTTTTGGGATACTTCCCATAATCAGTATGATAAAAGAAATGATAATTGTAAAAAACACAACTGTTATTTTGGGTGGAATCCTCATGATTTTAATTTCATTATCAATATTATATTGGTGGTACAAGCTTCTTTTGAAATATTCGGCACAAAAAAGATAAATGTCACAATCCATTGAAATCTAAAAAATTATATTTGCAAATCCTAATAGATAAAAATTAAAAGAAAAATGAGAAGATTAAATTTGATACTGCTATTCACCGTATTTCTTTTTGGTTCTGCAGTGGCCGACGAAGGGATGTGGTTGCCTTCACTTATTCATAAATTGAATATAAATGAGATGCAAAAAATGGGCTTCGAGTTAGAAGCTGAAGATATTTACAGTATTAACAATTCGAGTTTGAAAGATGCAATAGTTGCACTCGACCGTGGTTCATGCACCGCCGAATTAATTTCGAAAGACGGTTTGTTACTTACCAATCACCATTGTGGATTTGGCGAAATTCAAAGTCATTCAAGTGTTGAACACGATTATTTAAAAGATGGTTTTTGGGCAATGTCGCGCGAAGAGGAACTGTCAAACCCAAGGAAAACAGTTTCGTTTTTGGTGCGTGTTGAAGACGTTACTGAAAAAGTCCTTGCCGATGTTACCAATGAGATGAATTGGGAAGAACGAAATAAATCAATAACAGCTGTTTCTGATTCGCTGGAAGAAGAAGCTAAAGGGGAAACGCATTACGAAACTTACGTTCGCAGTTTTTTCAATTCAAATAAATATTACCTTTTTGTTGTTGAAACTTTTAAAGATATCCGTTTAGTTGGTGCACCTGCACAAGCTCTCGGTAAATTTGGTGGCGATACCGACAACTGGATGTGGCCGCGCCATACTAACGATTTTTCTATTTTCCGTGTTTATGCCGGCCCCGATGGGAAACCAGCCACTTATTCAGAAGACAATATTCCTTATCAACCAAAACATTTTTTACCAATTTCATTAAAAGGGGTTGAAGAAGGCGATTTTGCAATGATAATGGGATATCCGGGAGGTACCAACCGTTATAAAACTTCGTATGGGATTGATTACACGATGAAAGTTACAAACCCGGTGCGGGTTGAAGTTCGCGGTGTAAAATTACAGATATTAGATGAATACATGAATTCAAGCCAGAAAGCACGAATTCAATATGCTTCAAAATATGCACGTAGTTCGAATTACCATAAATACAGCATTGGGCAAAATAAAGGATTGGATAACCTAAACGTCATTGCCAAGAAAAAATCGCTTGAAAATAATTTTACAAATTGGGTAAATGGCGACAATTCGCGACAAGAAAAATACGGGAAAGCACTGGAACTTATTTCTAATTTTTATTCTGATGTTGAAGAAAACAGGGCACAGGAATACATGTCGGAATCAATGATCAGGGGTCCCGAAATTTTTATGTTTGCTTACCGTGCAAGGACTTTGCTCGATTTACTTAAAGAACCTGAAGAAAATAAAGATAGGATAGAACGGGTAACATCAGGCATGCAAAACAGCTTGGAAAGATTTTTTAAAGATTATGATGCGGCAACCGATCAAAAAGTAGCAGGTGCATTAATGCAACTTTTTGCAGAAAATAATAATGCAAGATTCCACCCGGCTTTATTTGCTGATATTCAGAAGAAATACAAAGGGAACTTCTCAAAATATGCCGAAAAAATGTTTTCGAAATCAATCTTTGATAACAAAGCCGAACTAACTGAATTTCTAAAAAATCCAACTTTAAAAGTGTTGAAAAAAGATATGGCGTTTCAGGCTGCAAGAGACATTTTTGCCAAATATGGAGAAATTGGAGAAATAGCGGCTAAAGGAAATGACAATCTGAACGAAGGAAGAAGGTTGTTTGTAGCCGGATTAATGGAAATGGAAAAAGACAAAAATTTCTACCCCGATGCCAATTCAACAATGCGTCTTACTTACGGACAGGTTCTCGATTATGAGCCACGTGACGGAGTTGTTTATAACTATTTTACAACTACCGATGGTTATCTTGAAAAAGAAATCCCGGGAGATAATGAGTTTGATGTTCCTGCAAGAATGAAAGAATTGTTGCTGGCCAACGACTTCGGGCAATATGCCGATAAAGATGGATCGCTACACGCTTGTTTTATTACCAATAACGACATAACCGGAGGAAACTCGGGCAGTCCGGTTATTAATGGGAAAGGCGAATTGATAGGAATTGCTTTTGATGGCAACTGGGAAGCCATGAGTGGCGACCTGGCTTTCGAACCCGACTTGCAACGTTGTATTAATGTTGATATTCGTTTTGTATTGTGGGTTATCGATAAATATGCAGGTGCAACCCATTTATTAGATGAAATGAAAATCGTTAAGTAAATTTATTTTTCTGAAATAATTCACCCCGTCATTTTTTGGCGGGGTTTTTTGTTTATAGTTTGCTTTTAATGGATTTTACTAACTACTTTGTACTAAATACTAAAAATGGCCCGACCCAAAATAACAATTTACACCGACGGTGCAGCCCGCGGAAATCCCGGACCGGGAGGTTACGGAATAGTTTTACTTTCAGGGCAACATCGAAAAGAACTCTCGGAAGGTTACAAACACACTACAAATAACCGAATGGAATTACTGGCAGTAATTGTTGCGCTCGAAACTCTGAATATTCCGGGAAGCGAGGTAACCATTTATACCGACTCGAAATATGTTGCCGATGCAGTAGAAAAAGGCTGGGTTTATAATTGGGTGAAAAAACGATTTAAGGGGAAAAAGAATCCCGATCTTTGGTTACGTTTTCTTGAAATTTATAAGAAACACCTGGTAAAATTTGTTTGGGTAAAAGGCCACTCCAACAACCCGTTAAACGAACGTTGCGATGAATTGGCAGTGGAAGCTTCAATGAAACCGGATTTGCTGGAAGATACGGGTTACCAACCATAAACTAGTTTAGTTGTCAACACAAAAAAAGCAAACCCTATTTTGGAGTTTATATTTATTCAATTTTACAATTCATCGTGAAACGAAGTTTTAGCTTTTACTCCTGTAAAAAACTCTTCTAATTCGGCCAAAGTAGATTCTGTTTTTTGTACGTCTTTTACTATTTTACCTTTTTCGAGGATTACAATTCGCTCGCAAACATCGGTAATATTGTCGAGGTCGTGGCTCGAAATTAAAAACGTTTGGTTACGTTCCGCAGCAATTTCTTTAATAATTTTTCGAAATTTAAATTGTGACGATGGATCGAGATTAGCAAAAGGTTCGTCTAAAACAACCAGCTCCGGGTATCCCATCAACGCACCAACAACACCCACTTTTTTCTGATTTCCTTTAGAAAGGTCGCGAATGAATTTCTTTTTGCCCACAATTTCGTCATTAAAAAACTCTTTAAAACTGTCAAGGAAAGTAGAAATATCGTTTTCATTCATTTGGCGTAATTCGCCAATAAAACTAAAATATTCGTCGGGAGTGAGGTATCCAATTGTAAAACTTTCGTCGATGTATGCTCCGGTGTGTGCCTTCCAGTCTTCGGACTTGGCAACTGCAATTTCGTTAATCAAAATTTTGCCCCGGGTTGCGCGAATTAAATCGAGAACCAGCGAGAAAAATGTTGTTTTGCCAGCTCCGTTGTTTCCTACTAATCCGAAAACTTCACCGTTTTCAATTTTAAATTCAGGTAAATCGAGTACGGTTGTTCCGCTATATGCTTTTTGTAAATTAATTGCTTGTATCATATTCTGATTTGTTATTGATTATTGTTGATTTATTATTTAATCTTTCATTATCATTCTAATATTCTTTTCTGCCAACAGAGAATGAACCTGAAAACTTTCTTCAATCTTCCAACCTTTTTACTTTCTTAACTGCGACTGAACACTGCGACTTTCTTCTTACGTTGCTTTGTAAGCCGATATCATTTTGTGCTTGCGCTTTAAATATTGTTTTGTGAAATAATCGATTAATCGTGGATGCAAAATAATACCTATTAATCCAAGCACGCCTAAAATTATGTATGCCGTAATATTTCCAAAAAGCAAAGTAATAACACCATAAACTGCCAGTGGACCAAAAAGAATTGGGAAAGTGATTAACCACTGAGTAGCACCCATTCCCTGATAATTAAACATGGCACGTTGTTCGAGATCGATGGATTTTCGGCTATTTAATCCGAGTGCAAAAATTACAAAAGTATTTACCCCAATATTGTAAAGCATTACTACAAAGTGTATGTATAAAACTTTTGGAGAGATAAACATGTATCCGAGTGAAAGCAAATAAAAAACAATGTTTGTTGCTGCCATTAGAAAAAATGCCGATTGCAACACTTGTTTCATTTTTACATTTTGTGCCATTAAAAGCGGGTAATAACGACTGTGCCACGCCGGGAAAAATTGACCGTACATCATCCCGAAAACTCCTGTCATAAACATGCCGCCAAGTACAAAAATAAACTCAGGCGTTTCTGAATCGTAATCCTGGTAAATTAACAATCCGTAGAAAATAAAAAGTATAGACATTAACGCGGTGGTTCGCGGGCGTTTGTTACGTGCAATCATTTTTACTTCCAACGATAACATTTTTCCATATTCCCCTATTTGGTTCAACCACGAAAAATCGTGTGTAGTACCTTGTTTTTTCTTTTGCGAAAGTTCATCTAAATAAAAACGACTCCATAGATAATTGTGATTTAAAAAGTAAAGCGCAATAATTGCAAG
The DNA here is from genome assembly GCA_018648265.1 of Prolixibacteraceae bacterium. Taxonomy (GTDB): domain Bacteria; phylum Bacteroidota; class Bacteroidia; order Bacteroidales; family Prolixibacteraceae; genus Draconibacterium. The sequence continues at coordinate 4,537 of JABGRN010000076.1, read as the reverse complement.
AGGAAAAATTATTACTGCTGCCGGATATTGTACAACAAAATCGAAAAGTTTTCCAAATGTTGTGGTGATGTCGAAAATTCCAAAATAGTCGATGGCAAAGATTCCGGCTGCAAGCGCCAGGAATCCGTAAAAAATGTAATTCGATTCATTAGTGCGCCACTTAATATAAATGGCAAGAAAATGGTTCACAAAAATCATTAAAAGCAGCGAGGCAAGCCAGGCGAATAAAACCGGTGTTTCTAATTCGTTTACCGCCGACTTAAAAGTAAAAGGCAGGATTAAGAAAAGTGGCAGTATATTAAAAAAGTGCAACAACGATTTGTTGAGCATGTAACGAGCAATCCGTTTCCGTTTTACAGGAATTATCAGAAAGGGTTGAAACCCAAATGTTGGAAGGTTTTGCGCCATAATCCTGAGTACTAATTCAAAGCCGACATAAATAAAAATAAGTGAGTTAAAAGCCGAGATTTGTGATTTCCCTGGATAGGCTTCTGCAAGATGTTCACTTAAATTAAATCCTAAAAAAAGTGCAACTGCCGAAAAATAAATGGCAAGAAAAATCAGCACTCCTTTGGCTGCCATATTTTTATTCAGATAAGCCGAGCGAGTAAGTTCCCGCCAGGCAAAATAGAAGAAGTTTCGTTTCATATTTTAGTAATGAATTTTATTTTCAATGTTGGTCGATTTACCGGCTCTAAAATTACACAAACTATTCTAAAATATCCGTCAAAACCACACCATCTTTAAATCGGTGGATGTTTCCCTGCATATTGAAGATTTCAACAACAACAACATAAACTCCTAAGTTTTGCCGCTGTCCGGTTTCATTTTCACCGTTCCATACAATGATGCCGTTTGTTCCCAGAATTTCATTCTCCGCCAATTTTGTAACCAGTCTTCCAGTTGCATCAAAAATTACAATGTTTGCAATGTACCCGGGGTTTTCCAATTGGTAATTAATTTGGTATTCATCGTTGTAACCATCAGAATTTGGGGAGAAGGATTCGGGGCTAAAAGTTACAAGCGGCTCAATAATGTTTTCATTTTGTATTTGTGAGTTTTCGTAACCCGGAGTTCCGTAACCCGATTGCCACGAAGCAGAATGCCAGTTACTTCCAATATTTGTGTTTGTAAAAAACGAAACGCGTTCGAGCGAAATTCCCTCAACATCAGCAAGCAAAGGATTGTGCATTTTTTCGAAGTAAAAGAATTCGTCGCTTACTTGCATTTCCTCATTTAACAAAACTATCTCACCTTCATCGTTTGGGAAAGTTGGAAACTGCTCCATTTGCAAAAAACATTTAGGGCATTTTATATTAAATATTGGGAAAACGCCATTTGTATCCTTAGTCAAAACTAAGTAACTTTCTGGGAAGAATAAATTTTTTGATTCTGAAAACTGGTAAATTTGTTTTAATTGAAACGAGTCGTTGCGGGTTGCCAGAAATAGGCGATTATATGAAATGAGTTTTTCCGAATTGTTATAAATTTCTACAAAATCGTCACCATCGGGGAAAGGATTAAACAACACTTCATTAATAATTAAATCTCCGGGTTTAACAACATTCCATTGTATTTCGAAATTATTTTGAAGAAGATGATTGCCACATTCATCGGCCATATTATTTAATTCAAGAGTATAAATCTTGTTTTTTTGAAATGGACTTTTATAATCCAGGATTACCAATTCCGGCGAAATAATTTCAATTCTTTCAGGATCTCCAATTCCGTTTAAAGAATAATTTTCGGGAATTATTAATAATGAAGTATCCATATTTTCAGAAAAATACAATTCAATTTTATTTTCTGAAATTGCAACCACCCAGTTTATAAACGGAAAAACCAAATCAGGGTTTTCGCCAAAAACTGAATTTTGTGTACCAGGAGTTCCGCCTAAAGAATTAAAACCTGCACTCCAGTTTTCGGGTTGGTTGCAGTGTCGTAATGGATCGATCCTTTCGAGGCTCCAGCCTCCACCGTCTTTTCCATCGTCAGAATACCAATCATCAGAATAAAAAATCAAATCGATCAGATTCCTATTTACATCTAAAATTTCAACTAAAGCGCCTTTATTTAACAAACCCTGAAATCCAACTACGTTTGAAACATTTCCAAAAGGGTGCAAATTTTCGATTGAGCCGGTAGAACATAAAACCAAAAATCCACCAGGCAAAACTATACTTTTTTGCAACTTTTTTTCAATGCCATTTATTCGCAGCAACCAATTTTCAACATTTATTGGAAACGGTTTTGTATTGAATAATTCGATATATTCCGATTCGGGCAAACCCACTTTTGGGTTGGGATCGGGCATGAGTTCATTAATCACCAAATCGTGCAAATTCACAGGTGGGAAATATTCAAAAGAAAATGAATTTTCAGCGGTAATATTTCCTTCCAAATCAGCAATATTTGTTACTGTTAAAGTTATTTCAGGAAAAGGTTGCGGCTGAATTAATGCAATTATCTTGTTTTCTTGATCAGCCGATTTAAATAAATTTTGAATTTCAATATTTTCAGTGGTTGCCGATTGAAGAATAAAATTGCTTTTTATTATTGATTCAGCCAAAACAGGTTCGTTGAAATAAAATTCCAGAGTGTCGGCTGTTAAAACATTTACCGAAGTAATAAAAGGTGAAACCGAATCATCTTTTTCGCCTGTTACTAAAATTTCATCAAGAATTACTTTATCGGATGAATAATGATTGACGATGTAACATACTATCTGCAGGGTTTGTCCGGTTATTCCTTTTTGTTCTACTACAGTCGATCCCCAATTCCCAATGTTTTCTCCTTTTGTGTTGAATAGGATTTCACTTCCGCCGTTTAAGCAATAAAATGATTTTATAAATTTGGTTTCGGAATTTGCCCCGCTACCAGTTTCATTTGCGTTCAGTTGAATATTGATTTGACTAAAGCCGGAAATGTCAATTTGCTGCGAACGCCAGACAATTTCGCCGTTAATATCTCGGGCTTCGAAGCGTCCGCCGCTGGTAGTAACAGTTTTTGCGTAATCGTCGGGGCTGGTAAGATTAAGGTGAGAATATTCTAAACTCCAGGTTGTAATTCCTAAAAAATCCTGATGCATGGTTACACCATCTTCATCACCCCAAATTCCTTTTTCGGGAATGGAAAAACTCTCTTTCCAGATTTCCTGTGCAATTGCGAGGTTTCCAAAAAAGATAAATTGGAATGTTAATAATTTTAGAAGATTGCTAATCATCACATTTACAATTAGAAGCAAAATACTAACTTTGCCCCACTTTATGATAGCTAAGACTATAAATTATTTAAAAAAATTACATAATGAAGGTTGCAATTGTTGGAGCAAGCGGAGCAGTAGGACAAGAATTCCTGAAAGTGCTTGCAGAGCGGAATTTCCCATTGGATGAGTTGGTATTGTTTGGATCGGCCAGAAGTGCCGGGAAAGTTTACGATTTTAAAGGAAAGAAATTAGTAGTAAAAGAATTAAAACACGGCGACGATTTTAAGGATATTGATATTGCACTGACTTCGGCGGGTGCAGGAATTTCTAAAGAATTTGCAACAACCATTACTAAACATGGTGCAATTATGATTGACAATTCAAGTGCATTTCGTTACGATGACGATGTGCCACTGGTTGTTCCTGAAGTTAATGCAGAAGATTCGAAAATCCGTCCGAGAAATATTATTGCTAATCCAAACTGTTCAACTATTCAAATGGTTGTGGCTTTAAAACCTATTGAAGATTTGTCGCATATTAAACGGATTCGCGTGGCAACTTACCAGGCAGCCAGTGGTGCAGGGGCGCAGGGAATTGCCGAGTTGGAAACTCAGGTTCAGGAAGTAGCCAATGGTAAAAATGTAACTGTTGATAAATTTCAGTATCAACTTGCAATGAATATAATCCCACACATCGATGTTTTCCTCGATAATGATTATACAAAAGAGGAGATGAAAATGAATTGGGAAACAAAAAAAATTATGCACACCGATGCTGAATTAAGTGCTACTTGTGTACGCATCCCGGTTGCCCGTGCACATTCCGAAGCTATTTGGGCAGAAACAGAAAAACCACTATCAGTTGAGGAGGTAACATCAGCATTCGAAAATTTTAAAGGATTAACAGTAGTTGACAATCCTGCTAAAAATGAGTATCCGATGCCACTTTTTGTTTCTGGTAAAGACGATGTTTATGTTGGCAGGATCAGAAAAGATATTACCGACCCGAACAGCATTACTTTTTGGTGTGTTGGCGATCAGATTAAAAAAGGTGCTGCACTAAATGCGGTTCAAATTGCAGAGTGGTTGATTGAAAACGGAGAAGTTTAGAACTAAAAATACAAAATCAAATTATAAAATGAGCCTGGGAAACCAGGCTTTTTTGTTGGTTGAATTAAATCGAAAAAGAACGTTGATGTTGTCCAAATAGATGTCAAGAACGTCATTCTGAATTTATTTCAGAACCTCAATGTTGTGAAATACAGACCCTGAAATAAATTGCTAATGACATATTCATGCAACTACCTGTAATCCAAGCCCTCTTGCTTTTCGG
>JABGRN010000075.1 GCA_018648265.1 Prolixibacteraceae bacterium | reverse complement strand
AGTTGCTAAAATTTATGCTTAAAAACAAAACCAACCCGAATTATGAAGTGAGCCGGAAAAACAGTTTTAGTTTGGATCACATTATAATCCAGGTGGATTTTATAAACGAACTATTCCTAATTCTTCTGTAAAAAAAAATTATAAGTAAAGCCTTTCACTTCGTTGTTTCTTTTTGTCTTATCAGACGGATCTTCCTTTTCTGCTTGATCAGAAAAGGAAGCAAAAGAATCAAGACAAAATAAACCCTGGCATTTTTTCAATTTTACGGATTAGCTCGAATCGCGGAATTTTGTCAAGCCCGTATAAAAGTAATACCGATTTAACAATCAAATGTCGCATACTTTCGTTTTACTCAGCATACTCCTTTGTTGTAGTATCGGCATTAACCATTATAAACTTCGAAATTGCCATGCGGCATTTCAAAGTACAATTGGTATAACCTGAGTAAATTCAAAATATCAGATTATCAAAAAACATTTTATTTTCGTGGTTGTATTTCAATTATTTCCACTTACATTGAAAAGAGTAAAATCTGCCCGATAGGGCAACAGATAATTAGATAAACTTATTTTCCATTTGGCATGGTTTCAACATAAAATAAATCTCAAATTTCTTTATTTAAAAAATGCCACAGAATTTTATACTGATCCTTTAGTCTGTCCCGAAAAATTAACATATTTTGTTTTACTATATTTTTCACTCAAATATTTCGTAGCTTTAACAAGCAAAATAAAACACAACCTCATCGAACAAAAATGAGCCTATTCCAACATTCAGTTTTAAATAAATATTTAAAAGATGCGAATCAGGAAGAAATGAAAGCCGCTTATAAAAGACTGGTTTTATTTTTTCATAATGAATATATTCAGCAAAATATTCGTGAAAGTAAAGAAGAACAATTTCAAGAAGGATTTCTTAGGGAGCTTTTTGTTAGTGTGCTTGGATACACAATTAACCCCGACCGCGATTTTAATCTAACAACCGAATTTAAAAACGAACGTGGGGCAAAAAAAGCAGATGGCGCAATATTACAAAACGGTGCTGCCATTGGAGTTATCGAATTAAAATCGACCAAAACAAAAGATTTAGAATCAATCCGTTTGCAGGCATTCGATTATAAAGCCAATCAACAAAAGTGCGTTTATGTTATTACTTCCAACTTCGAGAAAGTTAGGTTTTATATTAACAATGCTGTTGACTTTGAGGAATTCGATTTGTTTAAAATTAAGTACGAAGAATTTCAGTTGCTATGGTTGTGCCTGGCAAAAGAGAACCTGTTAAACGGTGTCCCGCTTGCAATTAAGGAAGCTTCTATTCTGAAAGAAGAGAATGTAACCAAACAGATTTACCTTGATTATTCGTTGTTTAAGCGTGAATTGTACAACGATTTAATTGAGAATAATTTAGGCATCGAAATATTTAAGGGCAAAGAAGAAAAAGACATCAAATTACAGCTTTTTAAAAAATCGCAAAAGTTATTAGACCGATTTTTGTTTATCTTTTTTGGCGAAGACCGAGGATTGCTACCACCAAACTCAATCAGCCAGATTTTAAAACAATGGGAACAACTTAAAGAACTGGATGAGTACAAACCATTGTACGACCGTTATAAAAAATACTTTAATTATTTAAATACAGGCTGGAAAGGCAAACAATACGAAATATTTGCATACAACGGTGGACTGTTTACACCCGACGAAATTCTGGATTCGGTAGTTATTAGCGATGTGCTATTACAAAAACACACCAGAGTTTTAACGGCTTACGATTTTGAAACCGATGTTGACGTGAACATTCTCGGGCATATTTTTGAAAACAGCCTTAACGAGATTGAAGAAATAACGGCGCAAATTGGAGCGATTGATTCGACAGAGGGGTTAACCCCTCTGAATAAACGGAAAAAAGACGGCATTTTTTACACACCAAAATACATAACCAAATACATTGTAGAAAATACGGTTGGTAAACTTTGCGATGAGAAGAAAACAGAACTTGCAATTAAAGAAGGCGAATACCTGAAAAGCCGAAAAGGGCGGCCCGTTCAAAAGTTAAAAGAACTGGATGAAAAACTAACAACTTACCGGAACTGGCTTTTAACATTAACCATTTGCGATCCTGCTTGTGGTTCGGGTGCATTTTTGAACCAGGCTTTAGATTTTCTGATTCACGAACACCACTACATCGACGAACTAAAAGCCAAACTTCTTGAAGTACCAATGATTTTTACCGAAGTTGAAAACAGCATTTTGGAAAACAATATTTTTGGTGTTGACATTAACGAAGAATCGGTTGAAATTGCCAAACTCTCGTTGTGGTTGCGAACTGCACAAAAAGGGCGCAAACTAACCACTTTAAGCAATAATGTAAAGTGCGGGAACTCATTAATCGATGATCCGGAAGTTGCCGGCGAAAAAGCTTTTAACTGGCAAAATGAATTCCCCGGTGTTTTTAGGAAGAAAAACAAAAAGGCGTGGCACATTACAACCGCAACGCACAACTCGCGAACATCGCAGCGAATGTGGAACCTAAATATAGAGCCGGGAGAAGCGGTGTGGCTCGACGAAGAAAAAGAGGTGCTAATAACCCGTGCAATACTCGAAATTGTAAAAGAAGATAAACTGAATGTATTGCAATATAATATTTGTGGCGACCACATGCACATAATGCTGGTGTGCGAGAAACAGGAACTCAACGAAATCGTTGCAAAAATAAAGGGTCGTTCATCGTACTTTCTCAACAGATGGGTTAACCCATCTGAACAAAAGGCGGCTCCGAAATACGCCGACGGCACCCGAATACCAACCTGGACCCGAAAATTCAATACTTCCTTCATCACTTCCGATGAGAAATTCCATAATACAATCGAATACATAAAAAACAACCGACAGAAACACCAACTACCCGAAAACAATGAGTTGCAGACCCTTGTTGAGAAAATGATCTGCACCCGCGAACACGCATTCCGAAACGAATACAATGGTGGTTTTGATGTGGTGATTGGGAATCCGCCTTACGGTGCGAAACTTGATAAAACTGATGAAAAATATTTAAGGAATTATTTTAAAGTAGCAAGTTACCAGATTGACACATATATTTTATTTATTGAAAAGTCCATAAGTTTAGTTCATAATTATGGGAAATGTGGTTTAATAATTCCTTCAGCGTTTGTAAATTCTGTTTATGATATTGAATTAAGAAATTTCCTTCTTAATAAATCTAAAATTGAAGAGATAGTAATTGCGCCTTCAAGTGCGTTTCAGGATGCAACTGTTGAAACATTAATCTTAACTTATTGCAAAGAAAAGAGTAATCATACAAAATCATTTTCAGTAAAAAGATGGGATATTAAACCTGAAATTAAATATGATATTGACTTTAAGGAAATATTAGAAACAAATTCTAAAACATTCCCTGTATATGTTGACCCATATAAATACTCTATAGTAAAGAAAGTACAACAAGTAAAATCTAAATTAAATGATTTTGCCGAAGTTGTTTGGGGAGTAAAGGTCTATCAAACTGGAAAAGGAGAACCAAAACAAGAGCCATATTATTCAAAAGAAAAAATATTTCATTCAAAAATTAAACACGATGATTTATATCTTCCATTAATTGGAGGTAAAAGTATTTCAAGGTATTATTTAAGTCCTGCAAATCAATTTTTGAAATATGGCAAATGGTTGGCAGAACCTAGAAATCCATCTTGGTTCAAAACAAATGAAAAACGAATAATTGTTCGTGAAATAACAAGCAACGGTATGATTCAAGCAACGATAATTGATGAACCGTTGGTTTTTTCGAATTCTGTAGATGGTATAAGAATTCGAAAAAGGGTTGATTTTAATATAGAATATCTATTAGGAATTTTAAACTCCAAACTTATTTCTTTTTATCATTTAAATACATCTCCCAATTCATTCAAAAGTACTTTCCCAAAGGTTCTTTTAAAAGATCTAAAAGAAATACCAATTCATGAGCTATTAAATAAATATCAAGCATTTATATCAGTAAATGTAGAGGGAATTGGAGAAAAAGCTGAAAAGAAAGAAGAATTGGAACATAATTTTATAAAATATCTCCAATCTCAATTTCAAATTGAAACATTCAGCAAAAAACTCCAAAACTGGCACAAATTAGAATTCGGGGAATTTATAAAAGAGCTCAACAAAACAATAAAAACAAGCAATAAACTACGAACCAACAATGGGGTCCACCCCATTGCGTTGCTCAGCAAAACAGACGAAATGGAATGGATGGAAGTTTTTGAAACCAAAAAAGCCGAAGCCCAAAAACTAAAAGACGAAATAAATAAAACCGACCATGAAATAGATTTGATGGTTTATAAACTCTACGAATTAAGCTACGAAGAAGCATTAATTGTTGATACTGAATTACCAGGCATTATTTCGCGAGATAAATACGAAAAGGCGGGCATTGAGGAATTAAAAAAGTGAGAAGTGGAAAAATGGATACGTCTAAAAAAAACTAAAATGTTGGTTGGGATTAAATGAATAAAAATCATTAAATAAAGCTAATTGGGTTCGGTTAAAAAAGTAATTTAAGATTGTGCCGGAAAAGGTTGTTGAAGGATGGTGGTTGAATAAAACGCGCTGGAAATCGTTTGATTTCCAGCGCGTTTTATAATTTAAATAGCTACGTTATTATAATTTTGCCTGTGCATTTGCAATCATTTTTCCGAAGACTTCGTTTTGTTCTTTTAAAGCTGCAACTTTATCATCCGGATTAGTTCTGCATTCGAGCAAAACCCAACCTTGATAATCTATCCCCACAAACAAATCCATGAGTTGTTGGTACGGATATTCACCAACATTTAATTCACGGACATGGCAAATATCGCCAAACCTATCTTTTACCAAATCGAAATTGTATTCCAGGCCTTCACCATTAAGATCCTGATCGTTACAATTCCAGCAAACTGTTGACCCATTATTTTCAACATAATCCATTATTGTTTTTATGTTCGGCAATTCCTGTGTTTCACGGCCATGTACTTCCAGGCGGATTTGCTGTCCCATGTCGAGTGCATAGTTACCCAATTCATTTAGTGCTTTGCCAATTTGCTCCAGGGTTTTTTCTTTAGCTACACCAGCAGGAAAAGCATTTGGTTTCACTTTAACACCCGAAGCTCCAATATCTTTACTTAGTTGCAACCATTTTTTAGTATTCTCGATGGCCTCTTTTACTTTGGCCGGATCGGCAGAATGATACTCTTCGTTTGTCCCCATTCCAACAATTTCGATAGGGCTGTCGTCAAATTGTTTTTTAACTTCAAGTCGCTCCGCTGCCGACATACCAAAATTAACTCCATGAGCATGTTGCACCCGAAGTTCAACACCTAAAATATTTGCTTCGGTACAATTTTTAATAATCGTTGGAATATCCCAGTCTTTAGCCCAAAGATAGGTAACAAGCCCCAGTTTCATTTTCGAACCGGGAGCACTGCATGAGGCCAGCAAACTGCCCGGCAAAACAGAAACTCCAGCAATTAACGACAAATTTCGAATAAATTCTTTTCTCGATTGTAATGTGATTAAATTCATAATTGTTGATTTAGTATTTAAAATTTTTCTAAAGATATTAATCTCTTACTTACACACAAAAGCTAAATTATGAATTAAAACAAGTTTTTTTACTTTTGTGCAAAATTAAAATGAAAAAAATGAAAATAGCAGAAATCCATACTGTAAAAGGAATAATGAAAGTTGCGTTTTTTGAAGAAGATGCACCTGGCACTGTCGCAAATTTTATTAAACTTTCAGAAGAAGGATTTTACGACGGATTAAATTTTCACAGGGTACTTCCCAATTTTGTTATCCAGGGTGGATGCCCCGACGGGACCGGAGCCGGTGGCCCTGGTTATACAATTAAATGCGAGCTCAACGGAAATAACCAGTACCATGACAAAGGCGTACTTTCTATGGCCCACGCTGGAAAGGACACTGGTGGCTCTCAGTTTTTTATTTGTCACAACAGGCAAGGCACTCAGCATCTCGACCGACATCATACTTGTTTTGGCAAGGTTTACGAAGGGCTTGAAATAATTGAACAAATCAGGCAGGGCGATGAAATTGAGAAAGTAGTTATTACCGAAAATTAAAAACTTTTTAAAATACCAAACAAGGGGGGCTGTAAAATACAATTCCCCTTTTTTATTCATATTTATATCATAAAATATTTTTAAGGTGCTAAATTGCCCTGTATTCAAACAATAAAATGTTAAAAGTATTTAAATATTTTTTTGAAGAATTATCAATTAATTCAGCAGAGATTGGAGAATTAATGGGTTTTGAAGATGAATTTTTACCCGATCCTTTCCCTGAATTAATTCAAAAAGGTTTATCGGAAGCCCCAAATCTTTGTAATATTACAGGAGGTTTTCAAATTTTTGACTCTGTTGACATCCATTCAAATAAAAAAACAATTCAAATTGACAAACAAAAATTTTCGCCTGGGAAAATTGTTATGTCGCAATTAAAGGGCGCTACTTCTGCAGCACTTTTTATTTGCACGGCCGGGACTGAGATATCCTCATATTCTCAAAAAATCCAAAATCAGGACGATCCGTTGTTGGGATATGTTTTTGATATTATTGGTTCGTTGGCTGTAGAAAAAGCAACAGATAAAATTCAGGAAGAGCTACATACTGAAGCAAAAAAAGCGGGCTTAACTATTTCCGATCGTTACTCTCCGGGATATTGCGAATGGAGCGTTGCCGAGCAACAAAAACTTTTTGCGCTGCTTCCTGATAATTTTTTGGGGGTTACACTTTCCCAATCTTCGCTAATGAGCCCAATTAAATCGCTCAGCGGAATTATTGGGCTTGGCTTAGGATTAAAACAAATCGGCTATCAATGCAACTGGTGCAATGATATTAATTGTATTTATGGAAAAATTAAACGTCAAAAAAAGAAACAGGATTTATAATAAGAGACTCGTTTAAAAATTACCTTCATTTAATTTAGCGTCTTTTCCCTTCTGCTTTCGAGTATATTTCTCATACAAATATTGACCAGAACATAGTCCGGCACTTACAACTGAAATTTTTTGTTTCCCCGGTATCACGTATAATATTCATAATTAACGTGAGTTTTATTTAATGAAAATTATCTGAAATCGACGCGAATAATCTTTAATTATCTGGGTATCTGACAATTTGGGGCTTTGCCCCAAACCCCACTTCATTTCTTTTCCTGAATGAAAAGAAACGAAGCAAAGAAAAATCATATCAAAATTAACCTTAGTGTTTTTTCATAGCAAACAATTAGCCCGATTTACGGAATTTTGACGTACCCGCACAAACTAATACCAATTGCTCTTCAAAATACCTCATAGCAAATTTTAAAATTACAATAGCCTCAAATCTATTTCGTGAGTTTGTGCCGATAATACAACAAAGAAGCAGACTGACCAAAGTAAAAGTTTGCGACATTTTGTTATCAAATCGGCATAATAAGGAAAAACTCAAGAATAATTCAAGTTATAATAAAAAGTGAAAACTAATTTTATTGCAAAAGACTTTTCACCTTTGCGGCAATATCTTTTCCATCAGCTTTGCCTGCCAGTTCTTTACTTGCCAGGCCCATAATTTTGCCCATTTCTTTAATAGAACTTGCCCCGGTTTTTTGAATAATTGCTTTAACAACTACTGCTAATTCCTCGTCAGTAATTTTAGCAGGGAGGTAACTTTCAAAAACCTCGACCTGTGCCATTTCCTGCTCAAATAAATCTATCCTGTTTTGCTGTTTATAAATTGTTGCTGAATCGTTTCCCTGTTTCGCCAACTTCGAAATAATTTTTAACGATTCGTCATCAGTCAGTTCAGAACCTGCCCCTTTTGCTGCTTTGGCTTCAATCATTACTTTTTTTATGCCTCTCAAAGCTTCCAGTTTTTGTTTTTCCCGGGCTTTCATTGCCGCTTTAATGTCGTTGTTTATTTGGTCGAATATTGCCATAATTTTTATGTTTTAAATTAATCTACATTATCGTAAAAAAACGAATTCCTGTCAGAAATTTTATTGCTGCTGTTAACCGAATATTTAGAAACCTCTTTTTTATAACGGGGATCGTTCATCCTTAAATGGCGCCGTTTGTATGCCGGGATATTTTCCATCTCGTCCACATCTTCATCGCTCATTGAAGTGGAATCTATTTTTATATTTTTATCTCCTAAATTGTTTCTTTCTTTGCTGGTTCTTGGGTACATCGATTTGAAATCATCATTTTCCTCTTTTTTGTCTTCAGAAATAGTAAATTCAATGGTTTTCTGCCCACCTGGAACTGCTTGCTTTTTATCAAGTATTTTTTTTTCAGACTGGTTTTCAGTGGGAATTGTATTTACCAACAAATGGTGCGTTTTTTTGTTTGTGTTTTTGGCATCCATATTTTTAAGGAAACTTCTACTACTGAACCCTGTAGCAATTACTGTAACAGAAATATTTTCACCCAAGGATTCGTCTTTCCCATTTCCCCAAATCAAATCGGCATCGAAACCGGCTTTGTTTTGAACAAAATCGGTAACTCTTCCAACTTCGTCCATGGTAACCTCTTGATTACCTGAAGTAATATTTAACAGGATATTTTTAGCACCCCTGATATCATTGTTATTTAATAATGGTGAATTTAGTGCTTTTTCAACTGCATCTTCCGCGCGGTTTTCACCTTCGGCAATTCCGGTGCCCATTATTGCCAGGCCACTTTTTCGCATTACAGTTTCAACATCGGCAAAATCAACATTAATATACCCGGGCACCGTAATTATTTCGGCAATCCCCCTGGCGGCTGTTGCGATAATATTATCGGCTTTTGCAAATGCCTCTGAAATGCCAAAATCGCCATACATTTCACGGATGCGCTCGTTATTAATCACCAGCAACGAATCAACATGAGTTTCTAATTTAGCAATCCCTTCAATGGCCTGATTAATTCTTCTCCTGCCTTCGTTCCTGAAGGGAACTGTTACAATCCCAACGGTTAGAAATCCCAACTCTTTGCAGGTTTCAGCAATTACTGGCGCACCACCTGTTCCTGTTCCACCGCCCATTCCGGCAGTAATAAAAACCATTTTTGTATTTCCTGAAAGGGAATGTTTAACATCATCTATATTTTCAAGTGCTGCCTGTTTCCCCACTTCGGGCTTGTTTCCGGCTCCACGCCCTTCTGTTAGCGATGCCCCAAGTTGTACCCTTGATTGAACTAAACTGGTTTCTAATGCTTGCGAGTCGGTATTACAAATAATAAAATCGACATCGCGAATACCTTCCTTAAACATGTGGTTTACGGCATTTCCACCTCCACCTCCTACCCCAACCACTTTTATTTCGGAAGTGGATTTTTCGGGAAACGTAAAATTTGCTATTTTATCTGTCATTTTATTTAAAAATTAAGTGGGATTCACCATCCGGTTTTTAATCATCTTCTTCTTCAAATAGCTTTCCAATCCTAAAATTTTTATAAAACCAATTATCGATGTTTGCCTCCGCAACAGGCACTTCAGCATTTATTTTTTTCTTTTCATTCCGCCTCCTTTTTCGGGAAGGTACAGGTTCTACAGGTTCTACAGTTTGTACTTTTTCCTTTGTTGGCTGTATAAAAACACTTGTTTCTTTTATTTCAAAATCAACCTGATTGTTTTCTTTTTCACCTGTTTCCACTTCAGAAACTGCAGTTTCCTGGTCTTCTTCAAAGCTGTCCGTTTCCCCATTATCTTCCAATTCGAACCTCTCGATTTCGGTTTTTGTTTGTAACATTTGATTTGGATTGGTAACAAAACCGGTAGCCAATATTGTTACGCTTATATTATCGCCGAGAGAAGTGTCGTACCCGTTCCCCCAAATAATATCTGCTTCCTGTCCAGCTTTTTCCTGTAGGGTTTCAATAATTTCACCAATCTCCCCAATCCGTATTTCTTCTTTTCCGGAAATAATATTCAGCAAAATATTTTTTGTTCCGAAAATATCATTACTGTCTAGCAGTGGGGAATCAAGAGCTTCGGTAACTGCTTTCATTGCACGGCCCTCGCCGGAAGCTTGCCCGGCACCCATAATAAATACCCCGCTCTTGTGCATTACAGTAAAAACATCGGTATAATCGATGTTTACATTCCCATGAACTGTTATAATTTCCGCAACACCTTTAACAGCAGTTGCCACAATATTATCGGCCATTTTAAATGCCTGCCTTGCTGGCAGATCACCAAAAATATTGTGCAGCCGCTGATTGCTGATTACTAACATACTGTCAACAAAGCCGCCTAATTTTTTTATTCCCTCCATGGCTTGTCCAAACCTTTTTTTACCTTCAGCCGGAGAAGGAATAGTAACGACTGCAATTGTCAATATTTCTAACTCGCGTGCCAGGCTGGCAATTACCGGGGCTGCACCGGTTCCTGTTCCACCTCCCATTCCGGCAGTTATAAAGAGCATTTTTGTATTGTCTTTCAGCACATTTTTAATATCGCCATAATTTTCTCGCGCAGCTTCAGCCCCCATTTCGGGTTTGTTCCCTGCACCGCGACCTTCGGTAAGTGTAACCCCAAGTTGGATTTTTACTGGCACTGGGCTATTTTCCAATGCCTGTGCATCGGTATTACAGATAATATAGTCAACCCCGGTTATTCCCTCTTCGTACATGTGATTAACCGCGTTACAGCCACCGCCTCCAATACCTACTACTTTGATTATAGAAGATGAAGCTTTTGGAAATTGAAAATTTACTAATTCGTCGGTCATATCGTTATTATTTAATTCATTGCACTATCTTCGTTATCTTCGTCAACATAATCTAAAACACCCTGGACCACTTCTTTAACCAAATTCGAAAAACCGCTTCTCTCTCTTTTCTTTTTCCCCTTTTTGCTTACCCCCTTTTTATTCAACGTCAATTTCAACAATCCGAGTGCTGTAAAATATTCCTGACTTTTAATTTCTTCTATTTTATTTTCAGTTTGAATAACAGAAAAAGCAATCCTGGCATCCATTCCAGTCCGGAATTTTACAAGTGAAACAATGTTAATAAGGTCAGATGTTCCGCCAGTAATTACAATTCCTGAGCCGATCTTGCCTTCAATCCCCGATTTTTCGATTTGAAAATATACATTATCAATAATTTCTTCGAGCCTTGCCTGAATAATAAATGCCAGGCTTTTGATAGAAATTTCTTTGGGCTCCCAACCGTTGTTGCCCGGGATTGTAACTACATTCCGGTTGTCGGCAAAATCGCCCAATGCTTCACCGTAACGAACTTTTAGTTGCTCGGCCCATTTTAATAAAATAGAGCAGCCCTCTTTAATATCCATTGTAATTACACTTCCCCCAAACGGGATTACAGCAGCGTAGATCAAGATACCATCGTGGAATACCATTAATTTAGTAGTGCCTGCACCAATATCAAGAACGATGGCACCAATTTCTTTTTCGTCTTCGGTTAAAACAGCCTCGGTAACGGCCAGCGATGAAAGAGTAATTTCACCTAATTCAACATCTATTTTATCGAAAACCCGCTGTAAGTTAATTAATTGAATTTCGGGAATGGTAATTAATTTATAGTTGGCTTCTATTTTACTGCCCGTAATCCCAACAGGATTTAATCCCGAATTTTCTTCATCGATAATAAACGATTGTGGAATTACGTGAAGGATTTTGAAATCTTGCTCAATTTTCAGGTTTTTAGCTTCGTCGAACAATTTATCGATATCAGTCTCAGTTACTACCCCTTCGTCAGAAGTAAAACGATACCCCTGGTGGTCCAATGTTTTCATTTGCTGACCTGCATAAGCTACATTAACCCTATTTATACTTTCTCCTAATTGCGATTCGAGTTGTTTTAAAACAATGTCAATTGAAGCTGCAACTTCGTCGATATTAAAAATTACACCTCGTTTAATTCCTTTCGAGCTTACTTTTGCTGATCCTAAGATTTCTAATTTGCCCAGCTCTGTTTTTTGGCCTGCCAAAGCAGCTATTTTCGAAGTCCCAATATCAATTACAACCGAAAGGTTTGTTTTTGCAGCCATGATTTATCTCCTTTTTGCAACTATTTGATTATTATATTTTAAACTCAATGTTTTGTATTTATTCCAATTATTTTTTGCCAAAACCTGGCTGTAAAAAGCTTTCATATTTCGCAATTTCGCTTGGTAATTATCCAGTTTACCAAACTCAATTAAATGGTCGCCAACCAAAGGAACCAGAGTAACATCGCCATTTTTTTCGATATGTACCTGTTCGATTTGAGCTTTCCAGAATTCATTGTTTTTAATAAAAAGAATAAATGGAAGCAACTGTTGTTTAGCAAACCGCTCGGTAAAATGCCCGGTAACAACCAGGATGTCAGCAGTATAATTTGCTGAAACCGGGATTTTCCCGCCATTTTCATCTAAGTAATAACTGCCCGATGCTGACATAATCCGAACTGCAGGGTCGCGGTGTTTTACTTTTACGGCCAAAATCCCTTTATACGAAATACTGTCTTTTGCTACAACTTTGTAAACCTCCGATTTTAAAATAGCCTGGTGTTTTTCTACCTCTTTTTCAATAAGTTCGGTATTAACCTCGGATAGTCTTTTACCCATCAAATTTTTATCGGCCGATTTTACCAAACGGATAAGCTCATTTTTATCTAATTTTATAATATCATTATCCCGAAATTCAATTTCAATATTCCGACAGCTAACATTTTTGCTTTCGTTTGATGTAAAAGCCAGAGTAACGATGAAAAAAACCACCAACACCAAATAGCCAACCAGTATTAACAATTTCTGCAACATCAATTTTTATTTTTTAGTACTTCTATAATTCTTTCAACAATTCTATCGATATCCCCAGCACCCATCGTCATCACTATTTCTGTCGGATTAATTTTTAACAATTCAATTGTTTCATCTTTGCTTGCCAGATGTTTGTTCTCCAATTTCATTTTGTTATAAATAATTTCGGACGAAACCCCCGGCTTTGGTTTTTCGCGAGCCGGATATAGAGGTATTAAAATAGCATGGTCGAGCAAATCGAGGCTGGCAGCAAACTCAACTGCAAAATCGCGTGTGCGTGAATAAAGGTGAGGTTGAAATATCCCGGTAATTTTTTTGCCCGGATAAAGTGCTTTTACCGAATTTATTACTGCTTTCAATTCTTCGGGGTGATGTGCATAATCGTCGATATAAATTGTGCTATCACTTTTAATCCTTATATCAAATCTCCGTGCTACACCTTTATAATCTTTTAGGCCGGCTTTAATTTCATTGGCCGAAGCACCAGCCAAAAAAGCCAAAGCTGCAGCTCCCACCGCATTTTCTACATTAACAATTCCCGGATAATTCAATTGGCAGTTTGCAATAATCCCAGTGGGTGTTTTTAGCCCAAAACGATAAAACCCATCTTCAGTCCCCAACTCTAAACCAACCGTATTAAAGTCTGCTTTTTCGCGTAATGAATAAGAAAAAATTTCTGCCGAAGTTTTTTGCCCGGCATCTAATTCAACACCTTTTTTCAACACCAATTTGCCCCCAGGTTTAATTTGAGAGATAAACTTTTCAAACGATTTAGTAATTTTTGTTTTGTCGCCGTAAATATCGAGATGGTCTGCATCGATAGAAGTAATTAGTGCTAATTGTGGCTGCAGGTTTAAAAACGAACGATCAAACTCATCGGCTTCGGCAACTATAAATTGAGAATCACTTTTAGGGAGCAACAAATTGCTATTTAAATTTTTTGAAATACCCCCCAAAAATGCCCCGCACCCTTTTTTAGTTTTGCTCAAAATAGTAACAACCATAGAGCTGACAGTTGTTTTTCCATGAGTACCGGCAACCGCAATGCCCGATTTTTCGTTACATACCAAACCTAAAACCTTGGCTCGTTTTAGTAAATTAATTGGCTTCTCCCTAAACCATACAAGTTCTTTATTATCATCGGGCAAAGCTGGTGTAAAAACAGCCAGTGTTTCGGCTGGATCCCAGTTCGACGGAATTTTCCGTATATCTTCTTCAAAATGGATATCAATTCCTTCTGTTTGCAATGCGTTGGTAAGTGCGGTTGGAGTACGGTCGTAGCCAGCAACATTCCGCCCGGTAAATTTAAAATAACGAGCTAACGCACTCATTCCGATCCCCCCAATTCCGAGGAAATATACATTTTTTATATTTTGAAGGTTGCTCATTTTTGAATAAGTTTTTCTACTTCATCAACAATATTATTTGTTGCATTGTGTTTTGCCAGTAATTTTATTTTTTCTGAAAGCTGCTTGCATTTTTCTGGATCGTTGATCAGGCCAAAGGCAACATTAAAAAGTTTTTCATCAATTTCATTGTCCTTAACAATAATAGCTGCCTTTTTTTCAACCAAAGACAATGCATTTTTTGTCTGGTGGTCTTCGGCAACATTTGGCGAAGGCACTAGAATTGCGGTTTTTCCAATTAAGCACAATTCTGATATTGTACCGGCTCCTGCCCTTGAAATTACCAGGCTGGCAACGGAATATGCCAAATCCATTCTCGAAATAAATTGATGTATTTGTAGGTTCCCTGGTTGTCCTCCCTTTATTTTATCCTGGATTTTTCCAAAATAAATTGCTCCGGTCTGCCAAATTACTTTCACGCCCGATTGGGCAATTTTTTCAATATTTTTAAGAACGGCATTATTTATTGAACGTGCCCCCAAACTACCGCCAATTATCAAGATCACTTTTTCGGCTCCTTTCAATCCAAAATAATCTAATGCAACTTTTTTATCCTGAATTTTTTGAGCTAATATTTCGCGAAACGGATTTCCGGTAAAAACTATTTTTTTTGCAGGAAAATAGCTTTCCATTTTATCGTACGCAACACAAATAGAATCCACCCTTTTCCCAAGCAGTTTATTCGTAATCCCCGCATAAGAATTTTGTTCCTGAATGAGAGTCGGGATTTTCTTATTGCTTGCAGCCCTTAGCAGGGGACCACTTGCAAAACCACCAACTCCAATAGCAATTTGGGGTTTGAATTCTTTTATAATTTTACGGGCCATCGCAGCACTTTTCAATAATCGAATAAAAAAAATGATTGTCTTGAAACCTGGTTTTCGTGGAAACCCCATCACAGGTAAACCGATAATTTTGTAACCGGCTGCCGGGATTTTTTCCATTTCCATTCTTCCCAGAGCTCCTACAAATAAAATCTCAGCATCAGGATATCTTTTGCCAATTTCGTTTGCAATTGCCAACGCAGGGAAAATATGCCCCCCGGTTCCACCCCCACTTATTATGACCCGTTTTATATTCATTTTTCCATTTCGTAATCTTCGTCAGGTGCATTTACCTGTATCGGTTGTTTCTGAATTTTGCGATTTACCTGGTTTTGATGGCTAACACTTAAAATACATCCAAATGCAATGGAAGTAAAAAGTAATGAAGTCCCTCCCAGACTTACCCAGGGAAGAGGTTGGCCGGTAACAGGTAATAACCCGCTTGAAACGCCAATATTAATCATTGCCTGAAAAATTAAAATCAGTGTTAAGCCAGTTACCAAAAAAGCAGGGAAGGTTCGTGTGGACTTCCTGACAATTAAGGCTCCCCTGAAAAAGAATATTAAATAAAGGAACAATACCCCAGCCCCAAAAAGCAATCCGTATTCTTCAACAATAATTGCAAAAATATAATCGCTGTAAGCCGCTGCTATATAATTACTTACTTCCGAACTTCCTGGACCTTTACCTAAAATTCCGCCTTTGTAAATAGCCAGTTTTGAATAATCGGCTTGTGTAACTAAATTTCCCGAATTTGGATCGCCATAAATAAAACGATCGATTCGGCCTTTAATAGTGTGAAATTTTTCAGGGCTTTGCTCAGGGTAGCGATCGGTAAAAAAATATATCATGGCAATCAAGGCAGCTCCGGAAGCAACTACCAATAACAAATATTTAAAAGGAATACGCCCAATAAACATCATTGTCATAATTGTGGAAAAAAGCAATGCTGATGTTGAAAAATCGACCATAAATATTAATCCGCAAATTATTAGTGTGAAAAAAATAATTCGCTTAAATGTTTTTTTATCATCATTTCTTGTCTTCCGCTTTTTAGCTAAAATTTTAGCAGATAAGAGGATAAGTGAAATTTTAGCAACTTCGGCCGGTTGGAATGAAACAAACCCCAAATCGAGAGTCCTCCCGCTCCCATCGATAATACCTGCTATTTTTAACGACAAGGTAAGTACAAGGAGTGCAATGCTAAAATAAACCAAAGAATTTGCCGCCATTGAATATATTTTTACCGGTACAACATTTACCATAAAAAGTATGAGGGCGAAGCCCGCACCGAGAAAAAACATTTGCCTGACCAAATAATAAAACGTGTTGCCCGAAGCCACACGATAGGCCAGAGCACCGGTTGAACTGTAAACAATTAACAACGACAACAACGACAATAACAACAATACAGTCCATATTACCCTGTCTCCCCTGAATAGCCTTTGAATTGCAAGTCCCATGTTTACAAATTCCTTACTTCTTTTTTAAACTGATTGCCCCTTTCTTCGTAATTTTCGAACAAATCGAAACTGGCACATGCCGGCGACAACAAAACCGAATCGCCATTTCGGGCAAGATAGTATGCGGCTTTTACTGCCTCTTCCATGCTCGAAACACTTTCAACAATTTCTACAACACCATGGAAGGCTGCATGTAATTTTGAATTGTTTTTGCCTAAACAAACAATTGCTTTTACCTTCTCCTTAACCAAGTTGAGCAACATTGAATAGTCATTCCCTTTGTCAATTCCACCGGCAATCCAAACAATTGGTTCGTGAAGGCTTTCAAGGGCATACCAAGTCGAATTTACATTGGTGGCCTTCGAATCGTTTACAAACTCAATTCCATGAACCTTCAGGAACCGTTCGAGCCGGTGTTCAACGCCTTTAAAATCAGAGAGGCTTTCTCTGAGCTGCTCGTCACGGATTTCGAAAACCATGCTTGCGATTCCCGCTGCCATAGAATTGTAAGTGTTGTGTTTTCCGTGTAATGATAAATCCAAAATAGACATATTGAATTGGTTTTTATAAAAATTGATAGTTATCTGATCTTTAACTGTACCTGCCCCCATTTCTGCCGGTTTCTCCAAACTGAATGGAATGGCAACAGGTTTTATCTGTTTATTTTTTATTTCCCTTTTAATAATTTCATCGTCGGCATTGAAAATGAAATAATCTGATTTAGTTTGATTTTGAATGATCCTAAATTTTGAATCGATGTAATATTGCATGTTATAACCATACCTGTCTAAATGGTCCGGCGTGATGTTTAACAAAACTGCCACGTCGGCTTTAAATTCAAACATTCCATCTAACTGAAAACTGCTTAATTCGATCACATAAATTTCGTGGTCTTCTTCAGCCACTTGCCGGGCGAAACTTTTTCCAACATTTCCTGCCAATCCAACATTTAACCCGGCATTTTTCAGGATGTGGTAAGTGAGCAATGTTGTGGTTGTTTTTCCATTGCTCCCGGTAATACAAATTGTCTTGGCAGTATTGTACCTTCCCGCAAATTCTATTTCAGAAATCACAGTAATTTTGTTTTCTTTTAACTGCTGAATAAGAGGTGCAGTGTCAGGAATACCAGGACTTTTTACTACTAACCCGGCCTGGAAAATTTTTTCCACTGAATGTTTTTCTTCTTCAAAATCGATATTAAAATCAGTAAGAACGTTTTTGTATTTTTCTTTTATTTTGCCCAGGTCGGAAACAAAAACACGGAAGCCTTTTTTTTGCCCCAGTATAGCAACGCCCACGCCACTTTCCCCTGCTCCTAATATGACTAAGCTATTATCCAACTTATCTGATTTTTAAAGTAACCATTGTGAGCACTGCCAATATTATTCCCACAATCCAAAACCGGGTAACAATTTTTGCTTCGGGAATTCCTTTTTTCTGAAAATGATGATGAATCGGGCTCAATAAAAATACACGCCTGCCTGTTCCGTATTTTCGTTTGGTATATTTAAACCAGGCAACCTGAATCATCACTGAGAGATTTTCGATAAGAAAAATGCCGCATAAAAGCGGAATTAATATCTCTTTCCTGATAATTATCGAAAAAACGGCGAGTATCCCTCCCAATGCCAAACTTCCGGTGTCGCCCATAAAAACTTGCGCCGGGAACGAATTAAACCACAAAAACCCAACGGTTGCACCTATAAAGGCTGCCACAAAAATGGTCAACTCCCCAATGTTTGGGATGTACATAATATTAAGATAGTCGGCATAAATTATATTACCACTCACATACGCCAGTATTCCCAGAGTAGCCCCGCTAATTGCTGAAGTCCCGGTAGCCAATCCATCCAACCCATCGGTTAAATTGGCTGCATTCGAAACTGCGGTAATTATTAAAATAATGGCAAATGCATAAACAAGCCATTTTAACCATGATGCTGCTTTTCCGGTAAAACCAACTATCCATTCGTAATCAAATTCATTCTTTTTAATAAATGGGATAGTAGTTTTCGTCGATTTAACATCTTCGGTCACAAACTTTGTACTTTGTTCACCGGTTTCTGGATCAACAACAATTTCCTGTAAATCATTACCATTAAAATCTTTAACATGTTCACGGACCTTGACTTCGTTGCTAAAAAAAAGCACCGCTGCAACAAACAAACCCAAACTGACCTGCCCCATGATTTTGAATTTCCCGGCCAGTCCTTTTTTGTTTTTCAAGAAAACTTTTATGTAATCATCAATAAACCCGATTAACCCTAAAAAAGCGGTTGTAATTAACATCAGTAAAATGTAAATATTATCGAGCTTCGCAAAAATAAGCGTTGGGATAATTATGGCCGAAAGAATAATTATCCCGCCCATTGTCGGAGTTCCTTTTTTTTCCAGCTGTCCTTCTAACCCGAGATCGCGGACCTCTTCGCCAATTTGTTTCTGTTGTAAAACCCGTATCATTTTTTTACCAAAAACCATGGTAATAAAAAGCGATAATATTATTGCAGCCCCCGACCGAAACGAAATATACTGGAACATGCCAACTCCAGGGAGGTCATAATCTGCCAATAATTCATATAAAAAATAGAGCATATTTTTTTTTGACTTTAAATTTCGGTTCCAAAAAACTGTTTTAATATTTCCTTATCGTCGAATGGGTACTTAACCCCATTTATTTCCTGATAATTTTCGTGCCCCTTCCCGGCTATCAAAATAATATCGCCGGGTTGTGCTAACATTGTTGCTGTTTTTATTGCTTCCTTCCGGTTTTCGATTGAAACAACTTTGTTTCTGAATTGTGGCTTTACACCGGCTTCCATGTCGTTTATTATTAATGCCGGGTTTTCGGTCCGTGGATTGTCGGAAGTAAGAATTACTTTATCGCTGGCTAAAGTGGCTTCGTTTGCCATTTGAGGGCGCTTTGTTTTATCACGGTCGCCACCAGCACCAATTACTGTAATTACCTGCTCGTTCCGGGTCCTTAATTCAGAAATTGCACTTAACACATTTTTTAGTGCATCGGGGGTGTGTGCATAATCCACAATTGCAAATTTGCCGTCAACACTTCGTAATGTTTCAAACCTTCCCCGTACCGGTTCGAGCTTGCTTATTTGTGTCAGTACCTCATCTTTTTCCTGCCCAAGTTTTATTGCCGTGGCGTAAACTGCCAGCAAATTAGAAGCATTAAATTTTCCAACAAAGCGCGTCCAAATTTCACGATCTTCAAGATTGAGCAACATCCCATCGAAATGATTCTCTAAAACTTTACACCTAAAATCTGCCATCGATCTATTGGAATAAGTAACTTTTTCGGCTTTTGTATTTTGAATCATTATCAAGCCGTTTTTATCGTCGATGTTGGTAATTACAAATGCATTTTGCGGAAGATTATCGAAAAAAGTTTTTTTGGCTTTTATGTATTCAGCAAAAGTTTTATGATAGTCTAGGTGGTCGTGCGTGATATTTGTAAATACCCCACCTGCAAATTCAATTGCCGCAATTCGTTGCTGGTGAATGGCGTGCGAACTAACTTCCATAAAACAAAACTCGCAACCCCTTTCCACCATTTCAGCCAATAATTGCTGAATTTTTAAAGCATCGGGTGTAGTATGGGAAGCCGTTTCTTCATTTAAATGTACCATGTACGAAATCGTGGAAATCAAACCGGTTTTGTATCCCTGTTTAAGAAACAATCGATATAAAAGGGTTGCAATGCTGGTTTTGCCATTTGTGCCGGTTATTCCAATTACTTTAATTTTTGTTGAAGGAAATTGATAAAAGGAAGCTGCCAATTCACCTAAAACTAAATTCGAATCGCTTACACGTATGAATGTTACATTATTGATTTTTTCTGAAGGGATTTTTTCGCAAAAAATTGTAGTAGCGCCTTGATTGATTGCATCTTGTATAAATTGATGCCCATTAACCAGACTTCCCCTTTGTGCAACAAAAGCTGATCCTGCCTTTACTTTACGTGAATCAAATTCGATTGTATTAACCTCCTTCTCAGGAGATCCTAAAATTTCGATGTATTCAATATATTTTAATAATTCAACTAATTTCATTTAAATCAAGGTGAGGTAAACAGTTTGTCCGTTCCAATATTTACTTCCGGGCGGCAGGGATTGTATTTTTACTTTTCCCACGCCTTTAACTTTTACGCGCAAACCGGCATTTTCCATGATAAATACGGCGTTGCTGGCTCCGATACCCCTCACATCGGGGACGATACCGGCAGATATTTTGTTTTCGCTTAAAACTATTTGATTTTCTTCTTTTTTTACCGATGCCAAATACGAAGTAGGTTCTCCAATAATATTGTCTAGGTCCAGTTCTTTGGCAATTTTTAATATGTCCTCCGGATTACCCTTTTTTACATTGGGAAGTTTGGATCCTTCAATTTTCTTTTCTTCCGGTATTTTATCGCTTAAAATCTGCATAGCAAAAACCTTTTCTGCGATCTCTTTAAAAACCGGGCCTGCCACCGAACTACCATAATAACCACCCTTTGGGTTATTGAAGGTTACCATAACCGAATATTTTGGATTGTCGGCAGGAAAATAACCAGCAAACGATGCGAGATACATCCCTTTTTCGTACCCTTCCTGACCAACGGCAATTTGGGCTGTCCCGGTTTTCCCTGCAATTTTAAAAAACGGATTGTTCAATGTTTTACCAGTTCCTGTTTCGCAAGCCCCCTCCAGCATTTTCCTGGCTTTCCCCAGGGTTTCCTTCGAAACGATCATTGGGTTAAGCACCTCGGGTTTTAGTCGTTTCACCAGGGTTCCATTGTCCCTGATTTCTCTTACTAACCTTGGTTTCACCATTTTGCCATTGTTGGCCACTGCATTATAAAATGTAAGTACCTGAAGTGGTGTCATTTTAATTTCGTATCCATACGACATCCAGGCAAGTGAAGTTCCCCACCAATCTTTGTCACCAGGATATTTAAATAATGGCTCACCTTCACCCTTCATTTCTAAACCAAGTGTTTTGTTTAAACCAAAATTGTAAATACGATCGATGTAATCTTTCGGATTTTTTTCGTAACAGGAAGTAATAATTTTTGCCACACCTACATTCGACGATTTCTCAAAAATTTGCTTTACTGTCATTTTTCCGTACCCACCGTTTTTGTAATCACTATCGTAAATAGTCTGGTCTTTATATTTCCAAACACCGTTCCCGGTATCAAAAACATCGCTGGTATCAATTAATCCATCTTCCATGGCCGCCATTAACGAAGGCAATTTAAATGTTGAACCTGGTTCGTAGCATCCGGCATGACCAATTGCATAATTATAATTTTCGTGATAATCACCGTTTTCTTTTCCGAGATTGGCAATGGCTTTTATTTCGCCGGTTTGTACTTCAATTAATATTGCAG
This sequence comes from Prolixibacteraceae bacterium, assembly GCA_018648265.1. Taxonomy (GTDB): domain Bacteria; phylum Bacteroidota; class Bacteroidia; order Bacteroidales; family Prolixibacteraceae; genus Draconibacterium. Next base: position 8,437 of record JABGRN010000075.1, on the reverse strand, counting down.
TCCCCCAATCGGAATCGGTTTTTTGAAGCTGTTTGTAAAGTGCGTTTTCAGCAATATCCTGTAATTTAACATTGATGGTTGTAATAATATCCATACCATCGTTAGGTTCAATTTCGGTACGGGTAATCCACCTTCCCGAGAGGTTTTGTTTATAACTAACACCGGATTTGCCTTTCAGATAAGTTTCGTACGCGCCTTCCAATCCGGTATAACCAATGTTCCCGTGAACCCCGCCATAAGCTCCTTTATTTAACCCGCCGATGGTCCTTAATGCCAATATCCCCAATGGTGTGATTCTATTATTCTCTTGTTCAATAATCCTTCCACCACCAAACTGGCCTCTTCTCAGAATAGGGAATTTTTTAATTTGTTGAAGTTCGATAAAGTCTATTTTCCGTGGTGTGAGCATAAAACCACGGTCTTTGTTTCGGTAAGCGGCATTTAACCTGCGATTGTATTCTTCTTGTGTAGCGTCTTTGAAAAATGAAGAAAGATGGTAAGCCAGTGAATCGCTTTCTTTGCTATAAACCCGTTTAACCCCTTCCGAAGCCAAATCAATCCGGACTAAATATCCCGGGACCGAGGTTGCCAAAACACTTCCATCATCGGCACAAATATTCCCACGGTTTGGCTCAGTAATTACCTTATTTTTACTTAGGTTTTTGGCTATTTGTTCCCAACGTGCAGTTTTTATTTTTTGAACGGAAACCAATTTTAAAATTATCACCACCCCAAAAAAGAGCAATAAAAAATAGACAACTGCTATACGTGTTACTATTGTACTTTTAATTCCCATTTTCCCTAATTCCCCACTTTTAATTTACTGGGAGGTTTTATCGGTTCTTTCAAACCAATACCCGCCTCTTTAACTTTTTTATACACCTCTGATGGTTTACTGGCTTCCATCAACTTTGCTGATTCGGTAATAGATTCGGACCTTAATACACTCATTCTGACCTGCAAAACTTCAATTTGCCTGATTGTTCGTTCAGACCGGTTACGGTTGGTAATAATTATTAGTCCTAAAAGGGCAAGGAAAAATATAAATGGTAGCTGCCTGGTAACCCGTTCGTCGGTTAAAATGGCACCCCCAATAAATGTTTTTACCCCGCGGGGTTTTTTATTATTTTTTGTCTTTTCCACCGTTTCAATATTTTTCAGCTATTCGTAATTTAGCACTTCTTGAACGCGGATTTTTCTCCAGTTCTTTTTCACCGGGTACGATTACTTTGCGGTTTATTAATTTAAATGGTGTTATTACATTACCATAAAAATCCTTTTCAATTTTTCCTTCAAAATTTCCTGCTTTCATAAAATTCTTACAGATACGGTCTTCTAAACTGTGGTATGTGATTACAACCAAACGCCCCCCTGGTTTAAGTAACTCAAGAGAAGCCAGTAAAAAATCTTTTAAAGCTTCCATTTCGTCGTTTACTTCAATTCGGAGTGCCTGAAAAACCTGAGCCAGATATTTATTTTGGCTGGCCCGGGGAGCACAAACAGTGGCAATTTCTTTAAGTTGATTGGTTGTTTTAATTTTTTGAACTTTTCGTTTTTTGCTAATTTCTGAAACCAGCCGCCCGGCATTTTTAACTTCGCCGTACATCCTAAAAACAAATTTTAGTTGTTCTTCTGAATAGTTATTAATTATTGAGGCAGCATCGGTTTTTGCATTTTGGTTCATTCGCATATCGAGGCCGGCATCGTATCGAAAAGAGAACCCCCGTTCAGGGATGTCAAAATCGTGAGAAGAAACACCGAGGTCGGCAAAAATGGAATCAACTTCGAAAACATTATAGAACCGCAAAAAATTTTTAATGTACCTGAAATTATGACGGATAAAAAAAAGCCGCTTATCTTCTAAAGTATTAACGGCAGCATCTTCGTCCTGGTCGAAAGCAAAAAGCCTTCCTTCTCCCAGCCCATCAAGTATTAAGCTTGAATGGCCTCCCCCGCCAAAAGTTGCGTCAAGCACGTCATTCCCGGGAAATATATTCAAGCCCCCAATACTTTCTTTTGGCATAACCGGTATGTGATATTGAAGCGTCATTTATTTTCCTGGTTTTTTTTGCGCCTTTTTGCCAGTTTCTGCACGAATTCGGGCCTGCTCATTTTTGATTTGTCCATCTCGCTAACTGCCAACAACCTAATTGAATCACCCATCCCGATAAATTTCACCCCTTTTTCAAGAATTGCATAATCCAGATATTCGGTGGGTATATTAATTCTTCCGTTGGCAGCCATCGTTACCTTCGTAAAATTTTGGTAAAAAAACTGAAGTAATTTATCGTCATCTGCATTAAAAGGATCGAGCGTACTTTTAAAATCATCAACCCTGGTATTCCAAAATTTCTCAGGACGAATGTCAAGGCATCTATTATGAAGGTTCATTTCTAAAACAAGGCGATTTAACGCTAATTCACCCATATCCTTTTTTAAAGTAGCAGGTAAAACTACCCGGCCTTTATCATCGATGGTTGCGTTATATGTCCCTGTAAATTCAATCATTTTAACCAAGTGCCCTTTTATTAAGGGTAAAAATAGGAATTTTATTCCACAACCTTCCACCCTCTTCCACTTTATTCCACTGCCTTACAATCCGTTTTTGTTGAAAAACTGTTAATATAATGTTGAAAAACGGGTTGACTAAAATCAATAATCTATTTAAAATTCAGAATTACAAACACTTAGTCTTAACATCGGAATTAATTAACATACGTTAATAACTCGTTTCCAGCTAAATAGAATATTGATTCGGGAAAAGGCAATTGCTTAATGCAGAATTCAATTCACTACAATTTTTATTGTAACAGCCTATAAATTTAGAGATTAATGAATTTTACTAATTGTTTTAATTTATGCCTATTTTTTACTTAATTGCCGCTTAAAAAATAAGTAGTGGAAGAAAAAAAATCAAATACATCTAAACCTGTGAACATTAGGGAAGTTTTTGCCTCGAAAAGCCCGCACCTTGCCAAATTGATGCCTTGGTTTGTGTACGGGTACATAAACCGGATTTTGCACGTCGATTTTATTAACGACCTTTTGAAACGAAACGGGCATTTAATGGGTATTGAATTTGTACAACAGGTAATTACCGAGTTCAATGTCAACGAACATATTTATGGTATTGAAAATATCCCTGATTCGGGAAGGTATATTTTTGCAAGCAACCACCCGCTTGGAGGTTTCGATGGGATGTTGTTAATGAAAACCGTTTATAAAAAACTGGGAGACCTTAAATCTTTATCGAACGATATACTAATGAATATCACCAACTTAACTTCAATGTTTGCCCCGGTTAACAAACATGGGACCAACAGTCGCGATATTGCAAAAATTTTAACCGATACCTACAATTCCGATCAGCAAATACTTATTTTCCCGGCAGGTTTGGCTTCACGAAAAATAAAAGGGAAAATTATTGATTTGGAGTGGAAAAAACATTTTATTTCGAAATCCATTCAACACAAAAGAGATATAATTCCTGTTTTTATAGCCGGAAGAAATTCCAATCGGTTTTATCGGATTGCCAATTTTAGGAAATTTTTCAAGATTAAATGGAACCTTGAAATGTTTTTCCTGCCCGACGAAACCATGAAACACAGGAATTCGGATGTTCATTTGTATTTCGGAAAACCATTGCCATATACCATGTTTGACAAATCGAAATCGCATAAAGAATGGGCACAATATGTTAAAGATTTAGTTTATGGTTTACGCGCCACACTGATTACCGAAAATTAAAATAGGACCGATAGTGAGGATTTAATTGTATTTTTTTAATTTTGTAGTCCGTTTTTCTAAAAATTTACTCGTAAATGAAAGATATTGTAGCAGCTCTCGCCAGAGAAGAAATTTACGCCGAATTAACCCCCGATAAATTATTGAGAAAAACCAATAAAGCCGGCAATGAAATTTATGTAATTGACTATAAAAACTCTCCGGCAATCATGCATGAAATTGGACGTTTAAGAGAGATTACATTCAGAGATGCGGGTGGCGGTACCGGAGAAGAAACCGATATTGATGAATTTGATATAGCAGAAATCCCATACAAACAATTAATAGTTTGGGATCCCGATGCTAAAGAAATCCTGGGTGGCTACAGGTTTCTTTTGGGCAGCGAAGCGCCTGTAGATAAAAACGGTGAAGTGATGCTTGCTACCTCGCACCTCTTCCATTTTTCTAAAAAATTTATTGATAATTACTTGCCACATTCCCTTGAATTGGGACGCTCTTTTGTACAACCTGCTTATCAATCGAGTAAAGCCGGGGCAAAAGCTTTATTTGCACTCGACAACCTTTGGGACGGTTTGGGGGCCTTAACAGTGGATCATGCCGAAATCCAATATTTTTTGGGAAAAATAACCATGTACACCCATTTCCATAACGAAGCCAGGAACCTGATCCAATATTTCTTTATAAAGTATTTCAGGGACAAGGAAAATCTGGTTTACCCCAAAAAACCTGTTGAGTTTGATATTGATGTTGAAAAGATGGAAAAATTATTTATCGGGGACAATTATAAAGAAGACTACAAAATATTGACTCAAAATGTCCGTCAGCTTGGCGAAAATGTCCCACCTCTTATTAATTCGTACATGAACCTTTCGCCTTCGATGAAAACGTTTGGCACAACTGCAAACGAAACATTTGGCGAAGTTTTGGAAACCGGGATAATTATTACCATTAAAGATATTTACGACGCAAAAGTTGATCGCCATATTGAAACTTACATTCAAAATAAAGAAAAGGATGAATGGCCAGAGCCAAATTAGAGCCTGTTTTTAAACCTGAATTCAAAGCAAAAAATACAAATCTCAGTCGGTAAGCCCAAAATTCTGACAAATCGCAATATCCAGAATTTTCAAAAAACGAACGTAAAGTCTAATAGGCCCTTTTGTCTTTCCCTTCAACAAAATTTATAAAAGAACCATTTACAACACGGTTGCCACCCGGGGTTGGATAATTTCCTGTAAAATACCAGTCGCCCAGATCTTTAGGACAGGCTTGATGCAAATTCTCTATCGATTGATAAACTATTTCTACTTCGGCATTACAATCATCGGGCTTTAATATTTCAGCAATTTTAGCTGAAACTTGTTCGGCGGTAAACGGGCGGTAAATATCGCGGACATAATTTACCATTTCCTCTTTGTCGAGGTGTTCCTGTTCCTTGCATTTTTCGTAAACATCCTGAATAACAGACTCTTGCCCGGTTTCTTTTAACAATTCTATTGCAGCATTAAAGGCAATAAATTTGTCGAGCCTTGCCATATCTATTCCGTAACAATCGGGGTAACGAATTTGCGGTGCCGACGAAACGACAATTATTTTTTTCGGCTGCAACCTATCCAAAATTCGCAAGATGCTATTTTTAAGAGTGGTCCCCCTGACAATAGAATCGTCGATAATTACCAAAGTGTCGATATTGTTTCTGACCACTCCATAAGTGACGTCGTACACATGGGCGACCAAATCATCGCGGCTGGCATCGTCGGCAATAAAAGTTCGAAGTTTTACATCTTTGATAGCAATTTTTTCGACCCTCGGTTCGAGGGAAATTATCCGTTTTATTTCTTCATTTGACAAGGACCCGTTTTTTTTCTTTATTTCTTTGATTTTCCAGTCAACCAAATAGTTGCGGATACCTTCTATCATCCCGTAAAATGCTGTTTCAGATGTATTTGGTATGTACGAAAAAACGCTGTCTTCGAAATTATAATCAATCGATTTAAGAATTGCCGGGCTAATTAACCGGCCCAGTTCTTTTCGTTCCTGATAAATATCTTTGTCGCTGCCCCGTGAAAAATAAATCCGTTCAAACGAACACGATTTTCTTTCGTGAGGGGCACGAATCATTTTTTTGTTTATCCGGCCGTCCTTTCTAATTATTAAAGCTTCGCCAGGCTCAATTTCTTGAACGTCGTTTACATGAACATTCATTACTGTTTGAATTACTGGCCGTTCAGAAGCAATCACAACTATTTCGTCGTCGTAATAATAATGGGCCGGCCTGATCCCCCACGGATCGCGAACCACGAAAGCATCGCCATGACCAATTAATCCTGCCATTGCATAACCACCGTCCCAATCTTTTGTAGCCCTTTCAAGAACATTCTGAATGTCGATATTCTTTTCGATTAACGGGGAAATCTCCTGGTTTCCATAACCTTCACTTTTATATTTTCTGAATAAAACCTGGTTTTCCTCATCTAAAAAGTGCCCCAGTTTTTCGAGTGCGGTAACTGTATCGGTATATGCTTTTGGGTGCTGCCCCAAATCCACTAAAACCTTAAAAAGTTCATCGGTATTGGTAAGGTTAAAATTTCCGGCAAGCACTAAATTCCTCGATTTCCAGTTATTTTGACGCATTACCGGATGAACAAATTCAATACTGTTTTTACCAAAAGTACCATAACGCAAATGCCCTAAATATAATTCTCCGGCAAACGGGAATTTTTCGTAAGCCCAGTTCGGATCATCAATATTTATTTGGTTTCTTTTAGCTTTCCTCAAAGGTTTGTTTACTTTATCAAAAACATCTTTTATAGGGTTTTGCTCAATCGATCGAAAGCGGTGTAAATAAGTACTTCCCGGGCTCAAATGATTTTTTGCACAAACAATGCCGGCACCGTCCTGACCACGATTGTGCTGTTTCTCCATTAAAAGGTACAATTTGTTTAAGCCATACTGCCATGTACCATATTTTTCCTGATAATACGACAAGGGTTTTAACAAACGGATTAATGCAATCCCACACTCATGCTTTATTTGATCACTCATAATTTAATGGTTTCAGCAATGGAAAATCTATAATATCGGGAACAATAAAAGCAGCCGGAAAGTTGCGCTGAATTTTTTTATGTAACTTGAGTGCTTCGTTTTTTGTTCTGAAATCGCCCGCCCTAACCCTAAAATTTGGGGCAATAAATCTAATATGTACATTATAATCAGGATATTTCGACAGGAAATCTACTTTAATACTTTCAGCCATTTCTTTAGCTTTTAAGTCGGAGCTAAAAAATATTTCAACCCTGAAACCTTGAATGCCGTCAATTTTCTTATTCTTTTCCATGTGCCAGTTCAACATCTTTTCTAAGCGGGGATCCTGTTTAATATTAAGATCCCGCAAAATTGAAGAAGTATCATTTTTAAGCTGAATATTCTCAGGAAACGTAACTTGAGCAAGTAAAATTTGACTCAAAAATAAACCCGAAATGAAAAGAAAAAAAATCCTCATTGTGTACAATTATTGAGTGTGCAAATATAATTCAAAAACTAAGAGTCTGTTTAAATTTTATTTTTTAGAGTAATTATGATGTATTTTTTACTTAGACGACTTGCCCCGATGTAATCGGGAAGGCGGATTTAACGAGAATAGCATCAGCTATTTAAGTAAAATTCAACGAAGTATAAGTGAAAAAGACGCATAATTAAATGAAAAGATAATTTTAAAACAGTCTCTAATAAATCAACAACGGATTTTTCCACAGGTAATTGTTTGTTTTTTGTTGCCACAAAACAACTAATAAAAACAAACCATAAAATGTTAATGAAAATTATTCTTCATTCAAAGCTTCTTCCAGCTCAGGGGTAATTTCCAGGTTGTGGTAAACATTTTGAACATCATCATCGTCCTCCAATTTTTCGACAAGCCGAAGCACTTTTTTTGCTTCGTGAACATCGAGTGCCGTAGAATTATTTGGGATACGCTGTAATTCCTGACTTTCCGCCTCAATCCCCAACTCTTCAAGCTTTTTCGACACATTGCCAAAATCTTCAAGTGCAGTAGTTACAATTATCATATTTTCATTTTCTTCAAAATCCTCGGCACCAGCATCTATCATTTCCAGTTCAAATTCTTCGGTGTCGAAATTATCAGTAGTTGGTACAACAAAAACCCCTTTCCTGTCGAATATAAAGCTAAGCGAACCGTTGGTCCCTAAATGTCCCCCACATTTGGTAAATGTTGATCTTACACTTCCCACAGTCCGGTTTTTATTGTCCGACAGGCATTCCACAAAAATGGCAATTGCACCAGGGCCGTACCCTTCAAAAGTTGACTCTTCAAAATTAGAAGAGTCTTTCTCTGCTTTGTTTATTGCCCGTTCAATTACATCTTTCGACATGTTTTGTCCCTTAGCATTTTGAACAGCCAGGCGTAAACGGGAGTTCGATTCAATGTCGGTTCCGCCAAGTTTTGCCGCCACTGTTAGTTCTTTCGATATTTTGGAGAATATTTTTGACCTTTTGGCATCGGCTGCACCTTTTTTATGTTTTATAGTTGACCATTTACTGTGACCTGACATATTTAATAATTTTTAAATTTTTTTAAATATACAAATTTGAATAATTACATCGATCTTTTCTGCTAATTTCTAACCTGAATTATTCATGAGTTTTTCGTTATGAGAATTCAAAATGCACAGAA
>JABGRN010000074.1 GCA_018648265.1 Prolixibacteraceae bacterium | reverse complement strand
TGGATTACAGGTAGTTGCATGAATATGTCATTAGCAACTTGTTTCAGGGTCTAAAAACAAATCTATCGTTGAAGAAAAAGCGAATGAGAAATCTTCTTTAAAAAAAAGTAAAAATTTTTCCCCTGAGTCGTGGAAATCACAATTGTAAATTCTATTTCCAAATACGGTTTGAATTTAGAGCTGTCCGGTACAATGCCGCATTTCTGTTGTGCTGCGCCAGTGTCGATGCAAAATTATGATATCCCGAAAAATCCTCTTTTGCACACATATAAATGTAAGTGTGTTTTTCGAAATTTAATACTGCATCGATGGTTGTAACCTCCGGGAAATTAATCGGACCCGGTGGTAAACCTGCATATTTGTATGTATTGTATGGCGATTCAATATCGAGGTGTGAATTAAGGATTCGTTTCAGTGAAAAATCGCCAACTGCATATTTTACAGTTGGGTCTGCCTGCAAAAGTTGCCCGCGTTTTAACCGGTTTAAATACAATCCTGCAATTCGTTTCAGTTCATCTTTTTTTGCTGTTTCCGACTGCACAATCGATGCTAAAATCGTAACTTCAACGGGAGTCAGGTTAATTTCGCTGGCTTGTTTTTTACGGGTTTCATTCCAAAAATTGTTGTATTCTGCCTTCATCCTGTCGGCAAAATCTTCGGCAGAAGTTGTCCAGAAAAACTCGTAAGTATTTGGGATAAACATGGCCCTAAAAGTTTCGGGTGTAAAACCATATTTTTCGATTTTCTCTTCGTCGTAAAATAAATTTATAATAGAAATCGAATCAGCCTGTATATACACGCTTACTTTTCCTGCCAGGTCTTCTTTAAACCTGATGTTATTAAAAGTAACATTCACAGGCTGTTGTAAGCCTCCGCGCAACATGTTAACGAGTTGGTTGGTATTCATGCCGATTTTAAAAAGATAACGCCCCGGTTTAACAGTGAGCTTGTAATTTTTTTTATTTGATACCCAATTAAAAGCTTTGTAATTATGTAGCACATCGTTTGTAATTAAGCTGTCGGTGACCTGTTCAAAAGTTGCATTATCCGGGATAATCAAAATAAATTCAGTTTTTACATTTTCCTGAAAAATATAATTGTAAAGCTGGTAAGCCCGGATTCCCACAACAATAAATGCAAGGGCAAAAAATACAATAATGAATTTCCCAATTCGTGGGAAAAGTAAAAGTTTGCTTTTTTGATCGATAGTCATAAAAATCTATTTTTTTGTAAAAATAATGGTAATCTTAATAATAGCAATATAACTGTTATTCTAAATAATCAAAATTGTCAAATTTGTATTTCGTTCAGTTCAAAATTATTAAATTCGCAGCCAGAAAGTATTCAATTAAAAACCATCAGAATTATGCACCAGGTAAAACTTGCTGAAGACATTTATTTTTTAGGATATAACGATCGACGGACCAATTTATTTGAAAATATTTGGCCTATTCCTCATGGAATTTCATACAATTCGTATTTAATTGTTGATGAAAAAATTACGTTGATAGATACTGTTGAACGCGCTTTTATTGACGATTACCTGGATAATATTGAAGCGATAATTGGAGACCGCCCGATTGATTATCTGGTTATTAACCACATGGAACCCGACCATTCGGGGGCTTTAAAATCCATCATTCAAAAATATCCTGAAATTACACTGGTAGGAAACAAAAAAACTTTTGGCTTTGTTGAAAGCTATTATTTTACACCCGAAAAAGTTCTGGAAGTGTACGATAATCACGTTTTAGAACTTGGAAAACATAAACTACAATTCCAGATGATTCCGATGGTGCACTGGCCCGAAACCATGGTTACTTTTGAAGAAACCAACAAAATTGCATTTACAGGCGATGCTTTTGGAAGTTACGGCACCTTAGATGGTGGAATTTTTGACGATGAAATTAACCTCGATTTTTATGAAATTGAAGTGATGCGCTATTTCACAAACATTGTTGGGAAATATTGTCCGCATACGCAACGCGCAATTAAAAAGCTGGCCCCGCTTGACATAAAAATGATAGCAGCAACACATGGTCCAATTTGGCGCAGCGACCTTGACTGGGTGCTTACACGCTACAATAAATGGAGTTCTTATGATCTCGACAGGGGAGTGGTTATTGTGTATGGATCGATGTATGGAAATACCCAAAAAATGGCTGAAATTATTGCGCGACAATTGGCAGTGCAGGGTATAAAAAATATTCGTGTTTACGATGCGTCAAAAACTCACTCGTCGTACATTATAAACGATATTTTTAAATACAAAGGTTTTATTGTGGGAAGCCCGTCGTATAACAATGCACTTTTTCCAAATGTTGAAACTTTGCTTTCTACAATAGAACACATGGCACCTAAAAATCATTACCTCGGTATTTTTGGTAATTTTTCGTGGAGCGGCGGCGGTGTAAAAAACCTAAAAGTTTTTGCCGAAAAAATAAAATGGGAAATGGTTTATGAGCCAATTGAAGAAAAAGGTGCGTTAAAAGCAAATAAGCAGGAAGAACTTATTAATATGGCTAATGCAATGGCCGATAAACTTTTTGAAAAGTAAAATATTTACCCCTTTTTACTTATCTCTTCCAACAATGACTTATTCACAATTCGAAGGTGTTTTCCATCGATATCAATAATTTTTTCTTCTGCCAATTCTGTAAGTTGGCGGCTAATGGTTTCGCGGCTAGTACAAACCAAATCGGCTAATTCGGTTCGGTTTAACGGTAATTTAAACTCATCAGACAAATATATCTCATTTGAAAAGTAAAGCAGATTGGTTGCTAAACGCCCGTAGATTTGGTTTTGAACCAGTCTTACATACCGGTTAAATTGTTCCAGTTCATTTTTGCAAAGTTCGACGATAATCTCATAAGAAAATTCCGGACTAATCTTAAGCAGCTCTTTAAAAACATTGATATCGACAAAACATGCTGTTGTTTTTTTTAGTGCTACTGCTGAATAGTGATTGATTTTGTCGCCCATGGTAGTTGGTAAACCGAGATAACAGGGTGCTTTTTTCATCCTTAAAATTTGCGTTCGATGAGAACCGTCAATCATTAGCTTTACCAATCCTGTTTGCAAATAAATAATATTGGAAGAGAGTGCACCCTGCTTAATAATAGTCTCTCCTTTTTTGAATACCGTTTGCACACAGCCTTGTCCAAGAATATGCAATTCATTTTCACCCAGACTTTTCACGGCCTTTGACTTTAATAGACAGGTTGAACAACTAGCATATTCCATTACATAAATTTTAAATAAAGGTAATGGATTTTGTGATATTAATCACACCTTTTTGATAGTAAACTCACAGTGATATTCTTGATTAGTGGTAAGCCTCACCGTACATTTATACTATTAACATTTTCACAAATTAAAATTAACAGGAGAGTAAAAAATGGCAAACAAAAAACTGACTTTAGCATTGTTTTCCGGTAGCGTTGACAAATTAACGGCTGCCGGTGTTATTCTGGGTGGTGCTGCCGCCGAAGATATGGATGTGGATATTTTCGTCCTTTTGCAGGCTGCATTTGCCTTTAAAAAAGAGAACGCTTTGACAAACGATCGAGTTGCTGAAATTACCGACAAAAAAGATGAATTTCTGGCATCTCTCAAATTTTTAGGAGCGCCTCACTGGACTGAAGCTTTTCGTACGGCTAAAGAAATGACAAATGTTAATATCCACATTTGCGGATTCGCCGGTAAAGTTTGGAACGGATACAAACTCGATGATTTTATCGACCTTGCTGATGATATCTGTGGTATTGGTGAATACATGACTTCTGCAGAAACGGCAGATATAAACCTATTTATTTAAACATTAAAAAACAAAACTATGAATTCAGAAGAATTAGCACAAGTAAAAGCGGATAGATCGGTCGATGCCCGTGGAACATCATGTCCTGGCCCTTTATTGGCTGCTAAAAAAGCCATTGGACAGATTGAAAAAGGTCAGGTTATGGAAGTACTTTCCGCAGACGAAGGTACCAGACGCGATATTCCTAAATGGTGTTCTAAAAAAGGATACGAATACCTTGGGACATTGGAAGAATCAGGTTTTTTTAAAATATTTTTAAGAAAATAAAATGACTGTTGGAGAAGCAAATAATGATTCTAAGATTTTGGTTTTTTCTACCGATAAAATTTCCGATCCGGCCATAGATATGGCGGGTTTGTTGAAATTACATTATCCACCAACTGTTTACACAATTACTATACCTTGTTCAAGTGCTATAAAACCACGCTGGATTTTGTATTCCTTTGAGCAAGGTTTCGATGGCGTATTTATTGCCGCCGACGGTACCGATTGTCCTTATGGCGAATCGTGTACTGAAAAAACGGGGCTCGTAGTAGGTGCCACTCACCAAATAATGAAAGACAAAGGAATAGATCCTGCCCGTCTGAAAATGGCTGCCATTTGCTCTGTGTGTAGCGAGTCTTTTGTAAAACATGTAGTAAGTTTCAATAAATATTTAAGTAAATCATCAAATTAAAAATATGCCGGGACAAATGAAAATATTGGAATACGATGTCCTTGTAATAGGCGGGGGTATTGCTGGTGGAGAATCAGCCTTGAACCTGGCTAACCTGGGTTATAATGTTTTGCTTGTAGAAAAAGAACTTTCAATTGGTGGGAAAATGATTTTACTAAGTAAAGTATTTCCAACGCTCGATTGTGGTGCCTGCATTACAACCCCTAAAATTTCAGAAATAGCTAGGCATCCAAATATTACAATTTTTACAGGAGCCGAAATCCGAATAATTACTAAAAAAGGTGAGCACTTGTTTGAAGCAATTGTTTCGCAAAATCCGCGCTATGTTAATATTGATGATTGTACGGGTTGCCAGTTGTGCGAAGAGGCTTGCCCCGTAAGTGTTATTGATGAATATCAATACGGACTTGTGGGGAGAAAAGCAGCTTATATCCCCTTCAGTATTGCCAGTCCACGTGCTGCTGCCATCGATATAGAAAATTGCACATTGTGTGGTGCTTGCGAGCGGGTTTGTCCAACCCAATGTATCGACTTTACACAAACTGTTGAAGAGTTTTTAGTGAAAGTAAAATCAGTTGTGGTTGCTACGGGATTTGAGTTGTTCGACCCGTTGAAAATTCCACGTTACGGATACGATAAATTTAAAAATGTTACTACCGCTATGCACATGGAGCGTCAGTTATCGCCAACGCGACCGTTTAATTCCATTTTACGCCCCGGCGATGGCAAATTGCCCGACAATATTGCGTACGTGTTGTGTGCCGGTTCGCGTGATAAATCGGTGGGTAATCCTATTTGTTCACAAGTTTGCTGTATGTATTCCATTAAACAAGCGCAGTTGTTGATGGGTGCGTTGCCAATGGCCGACGTTACTATTTATTACCTGCACATCCGGGCTTTTGGTAAAGGTTTTAATGAATTTTATGCTCAATCGCAGGATATGGGCGTGGAATTTATTAAAGGGAAAATCGGTAAAATCACTGAAAAAGAAAATGGAAATCTCATTTTACGTTACGAAGATATTGAAAAGGGTAAAGTAACAGAAGCCGAGCACGACATGGTAGTTCTTTCGATTGGCCTGTTACCAAATCAGGGTATTTCAGATGTTTTCGATAATGAAACGCTACAACTCGATCCATTTCACTTTGTTGATCAGTCTGATATTTTGGCTAGCCCGGCAAAAACAAGTATAGAAGGTGTATTTGTTGCCGGGACTGCTTCCGGCCCCATGGATATTCCAGATTCTATTTTGTCGGGAGGAGCAGCATCTGCAGAAACAACCAGTTATTTAAGGAGGGCAGCACTATGAAAAAGAAAGTGGGCGTTTATATCTGTCACTGTGGGGGAAACATTTCCGATTATGTGGATGTGGAAAAAGTCCGTCAGTCTGTTGAAAGTATCAATGGTGTTTATCTTGCTAAAACAACGATGTTTGCCTGTGCCGATTCTAATCAAAAAGATATGGTTGAAGATATCAGGGAGCAAAACCTCGATGGAGTGGTAGTAGCTGCATGTTCACCTAAATTACATCTGTTGACTTTCAGAGCCGTTGTGGAAAGGGCTGGAATGAATAAATACAATTTTGTCCATGCCAATATTCGCGAACAGGTTTCCTGGGCACATTCCGACAATAAAACGGGAGCAACTGAAAAAGCTATTCAAATAGTAAAGGCGGCTATTGCAAAAGTACAAAATTCCGAAGCCTTGGAACCTGTAAAAGTACAGGCAACCAAAGCAGTTGCTGTAATTGGTGCTGGAGTAGCCGGAATGCGTGCTGCCATTGAATTGGCCGAAGCAGGTTCGGAAGTGTACCTCATAGAAAGAAGTTTTTTTGTTGGGGGGCGCATTGCGCAATGGGATAACATTTGTGGTACTGAAGAAACCGGCAAAGAATTGGTAACCCGTCTTTATGATGAGGTGATAAAACACAAACATGTTACATTATTTACAGGAGCCGAAGTGATAGAAAACAGAGGGAGTGTTGGTAACTTCATGTTGAAAGTTAAAGTAACACCCCGCTATTTCAAACTTCCGTGTAGTGATGGGAAATTACAAGAAGCCATTGATGTTTGCCCGGTAATTGTACCCGATGAATTTAATTTCAATATAACAAGCCGAAAAGCTATTTACCACAATTACCCCAGCGAATATCCACAATTGCCAGCAATTGATATGGAAAATTGTACCCGATGTGGTAAGTGCGAAAATGTATGTAGCAGTATCGACTTCACTCAAAAAACAGAATATTTAAACCTAAAAGTTGGCTCTGTTTTGCTTGCCACTGGTTATGATCCATACGAGCCTAAAAAAGGAGAATTTGCTTATGGCGAAATCGACCATGTGGTAACGCTGCCACAGTTTAAACGAATTGTACATTATTGCGATGAGAAATTATCCTACAAAGGCAAAGACATAAAACATATTGCTTATATCTATTGTGTGGGAAGCAGGCAGGTTGACGGCGAAAACAAATATTGCTCGCGTTATTGTTGTACTGTCAATATTCACACGGCAATTACTGTAAAAAAGAAATACAAAAATATATACAACTATCACTTTAACAGGGGTATTAGAACTTATGGAAAACAGGAGGTGTGGTACGATGAATCGTCTCGTCTCGGTGACATTTATTTGCAATCATTTGACAATGACCCTCCTGTTGTAGAAAAAAGGGGTGATAAAATTTTAGTGAAAATAAAGGATGTTCTTACTACAGATAAACAACTGGAAGTAGTAGCCGATTTGGTTGTTCTTGTTACTGGAATGGTTCCGCGAAAGGATAATTCCATTGGCAATTTATTGAAAATCCCAAAGGGAAGGGATAATTTCTTCAACGAAATTCACATGAAATTGCGACCTGTAGAAACAGTTATCGATGGTGTAACCATTGCAGGAGCCAGTCAGGGACCTAAAAATGTCATGGAATCTGTGAACTCGGCGCTGGCAGCAGCTACCAAATCTTTTTCATTAGTCGATTCGGGAGAACTTGCTTTGGAACCCACTGTAGCAGAAGTTGACGAACAAACTTGTGAATGGTGCGGTAAATGCGATGAAGCCTGTCCTTTCAATGCTTTTGAAAAAGTTGAAATAGAAGGAAAATTAATTGCAAGGGTTAATCCTGTAGTATGCAAAGGTTGTGGCATGTGTTTACCGGTTTGCCCGGTAAATGCCCTCAATCTTATTGGGCTAACTGATAAGGATGTGGAAAATATGATAAGCGCTTTGATACCCAATGATTAAAATGAATAACAATGGAAGTTGAAAAAGGTAAAACGGCAAAATATCTGAAAGCAAAACGGCCTGTTCCGAAAGATGTAACCGAGCAGTTGAAGTCTTTTACAAAGTCTAAAAAATTATTGCTCAACACTTTAATGGAAAGTGAAAAAACGGTTCCTCAACTTGCTGAAGAATTAAAACTTCCCGGTGATGAAGTATTATTTCAACTGATGACTTTGCTAAAATACGGGCTCGTAGAAACCGGCGAAATTGATGATATGGATGAGTATTTTTATTATAAAATAAAGAGTAATGGCAAGGATAAATCCTGAATTTACCAACGAACTTAAAAAATTTGGAGCGTTCGACACTAATGCGTGTTACAATTGTGGAAATTGTACGGCAGTTTGCTCCTTATCGGATGAGGATAATTCATTTCCGCGGAAAATGATTCGATACAGTGTGTTGGGTTTAGAAAGCGAAATACAAACTTCGCTCGACCCATGGTTGTGTTATTATTGTGGGGAATGTAGCACTACTTGTCCGCGGGAAGCTGATCCGGGAGAATTGATGATGTCGCTGAGGAGATGGCTTTCGGCCAAATACGACTGGACAGGATTATCAGGTTTGCTTTATAAATCAAAAACTGCTTCGGCAATTGCTTTTCTGTTATTGTTGGTAGCAGTGGTTTGGTTTGCGGCTTACGAACAGTTTAACATTGAAACAGTAATGCATTACGGCCATTTTTTTGAGATGGCGGCCATTACTCTTGTCTTTACATTAATCTTACTTCCCAATATTATTCATATGTGGTGGCTAACAGTACTTAAGCCTGGAATAAAGGCACCTTTATTTGCTTATTTCAAAGCTACCAGTGAACTTGTTGTTCATATGTTCACACAAAAACGTACTCTGGGTTGCGATGATAGCCAGGTTCGTTGGGTTGAACATTTTATTCTGGTATTGGCTTACCTCAGCCTTTTGTTTACAACGGTCTTTCTCAACTGGTTTTCTTCTCAAAGTGTATTTGTTATTGTACTTGGATATGTTGAAAGTGTGCTTATCTTTTTGGTAACCTTCGACTTTATCCGACGCCGTATCCAAAAGAATGATGAAGTAAGTAAATACTCTCATCCCAGCGATTGGCTTTTCGTTATTTGGCTTTTTCTAATTGGTTTGACAGCATTTGTTGTAAGGTTATTTATCGATTTTAATTTTCTTGTAAACAATATTTGGTTGTATCTCGTACATTTAATTGTTATGGTACAGTGGGCTTTGCTTATTGTCCCGTTTGGCAAATGGACACATTTTTTGTATCGGTCATTTGCAATATATTTTAACTGTTTAACATTGGCACCTCAAAAGCTTGAAAAACAAGCTGACGCTCTTTGATAACAATAATTCTAACAGATGAAGCATGTATCAAAAACAAAAATTATTTATTATGGAAACTGAAAAAGTCGTTTGTAAGTGTGGTACGTTTTGTATGATTGTTATTTTAGGTAGCCTGGCCCTTGGTTATATAGCCAGCTTTGCAGGCTTTATATATTTAATTTTTTGTCTCTGTAAATGATTTATTGTGAGAGAAAAAGGGTTGAAAAAAATATATTCTGCTTGTGCAAAGGTAGCGTTTGGTATTGATGGTTTATTGTTATTTTTTTTACTTTTAGGAAATTATTTCAGTAAAATAAATTAAATGAATCTTTCAAGACGAAACTTTTTGACCAAATCTGCCGCCGGAGCCGTTGCCCTGGCAAGTATTCCAACCATTGTTTCTTCGTGTATTTCTCCCGAAAAAGAAGAAAAGAAAGACAAATATTCACTTTTTGAAAAAGGTAACACAATCTTATTTCAGGGTGATTCAATTACCGATGCAGGTCGTGAAAAGGAAAAAGAATTGCCAAATAGTGCAGGTTCTTTTGGAAGAGGTTATGCTTTTTTAGCAGCTTCGACTTTATTAAATGCTTTGCCTGAAAAAGACTTAACAATTTATAATCGTGGAATTAGCGGGAACAAAGTTTATCAATTAGCCGACCGCTGGCAAAAAGATTGTTTGGATTTAAAACCGGATGTGCTTAGTATTTTAATTGGAATAAACGATTACTGGCATTTTAGAAACGACAAATACGATGGCACGGTTGAGATTTACGAAAATGATTTACGAAAACTTATTCAACGAACTAGAGACGAATTTCCAAAAATTAAGTTAGTTATTTGCCAGCCTTTTGCAGTTACAAATACCAGAGCTGTTGACGAAACATGGATTGAGCCTGTTAAAACTTTTCAGGTTGCAGCTAAAAAAATTGCCGATGAATTTGATGCAATTTGGGTTCCATTTCAAGAGGTTTTTGATGAAGCTGTTAAACACGCTCCAGCTACTTACTGGACAGGCGACGGTGTTCATCCGGGAATGCCGGGAGCTCAATTAATGGCAGAAGCCTGGTTACGGGCAGTTGAATAATTTGTTATTCTTCCTGTAAAAAATCAATTAACGTAACAATTTTTGCATAACTTTTTAATGTGGCGAGGGTAGAGTAGTGGACATCTTTTGATGAAATTATATGCTCGCCGAATGAAATATTCCGTGTCGTGCAGGCATCTTCAACAACTGTCCATTTATAACCAAAATCATGGGCTGCGCGGGTTCCGGCTTTTAAACACATTTGGGTTTGCATTCCACAAAGTATTACCTCTTTTATATTGTTCTTTTTCAGATATTCATTTAAATCGGTATTTAAAAAAGCATTTACTTCGTCTTTCGAAATTATTTTTTCTCCTTCAATTGGTTTTACTAATTCATGAATATTTCCTCCGGGTTCGAAATTGTGCCTCACATGAACAACCAAATTATTATTTTTGCGGAAATGATTAAGCAGAATTTTTGCCTTTTCCGACGCTTTTACAGGTTCATCCAATTCCACAGCACCGCCGGGAAAATAAAAATCTTGGATATCTATAATAATAAGTGCTGTTGAATCGAGTTTTTGAGCAAAGGTGACAATTGTAAAAATTATAGTAATAAATAGCAGAAATAATTTTTTCATAACGAGTTAATTAAGAAGCTAATTTAACAAATAATTCCTTTTTCATATTTCTGCATACCTGCATTCAAACATTAAAAAAGGTGCTCAAAATTGAACACCTTTCAAATATACGTTAACACCAATTGTTATTCAAATATTACTGGTTTTCTATTTATCCACATTCCCCTTGTAAAATCAGGGAAGTATTGCGGTGCACTGTTTTGTGCAATCGAAGCCTCCGAAAGTGGAGTAACAGCACTCCAGGCTGCTGCATCGTAAACATCCATAACAGGTTGTCTCTGTTCTTTAACCGAATTGATAAATTCTCTTGTAACAAAGAAATCGATACCACCGTGTCCCGAGCTATTTGCTTGCTCACCATATTTTTTCCAAAGTGGGTGGTCGTATTTATCTTGCCATGCCTGAAACTCATCCCAGCCATGCCCTTCGCTTTTTCCTTCAATATGAACACGTCGGTTTCCATAATCGAAATCAGTTACTCCATCAGTTCCCGCAACATGGAAATTAAGAGAGTAAGGACGTGGCAAATTAGTGTCGTGTGTAACAATTATTGTTTCGCCGTTTGTGGTTTTTATAACGGAAGTAATAATGTCTCCTTGTTTCCATGGGAGTTTTGCACTAGGATGGTCTTCACCACCTTGTTCCTGAATATAATCTTTTATACCTACAGCTTTCGATGCAGTTGAAGTGAGGTACAAAAAGCGGTTTCCTCTGTTAATATCAAGCATGGCAGCAATTGGTCCTAATCCGTGCGTTGGGTAAACATCGGCATTTCGTTTTAACGAATGTTGTGTTCTCCAACGAGCTTCTCCGGTTGAACCTTCACCAAATTTAAGATCTCTATTGAATTTTACGTTTAGCAAACTATGTCGGTATCCACACCTTGCATGTACAACTTCACCAAAAATGCCTTGTTTTACCATGTTCATTACAGCCATAACATCGCGGCGGTAATTTACGTTTTCAAGAATCATACAAGGCATTCCTGTTTCTTCCGAAGTATTAACCAAGTCCCAGCATTCTTCCATAGTGTTGGCCGCCGAAACTTCCACCGCTACATATTTCCCTGCTTTCATCGTTGCCACTGCCATTCTTGTGTGCCAAAGCCATGGTGTTGCAATTAATACACCGTCGATATCATCGCGTTTTAACATATCCAAATAAGCATGTTCCCCATCAGAATAAACTTCCGCTTCAGGGTGTCCCTGATCTTTTAATACTTGTTGGGTTTTTTCAACTGCTTCAGGATCGATGTCACAGAAAGCGGTTATTTTTACACCTTCAGTCATTGCTGCTCTTTTTAGGTGACCGCGCCCTCTGCCACCACAACCAATAAATGCAATATTTACTTCACCATTTATTTGTTTCTGCTTCGAATCACTTGCTTTTGATATTTGTGGAGCAATCATCATTCCTGCACCTGCAGCAGTCGCTGTTTTTAGAAAATTTCGCCTGTTAGTTGTAGTCATTTTACCTTTGTTAAAATTAGTTGAACAACAAATATAATTAAATAGAATGGAAAATAATGTATTATAATTTGGATATCATATAATAACTAAAAGACCTTAAAATTAAATTATTCAAAAAAAATATTTCCAATAATAGTTCTGCAAAGAACATTAAATTAGCAAATCAAAACCTAAGGTTCCAAAATTGAGTAGAGGGAGTTTAGCTTTTCAATTATCTCTATATTAATGTCTTCATCATCAATAAATTTAATTAACTCATAATATCTTCCTTTGTTAAAAGTCATTGGTTGACCTAATTTTTCATAAAATGAATTAAATATTGAAGGTAAATAATCGTCCGACATTTTACAATTGTTCCACCAATCGCTATTTCGGTTTTTAAGGTTAGCAGGTGTGGTATTTTCCTCAATACTTTCTTGCATTATTTTTAAATAGTTTCTAAATAAATCCGGTTCTCCAAAAGATTTAGCCCAGCGAATAAGTACCTCAGGGAAAGCAAAATAATTTTCAATTTCTCTTTTTTTCCACTGAACAATTTTTAGATACGGATCTTCCTGTATTTTTCTTCCTAACCTATCAAAAATGGCCATTCCCTTAAGATCATGTATAAGTGGTCTTAATCCATGAAAATTATTTTTTGCAGTTTTGGGTACGTTATCTGCTGTATAAACTATGTTTGCATTATTTAAACTATTTAAAACAGGATGATTTAGTTTTTTTGCAAATGCAATGAGCATTCTTAAATCAGTGGATCCTTCGAGATAGATTATATGTTTTTTTGTTTTTGCAAGAAAGTACTTGTCCCAACCTATATCAGTTAATAGTTTTTTGAATTGAGAAATATCTTGAGTATTGTTCAATGGTTGGCAATTATTATCATAAAATGCTATAATTGAGTCACCGTCTGCTGCCTGATTTAATACTATTTCTGAATGACTTGCAATAATTAATTGCGTCCCCAGGTTTTCAGCAATTTCATTAATTAATTCATAAGTATCCCTTTGTCTGATGGCTTCTAAATGAGCATCAGGTTCATCAAGTAATATAGTTCGGTTAGGATAAGAATATAAATATGCTAAAAGAAGAATTGTTTGTTGAAATCCACGGCCTGATGATGATAAATCATAAATATGCCCTGTTTCGGTGTATGACATTTGAATAGTTCCGGTCTCAGGTATAAATATTGGTTTGTTTAGTTCAACTTCAAATTTTGTTTTTATAATAGAGTTTAAGGTATTCCATTTTGACTCAGACTCTATACTTCCATCTTTTGCATCAGGATAAAGTAGTTGATAACAAATATTTCTTAAAACATCTGCCGTCTTTCCTTCTCCAATTCGAACATTTATTGATCCTTTTGTTAATCTATCCTCATTAGTGGCTATTCCAGACATAGGTTGAAGAAATGCCAATGATGAAGAAAATGCTTCTTCATCAATTGTATAAAAAACAGTTCCTTCTTTATCTTTTCTAAGGGGGCGACAATAAATTGATTCAGGATTTGCATAATCAAATTCTAAAGCCGCAGTCCAGTTTTTACCATTACTATTTCCATGAACAATAATCTCGATTCTAATATTTGATGTTTTTTGTTTATTTTCTGAACGATTAATGACCCTTACTGCTTGATGAAACCAAATAAGCCTCGCTGAAGAAACTGGAATTGCCAATAAGTCTCGCCGGTTAATTACAACTCCAATTCTTTTTGTTTTACCAGTTTTTATTCGCTTTTGTTCGGCAATTTTTTTCATTCCGGTTTCCCACAAAGTAAGAGCTTGTAAAAAGGTGGATTTTCCAGAATTGTTCGGTCCAATTACTACAACAGTTTTGTTAAGTTCAAATTCAATATGGTTTAGCTTTTTGAAATTTCTTATACTAACTTTTGTTATCATAAAGTTTGAATTTAATGATAAACTGCAAAATACTAAATAATTTGTTCACAACAATCCAATCAATCTACCATTCATCTATATGCAATAAAAAGGTGCCCCGAAATTCGAAGCACCAGTTTTTATGTTTTTTTTTGCTTTTAAGCCAACATTTCTTTTACCTGATTATAAACGTTTTCGCCATTAAAACCAAGTTTGTCGTCAAGAATTGTATAAGGAGCTGAATATCCAAATGATTCCAATCCCCACACTTTTCCGTTCTCACCAACCAACCCTTCTAATGTTACCGGCAGTCCGGCAGTCATTCCAAAACGAGGAATTCCGGTTGGAAGAACACTGTTCTGGTACTCTTTCGATTGATTTCTGAACAATCCTTCAGAGGGAACAGAAACAATCTGAATTTTCAAACCTTCTTTTTCTGATAATAGGGCAGCGCCTTCGACTAAAGTTGCAACTTCTGACCCGCTGGCTAACAATACAACATCGGGTGTTCCTTCTACCGATTGAACAATGTACGCACCTTTTTCAGTTTGAAGAGCCGATTCGTAAGCATCGCCTTTGACGGGAAGATTTTTAATATTCTGTCGCGAAAGTATTAAAGCTGAAGGTGTTGTTGTATTTTCCAAAGCTAATTTCCATGACACGGTTGTTTCGTTTGCATCAGCCGGACGAAGAACCAGGGTACTGTTTTCGCCTTTATGGTTTTTCAATTTCTCCATTAATCGAATTTGTGCTTCCTGTTCAACCGGTTGGTGAGTTGGTCCATCTTCGCCAACGCGGAAAGCATCATGAGTCCAGACATATTTTACCGGAAGTCCCATTAAAGCTGCTAAACGAACAGCAGGTTTCATGTAATCTGAAAATACGAAAAATGTTCCGCAAACCGGAATTATTCCACCGTGCAAGGCCATTCCATTCATGAGGCAGGCCATTGTTAATTCAGAAACACCTGCCTGAAGAAATGATCCACTAAAATCACCTTTGTTAAAGGCAGTGGTTTTTTTCAGGAATCCATCGGTTTTATCTGAATTAGATAAATCTGCCGAAGCCACAATCATATTCTCTACTTTGCCAGCAAAAGCAGCTAAAACAGTACTTGAGGAACCTCTTGTTGCATTGTTTGCTTTTTGCTCGATTGATGCAAAATCAAATTCAGGTGCATCTTCGGAAAAGAATTTCTCAAGTTTTTCAGCTAATTCGGGATTTGCTTTTTGCCACTCGGATTGAACAGCTTTTTTAGTTGCTGCTGCTTCAATAAGTTCTTCCTTTCTTTTTTCGTATAATTGTTTTACATCGGCAAAAACCTGAAATGGGTTTTCAGCTTTTCCACCTAAATTTTCAATTGATTTCGCAAAAGATGCCCCGGCGTTTGTTAGCGGCATTCCGTGGGTTTCGCATTTTTTCTCGTAATTTTCGCCTGCTTCGGTAACCGCACCTTTTCCCATAATTGTTTTACCAATAATAATGGTTGGTTTTTCGGTTTCAGCATTTGCTGTTTTTAAAGCTTCACGAATTTGGGTTGGGTTATTTCCCTCGATGGAAATCACATTCCATCCCCAGGCATCGTATTTTTTTGCAGTATCTTCTTTTGTTACTTCTCCGGTTGTTGTTGAAAGCTGAATGTCGTTTGAATCGTAAAACATAATAAGATTATTCAACCCAAGAAATCCTGCAATTCGTCCGGCGCCCTGCGAGATTTCTTCCTGAACACCACCGTCAGAAATAAAAGTGTACGTTTTATGTGCCATCCAATCACCAAAACGTTCAACTAAAAAACGTTCAGCAATTGCAGCACCAATTGCCATAACATGACCTTGTCCGAGTGGGCCAGAAGTATTTTCAACGCCACGCAAAACATCAACTTCCGGATGTCCCGGAGTTACGCTTTTCCACTGACGGAAATTGGCAACATCTTCCATGCTGTAAAATCCGGCCAATGCAAGTACTCCGTATAACATTGGCGACATGTGCCCGGGATCGAGGAAAAACCGGTCGCGGTTTGCCCAGCCCATATCGGAAGGATCGTAATTTAAAAATTCGGAATATAAAATGTTTACAAAGTCGGCTCCGCCCATGGCACCGCCCGGATGGCCTGATTTCGCTTTTTCTACCATCGACGCAGCTAAAATTCTAATGTTATCAGCGGCTTTTGTTTCAATATTTTTACTCATGCTTTAATGTTTTTATCAATATAATTTTTAGTTGGTATAATGGTTTAAAAATAATAAAAAAGCGGAATCTTGAAAATCACTTCAAATCATATTATTTAGCCTGAATAATACGAACCATAAAAATCCCATCAATTGAAAGTAGTTTCTCTTTTATTGTTTCGTTTATTTTGGGTTTATCTACGTCAATAATATTATAGGCAATATTGTCGCGTTTTTTATTTAGCATATTTTCTATGTTAATACCTTCGGCTGCCAATACGGTAGAAATTTGACTCACCATATTAGGGACATTTTTATTGGCAATAAGAATTCGTGCTTCGTTGTGCATTTCCATTTCTGCTGCCGGAAAATTGACAGAGTTTTTTATATTCCCGTTTTCCAGGTATTCTTTTACCTGGTTTACCGCCATAATTGCGCAATTTGTTTCCGACTCTTTAGTTGAAGCACCGAGGTGAGGGATTGCAATTACTTTTTCCATTTTTAAGATTTCTTCATCTGGGAAGTCGGTAAGATATTTTGCAACTCTCCCTGATGCAATGGCTTCTTTAAGGTCGGTTATATTAACAAGTCCGCCACGCGCAAAGTTTAGGATGCGAACATCGTCTTTCATCATCCCAAATTTTTCTTTGTTGATATATCCTTTTGTATCAGCAGTAAGCGGAATATTTAATGTTACAAAATCTGCTTGTGAAAGCAATGGTTGAATTCCTTCTACCCAGGTTACACTTCGACTAAGCTTCAACGCGTGTTGAAC
This sequence comes from Prolixibacteraceae bacterium, assembly GCA_018648265.1. Classification (GTDB taxonomy): domain Bacteria; phylum Bacteroidota; class Bacteroidia; order Bacteroidales; family Prolixibacteraceae; genus Draconibacterium. The sequence goes on along the minus strand of JABGRN010000074.1, from coordinate 13,466 downwards.
CGACATATACGGATCGTAACCAACTACTTTCATACCCAAAGCCTGAGCAGCGTTTGCAATTAAAACACCTATCGCTCCCAATCCGATTACTGCAAGTGTTTTTCCTTTAATTTCCTGTCCGGCAAAATTCTTTTTTCCTTTTTCAATTAGGGCAGGCACCTGATCGCCCTTTCCAATTAATGTTTTCGCCCAAATAATTGATTCGGTAATGTCGCGCGACGATAACATCAAACCTGCAATCAGCAGTTCTTTTACACCGTTGGCATTGGCACCGGGTGTGTTAAAAACCACGATTCCTTTTTCAGTACATTTATCGAGCGGGATATTGTTCACACCTGCCCCTGCCCGTGCAACTGCTTTTAACGATTTAGGAAGTTCCATATCGTGCATTTTAAAACTTCTCAAAACAATTGAATCTGGATTGGTAGTTTCACCTGCAATTTGGTAATTACCTGAAGGAAAAAGGCTTAATCCTTCCGGGTCGATTTTATCCAAGGTCTGAATTTTAAACATTGGTTGACAATTTTTAAGGTTGTTGAACTTTGTAACTGATTATTGACAAATATCAGCAATTTATCTAAAAACCGGGCTTGAAACCGGGCTTAAGTTATGAATATGAAATTAACATTAACCGGAGTTTTTAAGTTAAAATTAGTTAGAAGATTTTTACCAGTTATTTATCGGCAGGTAATTTTTCTATTAAGATGTATTTTTTTGGCGATCTGCTTAATTAACGATTTTGTTAAAAAGCAAGGTAATACTTTATGATGTTTACTAAAACAAAATATTTCAGTTGCAGGAATTCAATAGAGTATAAAAAAATGAATTGTTTATATTCTTAATTGACACACTAGTTCAATCCACCATTGTTTAGTTAAGAGGAAGCACTTTGTTTTCTTCCCTTCCAAAACCTGTTATCAGAATTTTATTATTGTAAAGTGTTATTTCTGAAAAAGCGTTCTCATTTTCTGTTTCAACCATTCCTTTTAAAGTTACAAAATGTATCCCGTTTTGTACAATATAATTTCCAGCATGGTTGTGACCGTTCATCCACATTTTAACACAATTGTATTTATTTAACAGGTTCAAAATTTCCCCTGAATTCCAAAGCGCGTGTATTTCCAAGGGTAGGAGTGGGTAATGACAAAAAATAGCAACTTTATAGTTTTTTTGTTGTGCCAATTGTAGCTGTTTGTCCAACCACTCAATTTGCTTGTCACCTATTCCACCATTCCATTTTTGATTGTTGGGTTTATTTTTAGCTGTCAATTGGTCAACAAGCTTTTTAGCTTGTAAAATAATTCCCGGATCGGCTGATTGAAAAGTAATTTCATTGCCGTTTAAAAAAATAAAATGCCAATCTTTTTTGGTAAAGGCATAATATGTTTTTGTAAGTTTTAACTGCTCGGGAACTTTATCGAAAAAATCCTTTTCAACTGAAAAGTCATGATTTCCAACCACATGAAAAACCTCATTTTTTGATTTATTTAAAACCGAATTAACAGTTGCAAAACTGGCAAAATCCCGATCGATAAAGTCACCTAATCCTACAATAAATTCAAGGTTTTCGTTTTTGTTGAATTCAGAAATACAATCGTTTAACTTAGCAGGCGAATTTCTGTAAAAACGGGTTCCGGCAGTTTGGCAATCGCAGAACTGGCAGTCGGCAAAAACGCCAAATTGAATTTGTGACCTGGCATTTGTACTGTAAATCATTACCATAAATATTAGTAATATTTGAGCTATTGGTTTCATGTTATTTAATAAATTTTAAATTTTCAAATTTAGAAGAATAATTTAAATGAGTCCACTCCGAAAAGTGTTTTACCCCTAAATCCCCTAAAGGGGACTTTGAAGAGTCCATTGATTTTCAGCGAGTTCCCTTTAGGAGTAAAAGTGCTGAAAATTAATGAACTTGGCCTTTTCGGAGTAGGCTCAAGAAATATATAAATTTCAATTAATGAAATGTATTCTATTTGAATATTTTAAAGCCGATAAGCATTGCTTCTGTACCCGCAATTTATTGAAATTAAGCCTATTGTCATAATTGCAATAAAAGGTGTAACTACAACGAGCACATAGAACATTTTGGTTTCTTATTTGTGCTAATGTGACTGTGTGGTTCAAAAATGAACAATCGATGAACAAGTTTGATTTTGTAATTACAAAGCACGTGATAATTAAACTTTTAGCGCTTCATGCAACTTTCAATTTCTGTTCTCCGTTTTCGCGGCAATTTTTAAACAAATGATACACAAATGTATATTCTCGATCGCAACAGGGTTTTTGGTGACAACAAACAATCTCTGTATAAACCTTTTAGAAATGCCTGAAAAGTTGGGTTTTTAATTATCAATATTCTTTTTTAACACCCGATGCGTTTCATTAAAATCCCAAATAGGTTTGTCGTCAATTTCAGTTTTTAGCTGATTATAAATCTCTTTTTGATTGTCGTTTAATAAATTAATATCTAATGGTTTCTTTTCCCATTTGTCATTTTTTATATCGAAAAACTGCCCGCTTGAATAAAGTTTATATTCTACTGTTCGTGCGAAACATCCACTTCGTTTGCTAATTGTTTGTGGATTTGGATAATAATGAATAAAAACGGATTCACGGGGAGTATAGGTTTTATTAGCCAGAAGATTATAGAAACTTTTCCCATCGATATCATCCGGTAATTTTGCATTTGCAGCTTCAGCAAATGTTGGCAGGAAATCGCTGAATTCTACCAATTCCTTGTTGGTACTGTTTTTAACTCCACCAGCAGGCCAGTTAATTACAAGAGGTACATGGTTGCCATTGTCTTTTAATGTTCCTTTTCCACCCGGATATTCACCATTTATAGTTTGGGAAATAATGCCGGAGTTGGTACCATTGTCGCCTGTAAATATAAAAATGGTATTTTCCGCAAGTCCCAATTCCTTCAATTTCGAATTGATTTTCTCAACAACTTTGTCGGTATATTCCACCATGTCTTTAAAATATTTATTGTCTTTTTCTTCACGGGTTTCCAACGATTTCCACTCTGGCGAATCAGGAGTAGGTTGAAATGGAGAATGCACCAATAACATTGGATAGTAAACAAAAAACGGTTTTTTCTGATTGCGTTCAATAAAACCAATTATGTAATCGGAAACGATATCTGGTCCATAATCGTCGATGGTTGTTTCAATTGTTTTGGTATTTTCAACAATCCGTGGATTTGCATATCTCGATCCTTTTGAAGTTAGCCACCACAAACAATATTCGTCGAAACCCATTTTATGCGGACGTTTAACATCTTCAAAACCAGCTTCTTCAGTTTGAACACCGTTCAATTGCCATTTTCCTGCAATCATTGTTTTGTAGCCGGCATCTTGCAAAACGTGGCCAAAAGTTTTTTGATTTTTATCTAAATACCCAAAATCCACATAGTTTTTAAAGTTGTATTTTCCGGTCATAATTTTTACCCGCGAGGGGGTGCAAAGTGGCTGCGAAAAACAGTTGGTAAAACGCATACCGGTTTTTGCTAAATCATCTAAAACTGGTGTTTTGTACGATGTTGAGCCATTGCAACTCAAACATTCGTAACCCATGTCGTCGTTCATTAAAAGGATTATGTTTGGTTTTGATTCCCGGTTCGAAGGTTCTTTTTCAGAATTGTTTTTTGAACTGGTATTGGAACACGCAAACAAAACAGTAAATAGGAATATTAAAATCTGGTTTTGTTGTCTTTTTATTAGCATCTGATTCGTTTTAAATTGATTCAATATAATAATAAAATCATGTTTTGAGTAAAAATTACAAAAGTTTATATTGCTATTAATATTAATTTGTATTTATTTTTTCTGCATAAATTTGTAACCTTGCTAAAGGATAAGAAAGTTAAATCAATACTTACAAGTATTTTGAGAAATGAAATTCAAATGTATAATTTTCGATTGCGACGGAGTTTTGGTTGACAGCGAAACAATCTCAGCAAGAATATTTATGGAGATGGCTGAAACGTTGGGATATAAAATGGATTTTAATGTTGCCGTTGAAAGATTTGCAGGAGTTTCGATGAAAGAAAATCTGCAATTTATTGAGGATAATATTAAGGGATCGCTGCCAGCCAACTTTGAAGAAGATTTTAGAAAAAGAACGTACCTGGCATTTAAAACGGATTTAAGACCTATAAAAGGAATTCATAATTTGTTGAATAAAATCACCGTTCCGTTTTGTACGGCTTCCAGCGGACCGGTAGAAAAAATCAGATTGAATTTAACAACAACCAACCTGTTAGATAAATTTGAGAACAAAATTTTTAGTTCGTACGAAATTGGAAGCTGGAAACCGGATCCTGGAATATATTTACATGCAGCAAAAAAAATGGGATTTAGCCCCGATGAATGTGTTGTGATTGAAGATAGCGAAGCAGGAGTAAAAGCGGCAATAGCCGGTGGTTTTGAAGTTTATGTTTTGGCAAATGAAAGTAAGAAAAGCACATTTGAAAAGCTCGGAGTGAATGTTGTTTTCAGTATGGATGAGTTAGGTGAATTACTCAAAATTGATTAAACGGAGGATTTTGACTTAAAATCTCGGATGCGTTTAATAAGTGTCTATATTTACAAGTTAGCAGGTATTTAAACAAAACCAAACATGAACTAAATATAAGGTAATCAAAAAGGGATGTACATAAAAAAATTACTATTCGAGAAATATGGACCAGTTGACCATCTGGATATTACTCCACAATTTGATGAAAATGAGAAACCTAAACCAATCGTATTTATTGGCAAAAATGGTTCGGGGAAGACACTTTTATTAGGAAATCTTCTTGACGGACTTATTGAATTGAAACGACAAAAGTATTCTTCATTGGTTGAAGTTGAGGATAATAAGTACCTCAAAGTTGGAAAGAAAGACTACATTAAAAATAGTGAGGATTATTCCCATATTAATATACGATTTGAGAATGACCAACAATTTGCTACTTACACAGACTTAATGTCCAATCTCAATCATGCTGATTTCATAACAAAACATGGTGTTCGAAATTTTGAAGGTCAAAATGATAATAAATTCAAAGAGAATGGATTTTATAAAAGATGTAACATTCCGAATAAAGATATTTTAAAGTGTTTTGATACCAATATAATTTCATTTTTCCCACACAGTAGATATGACCATCCAGCATGGTTAAATAAAAACACAAAAATTGGATTCTCTTTTAGTGAAAGGTTTATTGACCAAGACAACAAAAGCATAATAAAACATGATGTAATAAAGGAAGTTGAAACATGGATTTTAGATTGTTTACTTGACAGAGAAATATATGAAAAACGATTGTTAAATGTTCCGAATTACCCATTGCAGATGTTTGCTGGTTATCAAGGCAAAAACTCAGATATTATTAATTTAATAAATGAACTTTTAAGTATTATTTATAAGAGTAAGTTTCCCAATCTGCAAAGTGCTCGAATAGGAATTGGAGCAAAAAACAGAAGAAGTATTTCGATTTTTGTGACGGAATACGACCAAGAATATAAAGTTTCACCTTCATTCTCTCATGTTTCTTCTGGAGAAGCAATGTTATTATCTCTATTCACAGCTTTATTAAAAGAGTACGATGACTTAGGAATGCAAGTAACAAAATTAGAAGATGTCAAGGGTATTGTAATAATAGATGAGATTGACTTGCATTTGCACATCGAATTTCAGAAAACTATTTTGCCTGAGTTAATAAAGCGGTTCTCGAATGTACAGTTCATTCTAACAACACATTCTCCATTTTTTCTATATGGTATGGAAGAAACCTACAAGGAGAATTGGGATTTGATAAATCTACCGTTTGGGAATAAGATAGGACTGCATGATTTTTCTGAGATGAAAAGTGCATATGATATTTTTGTCTCAGGATTCAATAACCTACAGAATACTTTCAATACAGTTAATCGGAAACTTAAGAATCTCACCAAGCCGTTAGTTCTTACAGAAGGCAAAACAGACTGGAAGCATTTAAAAAATGCTATTGAAAAACTAAATGAAGGCGGAAAATTTCTTGATTTAGATTTAGATTTTCTTAAATATGAATCAGAAATTGAGATGGGAGACAGTCATCTCAAATCATTGTGCGAACAAACCTCTAAGCTAAATAATAATAGAAAGGTTATTTGCATATTTGACAGAGATGATTCGAAAATAATTAAGGAAATGGATGGTCAAGGAGAAAATAATTTCAAGGATTGGGGAAATTCTGTATTCTCATTTTGCATACCAAAACCTTCTCACAGAAATGAATATAATAACATCTCAATTGAGTTTTACTATACAGATGATGAAATAAAAAAGATAGACACCACAACTAATAAGAGATTATTTTTCACAAATGAGATTGAGGAAGTAATGACAAAAAGTAAAACCAATAAGAAAAAAATAAACTCTAAAATTAGCATTTTGGAACTACCAAAAGAGGACGAAGAAGCTGATAAAAAGGTGTATTGTGAGGATGTAGAGCTGATTCAAAATAATGAAGGTGAATCAATCGCTCACTCAAAGAATGTATTTGCAGAAAAAATATTGAAACAAGAAGCAGGGTTTGATGAATTTGGGATTAATGAGTTTGAAAAAGTATTCGAAGTTATTAGTGAAATACTAAATTAAAACAACGCCCCGCTAACAAAATGTAAATTTAATGCGGGTTTCAGCGGTTTTTTGTACTGCGGCTCGTTGTTGCAACACCGCCAATTCGTCTTTGACGATTGACGGAAAATTTGAAATTATGAATAAACGAATTGGCTCCGTGCGTAATTGAAAGTTTCGTGCTTTTAATCCCGCACAACATGCACAAACCGTTAGGGCTTGGCAAAAAAAGATTTTGCAAAACTGAAAATATAGAAAATTGACGAATGGCATTAAGTTGGAACGAAATAAAAGACAGAGCATTAAAATTCTCGAATGAGTGGATTGACGAAACAAGAGAGCGAGCTGAAAAAGACAGTTTTTGGAACGATTTTTTTGAAGTTTTTGGAATATCGCGCAGACGAGTTGCAACATTTGAAGAGCCTGTTAAGAAATTGGGCGACAAGCAAGGATTTATTGATTTGTTTTGGAAAGGAACTTTACTCGTTGAACATAAATCGAAAGGAAAAAATCTTGACAAAGCTTTTAAGCAGGCAACTGACTATTTCCCTGGATTAAAAGAACACGAATTACCAAAATACATTCTTGTTTCGGACTTTGACAGAATTAAACTTTTCGACCTTGACGAAAAAACAGAACACGAATTTCATATTTCAGAATTTTATAAAAATGTAAAACTATTTGGTTTTATTGCGGGTTACCAAAAACGAACTTTTAAAGAAGAAGACCCTGTAAATATAAAAGCGGCTGAATTAATGGGAAAACTTCACGACCAATTAAAAGAATTTGGTTACGTGGGGCATCCCTTAGAAGTTTATCTTGTTCGTTTACTATTTGTTTTATTTGCCGACGATACGGGGATTTTTGAAAAAGATATTTTCAAAGAATTTATCGACCGAAAAACAAACGAAGACGGAAGTGATTTAGGTGCTTTGTTAGCTCAATTTTTCCAAGTATTAAATTCACCAAACGAAAACCGACTAAAAAATCTTGACGAACATTTGAATCAATTTCCGTATGTAAACGGAAAACTTTTTGAAGAGCAGTTGCCAATTGCAGCTTTTAATTCTGTAATGCGGGCTATTTTGCTCGAAGCGTCGGGTTTGGATTGGGGGAAAATATCGCCCGCAATTTTCGGTTCTCTTTTTCAGTCGGTTATGAACCCCGAAGAGCGCAGGAATTTAGGTGCTCATTACACATCAGAGAAAAATATTTTTAAACTCATAAAACCACTTTTCTTAGATGAATTAAGGGCAGAGTTTGAAAAAGTAAAATCGAATTCAAAAAAATTAAAAGAGTTCCATCATAAACTTTCAACTCTTAAATTTCTAGACCCGGCTTGTGGTAGCGGAAACTTTTTAATAATTACCTACCGGGAATTAAGACAACTTGAAATTGATATTTTACGTGAATTGTATAAAACGGGTGAAACGGTTATTGATATTTCACATATTATTTGGATTGATGTTGACCAATTTTTCGGAATTGAATACGACGAATTCGCTTCCCGAATTGCCGAAGTAGCAATGTGGTTAATAGACCACCAAATGAATATGCGTATTTCGGAAGAATTTGGTCAGTATTTTATCAGGTTGCCACTTAAAAAATCTGCAAAAATAATAAACGGAAACGCGTTAAGAATTGATTGGAATTCTTTAACTGAATCGAGTTTTATTGATATTGCTGCCACGCAAACCAATATAATTCACGTAAACGAGCCAATATCGCATTACGACACAATAAACATTTATTCAAAAGGTATTAATATAAGCAAAGGGCACTTGCCGGTTGAAGATAAAAAATGGAATACTAAAAACAGGGGCAAGGTTGATTATATATTGGGGAATCCACCGTTTGGAGGTGCTAAATGGCTGAATGATGAGCAACGAAATGACATGCGAACATTTAAAGAAATACCTAATGTGGGTATTTTAGATTATGTAACAGCTTGGTATATTAAAGCAGCAGATTATATTCAAAATTCATTTGTTAAAGTTGCTTTTGTTTCTACAAATTCAATTACTCAAGGTGAACAAGTAGGTGTTTTATGGAACTCATTGTTTGAAAAATATAGTGTTAAGATTCATTTTGCTCACCAAACTTTTAATTGGAGTAATGAAGCAAAAGCAAATGCAGCAGTTCATGTTGTGATAATTGGCTTTGCTTCCTTTGATACAAAGAATAAAGTATTATTTTCATACGACCATATTAAGGGTGAGCCACAATCTAGATTTGTAAAAAATATTAGTCCTTATTTACTAGAAGGATTAGATTTTGCAATTGTTAATCGCAGTAAACCTCTTTGCAATATTACAGGATTAAAAACAGGGAATAAACCGGTAGATGGTGGGCACTATATTTTTACTGAAACTGAAAAGAATGAGTTTATTAAAAATGAGCCTCTCTCTGTTAATTATATTAAACCTTTTATTGGAGCTAATGAATTTATTAATGGTAATCCAAGATACATTTTGTGGCTCAAGAATATTAGCCCATCAGATTTAAAAAAGATGCCTCTTGTCCTTGATAGAATTAAAAAAGTAAAGGAGTTTAGAGAATCAAGTTCTAGTAAACCAACACAAAAATTAGCTTTAACCCCAACAAAATTTCATACAGAGAATTATCCTGAGAATAATTTCCTTATAATTCCTCAAGTTTCATCTGAAAGAAGGAAATATATCCCTATAGATTTTGAACAATCAGGAATTATTTGTAGCGATAAATTAAGAATATTAAATCCCGCAACTCTATATGAATTTGGAATTTTAGTTTCAATAATGCATATGTCTTGGATGAGAATTGTTACAGGTCGCTTAAAATCAGATTACCAATATAGTGTTTTAACTGTTTACAATAATTATCCCTGGCCAAAAGAACCAAGCGAAAAGAACAAAAACAAGGTAGAAGAAAAGGCACAAAAGGTTTTAGATGTAAGATATGAGTTTCCAGAAAGTAGCCTTGCCGATTTATACGACCCTTTAACAATGCCACCAAAATTGGTAAAGGCGCACCAAGAATTAGATAAAGCAGTTGATTTGTGTTATCGTCCACAAGTATTTACAACAGAAAATGCACGCATTGAATTTTTGTTTGACTTGTATAATGAATATACTTCGCCAATGTTTAAGAAAAATTGAGAATGGATAATTGAGAATTAGTTAATTGATGAGAAAAAATGTGATTTTAGATAAGAGTTTTGATTTTGCTGTCCGCATTGTTTTTTTGAATAAACATCTTGTTTCTGTTAAAAAAGAATATGTTTTATCTAAACAAATATTAAGAAGTGGTACTTCGGTTGGTGCATTAATTAGAGAGGCACAACACGCAGAAAGTAATGCTGACTTTATTCATAAATTATCTATTGCCCTAAAAGAAGCGAATGAAACAGATTATTGGCTTTTACTCTTACACAAAACGGAATATATAGAAAATGAACAGTTTGAATCTCTTCAAAATGACATTCAAGAATTATTAAAACTTTTAGTTTCAATTGTAAAATCTTCAAAAAACAAAAAGAATGGATAATTCAAAAAAGCAATCTGAGAAAGATAATTCTCAATTCTCAACTAATAATTCTCAATTAATTATCTATCAGACAGAAAGCGGAGAAACAAAACTTGATGTTCGTTTTGAGAATGAAACAGTTTGGCTTACACAAATGCAATTGTGTGAGCTTTTTGATAAATCGAAAGCAACTGTAAGCGAACATATTAAACACATTTTTGAAGAAGGAGAATTGGCAGAAAATTCAGTTGTTCGGAATTTCCGAACAACTGCCCAAGATGGTAAATTATATAATACAAATTTTTACAATCTTGATGTAATTATTTCGGTTGGTTATCGTGTAAAATCAAAGCAAGGAACACAGTTTAGAATTTGGGCAACACAGCGTTTAAAAGAATTCATAATAAAAGGCTTTGCATTAAACGACGATAGATTTAAAACAGGTAATTCGATGAATTACTTTAACGAACTGCAAGAGCGTATTCGTGAAATACGAATTTCGGAACGCTTTTTCTATCAGAAAATAAAAGATATTTATGCAATAAGTATTGATTATAATCCAAAAGACGAAAATACAATAATGTTCTTTAAAGTTGTACAAAATAAATTACTTTGGGCAATTAGTGAACAGACGGCCGCAGAGTTGGTTTATCGCAGAGTTGATGCAAGTTTACCACTGTTAGGAATGCAATCTTACGACAAAGAAAAAGGCTCTAAAATAAATAAAAACGAAATAAGTATTGCTAAGAATTACTTGCAAGAAGGTGAAATTAAATTGCTTGGATTAATTGTAGAACAATATCTTGCATTTGCCGAAACTATGGCACTTGAAAACAGACCAATGTATATGAAAGATTGGATTTCGAGATTAGATGTTATTGTGCAACTTAATGGAAAAGAACTTTTAACCCATGCAGGAAAAATAAGTCATCAAAAGGCATTAGAAAAATCAAACGAAGAATTTACAAAATATAAAGAAACTCAAAAGCAGATTGAAAAGGAAAATAGTTTAAAAGAAATTGAACAAGACATAAGTAAATTGTCGAAGAAAATTAAAAATGGAGACAATATATAATTCAACAATTTTAGCGCAAAAACAATCACAAAAATGGTGCATTTTAGACAGACTGCCGTTACCAAACAAATTGGTAATACGAGATTAAAAAGATGAATATTAAACTTATAATACTACTTTTCTGTCTTATTTCGGGTGAATCAATATTTTCGCAAGAGGTAATAAATGAAACTTCGAATTCTTCTACTCAACCAAGTTCTTATTTTGGACAAATATCTCCCGAAACAACACCAAAGATTTTTGCTCCGGAAATTATTTTGAAATCCAAACAGGCGCATTCAAACATAGTATTTTCAAAAGCTGGAATCAATGCCTATTGGTGTCATAACGGAATCTGGTATTCTGAATTAAAAAATGGGGAATGGACTACTCCGCTTATGGTACCATTCTCAAAAATGGAGTTTAATGATGATGCACCTTTTTTGTCTCCAGACGGTAAGCAATTGTTTTTTACTTCAAAACGACCTATTTATGATGCTGACACAAGTAATAAAGAGAATATCTGGGTAGTTGATTTGGAAACAAATGGTTGGTCGGAAGCTCGTCCCTTACCTCCGGTTGTGAACGATGTGTTCCAGCACTGGCAGGTATCGGTTGATTTAAAAGGTAGCTTGTATTTTAAACACAGGGCAAAACAATATGTCGATAGCAGCTCAGATATTTATTGCAGTAAGTTTGAAAACGGTGAATACCAAAAACCTAAAAAACTTGGAGGTACAATAAACTCGGAAGATCAAGAAAGCAATCCATTTATTAGCCCCGATGGCGATTTTCTTTTGTTTACCAGAATAAGGGATGGAAATCTCTTGGATGGCGGATTATTTATCAGTTTTAAGTTGAAAAATAATACCTGGTCAGAGTCAATTTCTTTGCAACGATATGTGAATTATAAATCAGGTGGGAATTGCCCAATTGTTACTCAAGATCGAAAATATTTGTTTTTTCTTGACATTTATGAAGGGAAGTGGCAACGATATTGGGTTTCTGCCAGTTTTATTGAAATGTTAAGGCCAAAGGAGTTGAATTAATAATTTTTAAACAGTATCGAAGATTTAATATTAACATGAAAAAGTCGCGCACAACTATAACAGAAATTGCAAAGGAACTGGGGATTTCTCCGTCAACGGTTTCGCGTGCCTTAAATAACCACCCGGCAATTAGCAAAAAAACAAAAAGGGCGGTTGTAAAATTGGCAAAAAAATTAAATTACCAGCCCAATTTACTGGCACTTAATCTACTTAATAAGAAAACAAATACAATTGGAGTTATTGTTCCTGAAATAACCAGTTACTTTTTTTCATCCATAATTAACGGAATACAGGATATGGTAAATCCTCTGGGAATTAATATGATTATCGGGCAATCGAATGAGTCGTACGAAGCGGAGAAAAATATTGTGCAAACTTTTGCATCGATTCGTGTTGATGGATTTTTAATCTCCCCGGCATCAGAAACAAAAATATTTGATCACTTTGAAATATTGGTAAACAATAATATTCCATTAGTAATTTTCGACCGCGATTGCGAAGGAATTAAGATTGATAAGGTTTTTGTTGATGAATATAAAGGTGCTTTTCAGGCTGTTGAATATTTGATTCAAACCGGGTGTAAAAGAATTGCGCATATTGCAGGGCAGCAAACTTTATCTACAGCGAGGCATCGGTTAAAAGCATATAAAGATGCACTAAAAAAACACAAGCTTCCCATAATTGAAGAGTATATTGTTGAAAGTACAGGTTTTGCGCCTGAGCACGGTATAGATCCAACAAAAAAATTATTGGCGTTGCCAAAGCCTCCCGATGCAATTTTTACAATTAACGATGGTGTTGCAATTGGTGCAATGTATATTATTAAAGATGCAGGTTTAAAAATCCCCGATGAAATCTCAGTAATTGGTTTTGACGACGATCCTCATTCATCTTATTTTAAGCCTTCATTGTCAACGGTTTGGCAACCAACTTACGAAATGGGGATGCTCTCTGCCCGTATTCTGATGAAAAGGATAAACACAAACAACGATCTTTCCAAAATCAGAATTGAATCACTTTTTCCTGAATTAATTATTAGGGAATCTTCAATTCAGATCTCAGAATAATATATTATACCAAATTAACTTCATAATGCCTTATTGAATCTACTCTTTTCCACAATCTTATCGTTAAAATATTTTCCCAAAGCTATGCTATACAAAAATATTTTATACCAATTGTACTTTGAAATGCCGCATGTGGATATTTCGGTGAAGCTGACCCCCCGGATTCGGAGTTAAAACTGGTTGTTT
>JABGRN010000073.1 GCA_018648265.1 Prolixibacteraceae bacterium | reverse complement strand
AAGATAAAAGAAAACTTTTTATCCCACCAACCCGATAATTAAACTGATCCGTTTTCTTCCTCCTCTTCCTGTTTTTGAATTCTTTCTGTTTTAGCTTGAACCATTTCTTCTTCCTCTTCCTGCCTCTGAATATTGTTTTCTTCTTTTCGCTGAATTAGCGGTGTAATAGATTCTGCCAAAGGTTTTTCCTGAATTTGGGTTCCAGGTTGTCGTTGAATATTGTTTGGTGAAGGAGCAAAAAATGTTGAATTCTCGTTACTGTTTTTACGCATTACAGTATCGGCAACTTTATCAGCTTCAACTTCGTATTTATCGTTTGGTTTACCTACATTTAATTTTGCCTGAATTTTAAAAAAACCAGTATTACCAATCCCATTTATAAAAGGAGATCGCTTGTTTGATTTACTATTTGATTTTTTTGCGAGTGCTTTCATTTTAATTTACCACTCAACAAATAACATTTCTTTATTCCACGGTAGTTTCACAATCGAAATATTCCAATTTAGCTTTTCGAGTAGCACATCTTGCGCTTTTCGCTCAACAATTAGTTTAAATCCTTTTTCTTTTTGAATGAGTTTTCCATCGCGATGGATAAACATTTGGCGCAAACCAGCTGGCGAGGTATTTTTTAGTGCTGGCCAGTTTTTAATTACATTTTCCAGAAGTACCATAACCTCATTCCTAATTACATCGTTTAGCAGACTTTGATTTGGGATTGGCATTTTTAAAGGGAGTCCAATTAAAAACTTTTCAAGAACCATATTTCCCTCAAAATAATCATCCTCCCCTGTGGCTATAAAATGGAGTACTTGTGTTGCTATCTCCAATTTATTATTGTGTAATAATCCTGTTTTATCAGCAATCCCTGTTTTTATAAAAAAGGTTTTAAAAAAAGGATGCAACAGAATTAGTCCGGCATTCTGAACTGCTATTTCAAACAATGTTTTTACAAGAAAATCAGAATCATTATTAATGGGAAATAGCTCATCTTCAATAATAATTTCCCCAGTCTCAAAATCAGATTCAACTTTCACCTGAGATAGAACATCCAAAACTTCTCCTGATTCTCTTTTAACAAGCAAATTATTCATTCTTCTCTTCAATCCTGATTCGACTAATAACTTTTTGGGTATAATTTTATGATAAAAGCCGACAAACTCTTTCAAGTTTGAAAAACCTGTCTGCTCATTAAAAGTAACCCTATCAATTTCAATCTGATAAAAAAAATCAAGAAACAAATCAGCAGTTTGTTTTTCCTTTTCTTTTATTGAAATCATAATTAGGGATTTCCAAAACAGATTCCTTTCAGAACTCCTTAAACCCTTTGAAAGATTCAATACCGAAGTTTTAAAATCTTCCATTTTGGGTAAATTTTCAATGAGAAAAATAATCAAAACTTCGTCAGTTAATTGAAATACAAATCGACTTATTAGGTTTTCTTCCTTTGAAAAGCAAGCGTTTATTTTCGCTAAAAAAGCTGCTTTTTGCAAGCTTTTCTTGAGGCTTTCGGAACTTAAATATTTCTGAAATTCTGTTATATTTGCATACCATGGCAAATGGCCATTTTCAAGAAAAAACAGGAATATTGAATTTAGGTTTTCTTCAGTTGAGATTGTTTGATCTACTGTTTTATCTTTTTCAAAAGCTAAACGTTCTATCTCATTGGAGCTTTTAATATTTTTGATGGATTGTTTTATTTGCAAGTCAATTTGCTTTTCAATTTCATATTTTATCGCCTTTAAATCTTTTCCATTTTCTATAGAAAGATTAATACTTAATTCATTAAATCGCAAAATATCTTCGGGTAAGTTATATTCCTCGAAAAGCACTTCGAGCCTCGGAAAAAGTTCATCTTTTAAAAATTGACTAATGTTATTTTTAATAAAATGTGCCGTTTCCAATTCGGAAGTATTTACCTCCAGAAAAACCTTGTCTATTATGTGATTCGCATTTTTCAATTTAAATTAAATTCTCGTCCTTAATAGTTTTTAAATGCACTAAAAGCAACCTGATCTCGTCAATTTTAGCTGAATAATTTTTAATAAATTCTTGTAATTCATTTGGCATTGGAATTTCGTTATTTCTCAAAAAGCGAAGTAAATCGAGAATTAACGTAAGCACCGGTTGAATAAAACCCGCAGTTTCTTTTATAACAGCAGAACTTTGGCAGCCCAAAATGTTATAGAAAAGTTGCAATTGTAAACTGAACAATTCGAGTAATCTTTTATGTACAATCTTGTTATCAACCATTTCAACAACAAAATTTGCTGTTGTTTGAAGTAATTTTTCAAACATTGCCGACAGATTATTGTTGTTTTTGCCTGCAAGGAAATTATCAACATCTTTTAATACTAAATTATACAAAAGGCTGGTTTGCTGCCAAATGGAATGAATGATATCGAAATCTTGGATATCCAGCTTTGCCAGATTTCTTTGGTCAATTACAAGTGCAGCTTTGGTTTCTTCAACACAATTATCAATCGGTGGTTCTTCTATAAAAGTTGTCTCAAAAGGAATAACTTTAGTAGAATCGCTTCCACAAAATTCGCTGAATGCTTCGAGTTTTATTTTCCAAATGTGAGGTTCTCCAGGTTCTAAATCCCTTGTAAATGGCAATTCATCTTTTTGTTCAAATTTAAAGCCATCAATTGTCCATAAGTACGAAACTGAGCCTGTAGAAGTATTCGTTAAAACTAGTTTATTGTCTTTTTGACTTGCAACAAAATCTGCAACAGGAGCTTCACGAACTGTAACTGTTACTCCAGAAGGTTCACCATTCAACGTAAATGTAAATGTTCCGGGACCTGCTTTTGCAGGAACAAATAAAACAACTCCGTTTTCATCCGTTTCTACACCGCTTCCTTCAATTTTTGCTTCGGCACCCTGCGGTGTAATTTTAAACGGAAAACTTTCATCTGAATTACTGCAATACGTATCCTCGTTTAAACTTATTTTGGTTTCTTCAACTTTAAATGTAATATCGTGTTCAACAGTTGTTTGGCAAATTCTATTTGGCGCTGTTACTGTAAGCGAAACGGTAACTTTATTTTCGTCGTTAACAGGTAAATTGTATTTATATGTAGGATTGCGTTCAATTGACGATCCACCGTCTCCAAAAAGCCACAGGAACAAAGCTCCGTCGAGATTTCCACTTGGAACAAATGTAATTTTCGTTAAAGCTGTTGGCGGTTCAGGTACAGTAAAATCGAATATAACAGCGCGATAAACGGTAATTTCGGCCTGTGTTATCTGATTGTTTACCGTAAAATGAATAGGTTCTCCAAGCAAATCATCCGGAAAAACTGTTGGATCGAACGTGATTAAATTTGTGCCAATTGTCATTCCGGCTACGTTGGGTTCTGCTTTAATTTCTCCGTCTTCCGGTGTAAGCTCAAAAAGAACAGGCTCGGTATCTTTGTCCAGGCAATATTTATCTTTTTCAAGATGCAATGTAACCGGTGTTTTCTGAACTATGAAATTTACTGGTGCACAATCGGAACAACACATGTAAGGAAGTGAGAAATCGGCAACTACTGTATTGTTTGGCAAATCAATTGGTTGAATAACTCTTTCCAGAATGCTCAGTTTTTCTGCTGAAATTAACGGTTGACTTGTTAGGCTTGTGCGTAAAGTAGTCGTATTTTCTTTTGCTATAATATTATTACTTATTAAGAATCCGCGATTGGAAGTAGCGCTTAAAATATCTCTGGTTGATGTTAATTTTTCTGCAGCTTTTTCAGCCACAATATTTGCTTTCAATTCATCTGTATTTTCTTTATTTAAAAAAACCAATACAAATGTACCACCAACCGGAACTCCTGCTTTGTGTTCCAAGCCCGGATGTTTTTTAACAAACTTCGAAAGTTGTAAACTCAATAATATCTTTTCTTTGCGCTTATTTATTTCATCAAGTAATATTTCCAGTTTTTTACCTGAACAGCAAACGGTAGATAATTGATTAATTAAAATACCCATAAACGCACTCAATCCAACCGATAATTGAACGGTTTGGTACTGAGCTTTCATTTTTTTAACCAAGGTACACAATTGGCTAAGCGAAAGTTTGTAGGTATCTACTTTTGTTGTACTTACACTCGCCAGATTATCAGGCATCCGTTGAGTTAACAAATGCGAATGCGCCATTAATTCAACCGATTTATCGATTACAAAGGCCTTAATTTCGGGTTGTGCTTTCCAAAGATCGGTGTTGAGTTTTTCGCTAAGTTTATTATTTGTACTGGCAATAATGTCGTTTACGGATCCACCTTTGTTTTCTTCAATGGCCATTTTCATTTCGAAACCCAGCGTTTCTTCCGAAGTGTTTAAATTTTCGCTTATAACTTTGCTAAGCTTAATGGTAACCGGTTGGATTGATTCTTGTAATGCAAAAATTTTTTCTACTGATTCGTTTGAACCAATATTTGCAGATCTTGCTATAGGTTTCGACAAAAGAAATTCTCGTGTTGGAATCTCTCCAGTTGGCTGAATTATATCGGTTTCTTTTGTTAACGTTTTTTCTCTTTTAATTTCAAGTTCGGCTTCTTTTGCATTTGCTCCAGGCTGTTTAGTGCTAAAACTCGAAAAGAAACCGGCTACTTCGGCAAGCACACAATCTTGCTCCGAAGTCCATGCTTTTAGTAAAACATTTAAATCCTCAAATTCACATTCATAATCATCAATATTCAGGTTTTCTTTATTAATATTTATTGAAAGTGCTTTTATATCGAAAGCCAGTCCATGGTTTGTTTTAAGCGTATCAATTTCTTCCAGAACTGTTTTGTAATCTTTTCCCTGATGACCTTCTATTCTATAAAAATCGAATTTATCTAAATTATAATTTAACGGATTTTGAATAGGAAGAGCCGGAGATAATTTGGCGGAGTTGTAACATAAATTGGTATCCTGTTTACCATTTTTAGTTTTGCTGAAATCCCACGATTCCAGTAAATTACTTCCAATTTCGTAATAAAACGGAATAGAAAGCAAACTCAATTTGGGCAATTTATTCGAA
Source organism: Prolixibacteraceae bacterium (assembly GCA_018648265.1). Lineage (GTDB taxonomy): Bacteria > Bacteroidota > Bacteroidia > Bacteroidales > Prolixibacteraceae > Draconibacterium. Next base: position 25,589 of record JABGRN010000073.1, on the reverse strand, counting down.
GGTGTAATTTTTGTTTCGCCAATGGTTGTTTTAAACTTGTTAACTATTTCGAACAAGCGGAAAACCAAAGTTCTGCATTGTTCTATTTTATTGGTTCCACAATTTAATATTGGTGATTTATAGAAACTGTGCCGGTAATGTTTTACATCGTTTTGAATTTCGTTAAGTTGCCCGAGCATTAAATGTTTCGGAAATGCTTTTATATCGGGGCAACATTCTTCTTTCAGCCACAATAAAAGTGTTTTAATTTCATTGTAAGTATCTATAATATCTTTTATGTTGTCGTACCTGTATTGTATGTTAAAAGGCACACTGTAAGCGCTAAACTTAAGAATATTTTGCAATTTGATTTTCAAAAAAAACAGGTCGTTTTTGTTTAAATTCAATTGCAATAAAGAATTATATGAACTTGTAATTTTCGCGATTCCAGTGTAAAGATTTTTCAGTAATTCATCATCGGCATTATTTAATGCCTGGTAATACGAACGTTTTAACTCATAATAATTCGCCGAATTTTGTTCGTTTAAAACTATGCGACGCACTGCAACTTCGGGAAGATTGAAATAGTCGTCGAGATTATTGTGTTTTGTAAAAACTGAATCTAATCCAGCAATGTATTTTGCATCGATTTCGGAAACCAGAAGAACTCTGAGCCTTGCAATTTGCTTTGTTCCCTGATTGTCGCAATCTATAGCCGTGCACAAATCCTGTGGTTTTGCATACGATTCGAGATACAGTAAAACCACCATCTTTTCTAAATCGGGAATTGAATTCAAGGTGTTAAGACTGCCTGTTTCTTTTGGCAGAATTTCTATTAAATCGATAGGAACGTCAACGAGTTTACCATCTACAATTTGTTTTCTTTTAAAAAATGGATAACCTGCAAATTTGTCTTCGAATGTTTTATGATGATCAAATTCAATTTTATCAAAATCAATAAGTTTTGAAATCTTTTCTACATCGTCGGTATATAGTTTAATTAAATCGCCGTCGGTTGTTACTCCAGCGCCCTGCGTAATGGTAATAATTTTATTGCCCGCGGAAACCAATTTCAAATTAAAACCACAAACAATTCCAACTCCGCTTAAAAATATACGAGACATTCGATCCTGGTCTTCAAAATAATCGATAAACTCGTTAAGCTGATCTTTTGTTAATACCTGATTGTCTTCAAATGTGTGGTATTGTGTCGTAATTTTTGATAATTTTTCTGCCATAACGTTTTAATTAAAGGTTTCCAATGTAGGTGCTGCCTAAAATTATCTTGCCTTCTAATGAATCTTCTTCATCGTTGCAATCGATTAATCTTCCCGAAGGATATATGGAATTTAATTTGTTTAATTTTTCTATTAAATTTTCAAGCCATTTATTATTTTGTGCTTGTCTGTTTTTAGTTTTTGAAAACAGGAATTTTTTCCATGCTTTTTCAAAATTATACAAGTCGTTTTCTTCATCGTCAACTTCATTTCGAGGATTACCAACCCAACAAATACGGGCAAGAATATGTGCCGGAATTTCTTTTCGAATTAGTTCTTCCATAAAATCTCTGAAATCGGGATCCGCAAAACGATAAGTCCAGCCGGGAAGTACCACTGTTATACTAAAAGAATAGGGATCAACGGGTTCGCAACTTTCGCAATTGTCGGTGCAAATTGGCATATAATAATTTAACGGCTCATTGGTTTCTGTAACATCCGGGCGGAGTAAAATATGCTCAAGCAAAAACATACCTTCTTCTGTGAAATCGCTTGTCATAAATTTTATGATTTCCAGAATGGCATCTTTTAATTTCTCCTGAGAATTATAGTATAGAAATTGTCGTGCTATTATTCGTTTCGTACTTGAGTGAGGAGTGTCAAGATTAATTATATCGAACGAGTATTTTCCGGTTTCAGAAATCTGAATTTCAAAATTTCCAATTTCATCTTCGTCTTCAACTTTATTAATAAATGCTTTTTTTACTGTTTCTGGCGAAGTTTCTATAATTTTTACAATGGCAAGATTCAATTCAGTTTTTGCTTTGCCAGGTGTGCTGTAGTTTTCGGTGGCCGATAGAATTATTTTGTTTTCAATGTTTTTTATTCTCCAGCGGTAAACTTTTTTATTGTCAGAATCCAATAAATCATAAATTTCAACAAACGAATTAGAAAGATTTCGGCGTTTGAAATTTTTCATTCCTGCAAGTCGCGCAATACGTTTCTGAATTCCTGCTACATTGTTGGTATTCCACAAATCGGGTTTTAATTGGTTAGAATAATTAAATGCACTGCCACGTTGTTTGCTGGTAATTTGGTAATCTTTCAGAAAATTTTCTTTGGAATGAAGAATCGCTTGATCAGCATAATCTCCGTATAATTCTTTCATTAAAAACGCATAGTCGCTAAACTTTTCGGCAAAACGTGCAATTAAATGATCCAGGAATTTATTTTTCCGCTGGATAGGATGGTCAAGTTTCGATAAAAGTTGTTTCGTTAGTTTTTCCGGGTTTTGGCTTGGATATTTGCTTACTAACTCTTCAAACTCTTTAATATCTTTTACGGCTTGCGTAAAGTAGGTTGTTTTCAATTGATTATCAATTGAAAGTACATCTTTTACTTTTTCGAGGTGGGCAAAATAAGTAGCTAAAATCTGATCGAAAAACAACAAATAAGCTTTTAATTGTTTTGCCTGCGATTTTCGTTCAGCTGTAGAGCGCGATGGTAATCCTGCACGATTTATTCCGTAAGTATTCGGAAAATCGTTTTGAATAGTTGTAGTTTCGCTTGTATTTAAATATTTGCCCGATGGAAATTGGATTTCCTTTCCAATTTTTGCATTCTCTTGTTTTTCAATAGCTTCTTTTTTGAATTTCTCCCGGTATTTATCAACTATTGTTTGGTTCATATTTAGCGGTAAAACGCCTTTATAATAAGAATATGCACTGTCGCCACACCGTGCAGGTTTTTTTCCAGGTTCAACACAAATCAACCATTTATCGGTTTCATCATCCGGATTATTACAATCGTTAATAGAAATTTCAATAATTTTATTAACGCCTTTAATTTCCATTACTAATTTCATAATATCCGATAAACGAATTTCGGAGCGTAGGGCAGAGGCTTTTAATTCTTTTGAATCGAGAAAACCATTCGAAAGTAAAGGACCTTCAAATATTTCGTTGGTAGTGTAGCCCTTATCCTGCATTTGTTTAAGGGAATAAAATGTAAGTGAGGGCGAAAAATAGTTATCAATAGCATCCAGTACTTTTGCATGAACCTTTTCTTCATCGACTTCGGGCAATACTTCTACTTTAGCACAAACAGAAATGGGATGAATATCGACTTCTTTAATGTTAATTAAATCTTCGCATAAATTCCGGTTCGCATGATATTTTGTACGAATTTCCTTTTTAACATTTTTGATTCGAATATCACTAATATCTTCTTCTAAATCAACAACAATTGAATATAGCCCTTGTAGATTAAAATTGCTTGTGTTTGTTTCAAGAGTATTTCGGTCGTATGATAATTTATCTTTTTTACAATCTACATAAACTGTTTTTTCGTAAGGTTTTAACCAGCAGTTTTTAACATCTTTAATGTCAATAAAAAGTTTTCGATAATCGAGTTCATTTACAGGTTTTGAACTCAATATTTCTGTAGCTGTAAAAAACTGTTTGTCGATATTTGGTGCCGAATTATTTTCAGGAGCGAGTAAGTTTTCGATAGGCAAATTTATGCGTAATCCCAAATCGCTTATCGCATAACTTAACATTTCAAGAATAGTTATTCCCGGGTCGTGCGTGTTGTAATCGGTCCATAAATTATCCGAAAGTTTCTCGATATATTCCAGCCCTTTTTTACGTATAAACGAAAAATCTAAATCGTTTTCTGTATTAACGTTTTTTGAAATAGTAATATGTTTATCTAAGTCTGACATGTTTCTGCATTTTCTTGAATTCCGTTACAACTTTTTACATTTGTTTCAACATTGTGATCTTTAGCCGAAACCAAAATTGCTGTTAGACTCGACGGTGTAATATTTATTGTACTTTCTCCACCATCTTTACTTAAGGTTACATCTTCCAAATAATCGACATAATCCAGTTTTTCTAAATAATTAATTACAATACTTCTGTGCAGGGTTATCCCAAATTCGATGCTTGCCGATTTTTTGTAAGCCCAGGGAGAAAGCAATTTTGTAATGTCTTCTTTTAATACATTTTTATAATAATTTTCATCGTGGCCTTTGTGGAATTTTACTTTTAGGCTCACTTTTACTTCTTCGTAATCCGGATTAATTACTTTGGCACTTACATGAAGTGAATTGATTTGATTTATATATTTTTGTACGGCATTTAAAGTTGCCGTACTTACGCGAGGCTGGAAAATATCGAATACATTTTTGTTTATAATGTCCGGTATTAATACAATTAGTACGTTTCCGGGAGATAAAAACGATATTGTTTTTTCCGTGCTATTTCCTTTTGTTGTAATTTTTGTGTGATTTAAACATTTTACTTTATGAATTTCGGGGAATTGTTGAAGTATAAGATGTTCGTAATCCCAAATAGTAATTGCACGGTTTTTATGCCGCAATCGTTCGCTAATACGCCGGTAATAATTTAAATCTGATTCTTTCGGTTGCCCATCGAATGAACTAAATGGCTGAGTGACACTTTTTACTGTGGCAATTCTTTGTATCAGTTTCGATATCGTTTTTTCTTTTATTCCATTTTCGAGGTGCGATAATTCATTTGACTTATTTTCGAATTCGGCTATTACCGATTGTGCATAAATGGCAATTGTTTTACAAACGGCATTATAATCTTTATGAATTTTTGCTTTTATCCAATGTAATTTTTCAGGCAGTAAAGTGTTGGTGTTTGTTGCTTCGCGGGGTAATGCGAATTTAACAATTCCCGATTTAAGAAAATTATCCGTTTCGTTTGAAATGATATTCGTTGAATCGAGGTTTTTCCAAAAATTATTGCATAAAACCGACCATTCAACTTTTTGCTTTCCGGTAAAAGATTCAACTTCAGGATTTTCGCTTCCTTCGAGTACCTGCACTAAAAGTGAAACTTGTTGCAATGTTTTTGCATTTTCAAGTCCGATTAAAAGTTCGCCACCTTTACAATACCTTGGCAGCAAAACCGATGGAATTGTGTCCTTATTTTCTTCAAAATCAGGATATAGAAAACCTGTTTTTAACTTTAAATATGCATGTTCTTCTGCCTGTCCGAAAGGATGCTCGTGAAACAATTTGATTTTATTTGCCTTGTAATCCTTTTCAGTAAAACTTAAATTTATGCTCGACTGTGCTTTGTAATTCAGACTTACTGTTTCAATTAATGGTGTATAAGGCTCATTCGGAATTAGTGCCTCATCTTCGTCACTGGTAAATGCAAGTGCATAAATTCGCGGAAAAAGATCGTGATAAAAAGATTGGTTTATTGAAAGTCGAACCGGTCCATTTTTTCGGGTTGTTTCATTTACATTAATCGAAAAATCTGTTTTAAAAAGTTTTCCATCTTCGTCAAAAAGAATCAATCCATCGGCACTGAGCAAATCTGATGCTGTTACATTTGCAAGTTCCCATTCTTCTTTGTCTTTTATTTCAACATTTGCTTTAAAATGGTCGTCTCCCTTTACAATTAAGTTCCCTGGTTTTGGATTAACTTGCCATACGTTATCTACTCCAATTTCTTCAAACATTGCAAATATAAAATTGGTAGAATTGGCTTGAAAAAGATAATCTGTTCGATAGGCAAAATATAACTCTTCGAATGCGTCATAAACGCTGTCTTTTTGTTTTTCCGGGGTATTTTTCCAATTAATTTTAACATCAAGTTTTGTCCATTCCTTTTTAAAAAGTTCAGGATAATCGATATAAAATTTTGAATTTTTTACAGGCTGTGTACTAAACGGGTAAAATGGTTTTTTAGCATTTAAAGTTCCACTGTCGCTTTCCAGATTGAGATTTTTAACACTACGCACATCAATGTCCACGGTAATTTTTAAAATTTCTTTTTCAATCAGATTTCTGAAGAGTTTAAATCCTGCTTCATTTTCCGTTTTAAACAGAAGGCGACAAACCGGAAGTTTTGTGTCAAAAAATTCACCTAAAACTTTGCTGTCGTAATTTTTAACCGCTTCTTTTTCTCTGGGAATTTGAAATGCAATTTGAAGTTTTTTAGTAGTAATTCTTCCAGATTTAAAAATCTCAACACCATTGTCGTCCAAAATTTTATTTTTAGGACTAAAAGGTTCGAGCCATTCTTTTTCGCCCGAGCAATAAATTTCAATATTTTTTTGCAGTATATCTGGTGAAACAGATTCTATATCACCCTTAAAGTCAATAGTAATCTGAACATTTCGTTCGCCTTCCTGCATTTCCAGAATTTCGGAAGCGAGAGCAAATCCTATTTTTGCATTCGGAAGTTCAGTATATTCAGGTTCAATTTTAGTTAATTTATCTTGAACTTCATAATATCCAAAAGGCCACCATTTTATGTCGTCATCGGGAAAATCTCCTCCAAGTCCATCGAATGAATTAGCGGTTTCAGCTGCTTTTAATTTATTGTTTTTGTGGTCGTTGTAAATACTTTTTAGCTGCGAAATTTTAACTCTATTTGCAACTAACTCCTCTGTAGTTTTGTAAATTAGTTTTTTACCGTTTTTGTCTTTTCCTCCATCCAGTTCTGAATTTTTCGCAATTTTTGCGTCAACACTGGTTTTTGCCAGCTCGAAAATTACATGAACTTTATCGGAGCTAGCCGGCAATTTTTCAATATCCAGAATATGTTTGTAATAAAAATCGAGGTGACGTTTTGTTAGTTTATTAAACCTGTCTTGTGTATATTCCAATAATTTCACGAAACTTATAAAAAGAGCCAAATGTGGAGTTACATCTCTTTCTGGTTTTGGTTCAATATCCTTTTCGCTTATTATCGATTTCAGATAATCTTCCAGATCTTTATTCAGGATAAAAAAATCTTTCCAGTTTGCAGATGAATTTTGTGAATTCGTAGTATCGAAATAATTAATATCTTGTGCAAATTGAAATGCAAATTTCATCCATTCAACTAAAGTTAAATTGTTTAGTTTAATGTTATCGGGATTTAAAGCCTCGATAAAACGCTGAAGCTGACTGGTTCCCGTTCTTGTTTTTAATATTTCTTTTCCACAGTTCGCCATATTCTTTCAATTTTACAAATCGTTTCCTCCTTCTTTGTAAAAAGGATAAACCATGTTTGTTCTCGAATTGGTAGTTCGAATCGTGTATTCGATATTAATCAGCAAAACTCCTTCAAGTTCGTTTGTTGAATCTATTTCTATTTTATTTACATCTATTCTTGGCTCATGATAAAGAATAGCCGTTTTTATCAGATCTATTACAAAAGTTTTTAAAGTGAGGTTTAGTGGTTTAAACAATAATTCGTCGAGGTTACAACCATAATTCGGTACCATAATTCGTTCGCCCAATCTGGTTGATAATAGTATTTCGAGACTGCTTTTTATGTCTGCCTCACCTTCCAGCATTTTAATAGCTTTTGTATCCCTGTTAAACTCCGGAGGAAAACTCCAGCCCCTGCCTAAAAATGAATTGTTTGTTTCCATAATTCTATTAACCTCCAATTAATACTGTTGGGCAACCAATTACAATTGTTCCACCATGCGCCGTTGTATCACCCATTCGTGCAGCTGGCATTCCACCTATTAAAACGGTTGCCGATCCCATTACTATTGTATCTGGCGGTCCGATGCAAGTTGCCATATCGCCAACGCGGGCAGCCGGCATACCGGCAATCAGAACGGTTGGTTCGCCAGCAGGTAAAATTGGTCCGCCAACGTGTGGTACTATTCCGGTTACCATCGGACAAACATGCATATCTGTAATTCGTGCTGCTGCTCCCATTTTAATTTATTTGCACTAATGAACCTTTTAAAATTGCAATTGCGCCAGTTGAAACCTCTGCACCAGCTGCTCCTTCTGCCTTTAATTGCGTTCCTGCTTTAATATCCAGATTTGTACCACTTTCAATTGTGGTATCTGTACCCGATTTATAATTTATTGCTGTAGCACTTTCTATTGTAATTCCTTCTGAATTCATTTCAATAAAATTGCCATTTTCGTCTTCCAATTTTATTCCTCCATCAGCATCGCTAATCACCATTTTATTTCCATTTGGCGTTTCCAAAGTCATGCTAATATCATCATCGTTAAAAATTACCTTCATTTCGCTGCGTGTAACAAAACCTTTTTCATGATTATCGTCGCTGGCAGTTATTGGAGCCGGTTTCGCACTGCTGTTCATCATTCCCAAAACAATAGCATCTTTCGGATTCCCATTTATAAATCCTACGATTACTTCGTCATCAATTTCTGGTCTGAAAAAAGAACCCCGGTTTTCGCCGGCATCCAGTGTTGCTACTCTTGCCCAAATTCCTTGTCCTTCATTATCAACAATGGGGAAACGCACCAATATTCTATCTTCTCCATCGGGGTCAGCCTCTAATTGAGTAACAATTCCAACTTGCAAGCCATTAACTGCTGCCAACAGTCCGGAAGCTGGAGTATCGTTTATATCAACGGTTTCTGAAAACCATTTTGGGTTTATCCCAAATTGCGCGTCTATTGTCCAGTTTCCATCAGAAATCTCATGACGAATTGCCGAAATATAAACCTTCCCATTGAATCGTTCACCCACGCCTTCCAGTTTAAGAGTAGTATTTGGTTTAACAGCTGGAATACCCTGGAATTTTACTCTTCCCCTTATTTTTGAAAGTTGATTAAATAGTGCTTGTGCATCAGACCATTCCTGAAGTTCGACATCGGGAGTTCCGCCGCCACTTTTTAATTCGAGATTTTCTAAATTAATAACTGATGACAAATCGCTACTGGTAATATTTCCATTTAAACTTACCGATGGATCGGTGGCTTCTATTTCGAGCAATTCCTGTCCTGAATAACTCCAACCATACGATGTTACTTTTGAAAATTGGTTACGTGCATCTATTTCAGCATCGAAATCTAAAAGAGTTGCACCAAAAGAAACGGTTTCTGTTTCGGCTTGCTCGAAGTCGGGTTTTACAACCTTTATTTCGCCATCGTCAATAACACAAACTTTTCCGTTTGCCTGGGCACGTGTAACACAAAAATCCCAATCGGATACATTGTATTGTACCAATTCTTTATGTTGAACATTTGTTGTTTCTACCTCTTTTGTTAATCCACACGAATCGATTATTTCTTCTATAATGTCGCTGTCTTTACTTTCGTAGAAATATTTATTTTTTCGACCAATGGTTAGTTTTACAGCTTTGTCTTTACATTCAACAATTAAATACGATTGATTTGACCTTATTTTAAGGCTGTGTTTTATCACTATTCCTTTAAATATGGTTTCTTCATCGGAATGATAACCTGCTTTAATTTCAATTTCTTTCCCAGGAATAAACGATTCCTGGTTGCTTGCTTCAAAATCTTGTGAAGCCGGATCGCCATCGAGCAAAACAATTTTAGCTGTTGGAATCCGGTTTATTTCTTTTTCAACAACAATACTCATTATTGAAAATGTACCCGGAATTTGGTTTCCATCAGCAAAAATCTTAAATGTTACCAAATCGGCTGACTGAGAAGTATTTATTACTCTTTGTTCTGGCATAATTACGATACGTTTTCGAAAGGAGGAAAGAATATTCTTTGCCCAACATTTAACTTTCTGAAATTGGTTATTTTATTTATTCTTGCTACTTCTATGTAATATTTCGAATCTCCGTAAATACGGAAAGACATAAGCGGGAGTGTGTCGCCTTCTTTTACAGTTCTAACATGTGTTAAATCCGGAGAACTGTTATTTTCGAAAGCCACGCGGAGATTGTCTTCTACAAAACCCTTAAATTTAGCTTGTGCCTGCGCTCGTAGTGGTGTTCCGTTTGGTTTAAAGAGTTTAAATGTGATATCCATTTCACTTAAAGTACCTTTAAAAAGCAGCGAACCCCACGAAATAATGAGGAAATTTGGTCGATGTTCATCGCCGTTATAATCAAATATTACATGTTTAAATTTTTCTATATCATCAATTACACCCCTACCTTCATCTTTGTAAGTCTTATCATCGTCGGTTCCGGCAGCTCCATAATCGGTAATTACTCCAGTTCTGTCGAATACAAAAGTCAGGTCCAGATCTTCCGGTAAAGCTTTATTAAATCGGGTCGCAGATGCACTTGTTCCTGAGGCTTGTTCTTCGTTCTGTTCAATTTTATACTTAAAAGTATAGTTCTCAGGATTTAAAAGCGTTTTAAATTCTCCTTCCGAAACTTCGTCCGAAAACTGCTCATCGCGGTAAGCTTTAATTTGCAATTTTATCAATTCTCCACTCATTTTATCTTTCGCGGTTTTTAGATAATATTTCCATTACCTGTTCTACACAGGCTGCAATAATTTTATTTCTTTCGCCCTGTCTGGTTCTTTCTGAATTAGCAGGTCGTGGATTTTCTTCCACATTAATTTTAATGTTCAATTCTTTAATTTCTATAGGCATATTATTTATAGCTAAAGTAGTTGTAGACCAACTCAATGGTTTCAATTACAATTTTACTTTCTTCGGCATTAAAATCGGAAACTGCCCATTTTACCGGGTAAGCATGAACGACATTCCAGGTCATAAGCGGTTCATGTTTTTCGTTAAGCAATTTCACAATGATATCAACCGGGTTGAAAATTCCATTTTGGATGGCATCGTTACACCACTTAATTACATCTGAATTGACCAGCAATCCCCGCTTCAAAACCAGATTTGGGTATTTCGTTCGTACAGGGAGTTTATGTTTGAACCTGTTTTCTCCCCCTTCTGCAATTTCCTCTGTGTCGATATCCACCGATAGGCCAGTTACCGACTGAAAAAATACGTCGGCATCGGAACCTATTCCAGTAAACTCAACTTTAAAATGAAATCCAACAGGTGCGTAATCCGATGCCATTAAGTAAGCAGTTCAAGTTTTTCATGCACAAACTCTGCAGTTTCAATGGCTATTTCGTTTCCGTCGGCTTTTAAATCGGTTGATTGAATTTTCGTAATAAAGGCCTGCACTGCTTTCCATGTAACCATTGGTTCATGGTTTTCATCGAGTAAGCTAATGGTTAAATCGCCACGATATTGTTCTTCTCCTTCCTGGAAATAAACAGTTTTAACCCATTTTTCGTACCACTGTGTTTTTGTAGTTTTAAAGGTTCCGCGCTTAACCGTAATATTTGCATACTTGCTCAGGCCAGGCTGTTTTGTTTTATGATATTCACTGTCAGCTCCCGCTCTGTATTCTATAATTTCTCTTTCAAAATCTAAACCTGAAACTTCGGTGCAATTAAATTCAGCGTCTCCAAAGGTTACTTTGAAATGAAATTTTGGTAATGGATATTCTGCCATGATATTCTTTTTAAATTAATGTTTGAAATAATGATTATGCTTCCTGCATTTTATGCGAGAATCTAAGAATTATAAACTCGGCTGGTCTAACGGCTGCCATTCCAATTTCTATAATCATTTTACCGTTTAAAATATCAACAGCAGTCATTGTTTCGCCTAAACCAACTTTTACGTAAAATGCTTTGTCTGGAGTAGGGCCAGCAAGGGCTCCGGCTTTCCATTGTAGGGTTAGGAAGTTCTCAATCATTGCACGAACTTTCACCCATGTATTTGCATCGTTTGGTTCGAAAACAAACTGAGAAGTTGCTTTTTTAACCGATTCCTCAACCATATTAAAGAAGCGGCGAACCGATACATATCTCCATTCGTTGTCGTTGCCAGCCAATGTGCGGGCTCCCCAAACCAATATTCCTTTACCTGTAAATGCCCGAATTGCATTAATCGATTTTCCTGCAACAGTATCAACATTTAAACCTTCCTGATCTTCGCTTGTAATTTTTACTGAAAGTTCGGTAACATAATTCAATCCTACATTTGCAGGTGCTTTCCAAACTCCTCTGCTATTATCGACACGCGCATAAATACCTGCCATTGCAGCACTTGGTGGTAATTCTAATGGTAGATTTCCAATTTCAGTTAGAATTTTATTATAGGTTGAATTATCAACTCCCTCAACATCACTTAAAGTTCGTCCGTTTAATGCTCCGTTGTTTTTGTCTTTTCCTTCAACTTTACGAATTTCAACAGCCAGAGCAGTTAAATTAGTTACAACGTTTGCAAAAGCATCTATCGTTGAAACAATTCCGGTTTGTATATTTAAAGGTGTGTAAGCCTCTAACTTTTGAAGTTCGGCATCAAAATTTACAGCATTTATGTTTAACAGGTTTTCAACTTTTGTATTCGTATTTGCATTTTGCATTTTTGTGTATAGCTCTTGTAAGTTTTCGTACACTTCATCAATTTTCCCAGCACCTTCAAAATCGGTATTAAATGTTGCCAGTGCATTATCGATACCGGTAGCTAAGGTTGGATTCTCGTCTTTAATAGTACTTGAAGCAGCATTTGCCTCAGCATTTAAATCGTCTTTAAAATCATCTAATTCTTTCAATGAATCGAGGAGTGTATCAACCAATGTTAAGAAAGTTGTTTTTTTTGTATCGTCGGTAGCAAAAACTCCACCCAAATCAAAACCGGTTGTATTGTCGTACATATGTAATAGAACATCGCTAACATCTCCTGAAATGTCTCCCGGAGTGGTAGTTAAGTCGGCAAGTTTTGTAACTGTTGCCGGCATTCCGCTCGTAACATTTTCAATTACTTTAAGGTTTGCATCAATTGTTGCATACGCGTCAGGATCATACGAATAATGAGCAATTACAATTGAATTGGAATCGTATTTATAATCTAAAATGGTTTTGAGAAAAGGATAATACGCTGCACCATATTTCACCAGGTCTTTGTCAGAAATAATATTGCTTCTTAAATCGGCAATATTAGTATCTGTTGGGCTGTCAGCATCATAATCAAGTGTATCAATAATGGTAAATCGGTCTTGCAATTTATTGCACTGTGTTAAAGCGTTGTTATACAATCCGTAAAACTCGGCTGCAGTTGATAATGCAGTTGCATCGGGAAATAGAATCAGTGTTGCTTCGTCCACCTTTTCGAGGGTTTTTAAACCAGATGTTAAAGCCGTAGAATTATTAATGGATGTAACTTGTGTGTCAATGTCATCCAGGTCTTTTCCATACCTTCCAACAGATACAATATAACAAGGTCCGCCGCCATTTGCAAAAAACATTTGCATGGAGTTATACATAAGAAAAGGTTCTTTTGCGGTAGGGTGATCCACTACAATTGAACGGTCGGTTGCACCATTTACAAGCGTATCGTTAATAGTTACGCTAATTGTTGTTTCTGCCTTGGCATATCCAAAGTAAGTTTCGTATTCCAGCATCGAAGTAATTCTGGTTGGTACTCCTTTCAGATCTCCTTTAATTTTGTTGGTAGCCTTTTCCGTATAGCCAATAAAGGCAGGTATTGCAGTTTCTACTTGCGCTACCGAGGGTGGAAATTTTGAAATTTCCTCGACATAAACGCCGGGTGTTTTGTACGATTTAGCCATAATTTTTAATTTAAATTTTACATATATATTTCTGAAAATATTTTGTTACTGGAGCTGTCCGGTTTTATAAGGCGGGAGTTGGGATTTGGAAGCTCAATCCCACCTAGTTCAACAGAAACAAATCCTTTTTGGGTAAGTGGTTGTTCGTTTTTTGTAATTAACCTTTTTGAATCGCCATTCTCTTTTTTGACGTCATCTTTATTCTTTACTTTTTGATCATCGTTGAAAATGTAACGCCATGTAGTTTTTCGATTTTCAAAAAGCAATTCAAAGGTTTTTATGGGAGTTACGATTTTTCCTTGTGTATCAGTTAAGTTCAGTGAAGCATTATCGCCTTTCATAACTATATTAATCAATCCATAAAGATTTTCCTTTTCGGATAAGAATAGTTTTTCCAATTCATCGGTGGTGCCATCATCAGACAATATAAAATCCTCACCAACTACTGTGTTGTTACCCGATTGATTTATTAAAGGGAAAGTACCTGGTTCAGTCTCTAATCTTTGGTTCGAGAAATAATAAAGTTTATTTGAATTTTCAAGTTTTAAATTAGTGTAATTTAAAAAACCAGTGTCTTTATATTTCAATAAAAAAGTAATATTTAAATCATCGGCGAGGGCGATGAACGGTTCTGTTTCATCGGTTTCTGAAACTTTGCCCCAAATTGTAAATCCATCGCTAGTTGTTTTGAAAATCAAACAGTGCCCATTTATTTTTTGAAGCGAATTGGATGAAGGTACAACTGCAAAAAAATCATTTATATTATAACCTGACATTTGAACAACTTTATCAGCATCGCTCATGGTTAAATATTCATCAGTTCCCTTGTTCAGGAAATATTGGTGAAGAATATTCACAACAAAAAGCGGTTTATATTTTACTGAAAAAGCCATTAATCAATATGGTTTAGTTTTCCACTAACGTGGGTAATTACTTCTGAAGAGGAAAGTTTTTTATCGCGTTCGATTTGAATTAATTGCACTTTGTAAATAGCTGATGGAAGTTGTCTTCCTCCAAGAGTTCCCCAAACATGGTTTAAAACCTCGAAGCTCGGAGTATATATATTTAAAACAAATTTGAAATAATCGAGAACATCGAACGCTACATTAGTACGATTGTAAATTGTATTTGCCGATGTAAAAACGCTTTTTCCCTGAAAGAATTCTATGGTTTTTGAAATGCTTCGTAATGATTTGTCGTAGGTGTCGCAATTGGCACTAACTAATAGAAAAAAGTTTAAATGAACTGGAGGGTTTCTGTACTCTGTTTTATTATTTACAACCTGTGCAACCGGCGCATTTTTTAAAGTGGTTTCTGCTTCAATGTTTAAAAGAGTTAAAACAACTTTCCCGTCCACTTTATTTGCTTCTTCGCTTCCTGATTCCCAAAGTGCAATATTTTCGAGAGCAATTATTTTACCCAAACCAACTTTTTCGAAGTATGTATCCAGTTGTTCTTTTAATATTTGCAGGGCCTCGTAAATCATTCGCTTGCGTATTTTAAGTTTTCAATAAACCAAATAACAATCTGAATAAAAGATGCATTCAACAACCTTAAAATTCAATTACAAAGTCCTTAAAAAAACAGGATAAGCACCTTATTTCAAAATACAAATGAATCCATATTCTGGGTTCATTTTGATTTAATGGTGATACACAAGTTACAACATTAAATAATACAAGTCAATATCATTATGAATTATAAACGAGCAACAACATATTCAAAAATCTGACTTACTGCATATTAATGACAAAAATATTTGAGTTTTAAATACTTTATCCATAAAGAAAGCGGTTACTTTTAAGGTTAATTTTAAAAATTGTGCAATAATTTTTCAATTTCATCGGCCAATTTTGAATGCGACCCTGAAAAATTATTAAACATAATTGAAAAAGCAACTTTCGCACCCGAGTCCACATCCAAATAACCAGCGTAACAACGCACACGGGTCATCGATCCACTTTTCGCTTTTAATGTATTTTCAGGAAATAATTCTTTGTCAAATCTTTTCAAAGTTCCTTCGCCTGCTCCAGGAAGTGAGTTTAAAAATGTCTTTTTGTTTGTACTTCTTTTAGTCATGAAATTTAAAACCGCAGTAAAAAAAGCTGGTGAAACAGCATTGAAATGCGACAATCCACTGCCGTCTTCCATAAACAGATATTCTGTTGAAATTCCTTTCGACTTCCAAAATTCCTCAATTAATTCAATTCCGGATTGCCTGTTCCCCACACCGATTTTTTCAAAAGCAATCTGTTTTACCAGATGTTCGGCAAACAGATTCACACTTTCATAATTTAATACTTTTACAATTTCAGCAAGTGTTGGCGATTCCTGAATATAAACCGTTTGAAAAGCTTTTTTATTTATCTTTTCGAATTTGATTTCACCCGAAATAAAAACTCCCTCATTTGCCAAATACTTTAAAAACTCTTCTGCCAATAATTCTTCGGGTTGATGAATGGCAGCCTTAATTGTAAAGGCTTTTCTGTTTCTGGGAATGGTACCACGAATCACACGTTTTTTATCAAACGGACTACCAAAAACATAAGCCAAATCGCTGTAATTATCAGCCGAAACTACTTCATTAATTATTTCCAACCCTTCTATTTTCGGGTACATCGAAGTTATTTTTGTCGCTTTCCCAATTTTTCGGGGTGAGTTAAAAGCAATTCGAAATAAATTATCGTAAACAGTAAATGCATTTGCTGCGGCTCCATAGTAGTTCCCAATGTCTTCCCAAATCCAGGTTGCCGGTACTTTTTCCGAATCGTAAATTGAAGTATCCAAAATCAAATCACCAATTATTTGTTGAATATTGGCAGACTTAATTTTTTGTGCCCAAACTTGTAGAAAATGAGGATTAAAATAATGACCCATAAAATGCTCGGAACCCAAAGTCGGATCTGCCCCGCCAATAATTATCAAATCGCCATTTAGCACATTATTTTTCTCAGTTTCGCCAATGTAACCGAGTTTGGTTTTAAACCGATAATCAGCTCCCAACATTTCCAATGCACTTGCTGAAGAGATCAGTTTCATGGTCGAAGCAGGAATCAATAACTTATTGGAATTTAACTCAAAAAGAGTTTCTCCCGATTCCAAATCCTGAATATGAATTCCTACCGATGCATTTTTATATTCCGGCTGCTGAAGCAAATGTTCCAGCGCAGTTTCAAATTTTTGTTGTGCAAAACCAAAATAGCTGTTCAGAACAAATATTAGTAATGTAAAAATCCGTACTCTCATTTTTATTACTTTTGATAGGTTAAAACTAATAACTTTTTTATGCTTCGGAATATTTTAATTGTAGGAACCGGTGGATTTATTGGAAGTGTAATGCGTTACCTTGTCCAGGTTTTTGTTGAAAAGGGTTTGGCAACTACTTTTCCGTGGGGAACTTTTGTAGCAAATATTGCCGGAAGTTTTATTATCGGAATAATTTTCGCACTGGCAGAAAAAGGAAATTTTATAAATTCTGAATGGCGCTTATTTTTGGCTGTTGGAATTTGCGGCGGATTTACCACATTTTCGTCGTTTGCCTACAATAATTTAACCATGCTCAAAGAAAACTCATTCGGACAGTTTTTTTGGAATGTCGGCGGAAGTTTGTTTTTTGGAATTCTTGCTGTTTACCTCGGGATTATTTTGGTTCGGGCGATATTTTAAAATTACTTTTCCTAAAATTATTTTTACCCCCTGTTTCTACAATGCCCGATAAATTGAGTCTTCGGCTTCAACTGTTCCACTTCTGCCGAAATGGAATAAGGAATATGGATTATATTGATAAGTAGTGTCTCATAGAAAACGCCAATAATACCAATTGTACTTTGAAATGCCGCATGGCAATTTCGAAGTTTATAATGGTTAATGCCGATACTACAACAAAGGAGTATGCTGAGTAAAACGAAAGTATGCGACATTTGGTTGTTAAATCGGTATTAAACATTGTAGATGGCGATATTTTGTTGTCAAATCGGTATCACTTGTATTTTTCTTTTAGATGAAATTTCATGAATCAGATTAATTAATGCATAAAAAAACCGCTCCCCAACGGAAAGCGGCTTTCTGAAAGTCTTATCTCTTGTGATTATTTTTTATATATTTTTTTGTAACCGTAGATAGCACTTGCTCCCAATTCTTCTTCAATACGAAGCAATTGGTTATATTTTGCCATTCGGTCTGAACGGCTCAAAGAACCGGTTTTTATCTGACCTGAGTTGGTTGCAACAGCAATGTCTGCAATTGTAGAATCTTCGGTTTCGCCCGAACGATGCGAAGTTACTGAAGTGTAACCAGCGCGGTGCGCCATTTCAATAGCATCTAAGGTTTCGGTTAATGTACCAATTTGGTTTACTTTAATAAGGATTGAGTTGGCAGCACCAAGTTCTATACCTTTTTTCAGGTACTCAACATTTGTAACAAAAAGGTCGTCGCCAACCAATTGGCATTTATCACCAATTTTATTCATTTGAGCAACCCAGCCATCCCAGTCACCTTCATCCATTCCATCTTCGATTGAATCGATTGGGAATTTCTTGACTAATTCAGCCAAATATGAAGCTTGTTCTTCAGAGTTCAGCTTTGCACCTCCTTCGCCTTCAAATTTACTATAATCGTATATTCCATTTGAAAAGAATTCAGATGCAGCACAGTCTAAAGCGATAGATACATCGCCGCCATCTTCAGCTCGGCCGGGTTTGTAACCTGCATTTTTAATAGCTTGAATGATACTGTTCAAAGCATCTTCTGTTCCATCTAAAGCCGGGGCAAAACCACCTTCATCACCAACTGCCGTTGAAAGATTGCGGTCGTGCAATACTTTTTTCAGGGAGTGGAAAATCTCAGCACCCATTCTCAATGCTTCACGAAAAGAAGGGGCTCCAATCGGGCGGATCATAAATTCCTGAAATGCGATAGGCGCATCGGAGTGTGAACCACCATTGATAATATTCATCATCGGAACCGGTAAGGTTTTAGCGTTAACCCCACCAATGTACCTGTACAATGGAAGTTCTGCATAGTCGGCAGCAGCTTTTGCAACGGCCAACGAAACACCTAACATGGCGTTGGCACCCAAATTAGATTTAGTTTTAGTACCGTCCATTTCCAACATTTTATTGTCGATGGCTACTTGTTCTGTTGCGTCCCAACCAATTAATTCTTTGGCAATTACTTCGTTTACGTTTTCAACAGCTTTTAAACAACCTTTTCCAAGGTAACGGTTTTTATCGCCATCGCGTAATTCAAGTGCTTCGTTTTCGCCAGTTGATGCTCCTGATGGAACAGCTGCACGGCCAAATGCACCACTTTCCAGCAATACTTCAACTTCTAAAGTTGGGTTACCACGAGAATCTAAAATTTCTCTTGCTTTTACGTCGTTAATTAACATTGTGAGTAGTTTTTTATTATTTAACTTATTATATTGTTTTGATCAGAAAACCAGACGGTTAAGGCCGATTTGCCAAAAGCAGAACAAAGATACTAATTTGTTCCTTTTCAAAAGGGGACCTCAGAAAAAAGGTTAATAATAATTCATATAGGGTTAACTTAGTTAGCCTGAATTATTCATGAGTTTTTCGTTATGAAAATTCAAAATGCACTGAATAAGGGATGCACCGAGTTTAGCCTCGTAGAAATAACCTTAGCTATTTTGATAAGCGAGAATCGAGCATTCTCTTTATTCAAAACAGTTTGATTTCGGAACAGATAAATTTCCGAATAGTTCAGGTTAGGTTGATTACTTGTTATTAAGTAATCATTTTCGGTGTGGTTTTGTTTCCTTTTCCTAATTTTGAAGCAAACTAAAATACAACAACAATGAGCGACGATAAAAAAATAATTTTTTCGATGTACAAAGTGAGTAAAACTTACCCTCCCAATAAAACAGTAATAAAAGATATTTCACTTTCGTTTTTTCTGGGAGCTAAAATCGGGATTATTGGTTTGAACGGTTCTGGAAAATCGACGTTGCTTAAAATTATTGCCGGACATGAGAAATCATTTAATGGCGAATTGGTTTTTGCACCTGGTTACTCAGTTGGTTTGTTAGACCAGGAACCACAGTTAGATGAATCGAAAACGGTTAAAGAAATTGTTCAGGAAGGCGTGCAGGAAACTATTGATATTTTGAGTGCTTTCGAAGAAATAAATTTAAAATTTGGATTGCCAGAGGTTTACGAAAACCCGGATGAAATGGAAAAATTAATAACTGAACAGGCCAACTTGCAGGAAAGAATTGAGCAATTAGATGCCTGGAACCTTGACAGCAAACTGGAACGGGCAATGGATGCACTTCAATGCCCGCCCGACGAACAACCGGTGAAAGAACTTTCGGGTGGTGAACGGCGCAGGGTAGCACTTTGTCGGTTGTTACTTCAGGAGCCCGATATTTTATTGCTCGACGAACCAACTAACCATCTCGATGCTGAAAGTATTCAGTGGTTGGAAATGCATCTCGACCAATATAAAGGAACCGTAATTTGTATTACTCACGACCGCTATTTTCTGGATAATGTAGCCGGCTGGATTTTAGAACTTGACCGTGGGCAAGGGATTCCGTGGAAAGGAAATTATACATCGTGGCTTGAGCAAAAAGCCAAACGATTAGAGCAAGAAGAAAAAGGACATTCTAAACGACGAAAAACACTTGAACGCGAATTGGAATGGGTGAGGATGGCACCCAAAGCAAGGCACGCAAAATCGAAAGCACGTTTAAATGCTTACGATAAAATGTTAAATGAAGATGTAAATCAGAAAGAAGAAAAACTGGAAATATACATTCCCAACGGTCCACGGTTAGGCAATAAAGTTGTTGAAATGGAAGACGTTTCGAAAGGTTTTGGTGAAAGGGTACTTTTTGAAAAACTTGGTTTTAAACTCCCTCCCGCAGGAATTATCGGTGTCATCGGGCCTAACGGTGCCGGAAAAACCACATTGTTCAAACTAATAATGAAACAATTAGAAGCCGACAAAGGAAAAATCGAAATTGGCGACACGGTGAAAATTAGCTATGTTGACCAAACGCATCAGGCAATTGACCCTGAAAAGTCGGTTTTTGAAGTTATTACAGGAGGTACAGAAACTGTAATGTTGGGGAACAAACAAGCAAACTCACGTGCTTATGTTGGCAGGTTTAATTTTAATGGTGCCGATCAGGAGAAAAAATGTGGGGTGCTTTCTGGCGGGGAAAAAAACCGCTTACATTTGGCCCTTGCCCTTAAAGCAGAAGGAAACCTTCTTTTGCTTGATGAACCAACTAACGATATTGATGTAAATACATTACGAGCATTGGAAGAGGGGCTTGATAATTTTGCCGGGTGTGCCGTTGTAATATCGCACGACCGCTGGTTTCTCGACCGCATTGCAACGCATATTTTAGCATTTGAAGGAAATTCGGAAGTAACTTTTTTCGAAGGTTCATTTTCTGAATATGAAAAAAATCGCCAAAAACGAATGGGAAATGAAGCTCCAAAAAGGGTAAAATATAAAAAGTTAGTTGGGTAAAATCCGAGACATTTTACTGAAGTGATAATTTTCTAGTCAACAAAAATATCATCCCGAACAGGTGATATTATTCCTTCTTTTGAAGCCACTTCGTATAATTTTTTTATCGCACTTTTTCCTTCTTCACCTAAATTTTCAGTAAACTGGTTTACATACAAATCGATGTGCTTTTTTATAACATCATCTTCCAACTCCTGTGCATATTTTTTTACATAAGTATAACTTGAATTCGGATTATTAAAAGCAAATTCTACACTTCGTTTTAAAACCCGGTTTACTTTTTCCTGTATTTTTATATCTAAATTCCGGCGAATTACTATTCCTCCCAAGGGAATTGGATGCCCGGTTTTTTCTTCCCAGTTCTCACCTAAATCGATAATACTTTTTAAACCCTTTTTCTGATATGTAAAACGGTTTTCATGAATAATTACCCCTGCATCCATTTCGCCGTCTAAAATGGCACTTTCGATCTCAGAAAAAAGATATTCTTTTTTTTCTTTTACATCGGGAAAAACAATGCTAAACAATAAATTGGCGGTGGTATATTTTCCCGGAATTGCAACTTTTAAACCCGAAATTTCATCGCGGTTAATTTTACGTTTGCTTATTAAAAGAGGACCGTTTTTACGTCCCAGGGCACTTCCGGAAGTTAACAATTTGTATTTTTCGGCAACATAAGCAAAAGCATGGTAACTTAATTTGGTAATATCGACAGATCCTTCAAACGCATTTCGGTTCAATTCTTCAACATCACCTAAAATTAGTTCAAAATTTAAACCCTCGGTATCCACCTTTTTGTGGACCATCGCATCAAAAATAAATGTGTCGTTGGGACATGTTGAAAAACCAAGTGTAAGTTTCATTTGAATTAATTTTGCCCAAAAATAGCAAAATCAATTTACCGGCACCGTGAGTTTTGTCAAAACATTAAGAACACCTGTTTTCAGATTTTCCAATGCCAAAGGGATATTCCAATGCGAAGAGTCACGAGGTTCAACAAAATTCGAAATTGCCCTTATTTGATAACAAGAGACGCCCAGCCAACTACAGACATAAAAAACAGCAGCACCTTCCATAGATTCGATGTGTGCCGAAAATTTTTCGTTGATTTCTGCAATGCTCGAACTTCTACCGTGGCTTTTATTTGTAGTTATTCCTCTCACTTTTATAAAATCCAACATCCCATTTCCACCGCTTGCTTTTAACAATCCGCCTTCAAATGGGAATTCGTTACTGTCAATAAAACCTGTTTCAAACAGGGTTAAGAACTCCTCCTTTTTTTCTATGCCCAAATCGGCAAATTCTTCAGAAACAACATTAACTACCTGCCCGATTTTCAATTCACGCGACAAACTCCCGGCTATTCCTATGTTAAAAACAAGTTGATAATTATTTTGCTGAAGTGTATTTGTTAAATGAAATGTGGTAAATGTGGTACCAATCCCGGCAATTAAAATGTCAATTGCGATATCGGCAAGCTGGTATTTTTTTAAAAAATTGCTTTTTTCCCCTAAAAATTCAAACTCATCGGCCAACAATTTTACCTCCATCCAGGTTGCTGCAATAATTAAAATCTTCATAGTCCAATTTTAATAAATTTTTGGATTCTAAAAAACCTTATAACCTTTCATACTGATTTTATGAAAAAAAGTTAATCTTTGTACTAATTTTTAACAACTGCTTTTATGAATTTGGCTAAAATTAATGCCTCAAACGGCTACGAAAGAATTGAAAATTTTGACGAAACAACTACAAACGAACTTTCGAAGAATTATAGAAATATCCTCTCATTAATAGGGGAAGATGTTTTGAGGGAAGGTTTGGATAAAACTCCCGAACGGGTTGCAAAAGCTATGCAATTTTTATTGCAGGGTTACAAAAACGACCCGGTTGAAATTTTAAAATCGGCGATGTTTAAAGAAGATTACCGACAAATGGTTATTGTGAAAGATATTGAGATTTATTCGATGTGCGAACACCATTTATTACCATTTTTTGGAAAAGCACACGTTGCCTACATTCCCAATGGGACTATCACCGGCTTAAGTAAAATTGCACGGGTTGTCGATGTTTTTTCGCGCCGCTTGCAGGTGCAGGAACGATTAACAATGCAAATTAAAGATTGTCTTCAGGATACATTAAAACCGCTGGGAGTTGCCGTTGTTATTGAAGCTCAACACCTTTGTATGCAGATGCGGGGAATTCAGAAACAACATTCCATTACAACAACTTCCGATTTTACCGGAGCCTTTCAGAAAACCGCCACTCGCGACGAATTCATAAAATTAATAAGTACAAAATTTAGTTAAAATTTATAAGAATCGCCAAGGTTCAGTGTTACATAATTATCTTTCCATTCTTCCTTAAAAACATCAATTGATTGCTGACCAGTGCAATGAGAAGGTGCAACTTTTTCAATTGCTAATAGTTTTAACTGGTCTGAAATCTCCTTAACTTTATTAACCGACATACCCCTTAAATGAAAACCACCGGTTACTAATTCGATCTTTTTTCGAGGAAAATATTCTTTAATTTTTGTACACATTTCCACAATTCCTGGATGCGCACAACCAGTAATAACAATTATTTCATTATTTTTTTCAATTATTAAAGCTTGTTCCAAAATTCTATTTTCCATATTTTGAAATAAATTACTGACCCAGATATTATCAGCAATCTTTGCAAAACCTTCATTAAATTCAAAAATTAGATTTTCAAACTTTGTCAGTAATTTCTCATCAAAATTATTAGGTAAATAAACATGGGTTCCTGGTTGCACTTTTTCCAACATCGTTTCTAATCCTCCTGTATGGTCGTAATGTTCGTGAGAAATAACAATTGCTGAAACAACTTCGGGGTTAAATTTTAATTTTTTCAAATTTTGCTGCAGGATTTTACTTTTTGTTCCAGTATCGAAAAGAATTACTTTTTTCCCGATTTCAATCCATGCAGCAAAACCCCAATCGCTTTGCAAATCTGTTTCAAACGACAAATTATTGTAAACAACGGTAAATGAATTTTTACTTTGAGAAAAAGTACTTTGTATTATCGATAGAAAAATTAGAAATAATAATATTCCAGTCAATTTTTTTTTCAACATTTTAACTGATTTGTGCTTTATTAAAATGTATCGAAAACCTATAAAATGTTACAAAAATTCAAGACAAACCGGGCTTGGAAGTTTAATTTCCTTACCTGTAAACTCAGGGACACCAGTTTCTTTATGAATTTTAAATACTGTTATATTCCCGCTATTTTGATTTGCAACCAGCATATATTTCCCGTTTGGGCTCAGGGTAAAATTACGTGGCCAATCGCCTTTGGTTAATACAGTCCCGAAACTGATTAATCGCTGAGAATTTCCTTCGATTACAAAAAGTGCAATGGAATTATCGCCCCGGTTCGATCCGTACAAAAAACGGCCATCAGCCGAAACGTGAATATCAGCACAGTAACTTGTTCCTTTGAAACCTTGAGGTAAAGTCGTAATGGTTTGGTATTGAACCCAGTTTTTCCCACGCAATTTAAATGAAGTTATTGTAGAATTCAATTCGTTAATTACATAAATAATTTCTCCATTTGGATGAAAATCGAAATGGCGCGGCCCGGAACCCGGTGCCAGTTTAACAAATCTCTGATTAGATTCTACCAAAGAATCTCCCTTGAGCGAATAGATATTTAGTTGGTCGGTGCCTAAATCGGCACTAAAAACATGTCTGGAAAATGGCGAAAATTTTATGGAATGTGCATGGGGTTTTTCTTGCCTTGAATTATCAGGGTTTTTACCTTGGTTAATAATTATGGACGTTGCTGGTTTTAAACTCCCATTTTTATTCACCGGAAACAGTGATGTGGTTCCCCCGCCATATGTTGCAATGGCAACAAAATTTCCATCGGGGGAAACATCAACATGGCATGGCCCGCTTCCATTTGAAATCTGTTTATTTAAAAATTTTAATGTTCCATCCTTATTAATTTGATATGCCGATACAAATCCTCCTGATTTTTCAATAGCTTCGTTAGCCCGCGATACTGAATATAAATATTCCCTGTTTGGCGAGATTTTTAAAAACGAAGGATTATCGATGGCTTTGAATGTTTTGTCAAGGGTTATATCGCCTGTTTCATCATTAAAATTGCACAGATAAATTCCTTCAGCACCCTCAGATGTAAAGGTTCCCACATAAAATTTTTGAAAATTCTGGCTAAAAACACTTTGTACCGATAAACAAAACAGAAAAAACAAGGTTGCACTTTTCATTTCTATAAAGATTAAATTGATTTTTTGAAACAAACAAAAACACGGATTAATATTTATTGTTTAAAACTAACAAAGTTAATTTTTAATAAAAGTAGGGTGAAATAAAAATGAAACCAATTTTATTGTATTCAATTGTATTTTTATTTTGAATTAGATAAATTAGATGCTTAAACTAACCTGACTTAAAAGGGCGAATTCAGAAATCTTAGAGGCATATTACAAGTTTATTGTTCTCTTTTAGTTCAATGTGAAAACCCACGTTCTTTGAACGTGGTCAGAGAAGTTTTACG
>JABGRN010000072.1 GCA_018648265.1 Prolixibacteraceae bacterium | reverse complement strand
TGCTAAAATTTATGCTTAAAAACAAAACCAACCCGAATTATGAAGTGAGCCATAAAATGCACCACTACAAAGTTTACAATTTCAAATAAGAATCACGCGGCAATCGGTAGGGATTGAACCCAAAAAAGAATAAATTTTATTGCATTTTATTCTGCAAATTTTTAGACAAAGAAACTGTTTCTAGAATTGATTAACGGTTGATAAGTAAACGTTGGGTATAATTTTGTGTATCGGATTTTAATTTAATTATGTAAACCCCTGAATCAACATTACCCGGATTAATTATATTTTCATTGCTAACTATCTTTTTCTCATAATGAAGTTTTCCATCCAATCCGTACATTTCAAGTTTTAAACCCTGGTTAACGATCATTTCAGAAACCTTCAAGTTGAAAATTCCTTTAGTTGGATTTGGGAAAATTCTTAAGGATAATACTGTCACATCAAATACATCAACAAAAATATCTTCGCCAATTATTGGTGTATCGTTAGCATCCCTCCAGTCTCGTACACCATTATTATCGTGATCTGCCAAAGGGACATCGCTTCCGGTAGAATTATTAGGAAGTAACCATCCGGCTACCAAATCGTATGCTTCATCTAAACCATCTAAGTCTGAATCCAATCCAACAGGTTCAACATCAGCAATTCCATCGAAATTCGTATCGTTTCCTTCAACTATATCTAGCGCACCATCATCATCTGAATCTGTGTCAATAAAATCTGGGTAACCATCACTATCTGTATCAACTTGCTCATAATAATTCCCGCCAGAACCTGAATCGTAAGCATCATCCCACCCGTCTCCGTTTGAATCAGTTCCGGTAATTGTGATATATTCATTTTCTATTTGCCATTCAACATTGTCGGTGATACCGTCATTATCAGAGTCAATGTCCCAACAATCAACAATACCGTCACCATCGAAATCGATTAACCCTTCTCCCTCGTGAATATCCAAAATCCCATCATTGTCATCGTCAATATCATCGGCATCGGCAACTCCGTCACAGTCATTATCATTTTTCACAAAAATAACTACAATACCTTCAGAACAACTATTATAATTACCTGTTTCACAAATCCTATATTTGAAAGTTGCTTCTCCCACAAACCCGTCAAAATTTCTAAATGTAAATACCCCTTTATTACTGATAGATAACGATCCGGTACTTAATGCATAAACAAAGGTCAAAGCAATTGGATCCCCATCTGGATCCCCATCATTCGCCATTACATCTCCACTAATAGCATTGTTTCCACAACCAACAACTAAAACAAAAGTATCGTTTACAGCTATTGGCGGTGAATCGAGATATTCTACAAATTTTGCATTATTAAAAGAAATTGACATTCCAGTTGAAAAATACTCACTGGCGCCGCTATTGGAGTTTAAGATAAAAAAAACAGGGAAGAACAAAATTACTAAAGAAGCCCTCGTTGTTTTCATTTTTTTATAATTATAGAACTAAAACTTACCTTCAATTGAATACGCAAAAAACTATTAATTGTTTAAATAATTTTTCAAGTATATCAATATAATCATCAATTAACTCATCAACATTCAAAAATTGTTTTAGCCTGCAACTTTTTAAATACACATTTTGCGCCAAACAATTATGATATTTAACAATTTAAACCACCATAAAGTTTGCAGTAGTTTCTTACAATTAGTTTTTTTGACTAATCATTATATTTTTGAATTTATTTTGCGTCCAAACACAAAGGTATTTTTTTATTTGCAATTTGCAAAATAACTTTTTTATTGTCATATTCTGCACAATGCCCTTTCATTGGAGAAAAATTAATTGAAGCATCAGATTTTGGATTATCTAAATTCTTAATCATCTTGTCGAATGTCCGAACGGCTGGATTTAAATAATAACTATCCATATCACCAGTCCAAATCCAAATCTTCCCCTTAAGTTTTGGCCCTAACTTTTCCCAATTGTTTTTAATGTAATTTTTTAAATCATATTTGCGCCATAGCTCGGCAACTTCCCGATCAATTTCACCTGTAAATGGATCGAACATAGGTTTTGGCAAACCATTTTCACCTTTCGGGCTGAATAAAGCCGTAAAAGCACTAAATTGTCCACCTGAATTTAAATAGGTGTTGGAGCTTCCTAACACATTCTCAAATTGAATAAAATCTTTTTGTGAAACTACAGGTTCACCATAAACATCTCTCACAATTGGCCTAAGGTAGCCGTGTTCGTTATAATAAGCATTTTTATCGTTATAAATATTTATTAACTGGCAATGTTCGAAATCAACAGGGTCGGGGCTGTATGAAAAACAGCCGTTGAAGAAATCGGGATAAAACAATTGTAATGCCAGGGAAACCCAGCCACCGGTACTGCAACCATCAACGAAACGCGATTCGGGAGTTCCCAATCCCCTGTATTTTTTTTCTATATGCGGAATCAGTTCTTGGGTAAGTGCTGTTCCGAATGGGCCGTTGTTTTCAGAATCAAGTTGATAAGAGTCACCAAATGGGCCTTCGCCATCTAAAAACACATTAATAATTTGAGGTGCTTCATCTGAAAACCACCAGTTTAAAAAAGTTGTATCCCGTTCAACATATCTGTTTGCCCGTGTATAACGTCCTCCGTAACCGGCAATGTTATAGCGTACCGGGTATTTTTTGTCAGGATTGTCGAAAAATCCACCCGGTAATAAAACTGCTGCTTTCACCCTCATTTCTTTATCCCACCATTCCGAAAGCATATGACTCTTAAAATCAACTTCCTTTAAAAATTTATGATCGGCTAATTTAGTTTGGTCAACAATTTTGGTCAAAGGAAGTTCCAATATTTTATTTTCGCTTAAATCAACAGATATTACTTCACTATATAAATTCCCCGGAGCATTTATCCTCGATTCTTTAGTGTCTTGATCCCACAAAACCTGGATCCTATATTTCCCATTTGGCATTTCATTAAGCGAAATATCGATCGACTTCACCAAATCAACAGAACTATTAAAAATAAATGATTCGTTCGTATCCCAATTTTCAAGATTAGTGGCAAATATTTTATTAGATTTATTTGGCCAGGAATTAAAACGGGGTTCCCTGCCTCGACTACTTGTAACAAACAAGAAAATCCGGCCTGAATTTTTAAACTGATTTTTTACTTCCTCAGTAACAGAGGTTTTTACGATTAACGAACTTGTTTGTGCCCGGATCCCGGGTATAAAAATAATACCGATTAAGAGGCTAATTATAAGTGATTTTCTCATCAATTTAAAATATTTGTTTTGTTATATATTTTGAACAGTTAAAAATAGAAAAGAATTTTAAATAAAACATCGACAGAGAATTCAGAAATTAGAATATAAAATAATGAATAGTTTTATCTTTGTTTCCAGAAATGAAAATCATAAAAATACATTAAACATGTCGGAATTTAAATATCAAAAACCTTTTCCTATTTTAAAAGATGATACAAATTACAGGTTGTTAACCAAAGAATTTATTTCCGCTTTCGAAGTTGATGGGCGTAAAATCTTAAAAATTGAACCTGAAGGTTTAGAATATCTTGCCAAAGAAGCATTTACCGATGTTTCGTTTTATTTGCGCCCGGCCCACCTCGAAAAACTGGCGAAAATTCTAAAAGATCCTGAAGCTACCGATAATGACAAATTTGTAGCCCACACAATGTTGATGAACCAGGTTGTTACTGCAGAAGGAGAACTTCCCACATGCCAGGACACTGGTACTGCAATTGTAATGGGGAAAAAAGGTGAAAATGTATTTACAGGGGCGAACGATGCCAAACATTTGTCGAAAGGAATTTACAATACTTATCAGGAAAAAAACCTTAGATATTCACAAGTAGTTCCTTTTTCGATGACGGAAGAAAAAAATACCGGTACTAATTTGCCAGCTCAGATCGACATTTATGCTGAAGAAGGAAACAGTTACGAATTTCTTTTTATTACCAAGGGCGGCGGTTCAGCAAACAAATCGTATTTGTATCAGCAAACTAAATCGCTGCTAACCGAAGAAAACCTGACCAAATTTGTAAAAGATAAAATTATGGATTTGGGAACGGCAGCATGTCCTCCCTACCACCTGGCTTTGGTAATTGGTGGAACATCAGCAGAAACTACCCTGGCTACTGTTAAAAAAGCATCGGCTGGATATTATGATAATTTACCCACAGAAGGGAATGAAGGCGGCCAGGCTTTCCGCGATCTGGAATGGGAAAAGAAAGTAGAAAAAATTTGCCAGGAAAGTGGCGTAGGTGCACAGTTTGGCGGTAAATATTTTGTCCACGATGTTCGGGTAATTAGATTGCCACGTCATGCTGCTTCCTGCCCGGTAGGTTTGGGCGTTAGTTGCAGCGCCGACCGGAATATAAAGGCTAAAATTAACGAAGATGGTATTTTCCTTGAAGAATTGGAAAAAAACCCAGCTCGTTTTTTACCCGAAAAAGCACCGCACATGGAAGCAGCTGTTGATATAAACCTGGATCAACCCATGGAAATCGTTTTAAAAGAACTGTCGAAATACCCAACAAAAACACGTTTGAATTTGAACGGCACTTTAATCGTTGCCCGCGATATTGCACACGCTAAAATCAAACAAATGTTAGTTGAGGGAAAACAAATGCCCGATTATTTTAAAAACCATCCGGTATATTATGCAGGCCCAGCGAAAACCCCAAAAGGTATGGCTTCAGGAAGTTTTGGCCCAACAACAGCTGGCAGGATGGATCCGTATGTCGATGAATTCCAGGAAAATGGAGGTTCAATGATAATGCTTGCAAAAGGTAACCGTTCGCAACAAGTTACCGATGCCTGTAAAAAACATGGCGGATTTTATCTTGGATCAATTGGTGGACCAGCAGCGATTCTTGCAAAAAACAGCATTAAATCGGTTGAAGTTGTTGATTTCAAAGAACTGGGAATGGAGGCTGTCCGTAAGATTACGGTAAAAAATTTCCCTGCATTTATAATTGTAGATGACAAAGGAAACGACTTTTTTAAAGAATTATAAAAAAACCTTTGTAAAAAATCGAATATTATAAAGAACCGTTCTTCCACAAAGAGAACGGTTCTTTACTTTGCAACAACAACACATGAAAGCTCTGTAAATAGCGAGATGAGAATGTCAATTTACGATCTACACCTTTTTCTCACCAACGAATATTATATTTGTAAATGATAAACACCTAAAAAATAAACCATGAAAGAGCTATTTATTAAAGAAATTAATCGCAAAAAAGTGTCAACACTTGCCGAAGCAGATCATTTGCTTGAAACGCAGACCGTTACTAATTCAATTGATACTATAAACTGGAAAGATTTTTCTTATCTGCCAAATGTAAAATTCAGAATCGGTCATGTTAAAAACGAAATATGGCTGAAATTTTATGTAAGCGAAAAACACATTCTGGCCAGGGAAACAAAAACAAATGGCGAAGTTTATAAAGACAGTTGTGTAGAGTTTTTTATTTCGGTTGACAATAACAACTATTACAATTTTGAATTTAGTTGTATCGGAACAATACATTTGGCTCATGGCGAAAGCAGAAATAACCGAAAATTTGTTGATCCGGCAATCGTTGAAAAAATTAAAATCGTTTCTTCGTTGGGGAATCAACCATTCGAAGAAAAAAGCGGGAACTTTGAATGGGAAATGATGATTCGTATTCCTTTAAATTGTTTTGCATTTGATAACTTAAAATCATTATCAGAATTAAAAGCAACTGCCAATTTCTATAAATGTGGCGATGAAACTTCGAAACCACACTACATAACCTGGAACCCGATTGGAGTAGAAAATCCGGATTACCACCGGCCGGTTTTTTTTGGAAAAGTAGAGTTTGAATAATACTTTGTTAGAAAACCGGGTTATCTATTTCTTAAATATAAATCGTTTTTCTTCATCAAATTCAAAATCGTTCAGTTTAAAATCAAAAAAAATGAAAGCAATTCTAACAACCGTCTTTTGTATCACAATCTTAATCTTTGGATGTAAAACTTCGCAAGAACCAGATATTAGTTTTGAAGCCGATGTAATTATTTACGGCGGAACATCGGCAGCAATTATTGCAGCTGTCGAAATTGCCCAATCGGATAAATCGGTAATCGTGGTTTCCCCCGACAAACATTTGGGCGGTTTAACGGCGGGCGGTTTAGGTTGGACAGACACGGGTAAAAAGGAGACAATTGGAGGACTTTCGCGCGAGTTTTACCATCGGATTTGGAAACACTACGATTCAGAAGATTCGTGGGTTTGGCAACAAAAAAGCGAGTATGGAAATCGTGGGCAGGGAACAATGGCAATAGACGGTGACCAACGTACCATGTGGATTTTTGAACCACACGCCGCCGAACAGGTTTTTGAAGATTTTATTACTGAAAATAATATTCAAATTTTACGCGATGAATGGCTCGATCGTGAAGATGGAGTGATAAAAAAGGATGGAAAAATCGTTTCATTAAAAACACTTTCAGGAAAAATATTGAAAGGAAAAGTATTTATTGATGCAACTTATGAAGGAGATCTAATGGCAAATTCCGGCGTTAGTTATCATGTTGGCCGAGAAAGTAGTGCCACATACAACGAAAAATACAATGGTATTCAAACTGGTGTATTACATCATCAACATTGGTTTTGGGAGGACATTTCGCCATATAAAATTCCCGGAGATCCATCAAGTGGTTTGCTACCCCGGATTTCCGCGGAACCACCTGGAGAATATGGTGCCGGAGACAATAAAATTCAAGCATATTGTTTTCGGATGTGCATGACCAACCACGATGAAAACCGGATTCCATTTCCAAAACCGGAGAATTACGATGCTGGTCAATATGAATTATTATTACGTTCGCTGGAAACCGGAAGAAAAGACTGGTTTAGTAAATTCGACCCCATTCCCAATAAAAAAACGGATACTAACAATCATGGTCCATTCAGTAGCGATAATATTGGAATGAACTACGATTATCCGGAAGCAAGCTACGAACGCCGCGTGGAAATTATTAAAGAGCATCGAGATTATCAAAAGGGATTACTTTGGTTTGTTGCTAATGATCCGCGCGTTCCTGAAGATATTCGAACCAAAATGGCAACATGGGGTTTGGCAAAAGACGAATTTACCGATAACGAAAACTGGCCTCACCAAATTTATGTACGCGAAGCACGTCGCATGATTGGCGAATATGTAAGCACCGAAAATGACGTTCTCTTAAAACGTGTAGTTCCAAAATCAGTTGGAATGGGTTCGTACGCTATGGATTCGCACAATATCCAGCGTTATATTACTCCCGAGGGTTTTGTGCAAAATGAAGGCGATATTGGAGTTTCTCCTCCAGCACCCTACTCAATTTCTTACGGTTCTCTGATTCCAAAAAAAGAAGATTGCGAGAATCTACTAGTTCCTGTTTGTGTTTCGAGCAGTCATATTGCATTTGGTTCAATTCGCATGGAACCCGTTTTTATGATTCTTGGGCAATCGGCAGCTATTGCTGCTTGTATGGCAATTGACGAAGAAATTGCTGTTCAGGATGTTGAATATGAAAAACTAAAAACTAATCTTTTAGAAAAAGGACAAGTACTTACTTTAAGCGAAATCTCAAAATAGCGCTGCAAAACGTTAAGGCAAAATCTTAGTCCTTCTGATAGTTCACCCAAAATTATTGGGCATATAATTAAATGAAAGTTGAGATGCCGAAATAAATTCGGCATGACGGGTTAACAAGCATTTTTTATTAGAACGTCATCCTGTACTTGTTTCAGGATCTAAATACGAAGATCTGTCATTGGTAATTTATTAATATTTGAAAATATTGATATATTTATGGAGTCGTTGTGAAAAAAAACCTAATGAAAGTTATTATAAAACCTGTTACTAACAGACGTGACTTAAAATCCTTCATTCACCTCCCGGCAAAAATCCATAAAAAACATTCGAACTGGGTTCCACCTATTTATATTGACGAATGGGAATTTTTCAACCCAAAAAAAAACAAGGCTTTTGATCATTGCGATACTGTACTTGCGCTGGCCTGGAATGACGGAAAAACAGTCGGACGAATAATGGGTGTAATAAGCCATAATTATAATAAGCTGCATAACGAAAACCATGGAAGATTTGCTTTTGCCGAAACTTGGAATGATCAGAAAGTTTATCATTTGTTAATTGAATTTGTGGCTAAATGGGCAAAAGAAAAGGGAATGGAAAAGCTGGTTGGTCCGCTGGCTTTCTCGGATAAAGACCCGCAAGGATTTCTAACTGAAGGATTCGATGAACCCGTTTCTATTGCATCGAATTGCAGTTTTCCGTACATGGTTGATTTAACGGAAAAGGAAGGGTTTCAAAAAAAATATGATCTTGTAGTTTATAAAATTAATATACCCAAGGAGTGGCCTGAATTTTACCTGCGGATTGCAGAACGTTTTCAACGCAATAACAAACACTTAAAAATTGTTGAATTCACTTCGCGCAAAAAATTAAAAAAATTTATCAGACCGGTTTTTTCGCTAATAAACAAAACCTTCACCGAAATTTATGGTTTTATCCCGTTTACTGAAAAAGAAATGGACGATTTTGCTAATAGGTATCTTTTTATTATCAATCCAAAGTTTGTAAAAGTTTTTGTAAATGAAAAAAACGAGATAGTTTCGTTTGTAATTGCCATGTCTGATATTAGTCGTGGTATTCAAAAATCGAAAGGTTATTTATTCCCGTTCGGATTTATTCCTGTTTTAACGGCAGGTAAAAAGTCGGAACAATTAAACCTTTTGCTTGGTGCAGTTGATCCACGATATCAGGGCCGTGGATTAGATGTTATGATGGGAATTAAGTTAATGGAATCGGCAAAAGCTGAAGGTAAAAAGGTAATCGATACTCACCTTGAACTTGAATACAACACCAAAGTCCGCTCTGAAATGGAAAAAATGGGGGGAAAAGTTTACAAACGATTTAGAATTTACCAAAAGGATTTGTAAATAGATTTATTTGATATTTTCGTAAAAAATTTGTCCAACCCGATTGATATGTTCAATCAAATCGGGATTGGATATTTTTCTTTTTTGAGACAAGTCAATTTTGTATGGTAACAAAAGGTCATCAAGTTCATTCCCTATTTCCATCAACTCAGAAAATGATAATTCAAATTCAATCAGGGTGAGGTCAATGTCCGATTCTTTACGGTATTTACCAGTTGCCCTTGAACCATAAATAATAACCAGTTCAATGATAGGATACCGAATGAAAATCGCATTAATTGCTTTTATATGTTCGTGTTTCAGACCAAACTTCATCGTTTACAGAATAGATTGCATTTTATTGTTAAATGCGATAAACAATTCAAAATACCGATTGAAAATCTGCGCCCTAATTTCCGCAGCCGTGTCTTCATTGTATGTGTGCGATGATTGATTCCGGCTTTTAATCATTTCCATCCACCCCTCTCCATCTTCAATTAATCTGTTTTGAAAGGCTTCCCGGGTTGCATCACGTGACCCTGTAATCATTGTATTTCCCTGATATTCGAAATAATCTTTTATCACATTCCAGGCAAGTTCATGCGTGAATTCAAAAGCCTGAATCAAGCCCTGTTCTTCAAGTTCATTTAAACTGCCTTTGTCAATAAATTTTTGCAACTGTTTCAATGCCCTTTTATAATTTGAGAAACGTTGCTTCCATCGAATATCGTCTTCCATTGTGTCTATTTTAAACTTCAATCCAACAAATCTCAATTTTGTAAACCGAGTATTAATTAGATTGAATTTCAACAAAGATAAAGAAGGAAATTGTATTTATAATGGAACTTAACAATATTGAGGGGCATTTATTTCAAATTTATCAGCGAATTAAATAATATAATCAACCATCATATTTATATCCCAAACCATTAACAATCTCTTTTACTTTGCTGAGATTTATTTTTGGACCAGTAATTTTTACTGTGCCGGTGTTATTGTCGGCAATAATATTTGTAATACCGTTTATCGATTCCAGGTTTCTTTTAACAGTTGCTTCACAATGCGAACAAGTCATTCCTGAAACTTTTACGGTAATTCCTTCCACTTTAGCCATTTTATTTTTCTTGTTAAATTTTGAATAGAAAAACCCTCCTGATATCGAAACAATCAAAATTACAGCCGAAACAAACTGTACCCATTTTGGAAGCATTTCGTGCCCTTCCCCATTTCCATGAATATGCATTACTTTGCTTAAAATCCAGTCGCCTGGAATTAACAAATTGGTTAACATTCCAAAAGCAATTGCCCCTCCGGTAATAGTGGCCAAATAGATAATTAACGATTTACGCCCCATAGTTTTTCCCAAAACGGTCATTGTTGCGACATTTGTTGCCGGACCAGCCATCAAAAAAACGAGTGCGGCACCGGGCGAAACACCCTTCAATAATAAAACAGCAGCAATGGGAATTGAACCAGTTGCACAAATATAAATAGGGACAGATGCTGCCAAAATCACTAAAATCTCAAGTAATCCCAACCCCCGAAACGAACTAAAAAAATCGTTTGGCAGAACTACTGAAATCAGGGCAGCGACTAAAAACCCAAGTATCAACCATTTGGCAATATCCTGTAATAATTCAATAAATGCATAATCTGCCGCTTTTACAATTGAATGTCGATTATCAGCTATTTCAGACTCATGGCAATCGCATGAATCATCATTGCAATTTTCTTCATTTTTACCAAGGGCGACAGTGTCAATTTTAAAATTTGAATAAGGTGAATTTTGTTCAGCTATTTTATCTTTATCGAATAGATTTGTTAATACACCACCCAATACGCCCGTAAAAAATGCTACAATTGGGCGTAATAAAGCAAATGGCCAACCCAACATAGAATAAGTTGCAAAAATAGAATCGACCCCGGTTTGTGGCGTAGATATTAAAAAAGAGTTTGTCGCCCCTTTTGAAGCACCATTTTTATAAAAGGAAATTCCGGTTGGGATAACACCACAAGAACAAAGTGGCATTGGAATTCCTAACAAAGAAGCATTCAACGATGATTTAAAATCGGATTTACCAAGATATTTGTCGATATGTTTTTGCGGAAAATAAACTTTTAACAAACCGGCAAAAATCAATCCTAACAATAACCAGGGAGCCATTTCCAGGAGTAAAAACCAAAGTTCAGCAAAATAATTTTCTATAAATTCGAGCATATAAATCTTTTACTAATTGAACAGCGAAACAATGGACTTGTTTAAACGCCGCAAGATATTGGTAATAAAAGTGTGATTAGAAAAATACTTTATGATATTTATCAGAGCTTAATTTAAGCATCTCCCTTTTTAGTGTGCTATTTGTAATCCTCTTAAATTGGATTTAAATTTTTAGCTTTATATTAAAAAATAGCGAATCAGAATTTGCCAAACTTTAAATATAGGGCATCTCTAAAAACTCATTTCTTTCAAAAAATGAAGATAATGAATAATATGCAAGGCATAATTTTTTAGAATAGCCGTAGCTATTTCAAAAAATTATAACGCAGTCAGATTGTTTATTATCTTCTTTCCCGTAGGGTTTTCAGAGTTTTCCATATCCTGCTTCAAATTTTATTACATTATCCCGATAGTGTTTCAAAAATTTGAATTGTCTCTGAAAAACTCTGAAAATTTTGATGCGAAGGAGTTTTTAGAGATGCCCTATAATTATTCCAAAATCTCGACATACAATTGTGTTGCTTCCACTTTAGTAATCATAATTTTTTCGTCTTTTTCGATATAACCATTTTCGGCGACAGCATCGTAAACTTCCCCTTCAACAAAAACTTTACCTCCCGGACGGAGCATTGTTTGCGCAATGCCACTTTTCCCTTTCAAATCGAACAACGAAGTTTCGACACTTACAAAACCATCGCTAACATTTTGAACAGTTTTTAAAGCCATATTTTTAAAAAGCCCCGAATTGGAAGAAAACATTCTGTTTCCGAGATAAAGCGACAAAACAAAACCTCCAAAAATTCCCAAAACAACTGTGGTAATTGCAACACCAACCCCATCAACTTCAACATTTTCGAAATCGAAATTTACATTGTCGATTAGGCTTAGTACCAATGAAACAAAAATAATTAACACACCCGAAATGCCCGCAATACCAAAACCGGGGATAACAAATATTTCAAGCCCAACTAAAATTACCCCAATCACAAATACCATAATTTCCCAGTTAGCAGCCAGTCCTTCTAAGTAGAGCGGTGCGAAATATGCAACTGCAGCGAGAATAGCAACGCCAAGCGCAAATCCAATTCCCGGTGACTGCATTTCGAAATAAATGCCACCAACTATCGCCATAATCAGCAAACCCGAAATCATTGGGTGAACTAACCAGCCAATTATTTTTTCAATCCACGATGGCTCATACTCAATAATTTTGTATTCTTCGACCCCCACCCTTTTTAAAACTTCCGGGATATTTTCAGCAATCCCTTCGCAAAATCCATTTTCGATGGCTTCGGCGGGTGTAAAAGTTAATACTTTTCCCGTATCCGATATCCCCTCAACATAAACACTCTGATCGACCATTGCTTCCGCAATTAAAGGGTTACGTTGCCATTTATAAATTGTATCACTGCCAGTAATAATAGTATCTTTTCCATGCGCTTCGGCTGTGGCCCGCATTGTAGAACGCATGTAACTTTGATATTTATCGGGCATTGCCTGACCGGTTTGATTAACTACTGTAGCTGCTCCAATACTCCCACCAGGCCGCATGTAAATACTGTCGCATGCAATCGAAATCAACGCGCCAGCCGATGCCGCATTGTTATCAATAAAAACATAAACAGGAATTGTGCTTTGTAATATTTTTGTTCTTATTGAATCAGCATCAAGTACCGTTCCGCCATAAGTATTCATGTGAATTAAAAAAATATCGGCACCTAATGAGTCGGCAGCCTCAAACGCTTGCTGGGTTTGACGCCAGGTAGCTTTGGTAATTTCCTGTTTAATATTTAGCTTGTAAACTAATTGTTTATTTTCTTCTTGCGCAAAAGTCAA
The DNA here is from genome assembly GCA_018648265.1 of Prolixibacteraceae bacterium. Classification (GTDB taxonomy): domain Bacteria; phylum Bacteroidota; class Bacteroidia; order Bacteroidales; family Prolixibacteraceae; genus Draconibacterium. The sequence goes on along the minus strand of JABGRN010000072.1, from coordinate 17,980 downwards.
TGTTGTAACTAAAACGAAGATAACCATGGCCATATTCCGAACATTTTTTTTCATAATAATTCTACTGGTTCAAGTTTGTTTACCAATTTCAAAAACCTTTTCATACCCTCTTTTTTCCCTGCATCGAAATTAAAACTTATATTTTTACTGAAATATTCGTAAATGTTTACGTCAGGAAAATTCGCTTGTTCCATTAGTGCAATATCCGAAATTTTTTCGATGCCAAATGAAAGTGCCCTATTAAAATTAGCCTCAAATTCGTTCGAGATATTTTTGTTTGCTGCCCAAACTGCAAAAACAAAAGGAAGGCCTGTAAAATTAAACCACTCTTCGCTTAAATCATATTTATAACGGAATTTGTCTGCCAGGTTAAATACACGGTCTCCAATTACCACTCCGGCAGTTGAACCTTTTATTAATTTATTTTCAAAATTTGAACAAGTATTTTCCCAATTAAATTCCTTTTTCCAATAGAATTTTGCCAGTACTTTGGCAAGTTGTACCGAGCTCCGTGACTGGTAATCCATTAAAACAGTTTCAATTTGATCCATCGGAACTTCGGATGCCAATACAACCGTCCTGACTTTTCCAACGGCACCAATACAATAATCGCTTACAATTTTGTAATCATCCAAATCTTCGAGACCAGCCACCGGTATTAACCCGATATCAGTAAGATTGAACGAAAGTTTAGACGCTATTTTTGAAGGGATATCCAAACTTAAATCAATATAATTATGTATCGATGATTTGTTTAATCCGAATAAAAAAGGTTTACTATTTAAGTACGAAACTATTGAAACACGTGTTTTTTCCATCATAAAATTATTTCTCTCCTGTAAACACCTTTTTACCGCTAAAGTTTGATTGCGAAGTTAGAAATAATAATGTTAATGAAAATTGAAAAATATCATTCTTCCAGAAAAATCAAATCCGCCTATTTTACTAAATTTGCAACTTAATTAGGTTTTTGTAATAGAGATGCTTAAACAAATAGCCTGAATTATTTATGAGTTTTTCGTTATGAGAATTCAAAATGCACAGAATAAAGGGAAGCACAGAGTTGAGCCTCGCAGAAATAGCCTTAGCTATTTTGAGAAGCGAGGATCGAGCATTCTCTTTATTCAGCAGTTTGATTTCGGAATAGATAAATTTATGAATAGTTCAGGTTACATTAATAATTATAAATAATTGTTTACAGTTTGAAAGTCTTTATAAAGAAAAATTCAGAAAACAAAATAATGAAATTAAATGCACTAACAGCCATTTCTCCGGTTGATGGGAGGTACGGAAATAAAGTTGAGAATCTCTGGAAATACTTCAGCGAGTATGCACTGATTAAATACCGGGTTTTTGTTGAAATTGAATATTTTATTGCCCTTTGCGAAATTCCCTTACCACAACTAAAGAATATTTCAATTAAAAAATTAGCTGTTTTACGAAAAATTCATGAAGATTTCTCGCTTGATAACGCAATCCGTGTTAAAGAGATTGAAAGCGTTACCAATCACGATGTGAAGGCAGTCGAATATTTTATTAAAGAAGAATTTGAAAAACTGGATTTGGGTAAATACAAAGAGTTTATACATTTTGGGCTTACCTCGCAAGATGCTAATAATACGGCAGTCCCTAAATCAATCCACGATGCTTTGGAAAATGAATATTATCCGCTAATTCAAATTCTGGTTGATAAACTGGAAACCCTGGCTGAAGAGTGGGAAGATATTCCGATGTTGGCCAAAACACACGGGCAACCGGCGTCTCCAACTAAATTAGGAAAAGAAATCAAAGTATTTATTGAACGAATCCAGGTTCAACTCGGTCAACTTCGGGCTCTTCCATGCCACGCAAAATTTGGTGGGGCGACGGGTAATTTCAACGCTCATTTTGTTGCTTACCCCGAAATTAACTGGGGAAATTTTGCCAACAATTTCTGCAAAAAAAACCTTGGTTTGGAACGTTCTAAATATACTACACAAATTGCTCATTACGATAATTACAGCGCCATTTTCGATGCGATGAAACGAATCAACAATATTATCCTTGATCTCGATCGCGACATCTGGACTTATATTTCGATGGCTTATTTCAAACAAAAAATTAAAACGGGTGAAGTAGGTTCATCAACAATGCCGCATAAAGTTAATCCGATTGATTTTGAAAACTCGGAAGGAAACATCGGAATTGCAAATGCGGGTTTCGAACAACTCTCGGCCAAACTTCCGGTTTCGCGTTTACAACGCGATTTAACCGATTCGACAGTGACACGTTTTATTGGTGTTCCTTTTGCCCACACAATTATTTCTATTAAATCGACTTTAAAAGGCTTAAATAAACTTTTGATAAATAAAAAGGCAATCGAAAAAGATTTGGAAGATAACTGGGCCGTTGTTTCAGAAGCTATTCAAACTATTCTGCGGCGCGAGTTTTTCCCAAATCCCTACGAAGCGTTAAAAGATTTGACACGAAAAAATGAAATTATCGACAAAGAAGCTATTCACAATTTTATTAATGGCTTAAACGTTGATGATTCAATAAAAGAGGAATTAAAACAAATTAGCCCTCAAAATTATACAGGGATATTTTAAGCTTCCCAATTCTAAAATACTTACATGAGAGATTTTCTTAAACTGCTCCGACGTTTTATTCCGCCCTACAGATGGAAGTTGATATTAAATATTGTTTATAATTTTTTAAGTGCCGTTTTTGGGGCTTTTTCATTTTTATTGTTAATCCCATCGCTTCAAATTTTGTTTGGCACCCAGGAACTGATATTTACCAAACCAGAATTTCAACTCACAATTTCTTCTCTTACCGAAAATGCCAACTACTATATTAGTTTTATTATTCAAAAATACAGCTACGAAAAAGCACTCATTTTTATTGGATTGTTTATTGTGATTACCGTTTTTTTGAAAGTCGCATTTTACTATCTCGCCAACTACATGATCGTAGTAATTAGAAACGGGGTTGTTCGCGATATCAGATCGCTCATTTACCGAAAAATCCTTCAATTACCGCTTGGTTTTTTTTCCGACGAACGTAAGGGGGATATTATGGCCCGGATGACAGGTGACGTCACCGAAGTGGAAAATTCAATTATGAATTCGCTTGACATGATGATCAAAAATCCAATTCTAATTATTGTTTCAGTGGTCGTAATGATTTACATGAGTTGGAGCCTCACACTTTTTGTTCTGATAATGTTCCCGATTGCAGGCTACATCATTGGCAAAATTGGGGAAAGCCTAAAAAAAGAGTCGATGAAAGGCCAAAATAAAATGGGCGATATTTTATCGATTATCGACGAAGACCTTTCCGGGCTGCGTGTTGTAAAAGCTTTTAATGCCGAAAAAAAGGCTGTTGAACGGTTTGAAAAAGAAAATGAAAGTTATTTCCACATTATGAACAAACTAATGTGGCGAAGGTTTCTGGCGCACCCAATGAGCGAATTTATGGGAACAGCTGTAATAATACTGGTTTTGTGGTATGGGGGGCAACTTATAATAAACGATAAAAGTTCGTTGGATGCAGCGGCATTTATTGGATACCTGGTTTTTTTCTATAACATCATTAATCCGGCAAAAGCCTTTTCCACAGCTTTGTATAGTGTTGAAAAAGGTTTGGCTTCGATGGAAAGAATTGATAAAATCCTTCTCTCGGAATCAACTATTTGTGAAAAAAAGGATGCCATAAAAATGGAAAGTTTTAACCACAAAATTGTTTATGAAAATGTTTCATTTGCATACAATTCAACACCGGTTTTAAAGAATATTTCGCTCGAAATAGAAAAAGGAAAAACCTTTGCTTTTGTTGGCCAGTCGGGCGGTGGAAAAACTACACTTGTTGATTTGCTGCCCCGTTTTTGGGATGTTACAGATGGAAAAATTTGTATTGACGAAATCGACCTGCGCGACCTGAAAATTAAAGATCTAAGGAATTTAATTGGAAATGTAAACCAGGAGCCAATTTTGTTTAACGACACTTTTTTCAACAACATTGCCTTTGGTGTAGAAAATGCAAGGCAGGAAGATGTTGAAAAAGCAGCAAAAATTGCCAATGCACACGATTTTATTATGGCCAATAATTTAGGCTACGAAACCCGGATTGGCGATCGGGGAGACAAATTATCGGGTGGGCAAAAACAACGAATTTCAATTGCCCGGGCAGTATTAAACAACCCCCCGATTTTAATCCTCGATGAAGCCACTTCGGCTTTAGATACTGAATCGGAAAAGCTGGTACAGGAAGCCCTTGAAAACTTAATGAAAAACCGGACATCGCTGGTTATTGCCCACCGTTTATCAACCATAAAAAATGCCGACTTAATTTGTGTGCTTCATAAAGGGAAAGTGGTTGAAAAGGGTACGCACGAAGAATTGATGACACTCAGCGGACGATATAAAAAACTACATAAAATGCAGATGTTTTAGTGGATAGTTGAGGGCAGTGCGCTGTGGGCTTTGAGCTGCGAACATAATTTTTATTTATTAAGCTCTTCAGTCCTTCAGTTTTCTTCTTGCATCAGCACATCGGCCAAATGAATTGTTTTAATTGGCAATTTCTTTTTTCTGATGTAACTTTCTATATTCATCAAACAGGAAGCTTCGGTAGAAACAATATAATCTGCACCGGTTTTAAGTGCGTTTTCAACTTTTTGTTCTGTCATTGCAGTAGAAATAGAATGAAATTTTGCCGCGAAAGTTCCCCCAAAACCGCAGCAAGTATCAGTGTTTTCCATTTCAACCAATTCTAAACCTTTTACATTTTGCAATAAAATGCGAGGTTCATTTTTTATTCCATATTCCCTTAATCCTGCACACGAATCGTGAAATGTAACTTTGTGGTTAAAAACAGAATCAAAATCAACAAAATTGAGATGATTTACCAAAAAATCGGAAAATTCAAAAATCCGCTTTGAAAGTTGATTAGATTCATTTAATCGTTGTTTATCAGTTTCAAATAATTTCCCATAATAGTTTTTTATGAACCCTGTACACGAAGCAGATGGGGATACGATAAAATTGGCACCATTAAAATCATTTATAAATTTTACGGCCAGGGTTCTTGTTTCGTCCCAGTAGCCGCTATTAAATGCTGGCTGGCCGCAACATGTTTGATCCGGGTTGTAATTTACATTGCAACCAGCTTTTTCCAATACAGAAATTACATTGACCGCAGTTTCAGGGTAAAACTGATCGATAAAACAAGGAATAAAAACATCAACATTCATTACTTTTAATTTGTTGTTGAAAATAGAAAAAGGAAATGGTAATAAAAAGTTAAGACAAATTAAATCGGGTTTATTTGATTATTATTATCCTATTCCGAAAAAATTATTGTAACTTTTATTTTCTAATTTACAAAACAAATTTTTAATAAAACCCGTTTAATGCAGACTTAACTCAAAGCGAATTTGAATCCCAAATCCACATAAAAATGAAATCCATTCTTTTAATACTTGTTATAATTTTTCTTTTTGAAAGTAACAAATGTTCTTTTGCCCAGCTCACTGCGGACGACATTGCCTTTGTTGGTTTTCAGTCGGATAATCCCGATAAATTTGCATTTATCGCATTAAACGATATTCCAGAAAATCAAATTATACACTTTACTGAAAATGGCTGGAAACCAGATAATACGTTTCGTACAGGTGAAGGAACAATTAGTTGGACATCGCCATCTGGAGGCCTGGCAAAAGGTTCCCTTGTAATTGTCGAAGATAATTCTCCATGGAATGCAAGTTATGGGGCGGTAACAGATGGGAATATTCAATTATCTCAGGATGGGGATCAAATTTTAGCATATCAGGGAGAAAGTTCTGCTCCAACATTTATTGCAACCATTACATTTGACGATCCTTCATGGCAAACTTCAGATCCAATTACTACAAATGAAACTTTCTTGCCATCAGGGCTTACCGATTTAATAAATGCTGTTGCTATTCCTGAAATGGACAACGGGGTTTATGGCGGGCCAAGTTCTGGAACTTCCGACTTTTTACGCTCGGCAATTAATAACCCTGCCAACTGGCAAACCAGTAATACCTTGTCGTTAACATGGCCTTCAAGTGATTTTACGGTTGGGAATACGATAATTATTGGCAACGATAATGCTACGGTTGATTTTGCAGATACAATTACACTTGAAAACTTGCAACTTAATTTGTTGGAAATATTAACCATAAATAATGACGGAAACCTGATAATAAATGGGACTTTTTTAAATGAGGGGACAATTTATGTAAGATCGGATGCTTTAAATACCGGAAGCCTGATTTGTAATTCCGTAAGCGGGTCCGGTACTGCCAATGTTGAACGCTACATTACCAGCAACAATTGGCACATTATTTCTTCAGCCGTTTCAAACCAACAATTAGGGGCATTTGCATCGTTGGGAGGCAACGCCATTAATGAATATGCAAATGATGATTACGACCTGGCTCCATACAACGAGTTAACTGATAGCTGGTCGCCTTACACTGCATCGGGAAATACAAATATTATGGGTGTTGCAAAAGGCTATGTATTGAAACGTACAGTTGCCGGTTTAGTAACCTTTTCAGGTACACTTAACTCAGGAGAACCAGGTATTTCAATTTCTCGTAACAATTATGGTTGGAACGCCGTAGGAAATCCATATCCTTCAACAATTATTGGAACTGGTACCGACGGTTTTTTAAATGCCAACAGCAGTAACTTAGATCCGGCTTATGCCGGATTGTATATCTGGGATTATTCTTCGAATGATTACTTGGTTTATACTAACGCAGCAGCAGAAAATATTGACTTGGGACAGGGATTTATTGTTAAATCAAAAACGGACGGGGCTACAGTGAATTATACCCCTTCAATGCAGGTCTATTCAAATGGAACATCTTTTAAGTCGGAAGAAAGACCCTGGCCTACATTAAAACTTTTGGTTGCAAACGGTGACATGATAAATGAGACTACAGTTTCATTCAACAACCAGATGAGCAATGGCCTCGATTTTTCGTACGATGCCGGTAAGTTAAAAGGAAATCGAAACTTTGCACTTTATACAAGATTAATTGATGATATAGGGATTGATTTTGCCATGCAGGCTTTGCCTGATATTTATTCTGACTCGTTGCGAATTCCTGTTGGGCTCGATTTTGCTTCTGGTGGCGAAGTAATATTTTCTGCCGAAACAATTAATTTGCCTCTTGGAGTGCAAGTAGTTTTAGAAGATTTTAAAACCAAAAGTTTTGTACGGCTTGATTTAGAAGGAACAAATTATGTTACAAATGTTGATGCAGGTACAAAAGGTGCCGGTAGGTTTTTTTTACTGACAAACATGCTGGAAACGACTGAATCAAGTGTTATTCCGAAGAAGTCTTTTTTTGTTTTTACGCGAAATAAAGCGATTATTATTAACGGATTGGCTAATCACCAAACTCGGTTTGCACTTTACGGTGTAGATGGGAAGTTGTGGTATAAAAATAAAGCTGAAAATTTGAACCGGAATTTGATAGATGGGACTAAGTTCCCGGCAGGGGTCTATTTTCTTAGAATAATACATCAGGGTAAAATCCAATTGGAAAAACTACTGTTAGTGCAGTAATTTAACGACCTGAAAAAACACATAATAATGAATCGGAATACTAATCGAAAAAAGACGGGGCTATCGGGGGAAAATATCACCCGAAAAGAGGCCATTAAAAAGGCCGGAATTACAGCGTTAACGGCAACAACTATGCTTTTCCTTTCAACTCAAAAAGCAAGTGCTTCTTCAACTCAGGCAACTCGTCCAGGCAGATGAGGCATTCTTTAGTTTGGTTTTTTAGCTTATCAATATTATTTAATATGTATCCATAAAGTCGGTAATTTTTGAAATGAAGCACACAATAACAAAACTTAGATCACAACTAAATTACACTTTTCAATATTTAAATGTCCGAAACAGTTTTGAATTTTGGGATGTGGTCATTGTTGTAATATCTATCAATAGCCAGAAAGTTTTGTAATGTGGTGCGTGTCAATTGAGATTTTTATCATTTTATTTGAATTAAAACTTTAAAGACAAGCTGTATTTAATTTCCAAATCTATTTCAAACTTATGAGCCAATATCCTCAAAGAATAATACCAATTGTTATAAAAAAAATTGATGATGCACATGCAATTTGGTTTAAAAATTCCAAGACGTTCGTGCTTTTTGAAGAACCTGCATTCGAAGTTTTTCGTCAATATGCAAAAGGAATTGAAATACCCAGCATAAAATCAATTTGTATAAATAAATATGCTCATTTAGAAAAAAACATTCCTCAATTTGTGGATGAAATAATTGATCGGATTAATTTTTGCAATAATTTGGAAAATGAAGATTTAATTTCAACAAAATATAATATTCAAACCGAGGAATTTTCTTTCAGATCATTTTCTAAAATTACATATCTTATGGGTGAATGGCTTACAATATCTTATGGCAACAAATATTTAAAACAGCTGATTCACCCACTTTTTGCCGCGTTTGAAAAAGAAATGAAACAAGATTCAGAGAATCTTATTGAGTTGTTTGAAACCAACAAACACCTGATATTTAAATATAAAGGTAGTGTAACGGGAGTTTTTAAGCCTGGCGATTTAGTTTTTTTTAAAGGCGCTGTTTTAAAACTGATTTATTCTATAATTTATAAGCGAAGTTTTGACTATTGGATGATGACCTTGCATTCTTCCGGGGTAATTAGGAATAATAAAGCAGTACTTTTTTCAGGATCTGCAGGAAGCGGGAAAAGCACTCTTGCGGCACTGCTTCAGGCAAATGGGTACGAAGTCCTTTCCGATGATTTTATTGCTGTTGGGCCAGATGGATGCGTAAATTCTTTTCCGGCAGCTATTTCAGTTAAAACCAGTGCATTAAATGTGCTTACTAAATATTATCCCGATTTATTGGAAAATCCCGGGGAAAATGTTTTTAATCGAAAAGGTGTCCGTTATCTTCAGATCCAAAACTTATCGGAGAATAGAAAAGCATCGATTAACGTTAAAGCCTTTGTATTTGTAAAATTTGTGACTTTTAATAATTTGGTTTTAAAAGAGCTAGACAAAAAAAAGGCAATCGAATTATTGCTTAAAGAAGCCTGGGTAAAACCTGAACCAGACAATGTCTCCAAATTTTTTGGTTGGATCGAACATATACGATTTTACCAATTACACTACTCAGAATCAAATCAAGCAATTAAATTTGTGGAAAAATTATTTTTGGCATGAATCAAAAAGAGCTGTTTTATTTGGCCGGACAATGCCTTGCATTAGAAGAACACATTGAATTTCGTGAAACAATACTCTTTGATTTTTTATCGAAAAAAGAAAATCTTGAAAATTTTATATTTCTATGTAGTAATCATTTGGTTTTACCTGTTATCTACGTGAAATTTAAAAAATATAATTTGTTAGAGGTATTTCCTTCTGAATTTAACCAGCATCTGGAAGAAATTTATGTACTAAATAAAAAGAGAAATTTTAAAATAATTCAACAAATTGATGAAATAAGTGCCCGGTTAGCTAAGGAAAATATAATTCCAGTTTATATGAAAGGAACGGCTAACTTGTTAGATGGAGTTTATTCAGATTATGGTGAACGGATGATGGGCGATATCGATTTTTTAATACCGGAAAAAGATTATTTAAAAACTGCCGAACTAATAATAAAAATGGGATATAAAACCCAGCGAGCGAATTATTATGATGTTAGTACTTTAAAACACTATCCCCGCCTTTTTAGGGCTGATGTTCCTGCCGATGTTGAGATTCACCGAGTTCCTGTTAATATTAAATATTCGAGACAATTTACAAATGAAATAATTTTTCGAAATAAAAAAATAATATCTGAAAAAGAGAATTGTTTTGTGCCAGCTGATAAACATAAAGTAATACATAGCTTTATTCACAGCCAGTTGAGCAACTCGGGACACAGGTTTAAACAGACTTCTTTACGCGATTTATATGATTTGTACCTGTTCTCAAAACGATTAAATCCAGCTTCGCTTATTAGTGAAATAGAAGAAAAAGATAAGGCTATTTCATACTTTGTTTTAGGGGGACGAATTTTAAACCTTAAAAACAGGTTTTATCACACTGAAAATAAAAATGCAAAACGTTTTTGTTTCTTCTACGATTTATCGTTGACATTAAAAAAAACACACAGGCTTTATATTTTGATGTATAAGTTTTTTCAACTGATTTTTGTCTATTATTTGGGCAGATTGATTAAAGCGGTTTATCAAAAATCATCGAGGGAATATATATTTAACCGGTTAAAGGATCGCAATTGGTATAGCAGGCATTTTAGGGGCCTCCGAAAGTTTTTTTCGTAATCTCAAACGATTTAAATTAAAAGTTATTTAGCCAAATCGAAATTCAAGCCAAAAACCGAAATTATTCTACGGTGCACAATTTAATAATCAAAATGGATGAGGCCGAATATTATAAATTATTATCTTTCTACTTTCATTGTGTAACGATATTATTTTTAATCCTGTATTTTTTGTCACGGGAAAAGTGAAATTTATGAATGTAATAATTTGAATAAACTAGAGTAAGTGGCGAAAAATTTGACGAGATACTTTCTTTGAGGAATCAAGCCATTAATGTGACTTTCAAAAATTAAAAAGCAGATTCAATAAATACTTAAAATAGAAGTTCAACGTTTTCAAAAAAAAACAATTGTTATGAAACAAATATTATTCTCAGCTTTTTTAATATTATCAACCGTTTCCCTGTTTGCTCAACCAACCTTCGATTTGGGGTTAAAAGCAGGTGTCAACAAATCGAAAGTTACAACAAGCATTAGTGAGTTTAAAGCCGAACCAGTTGTAAAAGCACATTTTGGTGTTTTTGGAAGAATTGGATGGGATCGCATTTATGTTCAGCCGGAAGCCTATTTTAGTGCAAAGGGGGGTGACTTAAATTCAGGGATTTTAAATACAGTTACTGCTTTCGATTTTAATACCATCGACGTTCCGGTTTTGTTGGGCGTAAAAGTTATTAAAGGAGGAATGGCTAACGTTAGGATTATGGGGGGACCGGTTTTTAGTGTTCTTACTTCAAATAAAATTGATGGAAATCCGGCTTATACAGTACAGTATTTTAAAGATAGTTATTTTGGATTCCAATATGGAATTGGTGCAGATATAAGTGCTTTTACATTAGATTTAAGGATGGATCATGGTTCTAACGATTTATATGCGCACCCAAATTTACAATCGAAAAACAGGACATTTATGGTGACTGTAGGATTTAAAATATTGTAAATCAATTAATTTGTGCGCTGTATTAAAAAGTACTAAAATCGTCATTCTGAATTTATTTTAGAATCTTCCCAAATAGAATACTGAAAGATTGAGATCGTGAAATAAATTCGGTATGACAAATTAAAGGCCTCTTTTTATTTAGATTGTTGTTCTACCGTTTCAGACCTTTTCTTTTTGAACCAGTTTTTAGGATTTAACTGTTTTTTATATTTTGTAAAGAGTTCCTTGCCTACCAATAATCCTCCCGACCAAAAAACTACTTCCATTAAAATTAAACTGGTGGTTGAGGCAATAACCTTTGTTTTTGTTGGTAAATCGAAAAGCGGGATTATAAACGTTGCAGCGAAAAACACTCCCGAAAAAATCATTAGAAAAATACCAAGTTTTATTTGCCAGTTCTTTTTATTATTATCCATTTGATAGTTGTTACAAATTAAGTATAACCCCAAAAGTTTCGATTTGTTTTCGTTTGCCCGTTTCAATATTTTGTTGATAAAGTTTAGGATTATTTGAACTGAAAATAAAAGGGCACTTGCCTGTTGACAAATGCCCTTTGTTTTATTGGAAACGTTTTGTTAGTCGATTCTTTTGGCAACCCAATTTACCGCATTTTTAATATGTTCAATTACTTTTTCATCCTGAAAAGCTTCGTGGGTGTGTCCAAAAACTGTGTAGAATGAACGAACTCCTTCTTTTTCGTTCCACCAAATTAAGGGATGATCGCCCATTTTCCATTCGTCATTTTTTGCTTTTTTAATCGTACTCTCATCTAACCGTGCCAACACATTTACATTTGGGCGTGGGTTTTCTTTAAACGAATACCATTCATCAAACGTGGTATAAGTTTTCATCCCTTCAAATGGTTTCATTGCCGGATGGTCATAACTTTCGAAAATTACTGTTGCTTCTTGTGCCGGTGGGTGAGTCCTGAAATAACCTGCAACCAGATTTCCGTAAAATGGCCATTCGTATTCGAAATCAGCTGCGGCATGTATTCCTACAAAACCTTTTCCGCTTTTTATGAATTTTTCAAAAGCAGCCTGTCCTGCATCGCAAATTGCATCGCCGGTGGGGTTCATAAAAACTGCAATATCGAACTTGGCAAGAAATTCATCTCTTAAAAGCGAAGCATCTTCGGTGGCTGTAATTACCCAGTTTTGTTTCCGGCTTTGGTCGTACAGCATTTTTACACCCGATGAAATTGATGCATGCCTGAAACCACTGGTTTTTGAAAAAACCAAAATATTAAGAGCATCTTCGAATTCAGCTTTGTTGTTTTGTGCATTTGTGAAAATTGCCGTAAAAAAAACAATTGCAAGTAAAATTATTTTTGTTTTCATTTTTAAAAGGTTTATGTAAAATATTTACCACAAGTTTAGCAAAAAGAAAAGAGCTTTTGAAATGAATCAAAGAAAATTTAGAACTCTAAACTTTAAACTCCAAACTTCTTATGATTATCTTTGTTGCTTCATTTAAAAATTGGATAAATGCACGAAATACTTTTTTGGGTTATTATTGGAATAATTGTTATTGATTTTATTTTTGAGAAATACCTTGATTATCTGAATACCACTAAATGGAGCGATGCACTGCCGGATGAAGTGAAGGGGATCTATGACGAGGCAAAATACAAAACGCAACAAGCTTACCAACGCGAAAACCACCGTTTTGGAATACTAACAAGTAGTTTCAGTTTTATTATTACACTGGGCATGTTTTTGTTTTTTGGTTTTGCCTTTGTCGATAATATTGCCTGGGGTATTTCTGCCAATTCTATTATTGCCGCACTTATTTTCTTTGGGATTTTAATGTTTGTTTCCGATATTATAAATACCCCTTTTTCTGTTTACGATACATTTAAAATTGAAGAAAAATATGGATTTAATAAAACTACACCTAAGACTTTTGTTTTCGATAAAATAAAAGGCTGGCTCGTTGGAGCATTAATAGGTGGTGGATTGCTGGCACTTATCATTTTTATTTACCAGAAAACGCAAAATATGTTTTGGATTTATGCCTGGATTACAATTTCGGCATTTACAATTTTTATGGCTATGTTTTATTCAAACCTCATAGTTCCATTATTTAATAAACAAATCCCGTTAGAAGACGGTGAACTAAGGGATGCCATAAAAACTTTTTCTGATAAGGTAGGTTTTAAACTCGATAATATTTTTGTGATTAACGGTTCAAAACGTTCAACCAAAGCCAATGCATATTTTACCGGTTTAGGTGCAAAAAAACGAATTGTTTTGTACGACACATTAATTAACGATATGGAAATTAACGAACTGGTTGCGGTTTTAGCACACGAAATTGGTCACTACAAAAAGAAACATGTTATCCAGGGATTGTTAATTTCGCTGGCTCAAACAGGTGTGGTTTTATTTATTTTTTCGTTGTTGATAAACAATCCAAATCTGAGTAAGGCACTTGGAGTTGACATCCCTAATTTTCACATTGGTTTGGTCGCTTTTGGAATTTTGTATTCGCCGGTCTCTTTTGTATTAGGGATTTTTATGAATATCCTATCGAGAAAAAATGAATACCAGGCCGACGAGTTTGCAGCAGTTAATTTTAATCCTGTCGATCTGGCGTCGGCACTTAAAAAATTGTCGGTTAAAAACCTGAGCAATTTAACTCCTCATAAAAAATATGTGTTTTTTCATTATTCGCACCCGACTTTGTTACAAAGGTTAGTCTATTTAAAATCGTTTGAAAAAAAATGAAAGCTGAAATAATTACCATTGGCGATGAAATATTAATCGGGCAAATTATTGATACCAATTCAGCCTGGATTGCTGAACAATTCAATTTGAACGGAATTGAAATATGCCGGATTACAACGGTTCGCGACAAGCATGACCATATTGTAGAAGCACTTAAAAATGCAGAACAAAAAATGGATCTGGTAATATTAACCGGAGGTTTGGGGCCAACTAAAGATGATATAACAAAAAATACACTGTGCGAATATTTTAATACAAAACTTGTTTTTCACGAAGCTACTTTTGAGCATATTAAAAACCGTTTTTCAAAACGAAATATCGATTTGAACAAGCTAAACCGCGATCAGGCACTTGTTCCCGAATCATGTACGGTTTTACCAAATAAAACAGGCACGGCACCGGGAATGTGGTTCGAAAAAAATAATGTCATTTTTGTTTCGTTGCCCGGAGTTCCTTTCGAAATGAAATATCTGGTTGAACACGAAGTTATTCCACGACTACAACAAAATGGAAAGAAAATAGCCATTTTTCATAAAACGGTTTTAACACAGGGAATTCCGGAATCAATGCTTGCCGAAAAAATTGAGGACTGGGAAACTGCACTTCCCGAAAATATTAAACTGGCTTATTTACCCAACCCAATGTCGGTAAGGTTGCGCTTGTCTGCTACCGGAAGCAGCGAAATTATATTGCAGCAACAAGTTGAAACTGAAATAGAAAAACTTCAGCAAATTATTCCTGAAAGTATTTACGGTTTTGATAATGAAACTATGGCAGAAGTAATAGGGAAATTACTCAAGGTGTCAGGGAAGACACTTGCTGTTGCTGAGAGTTGCACAGGCGGTTATATTTCGCATTTAATTACTTCTGTCCCCGGCAGTTCGGCGTATTACAAAGGTTCTGTTTCAGCGTACTCAAATCAGGTAAAACAAAATATTCTGGGAGTTAATGAAAGTTCTCTTATAAAATACGGTGCTGTTAGCGAAGTGGTAGCAAAAGAAATGGCATTGGGAGTGAAAAAAACGTTGGATACAGATTTTGCAGTGGCTACCACCGGAATTGCCGGTCCCGAAGGTGGAACGGAAGAAAAACCTGTTGGTACAATCTGGATTGCAGTTGCGGGTAAACAAAAAGTATTTGCGAAAAAATTTGTATTTGGGAATAACCGGGAACGGAATATTATACGGTCAAGCCAGACTGCTATGCAAATTTTACGGCGGGTAATTTTGAAGGATCTTTAACACTCGTTAATAATTCTTTAATTGACATTTCCTTACCTTTGAACAAAAATAAATTGTAAAAATGAGAAGAACAATTTTAATAATTGGAATAGTGCTTGTTGTACTTCTGGCTACGCTTTTTTCAATTCCGGTATTTTTCAAATCAATGCTTCTGGAGAAAACAAAATCCACAATTAATAAACAAGTAAATGCTGAGGTTGAATTTGCAGGTTTCAACATGTCGTTGTTTCGCAATTTCCCAAAGGTTACTATTGAAATGAGTGAAGTAGTTATCTCGGGGAGGGACGAATTTCAGTCAGATACACTGTTGAATGTAACTTTTATACGGGCAAAAATGAGTTTGCTTTCACTTTTTGATAAAACGGGAATGAGTATTGAGGAAATTAATCTCATTCAACCCGAATTAAAATTGGTGGTTGGCAAATCGGGAAATGCGAACTGGGATTTGGCAGCCGGTTCAGGTTCTGATTCCGAACTATCTCAAGCGGTTAATACTGCCGGCGATGATAAAGAAAGTTCTTTTGAACTTCAACTCGAAAAAATAGAAATTAAAAATGCAACGTTGGTTTACGATGATCGGGAGCTAAATATGTTACTTGATTTTAGCGATATAAATGTTGATATAGCAGGTAAAATGTATGGTACCTCAACCGAGTTGCTTGCAAATGGGAAAGTTGAGAATTTTTCGCTTGAATACGAAAATATGAACTACATCTCGAATACTTCATTGGAAACAAAAACTTTGTTGAACGTTGATTACGATAAGATGGACATTTCAATTTTGGAGAATGAATTGTTAGTAAACCGACTGCCCATGGAAATTACCGGAACAATAAAGATGCCGTCGGACAGTATATTTTTTGATTTGAAGATGAAAACTAAAGAGTCTGGTTTTGATAATTTTCTGGCACTGGTTCCACCAGATTACGAGGATTATTTGAAAGATATTAAAACAAGTGGTTCTGCTTCAGTTTTTGGTACGGTTGAAGGACTTTTTTTCAATGAAATTTACCCTGCTTTTTCGTTTGGATTAGATGTTAAAAACGGGAATTTTCAGTACACTGATCTTCCTGAAGAGATAAAAAATATAAAAGCTGATGTTTCTATTTCAAAACCTCAGGGAATACTCGATTTAACAGAAATAAAAATAAAAGAGGCACACGCTGAAATTAAAAACAACCCTGTTGATTTAACATTGACATTAAACAATTTGGTTTCTGACCCATATTTTGATGGTGCTTTTATTGGTAAAATAAATTTCGATCATTTAAGAGATGCTCTTCCAATTGACAGTGTTAGTATTTCGGGAATTGTTGATGCAAATCTTTTTGTAAAAGGAAACTATTCAGCTATAGAAAATGAACAGTACGATAAAATTAAGTCTGACGGAATTGTAATGCTGGACAACTTTTTTTACGACTCACCCGACTTAACCCAAAAAATATTAATTCCAAAAGGTAATCTTGATTTTTCGCCTGAAAATGTAAATCTGCGTGAATTTAACATGAGAATAGGCCAGAGTGATTTTAATTTGTATGGCAAAGTTTCGAATTACCTGAACTACATTTTAAAAGACGGAACATTAAAAGGCGATCTGCAATTAATTTCTTCATCGTTAAATTTAAATGAATTGCTTCGTTTGCAGGTGATAAAAGAGACCGCTGATCAGGAAAATACACAGGTTCAGTCACCCGATGCAAATACCTTTGAAAGCGGGGAAACGGAAGTACTGGTTTTCGATATTCCCAAAAACATCGATGTTACTTTTCGTTCAAATATAAAAAATGCAATTTTCGATCATTTGCCCATTTCAGACATTAACGGTTTAATAAGCGCCAGGAATGGAAAATTAATGCTGAATGGATTGAATATGAAAATGCTGGATGGTGAATTAAAACTGACTGGTTCGTATGAAAACAGTGAGCAAAATCAACCGTTTTTCGATTTTGGGTTTCATGTAACTGGTTTTGATATTCCACTGGCATACCAATCTTTAACCGGAATTCAAAAGATGCTGCCGGGGGCCGGAAAAAGCCAGGGAAAATTCAGCACTAATTTAAACCTGAATGGCCAGTTAAACCAGGAGTTAAAAATGATTGCAACTTCTGTTGATGGTACAGGTTTTTTTAATACTGAAAATTTACAAATAATCGATTCCCGGACATTCGACCAACTTAAAGGAATTTTAAAAGCTGAGAAATTAAAAAATGTTATGGTCGATGATTTTATTGCACATTTTGTAGTTAGCGATGGAAACCTTTTGCTTAAACCTTTTTCAACGAAAGTTGCTGGTCAGGAAACCAATGTAACAGGTAGTTTAAATGCGCAAAACCTTGTGGATATGCGATTGGATTTTAATGTTGAACGTGAAGCATTTGGACCTGATATTCAAAATATCCTGAGTGTTTTACCCGGACAGGAAAGGATTAAATTAATACCTGCTTCTGTTGTAATTAAAGGGCCGGTTGGGAATCCGGAAGTTAAAATGGATCTTTCCGAAGCCCGGAAAACGATTGCCGATGAAGTTAAACGATCGACAAAACAAGAACTGCAAAATTCGCTTAATAAATTAGGCCAGGGATTGAAAAAATTGTTTGATAAATAAATCTCTTTCACCCGGCGACTTTCCGTCACCGGGTGAATAAAACTATCGTCAAAAGAGATTCACCGGGTGACGGAAAGTAATGGCTCACTTCATAATTCGGGTTGGTTTTGTTTTTAAGCATAAATTTTAGCA
>JABGRN010000151.1 GCA_018648265.1 Prolixibacteraceae bacterium | reverse complement strand
TGCTAAAATTTATGCTTAAAAACAAAACCAACCCGAATTATGAAGTGAGCCATTAATAGGCGCATTTTAATAGTAATCTGTATAATTGCAAAAACAAAAAGCCCCCGGAATAATCGGTGGGCTTCTTATACTAATATAATTTGAGAATTCTAATAATTGAATATAAGAAAACTCAAAAAGTTAAATACGATTGTTTAGCTACATTTTTAATACTTGATTATAAAGGATAAGCAAAAATATAACGAATTTTTCTTTTAGAGTTTTAAGCTATTGCCTTAAACACTTTTTCAAGTAATTTTCTAGTTGCAATAATCCCTTCTTTTTCTGAAAGTACACTTCCTTCGTATTCAACATCGACATACCCTTTATAACCTGAATCTTTAACAATTTGCATTAAACGATAAAAATCAGATTTTGTTTCATTTCCTTCCGAATCAAAATCGTGCGATTTTGCACTTACCCCTTTTGCGAAAGGCATCAGCAATTCAACTCCTTTGTAGCGGTCGAACTCCTCTCCTGTTTGTCGGTTAATAACGAAATTGCCAAAATCTGGCAGTGTCCCAACCCGTTTATGGTCAACCATTTTCATTACTCCAGCGAGCCAATTGCCATTGCTCGACAATCCGCCGTGGTTTTCAACAATAATGTTGATTTTTTTAGTATCTCCATATTCACACAACATTCGCAATCCATCGGCAGCTAATTTTTGCTGCTCATCGTATTCACCGCGGCTCCCGGCATTTACACGAATAGAATGACAAGCTAAAAATTCAGCAGCGTCAACCCATTTTTTATGGTTTTCAACGGTTTTAATTCGTTCAGCTTTTTCGGGATGGCCCATCATTCCCTCACCATCGCACATAATTAGAACATTGGTAACTCCCTCGTTTTTAGCTATTTTTTTTAGTTCGGCCAAATATTTCTCGTCCCTGGCTTTGTCTTTAAAAAACTGATTTACATATTCAACAGCTTCGATGCCCAACTCCCGTGTTACTACGGGGAATTCAAGGTTGGTCATTTTGTTGGCAAACAAAGTTTTATGTAACGACCATTCGGCTAACGAAATTTTAAACGGCGATTTTTTTGCTGCGAAACCAGCAAGTGCAGGCGAAATCAACATTGTTCCTGCGCTTGCTGCCAATGTTGTTTTAAGAAATTTCCTTCGATTTGTATTTTCCATTTTTATTTGAGTTTTATTTCGGCAATGAAATTACAGAATTAAATTTTAAAGAATATCTTTTTCCTGAATAAATAAAAAACCAGGAGCCACTCAAGAGCAAGAATTGTTAAAGAAGTTATTAGTTTTATTAGAAAATCGGGCGTGTTGATCCAACTTAAAACCCCCTTAGTAAAAATTGCTATAAAATTGTTAAACCATTGACCACCGACTGTATTTGAAAACATATAAATGAAAATTGAATTTGTCCCCATAATCACAAATGGGAACACCCAGCGGTTTATCTTCTTGATGTCGATTAGCCAGTAACTAAATGCAAGTACCAGTAATGCCCACCCACCGGAAGCCAGCACAAACGACGATGTACAAATCCGTTTAATAATTGGCGTAACTGTTGTCCAATCTAAAAGGTAGCCTGCCGCAAGTGCAATAAATCCGGCAACTGCAATTATTTTTACTTTTTGTACTCCGGCTTTTCCCGACATTAATAATTGCCCGGCAATTACTCCCCAAATGGTGTGTGCTGCTGTTGGTACAAAATTAATTGCAACCCATCCGCCCCCATTATTTATTTTCCCCATTAAAATCATGTCCATCCAACTACCAAAATTATGATCCTTTACAAAAGGCTGATTGTAACCATCTAACGAAAATGTACGGTAAGCAAATTCGGTAAGTAGTAAAAGCCCAATTGATACAAGAATTTGTACCGACCATTTATATCGCATCAGGAAATAAGCGATTAGAATTGTCATTGAAAGTTGTGAAAGGACGTTCCAAAGTTCCCAAACCAATTCGCGCCGGTATCCGATGTGTAAACCAACACCAAAAGCAAGCAAAATAATACAACGCTGAATAATGTGTCTTGTAATTTTACTTTTCGAATCGCCCCGTTTTAAACGTTTTGCGTACGAAAACGGCATAGCTACCCCAACAATAAACATAAAGAATGGTTGTACCAAATCCCAAAAACGTAAACCATTCCATTTATGATGGTGAAATTGCTGAAAAAGTGGTTCTAAAAATGAGCCTACAATGGGATCTTGAATCAAAACATTCCAAAGTGCTGTACCTTCCGCAACCAATAAAAACATGGTGATTCCCCTAAAAAAATCGAGCGATAGTAAACGTTCTTTTGTTGGTTCAATGTTGTTTGTTTTTTTCATAAGTTTATAGTTGTTTATTTTTAAATTTACAGATTTACTGTCCTATAAAAAGGAAAATCTCGCTTAAAAGTCACCTGCGTTGGTGTGAGAATTTTTCCTATTCTCCTTTAAATTAGGAATAATTGTTTGAATTTTAAAGATATTTAATTTCAGTAATATTAATAACCTGTGTTCAATATTTATAATCGAACTCAGGTTAATAGTTTGTTTGACATTTTTGTGTCTGATTTTCAGCAAAAAATAGTACTGTATTTTGCGGACTAAAAAACAAACCCGGATCAAACCCAAATTACAGTTAGGATGAACAGGGGATATTAAAATCTTGTCTGTTTTATTTAATTACAACGGTATTGTAAAGTAGAATTGAGAACCAATTCCTATTGCTGAATTAACCCAAATCCTGCCACCATGAGTTTCAATTATTTTTTTTACAGATACTAAACCTAAACCGGTACTTTCTTCTCCACCAGTACTTTTCACAGAAGTTGTTGTAAATGGTTTAAATAACTCTCCTAATTCACTTTTCGGTATTCCTTTCCCTTGATCGGAAACAACCACGATTACTTCTTTTTTCGATACATTAATTATAATATTGATTTGTGTGTTTATCTCAGAATATTTTATTGCATTTGTTAAAAGGTTATTCATTACCTGGCTAAGTTTATTTTGATCGGCCTTAACCATAACTTTTTTATGTGAATATTGGGGATTTATAGTGATATTTTTTTTAGTGCCAAGTAATTTGTTAAACTTTATGATTTGATTCATAAACGGGATAAGATTAAAGTCCCTTTTAATTAATTCTAATTTACCAGCTTCAATTTTTGTATAATCCAGGACATCAGTAATTAGGTTAAACATAAATTCGAGCAGTTGGTTTATCGTTGGTACCAACTCCATAGTATCGTCTATTGAATTTTCTTTTAACAAATCGGAAACCAGTTCGAAGTAAGAAGAAACCGTGCTTAGGGGGCTGCGTAAATCGTGTGCAGCAATTCCAATAAGACGGTTTTTCTCATCGACGGATTCTTTAAGTCGGTCGTTCGATATTTTTAAGGCATTGTGCAAATTACGTAACTCAAGGTTTTTCTCTTCAAGTTCATTGTTTTTATTGATTGTATTACAATAAATAGATAGTAGCAAATCGGCCATTTGCACGCGACTTGAATTTAATATGTATTTTTGCCCGGCAAAATAAATCTCCATTTCAGAATCAAAATTTGATGATTTTTGCCTGATTTCGCGGTTTAATAAAATATCGTTAATCCTTTCAAAAATAAACTCTTTGGAATATGGTTTGGAAATAAAGTTGTCGGCACCAGCCTGAAGACCTTTTATAACATCTCCATAGTCTGCCAATTCGGTAAGTAGGATTATCGGTATATTTTTAGTTTTTTTGTTATTCTTGACTTGTCTGCAAAACTTAAATCCATCGATAAATGGCATAATTATATCTGAAATAATAATATCAGGAAGTTCTTTTTCGTCAAGGATCTTTAATGCCTCTTTACCATTTAGGCTATGAATAATTTCGTAATTATTTTCTTTCAGTATCTTTTGCAATTGCAGAGCTTGCATTTGGTTGTCTTCTACAATTAATACCTTTTTGATTATTTTCATTTTCAAATCTTACAGTAATTAATAATTCATTCCCGATGTTTTGTTTCCATTTGTGTGTTTTCCGAACTTTTATAAAAGGGCGATGCTTTGGTGTTTGATTGAAATAAAATTTGGCCATTGAAATAAAAGAGAATGCTTTGTCAATTGAACGATTAATTCGTCGATCGGCAACGGTAATATAAAACGTTGATTATATAAATAGAATACAAAAATTTGTATGTTACTTTCCATGTTCAGATATTTTAAGTTGAACAGGTTGCATGGGTTAAATTAAAAATGACCTTACCTTATTTTCATTCGAAAGATAAATAAAATGGATTTATATTAATTATAATTTAGGTTTTAGTTTATAACAAATTCGGACAAAATCATAAAATCAGTATTTTTTATCTGTGGAACCATCGTTTTTAACCTTATTTTTAAGGGTTTTACGCATAAGTTTTTCATTTATGATTAGATTAATTTTTATGATAATTCTATAATTTTGACCTAACCTGAATTATTCATGAGTTTTTCGTTATGAGAATTCAAAATGCACAGAAT
>JABGRN010000071.1 GCA_018648265.1 Prolixibacteraceae bacterium | reverse complement strand
ACGGCATTGTCATATTTGTAAAAAGAAAATCTATCTTATATTAGAATAGAGCCAAATACTCTTCGGATATTTTCTCAGTATAGCCATAAAAACTCAATAACGCAGATGAGTCAAAGACCACATGTCCATTTTTAAATAGATTTTTTTCTTCCTTTTTCGATATTCTGAATATTGAGTCTTCCATTGTTTATTTTAATGATGCATAACGGCTGTGTATCCCAAAACATTCGTTTATTCCCTTATTATTTTGTTCGGATACCGTTCCAAAATGGTTGTGTATCCAAACTTTTCAAGACCTGAAATTAAATTTTATTGTTAAGCTTCTTTCTCCAAAATCTCCCCTGAGTTCTTCTCTTTTAAAATCACCTTTTTACGTCCATCTGGAAGAAGTTCTTCTTTCACCAACCAATGATTCTTGTCGTATTCCACAAATGCAGAAAGTGGCTCGACTTCCGTTTTTCCACGCCATTCTTTTAATTCAACTGGTTCCCATTTTTTTGTTTTTGCCGATTTATAGCAGGCATCCATAATTGCATTTACTACATAACCATCGTAAAAATCTTCGGTGGGTTTTTTGCCTGCTTCAATGGAATTAAACATATCGGTAAACATATCGTTATAACCCAGTTCATGCACTTCGTCGCCAACCGGAAATAACCATCCCGAATCCAATTCTGCCTTTTCTGCAACATAACCTTTTCTTCCGGGAGCAGAGAACATTTCAAAACCGGTACGCAAAAAATTATCGATTCTTATTGAACCATCAATTCCTGCTACCTCATCTTTTAATTCCATTCCGCCACGAAAACTCCAACTTACCTCAAATTGCCCGATTGCACCATTTTGGTATCGGACCAATGCAATGGCATTATCTTCAGCATCAATTGGTTTTACCTGTGTGTCGGCCCAGCAAACAACTTCCACCGGGCGAATATCTTTTCCAATAAAACTCCGTCCAATTTCAATGCAGTGGCAACCTAAATCAATAATTGCTCCCCCACCCGATAATTCAGGATTCCAAAACCAATCGCTGTGTGGTCCGGGATGAGCTTCGCGCGAACGCACCCAGTTTACTTTTCCAATTGCACCATTTTCAACCGAAGTGTGCGCTTTCAAATGTTTTGGTGTGTAAACCAAATCTTCCAGATATCCGTGAAAAACTCCGGCTTCTTCAACTTTTTGTAAAATCTCCCAGGCTTCTTCTGCATTTCGTGCCAGAGGTTTTGTACATAAAACTGCTTTGCCGGCGTCAACAGCCGCAAAAATAGCGTCTTTGTGCAAATTATTTGGCAATCCAACAACCACTACATCAACATCAGGGTCGGAAACTGCCTCCTGTAAATCAGTGGTCCATTTTGGGATATTATTTTCTTTTGCAAATTTAGCCCCTCGCTCTTCCGAACGTGAGTAAACTGTTACAACTTTGTCACGACTTCGAAGCCCGTGTAACGACATGGTATAAAATGTACCTATAAGGCCGGTTCCCAATAATGCTATTTTCATAAGGCAAGTTATTTTATTGATTTCGTTTGGCTAAAGTTACAAATTGAAATTTTATAGTTGGAATTTTTAAGGGAAAAAGTCGGGTAATGAATTTAGTTCTTCAGACCGTTGGATAAATCCAATGGCAAAATATATTGCATAAATTTAAATATTCTCTTCCATCACAATTATACGACTGATTTTTGTACATCAAAAATTCGCTGGACTTTAATCCTTTTTCTTAATTTCACCCTTAATCCAATTTATACAAAATGAAAACTAAATTGCTCTTATTGTTTTATCTAATTATTTTATCTAATTCTTGCCAGAAATCATCTTCAAAATACATTTACAACAAAGGTTTTGTGTATGGAACCATGTACAGCATTGTTTATGAAAGTCCTGACGGTGTGGATCATCAGGAAGAAATTACAGCGAAGTTTCAGGAATACACTTTGATTTTCTCACCTTTTGAGGCAGAATCAGTAATTTCAAAAATTAACAATAACGAGCAGGTAAAACTAAGCGACGAATTTATTGCCTGTTTTAATCGTTCAATTGAAATTTCAGAAATTACAAATGGCGCTTTTGATATTACTGCCGGACCGATGGTAAATGCCTGGGGATTTGGCCCGGAAGAGAAGAAAAAAATGACTCCTGAAATTATTGACAGCCTGATACAAATTACCGGATATAAAAAAATTCAATTAAAAAATAGTAAAATTTCTAAGGAAAATCCAGACATGAAACTCGACATGAGTGCCATTGCCAAAGGTTTCACCAGCGATTTAGTAGCCGGCTTTTTAAAGGAAAAAGGGTGCGTAAATTACATGGTTGAAATTGGCGGTGAAGTTGCCGCAAAGGGTAAAAACGAACGCGGGAAAACATGGACGATTGGAATAAGTAAACCCGATGAAAACGCATTTTTGGGTGGGAATGAAATTCAGGCAAAAGTTCAGCTTCCAGGACATGCACTTGCTACCTCGGGCAATTATCGCAATTTTTATGTTGAAGACGGAAAAAAATTTGCCCACACAATCGACCCAAAAACCGGGTACCCGGTACAACACAGTTTATTAAGTGCGACAGTGCTTGCTGAAAACTGTATGACGGCAGATGCGTTTGCAACTGCTTTTATGGTGTTGGGATTAGAAAAAAGCATCGCTGTTTCAGAGCAAATTACCGAAATAATGGTCTATTTTATTTATTCCGATGCAAATGGCAATAATCAGGAATATATGTCAGAAAACTTCGAACTGCACCTTGTAGATTAAGGAAGTCACAAAATCTAATAACAAATCACAAACAAATTTTAGTCTCTTATTTCTAATATTCGTGTTTTTTTTCGCAGAAAATAACAAATAACAATTATCAAATTACAAATAAATCACAAAAATCAATATCAAAATTACAAATTGCTTGAAACATAATAAGGAATAGTTTAGAATTTGAATATTTAAAAAATTGAAACTTATTTGTTTTTTGTTTTTTGAGATTTGTCTTTTCCAGTTTTTCTGGGTTAGGGTTTACAAATTCGAGCTCTCAAATATTTTAAACAGTGTCTTACTTGTTTAAATACAATCACTTCCGAATGTACCCCTTCTTAAATCTCGAACGCAAACTTTCGTATTCAAACAAACCTTTCCAATATGGTCCCTCCGTTTTTATTTCTTCAAGAAGTTCAATCATTTGAGGTTTCATTCGATTCAAAATTTCGGATTCGGTGATCGCAAGATTTTTCTGTTGAGAAGGATCGTCGATAACATTGTACAATTCAAACTCTTTCAATTGAATATTTTTTATAAAATCCATATCCAAATCTGCCGTAGGGTGGGTTCTCGGAACCGAGTCCAATGCATTTCCAATCAAAATATAATCATCAATTCGCATTGAAATTTCTGGGTAAGCGCGATAGAAAAACCACATTAATGGAGTTTTTCTACTAAATGTTTTTTGATTAAAAAGAGGGATCAAACTTGTTCCATCAATTTTTCTGTCGGATGGTAATTCAATTTGACCAATTTCGGCAATTGTTGGAAGGACATCAACTAAACTTGCAGGTGTTTCATTTATTTGTCCGGCTTCAATTTTGCCGGGCCAGCAAAAAATCCCGGGAACACGAATTCCACCGTCGTAAACTTCGCCTTTTAAACCACGTAATTCACCGGCTGATCCATTTCTATACGGACCGTTATCAGATGCAAAAATTACAATTGTATTCTCAAGTAGATCCCTGTTTTTTAACTCATCCAAAATTTTACCTGCCGCGTTATCCATATTTTCAACATTGGCAAAATACTCTGCATCCCGTTTTGTTTCTCCAGGATAATTTTGAATCATCTCATCGGGCGAAGCTATTTTAGCATGAACTTCGTGAAAAGCTACATACATAAAAAATGGATCCCCCTTTTTATAAAAATTCTGAAACCATGTTTTCACTTCGTTGGCAACCAATTGGCACGAAAAACCATCAGTTTCCGGGACTCGTTCTCCGTTCCGCACAAAATTAGTTGGATTTAAATGCGAAGGAATTGCATTGTTTTCTGTTCCAAGCGAATAATCAAAACCCTGATCAATTGGTTGTGCCTGGTTCAAACTACTGTCTTGCGGCAAACAACTCAAATGCCATTTCCCAAAATGCGCGGTTTGGTAACCCTGTTTTTTTAGCATCTCGGCAATTGTTATTTCTGAATCAGGTAAATGCATCGAATGATTAACACTTCTGTAATTGTACATTCCAACCCGCGATGGCATTCTACCAGTTAGTAAACCAGTACGCGATGGCGAACAATTGGGAGCAGGTGCATAAAATTGCGTGAATTTTATTCCGCTATTTGCAAGGTTATCCAAATTGGGGGAATTTGCTTTTCCACCGAAACAATTCAAATCGGTAGAACCCATATCGTCTGCTAGAATAATAAGGACATTAGGTTTAAATCGATTTTCTTTTTGAGAACAGGAAAAGTTGATAAGTATTAAAGTCAAAAATAGGGTTGGCAACAATAATCGGTTCATATTAATATTTTTTGTGATTTTAAAATTCGTTTAAAATCATGTTTTTAATGCGATTAAAGTTATAAACTATAATCCGGTAATTCAATATTCATGATATTTATTATTCACTACACAAAATATTTTTAAAGGCGAATTTTACGTTTTATAATATTTGCTACATTAGCACTGAAATCAAAGCCAATTAAAATGATAAATTTTGAACATCTTGAAATCTGGTTTATAACCGGAAGCCAACATTTATACGGTTCTGAAACCCTAAAACAGGTGGATAAAAACTCAGCCACAATTGTTAACGGATTGAATGCATCAAAAAAATTACCAATTAAAGTAGTTTTCAAACCTGTTGTAAAAACTCCCGATGAAATTTTAGATATCTGTGTCAGTGCAAGTTCCGATAAAAACTGTATTGGAATTATTACCTGGATGCACACATTTTCGCCGGCCAAAATGTGGATTGCCGGTTTAAAGGCATTGAGTAAACCGTACATGCATTTGCATACGCAATTCAATCGCGATCTTCCGTGGAATGAAATTGACATGGATTATATGAACCTGCATCAAAGTGCACACGGCGGGCGGGAATATGGGTTTATAAATGCCAGAATGCGCAAAAACCGCAAAGTAATTGTTGGCCACTGGCAAGATGAAAACGTGCAAAACCAAGTTGCTAATTGGTGTCGAACTGCAATTGGCTGGGCCGATTCGCAAGGATTAAAAGTGGCACGTTTTGGCGATAATATGCGCGAAGTTGCCGTAACAGAAGGAGATAAAGTAGAAGCTCAAATTAAATTTGGCTGGCAAATTGGAGCGTACGGAGTTGGTGACCTGGTAAAATATATTGAAAAAATTTCCGAAGCGGAAGTTGACAAACTTTATAAAGAATATGAATCATTGTACACTGTTGCAATAAATTGCAAACCGGGTGGAGAATATCACGAAAATGTTCGTGTTCAGGCGCGCTACGAAATTGCCATGAAACGATTTATGGAAGAGGGAAATTTTAAAGCATTTACAACCAACTTTGAAAACTTAACAGGACTTGCACAATTGCCCGGTCTGGCATCGCAACGTTTAATGGATGCCGGTTATGGTTTTGGAGCAGAAGGCGATTGGAAACAAGCTGCTTTACTTCGTATTTTAAAAACCATGTCGATTGGAATGAAAGGCGGCAGTTCTTTTATGGAAGATTATACTTATCATTTAGATCCGAATAATGAAGCAGTTTTAGGAGCTCACATGTTGGAAATTTGCCCGACGATTGCAGCAAAGAAACCTCGTTTAGAGGTGCATCCTTTGGGAATTGGTGGCAAAGAAGCACCGGCACGTTTAATTTTTGAAAGTGCAACCGGAGATGCAATGAATGTTACTTTAATTGATATGGGAAACCGGTTTCGGATAATTGTAAATACCCTGGATGTTATCGAGCCGCTTGAATCGATGCCAAAACTTCCTGTTGCGTCTGCATTCTGGAAAACACATCCAAATTTAGCAGACGGAGCAGCAGCCTGGATTTATGCAGGGGGTACACATCACTCAGCATTTACATTAGCTCTTACTCCTGAATTTATTGAGACATTTGCTGAATTAGCTGATGTTGAATTTATAATTATCGATAAAGACACAAAAATTTCTGAATTCAAAAAAGAACTCCGCTGGAACGATGTTTATTATATGTTGGCAAATGGAGTTAAATAGTTATTGGCTCCGTGTTATCCACCGGGTGACTTTGAGTTTACCCGGGAAATAAAGTTAAAGGCTTAATAAAAATCATCCATTTGAATATGTTTATTTTTTGCATCTACTGAAAACATGAGTTTAAGCTTTTGGCTGGGAAGGAACATTAGCATCTTATCGGGAGAAGGAAAAAAGATTACCGCCTGGTTTCCGCTTTTTATAAAAATGTTGCCTTTTTTTATCGAAACTGCAAGCTCCTCAGCACCTGGAACTTTTATCAGGGCATCAGGGTTGGAAAGTGAACCTTTATAAATCTTCCCGGTTTGGAAAATTCCGGTAAAAATTTTCCATTTGGAAATACCTTCAAACAAGTCGGCGGTGATCTTTTCTGTAGTTATCCTGTTCAGGCTGTCTGCTGCAACTTCTAAACCACGAATTGAACTAACAGAAAATTCCTGCACTTTATCTTCTACAGACAGATGTTGCAAATCACGTTGGGCAAAAATATAACCCGAAATAAATAATAATAAGAAAATAATTGATTTTTTCATTTTAATTAAATTTTAGATTTTAGTAATAAGTAGTGAGTATCAAGTATCGAGTATCAAGTATAAAAAGTTGGCATGCAATTAAGTAATTTTGTTTTTGTTTTTTACCTGTTGCCTTTTTTACTTTTTCAGAGGGGAAGAGCCATTGCCGGGCTTCTAATTTTACCAATACGTTGTTATTGGAACCAGCTTACTGCCATTTTCAACAACAAATACTTCATAAAAATTACTGGTTGAAATACGGACAACAGCCCGGGATGTGCCTTTTAGCTCAAGGGGCTCTTCGTATTTAAACTGTACTTTCTGCCCTGCCGAAACATTGGGGAAGCCAAAACCCTTTAACACCCCGGGTTGTTCAACAGTGCCAATTACGGTACTGTATAAAGTACCATTGGCTGGCGGGTTGCTAAAATCAATGCCCGTAAAACTGCTAAATGAAGGTATCCAGCCATTGCCTGCTGGTTTTGCATTTTTATCGCCTTTGGCAAGGGCTTTAAGTGCTTTTGTGCCCCGCTGGGGAGAAATAACAACATACTGGTTGCCAACCGTTATTTTAATTATGGATGGCATAAATGTTTTTCCGCCTTCGGTAACCTTAAAATCTACCTGGTAAAATGAGTTAACTACAGCCTGGCTGCCTTTGGCTATGCCACGTAATCCGAAAGCAGCAAGTACCTCCGGGTTATCGACACTTCCGGTTACTTGCGAAAAATCGCTCCCTGCACCAGGTGGGTTACTAAATAATAGACCAAGGTTATTGGCAAAAGATGGTGCCCAGCTGTTGCCTGGCGGGGGAAGCGGGCTGGCAAAAAATACCAGCATAGTGAAAATGATGGTGGTGAAAAGTTTTGTTTTCATTTTTGAGTATTTAGTATTGAGTAATGAGATGTAGCTTGTCGCACAAAGCTCTCAACTTGCAATTTCATGAACGATGTATGTATTATTCTACTTCTTTTTCGTAACCGAGAAGGTGGTTTCACCTTTTTCATCAGTCATAACTCGTACGATGGTATCGTCTTTTTTGGCCGTAATGGTTCCGTGCGCCGACATGGTGGTAACCATCATTTCATACCCCTTATCTTTTAACAGGGCCTCGTACTTTTTAGTGGCCTCTTCAGGTGTATTGATAAAAAGGATGGTCCAGCTATTTGCCACGCCCACATCTTGTTTGAGTACATAATCTATTTTTCCGAATTTAAACTCGGGCACTTCCGACGGAATATCTTTTGGCCAGCTTTTTACTCCGCCTTCGGCTTTTATGCTTGTGCCGTCGTCGTGTTTTATTTCCATTTTATCGTCGTCGATTTTAACATCCACGTCACCACCCATACTTTGTTCAATCATTTTCTCTGCGTTTTTTTCGGCCCTTTTTTCCGATTTACTTTGGCACGAACTGGTAAAAATTAATGCCGCTACTACAAAAAGTGTAAATGCAATTAGTTTCATTTTTTTTGATTTTAGATTTTAAGTATTTAGTATCAAGTTTTGAAAGAATGCCATCCTTTGCTTGCGGTTCATAATTTCACCGGCGGTTCTTTAAACTTTATCGTTTCGTTTTTCGCATCGCCCAAAAGGGCCATTTTATACTTCGGTTTCGGAAAGTAGAGTTCCATTTCCCCTTTTGGATTGAAACGGATTACTGCCAAATCGCCTTTTCCAACTATGCCTTTGAGTTTTTCGCCACCGGGCATTTCTATCAGCGAGGCCGGGTTTTTAATGGTGCCTTTGTAAAACTTCCCGGTTTTAAACTGTCCTTCGTTGGTTTTCCATAGTTCTGGTTTCCCAATCCAGTCGGTAAAAGCCCACCCTTTATCGGAGCCGACCCATTCCTTATTACTGATATCCACACCGGAATATTCAGACAAAAAATCAGCTCGCCCCGGTGGCAAAAACTGTGCTGTTGAGAAAAATGGGGAAAGGAAAAACAGAGCGAAAAAGAAAAAAATTATTGATCTGGTAGTTGTTTTTGTTGTCATTGTTTTTAGATTTTGAGTATTTAGTCGTGAGTATCCAATATCAAAGTTTTGCAGGCAATTCAGTAAATTTTACCGTTTTGGTTTTTATATCGCCCAAAAGGGCCATTTTATACTTCGGTTTCGGAAAGTAGAGTTCCATTTCCCCTTTTGGATTGAAACGGATTACTGCCAAATCGCCTTTTCCAACTATGCCTTTGAGTTTTTCGCCACCGGGCATTTCTATCAGCGAGGCCGGGTTTTTAATGGTGCCTTTGTAAAACTTCCCGGTTTTAAACTGTCCTTCGTTGGTTTTCCATAGTTCTGGTTTTCCAATCCAGTCGGTAAAAGCCCACCCCTTGTCGGAGCCGAACCATTCCTGGTTACTGATATCCACACCGGAATATTCAGACAAAAAATCAACACTCGCTGGTGGCAAAAACTGTGCTATTGAGAAAAATGGGGAAAGGAAAAGGAGCAGAATTGTAAGGATTTTCAGAGTTGTTTTTGTTGTTTTTGTTTTCATAATTGTACTATTCTTAATTGTGAATATTTTTTGAAGGATGACCGATAACTGGTACTGCAACTTTCAAACTACTTTTTCCGATATACTTTAATAAGCACTTTAAATTGCCCTGAATTACTGTACTGGCCGGTTAAAGTACAATCGTTAATACCTAAGCCCAGCACCCCTTTTAATCCTGTAATTGTCTTATTCTGACCAACTAAAAAACTATTTTCCCCAATCTTTCCCATTAAGGCAGCATGACCAAATTCCGGGTAAGGATCGTCACAAAAATTCCAGTTTTCGGGCCAGGCTGTTTTATAAGTATTCCTGGGCCATCCATTGGGATCAACTCCCGACTGGCTGCCGGAAGGCTCAAAATATACTTTGCCCGAAGCGGTAATAACTACTTTATCCGTAGGTTTGATTTTAATTCCCACTTCTTTCCATGATGTTGTTCCCTGAACAATCACCTCTTTCTTAATCGCAGGATTTTCTTGCGCATCCACACAATTAAATGGAACTGTGCCAAATAAGAAAATCGCAATAAAAGTTGTAAGCCATAATTTTTTTTTCATTTTTTGTCCTCCTTGTTTTATTAATATTTAGGTATTTAAGAAATTTGTTATCAGCATCAGCTTATTAATCTGCCATTATCGCCGAGTCCGCTGCGCTCAGTCTTTCACACACCGCACCGACCTGCCGGAAGTTTTGTTTGCACTGTGGTTGGGCATAACAATACCACTGTCGTACATCATAAAAATGCGGGCTGCCGTTGGCGATGCCTGGGTTGTTGACCAGAAAAAACATTGTTTTTTGTGATTTCCATATGAAGCGCCTTCTTTTTACAAAAAACCAGCACCTACGGCCGAAAAACCGGTTTCGTTGGTACCGTTGGCAAGATCCCAGTGGTTGGTGCCTGGCATTTTAAGTTTCCGGCCACTTGCTGCCCCACGCCCCGACACATTGTCAACCAGCGTTTTCCATTCATTTTCGCTGGGAATGTGGTAACCGGTTGGGCATGCTCCCTGAATACCACTTTTCAGGTTGTTATTTGGCGGGGCATTTTGCATTGCCGCCTGCCAGGTATATAATTTCCCGTATTCGGCAGCAAGCGACGGATTGTTGTTGTAGTCGAAAGCTCCGTTTATTGGTGTTCCATCTGTATAATGCGATGCTCTCAGGTTTTCTTTAAGCCAGGTTTGATTGCCAATTTTAACAGGGATGTAAATATTCCCGTCAAAATCTGTAACCTCGATTTTAGCAACTTTGGCCATATTTATAGTTGTATGACGGCGAAGCGGCACACAGCCCCCATAAAAAGCATAAGGGATTTCTGTTTTCTGCGATGGCCCCATTTCCATAAAACTTATCCCGTCGTTCAAATCAATATAGGTTTTAATGAATAGTTGGGCTTTACTGTTTTTTACGTCGTTTATATTGCCATAAAGCGATTCCCCGGCACCGATATCAATAACAGCAATTCCGTTT
This sequence comes from Prolixibacteraceae bacterium, assembly GCA_018648265.1. Classification (GTDB taxonomy): domain Bacteria; phylum Bacteroidota; class Bacteroidia; order Bacteroidales; family Prolixibacteraceae; genus Draconibacterium. The sequence continues at coordinate 20,475 of JABGRN010000071.1, read as the reverse complement.
TCGCTGGTTGTTCTCTGGTGCATTTCGGCATAAAGTGTTTTGCCATATCCCGAATTCTCCTGGATTTCAAGCTTAATAGTCGTGGTTTTATTGCTTATCAGCACCCCCTCGCTGTTGCGCACTACAACTTTATAATTTTGAAACACCTGCGAAAATGCGGGCACTGCGAAAATCAAAAACAGAAAAATAAAAATTTTAATTCGTTTCATTTTTTTCGATTTTTTGGTGAATGATTTATAGACTTTTTTGATTTTACCTTTTAAATATTTTGAATAATTTTTCTTATTGCTGAATTCTGAATTTCGAGATGGATTAATAATTCAATTGCCGTTTCCTTGTTTATTTGTTTGTCCATCTTATAAAAAAATGTTAATACAATTTTACATGAATTGCTTGATTTTTAGGCATTTTATGGAGTTGCAAAAAGGTTCGTGTGGGGTTGCAAAAAGATTCGTTTACAATTTCAGCAAGAATGAATTTAAAGATTCATCGGTCTGGGGCTGCAATTTGTTTTTTAAACGGTGTTTCACCGATTTTACCGCGCTTTCGGATTTGAAAGTTAGGGCGGCAATTTCTTTTGTAGATAGGTTGAGTTTTAACAGGGCGGCTACTTTTATTTCAGTCGAAGAAAGGTCGGGGCTGATTTTTAGAAGCTTATCGTAAAAACTATTGTGCACATTGTTAAAAGCCAAATTAAATTCTTTCCAGATGTTAGAGCGTGTTACCCGCCGGATTTCATGTTCGATTTCGTTTAATCCTGCTTTGTCTGGTAAAGGCAATTTTTCTTTTAGCCGGGCAATCTGTTTTCCTATATCGGTTAGGGTTTCGTTTAACTGAAGAAGGACCAGGGCTTTGGAAGCCAATTTTTTGTTCTGAAGTTCAAAATCGTTTTCAAGAATTATTCTTTCTTTTTCATGAAGCTCCTTTTCTTTTTCAAAAACGTTGTTCTTTTTTTCAAGAATTTCGTGTTTTTGTGAAAGGTTTTTATTTTTTAGTTTCAATGAGATAATTAGCAAAAAGGCATTAATTCCGACAACCACAATAAGAACTATGAGCAAAATATTCTTCAGCCTGGTATTCCTGTTTTTATGACTTAGTATTTCAATATCTTTTTCGTGCGAACGAAGTTGTGATTCAAACTCGATGTTCGATATTTTTTTGTTGTGTTCCCATGAAATTAAACGGGTATTTAGTTTCTCATATTTTTCGAACCACGCCAGGGCTTCATTAGTCTGACCATTTGCTTTATAGAGTTTTGACAGTTGTAGCAAAATTTCAGCAATCAATGGTTCGCTGTTTATTTGTGTAGCCAATAAGTGGGCTTTATTGGCAAACGAGAGGGCGAGTTCGGTGTTTTGTAATCCCTGGTAGGCCATGCTCAACAGATTGTAGATACTTGCCAAACCAAATTTTTCATCGAGTTTTGAATAAATATCCCCGGCTTCTTTCAGATTATCGATGGCTTCAAAATTGAATCCACGCAAAACCTGGTTTCGTCCGATGCGGTTTAAGGCTGCGGCAATCCTTCTTAAATCGCGGAGTTTCAGAGCAATTTCATAGGCGCGGTTAAAATAGCTTGTTGCTTTTTCGAGGCTATCTTGTTGTTCTTTCAGCAAGCCAAAACTCATAAGGGTATTTATTTGCCCCACCTCATCGGAAGCGTCGATACTACCGGCAAGTGCCTCTTGAAAATAACTTTCGGCAAACTGTAAATCGTTTTGATTGAGATAAACCTGGCCTATGGCATTATTGCATAAGGCAATGCCAGCCAAATCGTTAAGTATTTCGCGAACACGCGCCGATTCCTTTAAATGCTCCAAGGCACGTTGATAACTCCCCGTAACCGAGTACACCGACGATTTAAAAAAGTAGTACTGCGCAAGTTCTTTTGTGGACTCGTCCAAATCCAACAAAATTTTGGCTGAATCGAGAAAAATATGCGCATCCTTGTAGTTATCTTCGAAATAATAAATACGACCACTCAACAGGTAAAATTTGATTTTTGCTTCAGGATATTCTATATTTTTTATGAGTTGCATACCCTTGTCGGCATAGAGCTTTGCAATTTCATTATCAACGCCAATCATTTCAAATGACGAATGAAAAAGGGAATCGATAACTGCTTTATTCTGAGGTAGGGTTGTTGAACCGGGCAATTCTTCAGAAAAACAAATATGGACATTTAGAAAAATAATAGTAGTAAAGTAACAGAAAAACAGGATTTGTTTTTTTGGAAACATGGTTAAAGTTGCTGATTCTGATTAAAGGTACGATTTAATCAGGTTTGGCGCAAGAGCGAAACATTGAGGAAGTTAATATGTTTGATGGAATATTTTTCATTTTTTACCAATGACAGATTTTTTGTTTAGACCATGAAACAAGTTCAGGGTGACGTTCTTAACTTACTTTTGCACTAAATGTTTAGTCGTCATGCTAAATTTGTTTCAGCATCTATGTCATTATCTCATTATGCCTAATAAATTAGGTGAACTCTCAGAATGACCCCAAGTTGAAACCGAAAATAATTGCTTTCTTTTAACTCTCTGCTACTTGTAAAAATAGTGCCCAATTACCCGAAATTCGAACAGACAATCCTCAACAACCTGTCCTACTCCAATATTATGTACAATTAAATTTTGTTTACCATCTTCCGATTTTCTATCGACTACAATACCAATGTGATTTGTTCCGCCTCCCAAATTCCAACTCACAATGTCGCTGGAAGAATAATCTTCAGAATTCTTTGTAATTGATTTTACCAAGCCATGCCCTTCAAAAAATACCATAAGATTTTGTATCCTACGATGATCGATATTTGTGTCAGCAAGTTTCATCCCCCAGACTTGGGGTATTTTTCAAAATTAGCTTTCATGTCTTCATGAACCTCATTTTGTAAATCGGTTCAATAATAAGCCGGATCATAAATTACACGGTGTTTTGATAAAGACAATGCGGCTGCAGAAAGCTTTTGGTGGTACTCACCACTCAGCATTTACATTAGGGCATCTGAATTTTATTTGGGTGGCTATTTATTATGGCAGATCTTCAAAATCAATTACCGGTTGTTTTCCTCCTCCCTGTCTTTCAAAATATGAATCGATTGAAGTTGTTTCGCTAAAAAAGCCACAGTTTTTCAGGAAAAAGGAGTCGTTATCAACTCCACCGGAATAATCCATTCGGGATTCTTTTCGGGCAGTGGCATCGGCAGTAAATTTTATTTTTGTGAGTTCAATCCACTCATTATTCGTATCAAAAATCCACTGATTAGAGAATAATCCTTTTCGGGTTACATTTCCAGTTTCTGTATGAAAATTTTCCAGGAACGAATACAAGTGAGTTAAATATGTGTCTGTTTTTGGCCGCCTGAAACCGGCAATCAGTTTCCACTTATTAACTTCCGGAGCAAAAAACCAGGCAGTAAAATCAGTCTCCCCCGTTCCGGTTGGTTTTCCTTTTAATATAAACTTGTAAGTTGTTCCGGTTTTCCACATAAATTTATAATAACTCTGACCTCCCGACCCCTCATTTCCAAATTCTCCGGTATAAACACCCTCTCCTTTTTTCAGAAGTTTAATTTTTTGATCCTCTGGAATATCATTCGGATTGTCTGTTTTATATGGACTCCAAACCGAAAATAACACCCTGCGTTCAGTTTCAGAATTGACCTGAATTCCAAAATATCCTTGTCCAAAACCATTGGCCATAAAATACGAACTCAAAACATCGTTATTTTCAGGAACAGTAATTTCATTGTAAAAATAAACTGCATCGCCGGCATTTTCCGGAACCTGAAAATTCAGATGCACCGACGGTCCGCGCCTTCCCCAGTAGAAATCGTCTTTTGCGAAATAAACCTTCCCGTTTGTTACTTCGCCGCCAATTAAAATACTTTCGATTTCCGGAAAAAATTCGCCCGACTTTTTTAATCCCTGAATTTCAATAAAATGATAACCGGGATTTTCAATTTGAAAAGTTCCAACCGGAATTGTATCCCAATCTGTATTTTCAATAGTTAAAATTTCAGTTCTATTTTTACAGGTAATTTTCATTTCAGACGAACCGGAAACTACTTTTGCATAAATCGCAATATTCAAATTTCCGGTCTGTTCGGTTTTAAAATAGGTTCGAATTATGGTTTCCGTTTCCTTCCAATTTTTTACACCACCATTTTTTATTAACTCGCTGTTACTTTCCGAACCGTTTATTACCCAGCTATTTCCTTCGGTTGGAATTGAAGTTGAAAGCTGCAATTTTTCATTTTCAATCACCTGATTTTGTTGACACGACGATGTGAATCCTGCAAAGAGAAGTACAACAGAAAGTGCAAAACCTACCTTAAATACTTTATTCATTTTTAATTGATTGATTAAGTTTGGTAAACTGTTCGTCAAGATTTTCCTTGTTGAAAAATTCTTCGTGTGCAAAATTCAAAAACTTTAAAATTTTGAATGCATTAAATTTCTGAAAAAAGCGGGATTGAAAAGATTTTAAAGTTGAACAGTTATTATTTAGGTCGTTTAGTTCAACCAAAAAATTATCTTGTTGAATAAATAATCTAACCGAATCAGGTAGTTTATTAATAATATTTTTGAATTCAATTTCATCAATTTTGAAAAACTCTTCTTTCAAATCAAATAATTTTTTTACATCAATAAAAGCCTGGAAATTATAAGTTTGCGTCAAATCTTCTTCCCCATTTATCCACTTTTGAAGAATTGGTCCGGTTCCAAAAGGTACCCGATCCGATAATCGTGCAGACGGGAAAACCTTAGCTGAATTAACTTGCCCCACCTTTCCAACCTGTACCAAATTCTGTAAAAAATAGAAGTCTTCGCCCGCCTGCCTGCGATTCATCCCTCCTCGTTTTACATAAGCATCGGCAGTTACTGCAAATGCCGATCCTACAGTAAACATAGAAAATGGATAACCAGTAAAATCAAGTGCTTTTTTATAATAATCCAGGTATTTTTCGTAAAGTTGAATTCCTTGCAAATGTTTCTCTTTTAAACCTTTTGTTTGATGTTGAAAAGAAATAGTTGCGCCAACATCTTTTGGATGTAGTTTAAAATGATTTTCAATTTCTACAAAATAATTTTTCGAAACCAGCGTGTCGGCATCTAACGAAACAATTATTCCATTTGGCTTTTCTATTGTATTAAATCGCCGAATTGCTTCATCCATCCCACTTTTACGTGCAAGTCCGGCTCCTGCCCATTTCTTTTTCAGTTCAACAGGGCCAACTGCAAAAAACCGGATTCCATCCTTTTTATTATACAGAATCCAATTGTCAACTTCCAATTTTGTATTAAAATTAAATGTTTTAATCTCCTCTGACTCAATTTCAGAATGATTTATTAAAACAATAATTTCTACTTTTTGAGATGGCAATTTGCACGCATTCAGCGATTTTAATGTTTGTAAAATATCGGGTTCATGAAAACAGGGGATTACAACACAAATCCCAAAATTATTTTCAGGAACCCGCTCAATTAAATCTTTCCTATTTTGTTTTTGTAAATATTTATTTGCGAACATTTCGATACAAAGCTACAATTAAAAGCAAAAAAAATCCGGAGTCTCCCCCGGATTCGATATAATATATTTACTCTTTTATTCCAATTTACCCGAATACTTTTCGTTCAATGCCTTTAAAACTTCGGCTGTAATGTTGTCAGCTTCGTCGCCTATTAAAATATTTGCGGCGTTAAAAATATAATCATACTTATCACCAGCATTAAAATCTTCAAGGTAACTCATTAAACTATCCAAAATTTGCTGATTATTTGCTCCCTGTAATTCGTTAAGTTTTGTAGATAATTCCTGATCGAGCGTTACAATCTCCTGCTCTTTTCCTACCAGGCGGTCCCGTTCCTGAATGGCCCGTTGCTCGGTTAAAAAACCACCGCGCTGAACTTTTTCCTGAAAAGCAGCAGCTTCTTTTTCAAAATTTTGACGTTTTATTCCATACTCAGAGGTGTAAGCTTCCTGTTTTTTTGTAAAATCATCGTGCAAATCCTGCGACAAATTGTAATTTAAAATTACTGAATCTGCTTTTACATAAGCAATCCTCAACGAACTTGTTCCCACATTATTTGTCGTAGGTTCCGACGATTCATGCTCTTCACTATCAGAATCGGTAAAATGTAAAACGTATAAAACTGCCACGGCCACTAAAAGCACAATACTCACTATTAACGATGTTCCTTTCATCTTTGTAATTTTATATAAATTCAAATTTTAAAATCCCGACAAAGATAATTTTTTCAAATGAATGCAGTACTGGTTTTTAACACTTTTTTTAATTGTTTATAACTCAACAACTTTCAGAAAAAACATGCATAAAATCATAACTATCGGCTGATAAACATCATTGAAATGAACAACCCGGAGGTTGTACTTTTACACTTCACAAAGAATTATTTCATTTAAGAACAAAATGTTGAACAAGCTAATTGCAAATATCCTACCTTTTATGCCCAAGAAATTAATTTGGGTTTTTTCAAAAAGGTACATTGCCGGAGAAACCATTGAAGAAGCACTTTTGGCATCGAAACTGCTTAACGAACAAAACATTGAAGTAACCATTGATTTGCTTGGTGAATTTATTGAATCGCTCGAAGAGGCTGAAGAAAATAAAAATCAATACCTTGAGATAATTGAACGATTTACAAGTGACAGTGTTAAAGGTAATTTTTCGCTAAAACCTACAATGTTTGGCCTGTTAATCGACAAAGAAGTTTGCTACAACTACATAAGACAAATTGTTGAACTTGCCGCTAAAAAGCATTCTTTTGTACGTATCGACATGGAAGATTCACAGTGTGTTGATATGGAATTGGAAATGTTTGAGAAACTCAGGCACGACTTTCCAAAGAATGTAGGATTGGTGCTGCAATCTTACCTTCGGCGAACACACAGTGACTTAAAAAAATTAAGCGACTTAAATTCAGAAATAAATCCTATAAATTTCAGGTTGTGCAAAGGAATTTATATCGAACCACAAAACATTGCTTTTACCGATTATGATGAAGTCAGGGCACATTTCCTGGAAGATCTGGAGTTCATGTTCAAAAACAAAATGTACGTTGGCATTGCAACCCACGATAAATTTCTAATTGAGAATTCTTACAGGTTAATTGAAAAATATGAGGTTCCTAAAAACAGGTACGAATTTCAAATGTTGTACGGGGTAACGCCTGAACTTCGGCAGTCGATTATTGACAAGGGACATTTAATGCGTGTTTATGTACCCTTTGGAAATCATTGGTTTAACTATTCCACAAGGCGGTTGAAAGAAAATCCAAAAATGGCAAATCACATAATTAAAGCTCTTTTTATAAGGGGCTGATTAGGGAGGAGTTAAAGGATGGTTTTTTGCCATCCTTTTTTAATTATATCGATTTGTAAATAATTTCATCCAACGGGCGTTTGGGAACATAATGAATGTCTTTTTCATCTCGCCAATATTTAATATCGTTATTTTTGCATGTTTCGAGCACCACTTTTTCAGCAGGTTTGCCCAAAGCAATCATCCATAAAATTTCAAGGTTTTCGGGCAGCTTAAGTACTTTAGCCACTTTATTTTTATTGACGGTCCCGATAATACATCCACCAAAACCATCTTCAACTGCACCCAGCAAAATACTTTGAATTGCAATTCCATCATCGCAATAATAATTTTCGTCTAATGATTTATCATTTAAAACTGCAATATAAGCCGCAGGCCGCTCGCCTTCTTCAGGACCTGCCCAGTCGGTTAAATAACCAGCCCAACCTAAATTACCAAAAATTCTATCATTAATTTTTTCGCTTGTACAAACTGCGTATTTCAAGGTTTGCATATTTCTGCCACTGGCCGAAAAACGGGCAAGTTCAATCCATCTTTCTATTTGGTTGAATGAAATTTTTACTGATGAATCGAAACGACGATAACTTCGGTTTTTAATGATTAAGTCACGAATCATAATAAATGGATTTTTGGTTTTATATAAAATTTGTTGTCACCAAAGATATCTTAATTTCAGAGTACAAAAAATAAATTCCAGTTCATATCGTCTATTGAATTTTATTAAAACAATTTCAATTAGAAATATTTTATGCTATATTTACGGAACAGAACAGAACAGATTCTGATTTATTGATAGTGTATTAATATGAATAAATTCAATCTTGTAGTTAAAGAAAATTCAAATACTCTAAAATTTCAGCAGTTAGTTGATGCAATAATAGACTCCATCAGTCGAAACCAATTAAAACAGGGCGATTTGCTGCCTTCAGTAAATAAAGTTATGAAGGACAGCCAGCTATCGCGCGATACTGTTTTTAAAGCTTATGCAGAATTGAAAAAACGAGGTGTTGTTGAATCTGTTCCCAATCGAGGTTATTTTGTTACTAAAAACAGCATTAAGGTATTTCTTTTTCTTGATACTTTTAAAGCATACAAAGAAGTATTATATGGCGCATTTTTGAAGCATCTCCCAAAAAACATTAGTGTCGATTTACATTTTCACCATTATAATATAGATGTTTTTGAGAAAATTATTACCGAGAGTTTAGACAAATACAGCAAGTTTATTATCATGAATTTTGATAATAAAAAAGTGCCGGGAATAATCAATTTAATTCCGAAAGATCAGTTACTTATTATCGATTGGAAAATACATTCAACAAAAACTCAATCTACTGTTTATCAAAATTTTGGCGACTCGGTTTATAACTGTTTTCAAAAGAATATGGATAAAATTAGAAAGTATAATGAGTTTGTTTTTTTATACCCGACATTTACTTATCATCCAAAAGTTGTTATCGAATATTTTGAGAAGTTTTGTGTTGAAAATAATCTAAAACACTCTGTTATTTACGATTTAGAAAAATTTAGAATTAAAAAGAACGGGCTGTATTTTTTGGTGAGTGACCGAACTCTTGCCAACTTTTTAGATCAATGTTCTGAAAAAGGATTTGAACCGGGGCGAGAGGTTGGTGTGATTTCGTACAACGAAACACCCATGAAAAAATATGTAAAAAATGGAATAACGGTTATTTCTACCGACTTTAAATTGATGGGGGAAAAGGCTGCGGAGTTTGTTGTTGCCGGAGAACCGATTCAGTTTGAAGTTCCAACTACTTTAAAACTACGTTCTTCGATTTAATTAGAAGCAAAAAAATAATTATAGATATGTATTTATTAGGATTTGATATTGGAAGTTCATCAGTTAAGGTCTCGTTGATTGACGGCGAAAATGGGGATTGTGTAGCATCTTCGTTTCACCCAAAACAAGAAATGAAGATAACTGCGCATAAAGCCGGTTGGGCAGAACAAGAACCAGAAGCATGGTGGAAAAATTTAAAATTAGCGTTAGCCGATGTTCTGAACGAATCAAAAGTTGACCCAAATACGATTGATTCAATTGGAATTTCGTACCAAATGCACGGTTTGGTAATGATTGATAAAGACAGAAAAGTTATCCGACCGTCAATTATTTGGTGCGATAGTCGTGCAGCTTCGTTTGGCGATAATGCATTTAACGAAATTGGGGGACAACGTTGTTTAACAAACATGCTAAATTCTCCGGGAAATTTTACCGCATCGAAACTTAAATGGGTAAAAGAAAACGAGCCGGATTTATTTGAAAGGGTGTACAAAATAATGTTGCCAGGCGACTGGATTGCCATGAAACTTACCGACGAAATTCAAACAACTGTTAGTGGACTTTCGGAAGGAATTATGTGGAATTTCAAAGAAAATAAACTGGCTGATATTCTTTTTGAAAACTATGGATTTTCATCAGAAATTATTCCTGAAATTGTTCCAACGTTTGCAGTTCAAGGTAGAGTTTCTGCAAAAATGGCTGATGAACTTGGTCTTTCAACAAAAACAAAAATTAGTTACCGTGCTGGCGACCAACCAAATAATGCACTCTCGTTGAATGTTTTAAATCCAGGAGAAATTGCAACCACAGCTGGTACTTCAGGTGTGGTTTACGGAGTTAGCGAAGAAATTAAATACGACCCACAATCGAGAGTAAATACTTTTGCACATGTAAATCACTCCACAGAAAAACCTCGTTTGGGAGTATTGTTATGTATTAATGGTACCGGGATTTTAAATGCATGGTTAAAGCGAATGCTTGGCGAAAATTTATCTTATGAAGAGATGAATGAGCTGGCTGCTTCCGTTCCAATTGGATCTGAGGGATTGAATATTCTTCCTTTTGGTAATGGTGCTGAACGTGTTCTCAATAATAAAAATACCGGTTCAATGTTAAATGGAATAAATTTTAATATTCACCAAAAAGGACATTTGTTGAGAGCGGCGCAGGAAGGAATTGTTTTCTCATTCAATTACGGAATGGAGATTATGAAAGGAATTGGAATTAACGCCTCGGTTATTCGTGCAGGTAAAGCGAACATGTTTCTCAGTCCAATTTTCAGGAATACACTTGCCGGAATTTCTGGCGCAACCATAGAATTGTATAATACAGACGGTTCTGTTGGAGCAGCACGAGGTGCCGGAATTGGATCGGGTTATTTTTCAAGTTCAACAGAAGCATTTTCGAATCTAAAAAAACTTGAAATAATTGAACCTGATAAAACTAAAGTTGCAGAATATCAGGATGCATATTACAATTGGAAAACAGAACTTGAGAAAGCAATTTCATAATTTAATCAATTAATGGTTGTCTAAAAAAGTTTGCTAAAACGTCATCCTAAACTTGTTTCAGGATCTAACATTATTGGATTTCAGACCCTGAAATAAATTCAGGGTGACAAATAAAATTTAGCAACATAAAACAATGATAGTTTTATAAAAAGTTAAACATAAAATAGATTTCAAAACAAATAAAATTTCAAAAAAATGGAAGTATTAAAAGGAAACAAGGAGTATTTCAAAGGTATCGATCAAGTTAAGTTCGAAGGCGCTGAATCAAAAAACCCAATGGCTTTTAAATGGTACGACGAAAACAGAGTTGTTGCCGGAAAAACCATGAAAGACCATTTACGTTTTGCCGTTGCATACTGGCACACATTCTGTGGAACCGGCGGTGACCCATTTGGTCCGGGAACACAAATTTTTCCATGGATTGGCGCAGCTGACCCAATGGATGCAGCCAAAGAAAAAATGGATGCAGCTTTTGAATTCATTACAAAAATGAACATCCCACATTACTGTTTTCACGATACCGATGTTGTTGGCGACGGTTCTGTTTTCGAGATTGAAAAACGAATGGCAAAAATGGTGGAGTACGCCAAAGTAAAGCAAAACGCTTCGGGTGTTAAGTTACTCTGGGGAACAGCAAATGTATTTTCCGACCCACGTTATATGAACGGAGCTTCAACAAATCCAGATTTTAATGTGGTAGCTAATGCGGGCGTTCAAATTAAAAATGCCATCGATGCAACTATTGCTCTTGGCGGAACTAACTACGTTTTCTGGGGTGGCAGAGAAGGTTATATGACTTTGCACAACACCGACACAAAACGTGAGTTGGCACACATGGGACAGTTTTTGACAATGGCACGTGATTATGGCCGGAAACAAGGATTTACCGGAACTTTCCTTATTGAGCCAAAACCAATGGAACCAACAAAACACCAATACGATTACGATTCACAAACAGTGATTGCATTTCTTAAAGAACATGGTTTGGAAAATGATTTTAAACTAAATATTGAAGTAAACCATGCTACTTTGGCCGGACACACTTTTGCTCACGATTTGCGTGTTGCCACAGATGCAGGACTGCTTGGCTCAATTGATGCAAACAAAGGAGACTATCAAAACGGTTGGGATACCGATGAATTTCCTACCAATATTTACGAAACTACCGAGGCGATGTTGGAGATTATTCAGGCCGGTGGATTTACAAATGGAGGTATTAATTTTGATGCCAAAACCCGCCGGAATTCTACCGATTTGGAAGATATTTTTATCTCTCACATTGGCGGAATGGATGTTTTTGCCCGTTCACTTGTAATTGCTGATAAAATATTAAATGACTCCACTTATATGCCAATGCGAAAAACGCGCTATGCTTCTTTTGACACGGGAAAAGGTGCCGAATTTGAAGCCGGTAATTTAAAATTGGAAGACCTTCGAACAATTGCTGCAGAAGTTGGCGAGCCTGATCAAATTAGTGGGAAACAAGAGTTGTTGGAGTCATTAATTAACTGGTATATTTAATCTTTATGAAAAACCGTAATTCATTTTATATTATTGGAATTACCTTGGTTGCTACACTTGGTGGATTGCTGTTTGGATACGATACGGCCGTAATTTCAGGTGCCGACAAATCTATTCAGGCCTATTTATCAGATGGTCTTGGATTAAGTGCTTTTGCCCATGGAGCAACAATCTCCAGTGCATTAATTGGCTGTATTATTGGTGGAATTTTATCAGGTCTTTTTTCTTCAAAATTTGGAAGAAAAAGAACATTGTTCCTTGCTGCTTTTCTTTTCTTTTTGTCAGCACTAGGATCAGGAAATCCCGAATTTATCTTCTTCACAAAGGGAGAACCTACTATGGGTTTATTGTACATGTTTAATTTCTATCGTATTATTGGAGGAATTGGCGTAGGACTTGCGTCGGCTGTAAGTCCCATGTATATTGGAGAAATTGCCCCTGCTGACATTCGAGGGCGGCTGGTTTCTATCAACCAGTTTGCCATTATTTTTGGAATGCTGGTTGTCTATTTTGTGAACTGGGGAATTGCAAACGGTCAAACACTAGAGTGGATTAACACAGTTGGATGGAGAAGAATGTTCACTTCGGAAGCAATCCCTGCCGGATTATTTGCCTTCTTTCTAATTTTTGTTCCCGAAACACCACGCTATTTGGCATTAAATAATCAGGATAACAAGGCGATTGATATTTTAACCCGAATAAATGGTACTGAACGTGCAAAAGAGATATTTCAGGATATAAAAGCCAGTGTTGAAAAATCATCAGCAAAACTCTTTTCTTATGGGAAGATTGTGATAATAATTGGAATTCTCTTATCTGTATTTCAGCAATTTGTTGGAATAAATGTCGCACTTTATTACGCACCGCGTATTTTTGAAAGTATGGGGGCTGCCAAAGACGCATCGATGTTGCAAACAGTTGCAATGGGATTAGTAAATGTGATTTTTACCGTGGTAGCCATTCTTACCGTTGATAAGTGGGGAAGAAAACCATTATTAATGGTTGGTTCTATTGGGATGGCTATTGGAATGATTGCTATCGGATTATTGTCGTTTATGGAAGTAATAGGAATTAGCACATTGGTATTTATTATTATTTATACGGCGTCTTTTATGATGTCGTGGGGACCAATTTGCTGGGTTTTGATTTCAGAATTATTTCCCAACAAAATTAGAGGAAAAGCAATTGCAATTGCAGTTGCAGCGCAATGGGCAGCCAACTATTTTATCTCTTCAACTTATCCTGCAATGATGGAATTCAGCGGTGGTTTAACCTATTGGTTTTATGGTTTAATGAGTATCATTTCTTTCTTTTTTGTTTGGAAAATGGTGCCTGAAACCAAAGGGAAAACATTGGAAGAGGTGGAGCTTTTATGGAAGAAATAATCATACAAACTGTTTTAATATAAAATAGGGTTTCGTTTTAAACGAAACCCTATTTTTTTCATTTCGGTTCCCAATAACAGAACTTGGGTGAAACAATTCTCTCTTCTTTTTTTAAAACTTTCATAGCTTTATCAACTACTTTTTTTTCTAAACCCGAAGCTTCTGCAATTTCTCCGGCCTTTAACGGTTTACCGGCTGTTTGTAATGTCTCTAATACTTTTTCAACGCTCATATTTTTATTTTAAAAATTTGTAATATCTATTCGAATGGAAAGGATAAATCTACAGATGTCTCCAGAGCAAACACAATTAAAATAATAAACAGATTTATCTGGTTCTGTTATTCCGCAAACCTCTCTGAAATCACTTTCCAATCTAATATTTTCCAGAAATCCTCAATGTATTTTGGGCGTGCATTTTTCTTATCGATGTAATAAGCATGTTCCCAAACATCGCATGTCAGAAGAGGTTTTTTGTTAATTCTTAATGGATTTCCCGCATTGCTTGTTTGCACTATTTCCAGCTCACCCTCTTCATTTACAGTAAGCCATGCCCAACCCGAGCCAAACAATGTTACTGCTGCCTTTGAGAATTGTTCTTTAAAAGATTCAACAGATCCAAATTTAGCTTCAATTGCTGTTTTAAAATTATCCTTCGGTGTGTCGCAACCATCGGGGTTAAACTGCATAAAATAAAAAGTGTGGTTCCAAACTTGTGCCCCGTTATTAAAAATCCCACCATCGGTTTTCATTATTATTTCTTCAAGCGAAGCATTCTCAAATTCAGTTCCCTTAGCCAGATTATTTACATTATTTACATAAGCCTGGTGGTGTTTCCCATAATGAAAATCTAAAGTTTTTTCGCTAATAAAGGGTTCCAGTGCATTTTTTGCATAAGGAAGTTCTGGTAGTTCAAATGCCATAATTTTAAAATTAAAGGTTATTAATACGATTTTGATTTTCTCTAAAATTAAAACATTTTTACTTGAAAAAGGATTAAATGCAGTAGTAATTTAAAATGAATAAGAATAAAAAAAGTTTTTCGGAGTAAATAAAAAATCAGAAATTAAAATTGTATGTGTCATTCTTAACTTCTAAATTCAAATTTGTATTTGAATATTTTAGATGATAGTATAAAAAAGTCTTAATGAAAAAAATATTGATTGGGATATTCAGGGCCTGCCTTTGAAGTACGAAAACAAAAATAAAAATCACATCTTCTGGGAAGGTAGCTTTGCATTGTCAATAAAAGGGGTTATTAATTATTTAGTTAGATTCCGATTACACCGGAAAGACAATCATATTAAACATAATGTTAGAATTTAATGTTTTAAAACCCCGGGACCTCTGTCCCGGGGAAAAAAACCAAAAATCAACTAACCTTTAAACCGGCCGGCGACTTCGTCCCAGTTGACGAGATTCCAGAATGCATTCACATAATCAGGACGTCTGTTCTGGTAATTCAGGTAATACGCATGCTCCCACACGTCGATCCCCAATATTGGCGTTCCCTGAATTTCAGCAACATCCATCAACGGATTATCCTGGTTGGGCGTTGACGAAACCGCCAGTCCATTTTCTTGAAGTACCAACCATGCCCAACCAGATCCAAACCGCGTTACCGCAGCTTTGACGAAAGCCTCTTTGAAATTTTGTACAGAACCAAATGTATCGCTAATCGCATCGAGAAGTACTCCTCCCGGATTTGGTGATCCCCCGGGTGCAATCACATCCCAATACAAATTATGGTTAAAAAATCCTCCTCCATTATTTCTTACTGCAGCAGTTGAACCAGAAACCCCGGCTAAAATTTCTTCAATAGTTTTACCCTCCAAATCTGTTCCTGTAACCGCTGCATTTAAATTATTGGTATAACCCGCATGATGTTTTGTATGATGGATTTCCATCGTCCGTGCATCAATATGTGGTTCCAATGCTGTGTAATCGTATCCTAATTTTACTAATTCAAAAGCCATAATATTTTTTATTTAAAGATTTAAATGTATTTTATTCCGAAAGCAAAAGTAGATGCTATTTAGAATTAATCCAAATCTTCAACACAAAAAACAAATTGAATTAATTTATTGTTCATAGGTAGTTTCGATAAATTCGAAAAAAATGGTCAACTCGAAATTCGAAAAAATCACATTCCATTATCAGACAACACTTTAAACACAAAAAACTGTACTTTATTATTTATAAAATAGTTTCAAAATAATTCTGAAAAAGGAAAACAAAACTGCTACCTTTGCTTCCTTATCATAAAATTCATGAACCGGACCATCCTAAAATTAGCCATTCCAAATATTGTAAGCAATATTACAATCCCACTTTTGGGGTTAGTTGACCTTTTTTTAATGGGCCATTTGGGATCGGAAATTTACATAGGTGCTATTGCATTAGGCGGAGTAATTTTCAATTTCATTTACTGGGGTTTTAGTTTTTTGCGCATGGGGACTTCCGGATTTACAGCGCAGGCTTTTGGTGAAAACAATCAGGCCGAAAGCATTACAATTCTCGTCAGGGCGATATTGGTAGCTATATTTATCAGCCTGCTAATTTTAATTTTACAATCACCAATTGCATGGGCAAGCTTTAAAATTATTGGTGGAAGTTCAGAAGTAGAAACACTGGCAAATGAATATTTCAGGATTCGGGTTTGGGCGGCACCGGCCGCATTGAGCTTGTTTGTTTTTAGTGGCTGGTTTCTCGGAATGCAAAATGCCCGCTACCCCATGATAATTGCTATTGCAGTTAATGTTGTTAATATTCTGCTCAGTATGTTTTTTGTTTTTATACTGAAAATGAAATCAGAAGGCGTAGCTTTAGGAACCGCAATTTCTCAATACTTCGGCTTGTTAATTGCAATTTTACTGTTTCTGAAACGCTACAAATTCCTGTTATTTAGAATTTCAAAAAAAGGAATTCTAAACCTGAAAATTCTAATAGAGTTTTTTAGGGTGAACTCCGATATATTTATCCGCACCTTTTGTATCATCGCAGTGTTTACATTTTTTACCTCAAAATCGGCCAGCGAAAGCGATACTATTTTAGCCGTAAATTCATTGCTTATCCAATTACTTCTGTTTTTCTCATTTTTTATCGATGGTTTTGCTTTTGCAGGCGAAGCACTGGTTGGGAAATTTGTTGGGGCCAAACAACCCGAAAACCTAAAGAAAGTAATTAAACTACTTTTCTATTGGGGAACCGGGCTCGCAATTATTTTTACACTACTCTACTTACCCGGAGTAAATTTTATTTTGAAAATACTCACTTCGCAACATGAAGTTATAAATGCCGCACAACCCTTTTTATTTTGGGTAATTTTAGTTCCGGCAGCCAGCTTTGCCTCGTTTATCTGGGATGGGATTTACATTGGTGCAACAGCATCGAAAGCCATGCGAAATGCCTTGATTGGAGCAACTTTTTTGGTTTTCGTCCCAGTGTATTATCTGCTTAATCCCTTGTGGGGCAACCATTCCCTCTGGTTAGGAATGATTCTTTTTATGCTGTCGCGTGGGTTAATTCAGACATTCATTTACCGACAAGCCATTTTAAAGCCAATACTTTGAATTAAATAATCTAACTTTGAATTCTTTAAAAGAAGACAAGAATCATTCAATTTTTTATGGTGCCATGAAAGACTTAAGAACAACAAATCTGCTATTATTGATAATCGTAATTCCACTGGTTTTCTATTTGTTAAAAATACTTTCCTTCATTTTTATTCCACTTACTCTTTCAATGTTTATTGCACTATTATTTTTACCATTAATGAGATGGCTTACAAAAAGAAAAGTGCCAAAACCAATAAGTATTTTAATTGTAATTTTCATTATTACCGGAGTCCTGAAGATGGGTGGTGAATTAATTCAGCTTTCAAGTAATGAAATATTATCGGCAGAAGGCGTTTTTTTTGAAAAAGCAGAAATAAAACTTGTAGGCCTGATTGTGATTTTAGAAGAATTTTTTGGGATCGAGCGTTTGCAAGGCGAGAATGTTCTAACACACTACATTCAGGAAAATAATATCCTTAAAAATTTTGGCACCACCCTTGATTTTATTCGCGATACACTAACTATGACTTTAATGACCGCCTTTTTTGTTATTTTATTACTTTCAGAATCAATTAATTTTCAGAAATTATTGAACAGCACCATCTTAAAACAAAAATATTCATCGGTTAAAACCTTCATGAAAATTGAAAAAGACATCATTAAATTTGTAAAAGTAAAATTCATAATAAGTTTATTTACCGGAATTGGGTTTAGCCTCGCTTGTTTGTTTTTCGACATAAGTTTTCCAATTTTTTGGGGCTTATTTGCTTTTGCAATTAACTTTGTTCAAATGGTTGGTTCGGTAATTTCGGTTTTATCATTATCGCTGTTTGCATTTGTCGAGCTCGATCCTACCGGCACGTTGCTCTTTTTCATAATTACGATAACAGCTATACAAGTTTTTTTGGGTGGAGTTATTGAGCCGGTTTTTATGGGCAAAACATTTTCTGTTAACGTTGTAACTGTGCTTGTAATGCTTATGCTTTGGGGATATATTTGGGGAATACCCGGATTAATTATGTCTATTCCAATTACTGTTTTTATCAAAATTATTTTTGAACAATTCCCAAAAACCCAGGTTATTGCAAGCTTAATGTCTGGCTCCCATCAAAAAATTAATATTTTGTGGAAGAAAAAATGGTAAAAATACAATTGTAAAATCAACCGTTAATTTAATTTTCTGCTGATCCGGATATAATGAAATTACCTTGAAAACTGTAAAACCAAATAAATTTTAGAAAGATATTTTTCATTCGAATTTTAATCTTTAACTTTCAACTCAGGTTTTCGAAACAAAATATTTCCCAATTAAAAAACAAAGAAATAGTAATGGCATCCGATAAAGAATTTGTCAATCTAAAATGAAATTATAAAGCCATATTATTGTAATACTTTGGAAAATACAAGCACAAATAACAACAAACAATTATTCTTTTAAACGATAAAAAATCAAATCCAAAATGGGCAAAATCAAACTTCAAACCATAAAAAAATCACAGTTCCTAATTGTTATTGTACTTATTATTTTGAATGTTACCACGGGTTGTAAACAAAATGTTTCTCAATGGCGTGGACCAGACCGCGATGGAATTTACAACGAAACCAACATTTTAAACGAATGGCCGGAAGATGGACCAGATTTATTGTGGGTTTATGAAGGGATTGGGAAAGGATATGGCGCTCCCTCAGTTTTAAACGATATTGTTTTTGTTAACGGAGAGCAGGATAGTCTTAGTTTTTTATTTGCCTTTGACCTTGAAGGCAATTTACTTTGGAAATCGCCCAATGGAAAGGAATTTACAGGAACTGGTCTTTCAGCTACATATCCGGGAGCAAGATCAACTCCAACAGTTTATAATAACCTTGTTTATAGCACTTCAGGAATGGGCAGGATTGCCTGTTTCGAAACATCAACCGGCAACGAAGTATGGGCAGTTGACATTGTTAAAGATTTAGGAGGAAGGGAAAGTGAATTCGGATATGCTGAATCTGTTGCAATTGATAAAAACAATGTTTATTGCTTTCCTGGCGGAGTTGAAAAAAATATGGCAGCACTCGACAGGTTTAATGGAAAAACCGTATGGTCGTCGGAAGCACTTCGGGATACTTTCTCGTACTGCTCGCCCATTTTTGTAGATCTGCCAAACCGCAAAATACTAATTACTCATTCACGCCACAATCTTTATGCAGTTGATTGTAGCAATGGAGAAGCACTTGGCTCCTACAAACTGGAAGGATACGAATGGGACGGAGAACATTGTAACACGCCGGTTTATGATGATAGTTTTATCTATTTTGTAGGTAACGATGAAAAAGGCAAAGGTGCTGTTAAGCTTGAATTAGATCAAAATGGAGAAAATATAACAGAAGTTTGGTACAACAAAAAAATACGAAATAATTTTGGAGGGTTTGTAAAAGTTGAAAATAATCTCTTTACTACGATTAAAGGAAATTGGTTAAAAGCCCTGGATGTGGAAAATGGTACTGTTACAGACTCTGTAAAAGTTGCAACCGGTAGCCTTATTTATGCCGACAGTAAATTTATCTGTTATGGAATGAACGGGGATGTAAACCTGATTAATTACAAGCAAAATAAATTTGATGTTACCGGCACTTTCAAGATAAAACAAGGAACTGGCCATCATTTTTCGCACCCCGTAATTGCCAATGGAATTATGTATGTACGACATGGCAATGCACTGTTGGCATATAAAATAAAAAAATAGTGTTGAAATTATCTTTCAAAAAAACTACAGATTGTAATACAAAATAATATCTCATAAAATGTGCAAATAGAATTCTTTGAAAACCAGAGAGTTAATTTAGCAGATAATTGTTTTCAAAATTAAGGTTATGGAGTATTTATTGTTTTCGGCAGTGAATACTTTACATCAATTTGTTTCCCCATTTAATAACATCTGAATTAGCAAATTCACTCCGACGTTTTTTTTGACATTTTTTAATTCATAAAAACTTATCTCAAGCTATCAATAATCGAAAACAAAGATTTTTAAAAACTGTTTTCCAGCATTTTGCTATGACCAATGTCATCTTTTGGTTTAAATTTTGTATTTTTAACAGTCGCTAAGCCGATCTTGTTTAATATCAAAATATTAACATGAATAAATTTAAGTACAATTCATATTGGTAATTTATTAAACGGGGAATTATTAACCTAAACTTTTAAGAGTATGAAAAAAAAATCTACTATTTCCCGAAATCCGGGAATGAAAATGTACAAGCTTTTATGGGTTTTGTGCATTTTTTTCTTTAGTACTGTGCTGGTATTTGGGAACTCAAATAACGGCTCACTTCATAATTCGGGTTGGTTTTGTTTTTAAGCATAAATTTTAG
>JABGRN010000070.1 GCA_018648265.1 Prolixibacteraceae bacterium | reverse complement strand
GCTAAAATTTATGCTTAAAAACAAAACCAACCCGAATTATGAAGTGAGCCCTCTCTCCCCTTTTGGAACTGGCACATTATCATTGATAATCAGCTTTGTAGGACAACCTTCAGTGGCTTTGTTAATTGGGGTCGGACTCTCTTTATTACTTCCTGTAAAACTTAAAAAAGAGATGTTGTCCACCACAGGATGGCTCGGTCAGGGGGTAATAGCGGCTGCAGGCATAATTATTATTACTGGCAGCGGCGGTGCTTTTGGCAAAGTTTTGCAAGCATCGGGAATTGCTGAAGTTATAAAAGACAACCTTTCCGGCGCACAAAGCCTCGGTATTCTTTTGCCAATAATTATTGCGGCGTCATTAAAAATTGCGCAGGGTTCAGGCACCGTTTCCATAATTACATCAGCCAGTTTGATGGCTCCGCTAATACCGTCATTGGGATTGGATTCTGATTTAGCAAGGGCACTCGTTGTTGTGGCCATCGGTTCCGGGGCAATGATTGCCAGCCATGCAAACGATAGTTATTTCTGGGTGGTTACGCAAATGTCGGGGATGAATGTAAACCAGGGTTATCGTTTGCAAACCATTGGTACATTATTAGTTGGTTTGTGTACTGGATTTGCCGTTTGGATTTTAAGTTTGTGGATACTTTAACCCAAATAATTTGCATTGCATTCAGATAATGTAACTATGAAAAAATATCAATTAACAAAAGTCAGAAATCATTTCCCGGACAACTCATTAAAGGATGTAAAAAAAGTATGCCGGCAGGAATTGGTTAAATTGGCAGGTCTGATTAAAAAGGATGCCTCGATTGCGATTGGTGTGGGAAGCAGGGGAATAGATAACCTAGAAGTAGTTGTCAGGGAGGCAGTTAATTTTGTAAAGGGACAAGGAGCTTTTCCGTTTATAATTCCGGCAATGGGAAGTCATGGCGGTGCTACTGCAAAGGGACAAAAAGAGGTTTTAGCAGGATATGGAATTACGGAAAACACCATGGGTGCACCTGTTCGGTCGTCAATGGAAACCGTTGAAATTACTGACGGAACAGGCTCCAATCGTATATTCATGGATAAATTCACTTACGAATCGGATGGTGTTATTCTGATAAATAAAATAAAACCACATACCGATTTTCATTCTACCTACGAAAGCGGGCTGGTAAAAATGGCGGTAATTGGACTTGGCAAGGAACGTGGTGCAGAAGCTATTCATAATTTTGGGGTTTGGGGTTTGACCAATTTAATCCCTCAAACAGCAAAAGTGATTTTTGAGACTGGTAAAATTTTAGCCGGCATTGCACTAATTGAAAATGCGTACGACAAAACCATGTTGGTGCAAGCGATTCCCGGAAATAAAATAATGAGTGAAGAAATCAAATTGATTGATATTGCTCGGTCAAACCGGCCAAAATTACCAACTGATAATATTGATGTGCTGCTAATCGATCGGATGGGAAAAAATATTAGTGGAGTTGGAATAGACACCAATATTATAGGGCGAATTAAAATTTATGGGCAACCGGAGCCGGAAAAACCCAAAATAAAATCGATAGCAGTTTACGATCTCACAGATGAGTCTCACGGAAATGCCACCGGAATTGGCCTGGCAGATTTAATAACGAGGAAAGTTTTTAATAAAATCGATTTTGAAAAAACATATAAAAATATATCCACAAGCAGCTTTTTGGAAAGGGGAAAAATACCGTTTATTGCAGAAAACGATTTAGAAGCTTTTGAATTAGCATTGCGAAATTGCGGCAATTCTTTGCCCGGAAATGAACGAATAATACGGATAAAAGACACCCTGCATTTGGATGAATTATATGTTTCGGATGCGATATTAAATGAAATAAAAGATAATCCCCAGATTGAAACAGAAGGGGAAAAAGTAAATATATTTAATTCTGATAGAACATTAATTTCATTTTAAAGTTAAAAAATCTTTTGGCAGAACTTCTTATTATAGCAGATGATTTGACGGGTGCAATTGAAACAGGCGTTCAATTGAGTAAACAGGGAATAAACTCCAGGGTGGTTTTAGATTCTGATGTTGAGTGGGGATTAATCCTGATTGATAAGAACACAACAGTTTTGGTTATTAATATTGAAAGTCGGCATTTGTTGCCTGCCGAAGCCGCTGATAAAGTCAGTCAGGTGTTCAATAAAATCAAAGGATCGGGGATCAAATGGTTTTACAAAAAAACAGATTCAACTTTGAGGGGAAATATTGGAGCTGAACTGGAAACATTTATGAAAAGTGCAAATCAGCAAACGCTGCCTTTTGTAACTGCCCATCCAAAATTACTGCGTTTTACCCGAAAAGGATTTCAATATATCGGAGAGACTTTGTTACATCAAACCGATTTTGCCAACGATCCCCTGGAACCTATAAAAAGCAGTTTTGTGCCCGATATTTTAAAAAAGCAAACCGCAGTAAGAGTTTGTGTTTCAGGTACTGAAGGAATTTCGGATTCATCATCGCTTCATACTCATCCCAAAAAAATAATTGTATTTGACTGCGAATCGGAAGAAGATTTAAAAATTATCGGAAAATATGTATTACAAAATAACTGGCAAAAAGCAATGGCAGGTACCGCGGCGATGGTTGAAATTTTACCACAAATTTTACAATTGAAATCATCGAAAGTAAATTACGAAAATCCTAATAGTCCAATGCTCCTGATAAATGGCAGCCTGAATAATTCATCGTTACAACAGGTATTATATGCCAATAAAAAAGGGATGGTTACACTTTCATTTAAGCAAAATTTATTAAAAGTTTCGAATATCAAATCCAATTCTGATTACAAGCAAATCATCAAAACAATAAAAGAAAAATTTGGGGCTGGACAAGATGTGATAATAAATACAATTGACCTTGACATTCCGGATCAGAAGTACAATTTTTCTTTAGACAATTCTGGCAAAGGACATTTCAAATCTGTGTCCAAGCAAATTGGGTTGATTGTATCAAATATTCTTGAAGAAATACCTTTTAGTACATTGGGCGTTTTTGGCGGCGATACTTTAAACGGTATTATGAATTTGCTGGGCTGCGACAGTATTGAACCCGAAAGTGAAATTTATACCGGAGTTGCATTATCTTCAGTTTACACCAAATTTGGAAAAATGCATTTGATAACTAAACCCGGTGGATACGGCAAAAAAGATGTAATACTCAAAATATTAAGTCATATAAAAAAACAAAGTAAATGATTGGAATATCTGTTGGAGATGCAAATGGTGTTGGACCCGAAATCCTGCTCAGAGCTTACAAAGCAGGAAAAATGACGGAGGATTTTATCGCCATTGGTGATTTTTCGGTTTTGAATTATTGTAACAAACTGATGCAGCTGGATATTCCACTAAATAAAATTAATGAGCTTAGCGATTTCAGAAAAAACAGCCTTAATATTTATGACCTGGATTTATTACAAGAAGATGATATTTCTATTGGACAGCTTTCAGAAAAAACAGGATTTGCGGCATTAAAATATGTTGAGGTTGCCACCCAACTTGCTATAAATAAATTGATTAGTGCATTAGTTACCCTGCCTGTTAACAAAGAAGCTATTCGAAAAACCAACCCTGATTTTTCAGGTCACACCGGTTATATTGCTGCACAATGCGAAACGACTAATTATACAATGATGCTAATATCTGACCAATTAATTGTCTCGCATGTTTCAACTCATGTTTCACAAATTGAGGCAATCAATAATGTGAAACAGGATCGTATTATTGATGTTATCCGTTTAACAGACGCAGCATTAAAGAAAATAGGGAAAAGAGCCAGGATTGCAGTGGCCGGACTGAATCCACATGCAGGAGAAAACAATGCTTTTGGTGAGGAAGATTCTAAGGAAATTTCACCTGCAGTGAAAAAAACTAAGGATGAAGGAATGGACGTAACCGGGCCGGTTCCTGCCGACACAGTATTTTATCAGGCAATAAAAGGGAATTTCGATGCGGTGGTTTGCATGTATCACGACCAGGGTCATATTCCAATCAAATTGTTGGCTTTTGAATCGGCCGTAAATGTAACACTCGGATTGCCAATTGTGCGAACATCAGTTGATCATGGCACAGCATTCGACATTGCTTATCAGGGAATTGCCTCAACAGAAAGTTTTGTTAATGCTTTTAATCTGGCCAGGAAATTAATACCTGCAGATTAAATTAAAAACATCAGTAAGAAACTGTTAATAATTATAAATTCATTGCAAATCTATTTTCTGTTTAACAACTTTATTTCAATATAATTTTCACCAATCACAAAAACCCACTTCCTTGACAATGAGATATTGTATGAACCTAACTTTTGTAAAAAGTAAAAATTTTTACCTCTCAAATAAATAAATGTTTTTTTTACTTTTACGATTAGAAGACTAACCAAAAAATTACAACCATGAAACCAGCTTTCACAAAATTTCTTTCGTTAATAATCTTTGTTTTATTTTCTTTTTCAATTAGTGCAAAAACCGACGATTTCGAAATAATAAAAAATCGGGTGGTAGTTGAATTAATGAAATCAATTATTGATGATGGCAGTGTAGAAACAATAATTGACAAGATGAATGAAAATGGAAGTTTTAAAGGGATCGACTATATAGATCTTAGCAGGACTGCCGGCTTTCCACATCGGCGTCACACCTCCGATTTAGTTTATTTAGCTAAAGCTTATAAAAACAAAACATCAAAGTTTCACAAAAACAAAAAGCTAAAGGAGCTAATAATCAAAGGATTTAAATTTTGGGTTGACAACGATTATTTTGGGGATAACTGGCATAATAATCAAATTTCCACACCCACAAACCTTGTTAATTTAATGTTGATAGTTGGTGATGAATTGCCAAAAGATTTAGTTGAAAAATGTCAGCCAATTATTGGACGGGCACATATGAATGCCTCTGGTGCCAGGCCAAGTGGCGACAGAATTGTAATTGCAGGTATTTTGGCAAAAAATCTACTTTTTATTGGCGATAAAATTGAATTCGAAAAAATAATTACGTTGATTGAAAATGAAGTGAAATTTAGTACCGGCCAGCGTGGAATGCAGCATGATTATAGTTTTCATCACCGGACCGACAGGGTAAATAACACAACGTCTTATGGATACACAAAATATGCAAATGCATTTGGCGAATGGTCATACTACGTGGCAAACACAAAATATGCTTTCTCTGTTGAAAAAATAAATCACCTTGTAGATTATTATTTAGATGGAATTTATAAACAACTGGTTTATGCAATTTACCCTGACATTAGTGTAAAAAACAGAAGTATCTCGCACAAAGCAACTTTTGAAGCGCGTGATATTCTTGAAATAGAGAGGCTTCTTTTTGGTACTGACTATCGTAAAAATGAATTAGAAGCGATTATTAAATTACGAAAAGGGGAAGCCAAACCAAGTTTATCATTCGCAAAATTTTTCTGGCAAACGGAGCATTTTGTATTTCAACGCCCGAATTTCTATACAACAGTTAGAATGTTTTCAACGCGAAACCGAAATATGGAAGTCCCTTATAATGGACCCGGAAAAACAACACATCACAGAGCAGATGGAACAAATTATTTAATGTTGAAAGGTGATGAATACCATAATATTTGGGCTGTTTACGATTGGCAAAAAATATCGGGTACCACAATTATGCAAAAACCTGAACTTTATGGGCCTGCCGAAATTCAAAAAGATGGCCTGACCGACTTTGTTGGAGCAGTAAGCGACGGTTTATACGGTGCCGTTGCCTTCGACTTTAAAAGCCCGCACGATATGCTGGAAGCCAAAAAGGCATGGTTTTTTTTCGATGAAGAATATGTTTGTTTAGGTACAGATATCAAATCAAGGCCAGACTTACCTGTTGCAACAACAATAAATCAGGTACTAATGAAGAGCGATGTAACAATTTTGCGGGATGGAAAAACAGAAAAACTCCCTAAAGGAAATCACCAATTGGAAAATGTTAAATGGGTCCATCAAGATAAAATCGGGTATATTTTCCCAGGGCCAACAATTATTAATTTATCAAATCAAACCGAAAAAGGACGCTGGTCTGATATAACAGATCAAAAAAATATCTCCGAGGAAATTGTAAGTGAAGAAATATTTATTTTATCCGTCAACCATGGGAAACGTCCGAATAATGCTTCGTACCAATATATTGTAGTACCCGATGTAAGTGTGACAGAATTAACATCGGGCGCCAATAATAATCGCAATATTAAAATTCTTTCAAACACTCCCGACCTGCAAGTGGTAAATAACAGTAAACTTGAAATATGCCAGTGTGCATTTTATAAAGCCGGGGAATTAGAAATCTCAAGTGGTTTTAAAATAAAAATGGACAGTCAGGGAATGGCAATGCTTAAAATGCAGGGAAATAAAATTGATGAATTAACTATCTCCGATCCCTCAAGGAAACTAAATAGAATTACGATTACTGTTCCTGGCATTTACAATAAAAATGGGAATAATTTTATTGCACTCCCCAATAATAATCAAAACAATACATTGTTTTTGGTTGACTTGCCTCAAGGTGTTTTTGCGGGTAAGAGTGTAACAATTAAACTTTAATCAGAAAATTTTATGGATACTTATAAAATTGGCGTCATTCAGGGAGATGGGATCGGAACTGAAGTTATTCCCGAAGGAATAAAAATTCTGGAAAGTATAAGTTCCAGGTTTGATATCTCTTTTATTTGGGATGAGTTTGATTGGAGTTGCGAACATTATGCCAAAACAGGAAAAATGATGCCTGATGATGGGTTACAACAACTTGCACCAAAAGATGCTATCTTTTTAGGAGCCGTCGGTTTTCCAGGTGTTCCCGATCATATTTCTTTGTGGGGACTGCTAATTCCTATTCGAAGGGCCTTTCAACAATATATTAATTTACGGCCAGTACGTTTATTTGATGGTGTTCCATGTCCATTAAAGGGGCGAAAAACCGAGGATATTAATCTAATGATTGTGAGGGAAAATAATGAAGGAGAATACTCGGAAATTGGCGGCAGGATTTTTAAAGGGACTGAAGATGAAGTTGTAAACCAGATGAGTGTTTTTACACGTAAAGGAGTTGACAGGGTTTTACGTTATGCTTTTGAACTGGCAAAAACACGTCCTGAAAAACATGTTACTTCAGCCACTAAATCAAATGGGATTGTACACACAATGCCATTTTGGGATGAGCGTTTTGAGGCCATTAAAAAAGAGTATCCGAATATCCGTACCGACCAATATCACATTGATATTTTAACAGCCAATTTTGTACTGCACCCCGATTGGTTTGATGTAGTAGTGGGGTCAAATCTTTTTGGCGATATTTTGTCCGATTTAGCGCCCGCCGTTGCTGGCACCATCGGAATTGCCGCGTCAGCAAATATTAACCCTGAACGAAAATACCCTTCCATGTTTGAACCCGTTCATGGTTCAGCACCTGATATTGCTGGCAAAAAAATTGCAAATCCTATTGCTACAATCTGGTCGGCGGCAATGATGATGGAACATTTGGGACAAACTGATGCTGCCGGGTACATTATGGAAGCAATAGAAATTGTACTAAAAGAAGGGATAGCCCACACGCCTGATATGGAAGGTAAGGCAAATACAAAAGAATGTGGCGATGCAATTGTTGAGGTGTTAAATGATTTAATTTAAAAGTCTATTTACTAACCTGAACTATTCCTAAATTTATCTATTCCGAAATCAAACTGCTTTGAATAAAGAGAATGCTCGATTCTCGCTTCTCAAAATAGCTAAGGCTATTTCTGCGAGGCTCAACTCTGTGCTTCCCTTTATTCTGTGCATTTTGAATTCTCATAACGAAAAACTCATGAATAATTCAGGCTAAAATAATTTGTATCAAGGCAAACATATTTTAATTACCATTTTAAAAATAAAAATCCCGAAAGTTGCCCCCCGGGATAAGTTTTATTATTAATTTTTTTTCACTTGCTTTTACAACTGAACGACCAGATAAAATTATTTCTATTTACTCAAGATAATCTGGTAAAGTTCTTCGCTAATTATAGTTGGTGAATATGTTATGTCGTAAACTTTCAATACATTGGTAAATGCCTTAAGATGAAACTCGGATCCCCTCAATATGTTTCCATAAACCCTTAAAATATTGTCGCTTTGTGTTTGCTCTAAATGATGCAGCAGATCGTTAATGTCGAATTCTTCTACAAAAGCCCCAACTTTTAAAGCTTCTATCAGGCTTTCAGAACCTTTTTCTGTTAATTGGCCATAAAGTTCGGTAAAAAGTGGGTTTGTAAAGTTGCCAATTCCATCCTGAAGCGGATCTTCCAATCCGTAACCGTTAATAAGCCAAAGAACTGCTTTTGTGTGTGCCGCTTCACTTTTTGATATATTATTGAAAACCGGGTGTCCATATAAATCATAAAAGAACAGATAAATATCTTGGGCTAGTTTTTCTTCTTCGCGCATTTCCAGTAAACCTGCTTTTTCCTCATCTGTTAAATCTCCAGTAAAAGCATAACAACCATCAGGAGAGTCTGTATCACCGTTATTTTCAAAAGAATTATCCGAATTATTAAGAATGGCCTCGTACAAATCTGCTGAAATAATTGTTGGCGTATAGCTTTCGCCTAATCTGTCCAATGCATTTGAAAACGCCCTTATATGATTTTCAGAACCTCTTAACAAGTGGCTATAAACCCGTTCTACATCTTCATTTATAGTTTCTTCCAAAAATTTTAATAAATCGGCAATATCATATTCTTCGATAAATGCAGCAACTTTTAGTGCTTCAACTAAACTTTCCTCACCCTGTGTTACAAGTTGTGTATATAATTCCGCAAAAAATGGATTGTTAAATTCACCTTCGCCGGGCAAGGCCAAATCCTCAAGCCCATAACCATTTATTAAATACAATACAGCGCTGGTGTGGGCATTTTCGCTTTTTGCAATGTTTTTAAAAACGAAGGATCCATATATTTCATAAAATTTCAAATATACGTCGCGGGCCAGTTTTTCTTCCTCGCGCATCTCAATTAAACCTTCAATTTCTGCTTCGGTCAGAGTTCCTGTAAAAGTACAGCTGTCGCCTGGTGCTGTTTCTGATTCTGCACTTTTTTCAATATCTGAAATTGCAATGTCACTTTCAATGTTTTTTAACTCATCTTTGCAAGAAACAAATATCAAAGTTAGACTTGCTAATGCCAAAATGAATCCTAATTTTCTTGTTTTCATGTTGTAATAATTTTAATTGTTTAATATTAATATGACACAGCTTACCTTAAAAACTTGCGAGGTTTAAAAACAAAAACCCCGAAGTCAGACTCCGGGATCTTAAAATAACAAACTTTTATAGTCATGAAACGTGTATCCATCTTTCGACAGACACAATTGGATTATTATTAAAATTATTTTTCTACAGGTTCTTCAATTGTTTCTGTTTGAACTGGATTATATCCGCGACCAAATCCTCGTCCAAAAGTTGCATTTCTACCATAACCCCGACCATAACCAGCATTTACTGCATTTACTTGTCGTGCTGGTCCGCCGCGGTTAAATCCCCGGTTGTTAGCCATTGAAATATTCCCTTTTCCCGGACCACGAGCAAAGGTTTGGTTATTTCCTGCATAGCGGGATCCCCTGCCTGCGGTAACAAAGCAATTTCCCCTGCCTGCACCACGCATATTCGCCTGATTCATTCCAACAACACGATTGCCGCCCCTATTGTAAGCAACATTATTGTTTCCTCTAACTGCGCCTCTCACAATTGCCTGATTATTTCCAGGACCGGCACCATAAAACTGTCTTCCCTGTGCATAATTCGGATTTGCATAAGTATGTAAAAGATCGTATTGATTTTGCTGTTCTTCATTTAATAACGATTTTACTTCGTTTTGATGTTGGGCTACCATTTTATCCATTTCTTCACGAAAATTGTCCTTTTCGTTTAAATTTATTGTCGAGCGGCGCTGTGTACGAAATTCATCCATTTTGGCCTGGTGCTTTTCTTCTAAAGAAATTATATCTTTTACCTGTTTATCAGTTAAATCAGTAATTTGATCGATGCACGTTGGATGAGTAATCGCAATCTGATTATTTACAAAACGATTTGTATTATTCCAACGTTGGCCAAAAGTTGTTGATGTTGCAGTTGCTAAGATTACTATTACCATAGCAAGTTTAGTTAAATCTTTTGCTTTCATAATGTTAAGTTTTAAATGATTTATTATTAATTTCTGTTGGTGTTACCCCTTCCAAATTGGGGAAGGGAAACATCTTCGTTTTTTTTCAACATTGATATAAAAATTTCATTTAGTTTAATTTGTTGTTCTTCGCTACAAACCACTTTCAATTCTAAATAATATTTAATTGTCTCATTTTTTAAATCGGTATGGAGTTCGCCAATATTTTTAGAAATAGAATCGAGCCTTTTGTCACGTGGGTTTTCTTTCCCCAGTTCTCTGACCATATCTGCGCGAAGTGATTCTAATTGGTGCGTAATCCTCCAGGCAGTTCGATTAAATTCCCGGTTTAATTCCCTGAAAATATCCATTTGATCACGTCCCAAATTTAGCTGATCCCTAAAAAACCGGGTTCGCCTTTCCGATGGAACTTCAATGGCAGCCTCCTCAAGTTGGTCCATAAACTTTTGATCTTGTTTCTTGTGATAGAGGAACGAAATTGCCATTGACAGGTTTGTGGCTAATAAAATAACACTCACCCAGATTAATATTCGATGTGTATTTCGATTTACCATGATTTATTCCATTAAAAATCCTTCAATAGGCTCCGAATCCATTTCGTTTAAAAAAGAAATAATTTCCTGATCAGCTGCATTTACGCTAATCATTTGTGCAGGAGTTGGCTGGCCAATTTTTATACCGGTATAAATTCCTAATATCAATAAAACCGAAAATAGAACCGGTTGTAAAACCCTAACTAACTCTGGTTTCCAAAAAACCTGTTTTATTTCTGGTTCCCGATTTTCAATTTTAGCTTTTAATCGTGTGTAAAAGAATGGATTAACGGCTGGCGATCTTTCGGCTTCCAAAATTCCCAGTGTTTTTTTCATCTCCTCGGCAAACAAAGCACAATTGCTACATTCTGCGAGGTGAGTCTTTACTAGCTCCATTTCTTTTTCAGGTAGTTCTTTTTCAAGAAAGAATATTAAATCTTTATGTAAAGTTTTGCATTTCATATTTATTAGTATTTGATTTTAGACACTTTTTGTAATTAAAACTTGCGGTTAAATACACCTTTTTTTATAACACACATATAATTTTTTTTGCAGGTTTTTTTTAGCCCGGTGAATCAATGATTCTACAGATGATACTGAAAGTTCCATCACCCCGGAAATCTCCTGATACGATAATTCTTCGTATTTGCTTAATGTAAATGCAACCTTCTGGTTTTGTGGCAAACTATCAATGGCTTCATGAAGCAGTTTCGCGCGTTGCGAATTTTCTAATTCAAATCCAGGGTGGTCGGTATTTTTATTTATCAGGTTTTCGTGTACCGCATTTTTGCTTTGCACCGAATCTTCAAACGACTGAAACCATTTACTGCGTTTGTTGTCGCGAATAAAATTTAGCGAACGGTTAACTGACATCCGATACAACCAAGTGGAAAGTTTTGAATCGGCCCTAAATTTATGGATTGAGCGAAAGACTTCAATAAAAACTTCCTGTGCAATATCTTCGGCATCTTCAATATTATGAACCATACCAAAACAGGTATTTACCACCAGTTTCTGATAGTTTTCAACCAGCTCTTTGAAGGCTTGTTCATTACCTTGCTGTAGTTTTCGTATGATTTCCGTCTCGCTCATTTAAATTTCAACATCCAAATTCTTATACTTTTTTATTTCTCAAAGAAATCGTGAATATCCCTGGCCTCAATGTTATTGTTTTCTCCAATATCGCGGAGTGTTTGCCCTTTTTTTGCCTCAATATTATTCTCCTTCAATATTAACAAAACCTCTTCTATACTTAAACCTTCATCAACAGCAAAATTATCGATAGTTTTTCTACCAATACCACTGCCCCCACTATTTCCACTACTCCCCTGTCCCCGGCCTTGTCCACCCTGCCTGTCGGATCCTCTACTTATTGAAGATCCACCTTTTTGAGTAATTTGCCCGTAAATTTTAATTGGTGTTGATCCGTTTAAATGGGCTATTTCCTGAAGCGTTTGAACATTTGTATTTTCATATTTAATTTCGTGGGTGTCTAATTTACGTGTGATTTCATCTACAGAAGAATATTCGAGTTCCTCCGCTAATTCGGTAAGAGTAAGTAACTCGGCATGTGGGATAGGTGCTTTTTCCTCCGTCTGCTCCCACGATTCAGTTAGATATTCACCAAAATCAGTAACATATTTAAATGGCGGAACAGAAAAAATTATTCCGAAAAAAAAGATTAAAGTTAAAATCGTTGACCAAAAAAACTCCCGGGTTTTATTAACGCCATTTCTCTTTTTCGATTTCAGGTACGATAAAAATGATTGCCAGTTAATTGTAAACAAATGAAAAACAGACAGGATTGCAAAAGTAAAAGAGAATATAATATGCAATGCTTGCCAACCTTCTTTTGTAAAGCCTAACAATTTCCACTCAACCCAATGTGCATACCGCCCTGGTGGAGATGTGTATAACATTAACCCGGATATGAAAATTATTAAAAAAGAATAAGTTAACCCAAAACTGATAAATACCTTCCAGCTAAATTTTTTTCGCATGCATACACTTTTATACATTAATACAAAAAACAATTGTTTTTATTATTGGATATGACACGTTAAATGGAATAAACTTGCGTTTAATTTTCAACTTTTTTTATTTAAAATAAAATTCGCCGAATTTAAGAATATTACACGATACCATAAAACAACTTGTCTGGTAATTTAGATTTCATCCGAACATATGTCTATTTCACGCATTTCTACGAACAAACAAAGAGCCTGCTAATTTGGCAAGCTCTTTTTAAATTCAAACTTCATTCTCTTATTATTTTGTATAAAGTTTTGTTTCGAATTTTGCCATTTTTTGTACCTCTTCCCAACTAAACGGATCGGCATGATATTGATTATTTATATACAACCCGGTTTGATCTAGGTAATAGTCGCTGGCCGGAATTCCGCTTGTTCCGGTTGGGATTATGGTTTTTGAAGCGTCCCAGTTGTTTACATCAAAAATATGACGGTGCGAGGCACCATGATTAACTTTGTACAAATTGTTGTAAGAATAGGAATATGGACAAACAGTATGGTAACTTCCGGGTACTTCGAATGGCCCTTTGTTTAAATTCAGTATTTTATCGAGTGTGCTCACAACCCCCAGCGGATGATTTAAGGTAAAAGTATGAATTTTACCCCAACTCCAATCGTCTATGTTTGGGCCTAGTTCTGCAGATAAATCAGAAACTGTTTCTTTAAAAGAACGAACAACAATCATATCAAACGTTTCTATTTCCGGTGTATTTTTGTCATCAATCCATTCCGAAGTTTCATTGGCAAGTACATTTATCATTAGATTTTCGAGCAACATTCTTTCTCCTTTTAAGGCTTTAAACAATCCTGTAGAAAGGTCATCTTTTATCAAATTTTCGCATGTTTTACGATAAAGGATTTCATAAACCGATGCTGCCTGACTATCTCTTGTTAATGCAAAATCCCAGCTTTTAAGTTTCTGTAAAGCTGCCGATTGTGTTCCGTCCCAATTGGTTTCGCTTGTTAGGGCAGCTAAAAATCCGGGCACAAATTTTTTGGCTTGCATTGATGTAACATCCTTGTGCATTTCCTGAAAATCTTCAATTCCTAATTTTTCTTTTTCATCGAGAATTTCCCTTATTCTGTTAATACGATCGGGTACAGCAAACCAATGGCTAATATAATGTGGATAATCAGCAGGAACTGTTTTGTTGTTTGCCGAAGAAACGTAGCCCCGTTCTGGATTAAATTCAAACGGAAGTTCTTCAAAAGGAACCAACCCTGTCCAATCATATTTAGAAGTATCTCCTGGATAGATTTGAATGCCGCTACCTGCACGCATTGGAACTCCTGCACAAGTTTGCAAGCCGATATTACCCGCAACATCGGCATAAACAACATTTTGGCTAACTGCTTTAAATGTTTTTAGTGCATCTTTAAAATCGGTCCAGTTTTTTGCCCTGTTTAACAAATACACCGATCTCATTTCGTTGCTCATTTCGTTTCCCAACCAATGTATGGAAAGTGGGATTTCTTTTTCGTTTTTAAACCGGTTTACAATTGGTCCGCGGTGTGTGAATTTTAGCGTTTCACTTAATTCATCGCCCTCTTTAGTTTTTATGCTTACATTTTTTACTAAAAGATCTTTCCATTCACCATCTAACAAATATTTAGTTGAATCTTTATTTAATGTTTCAGCGTAAAAATCCAGGTCGTCAACCATTACATTTGTCATTCCCCAGCCAATTGAATCGTTATGACCGGCAATTACAAAAGGCTGACCGGGAAGAACTAAGCCGGTGACATTCAATTTTCCTTCCACTACCTGGTGCATTTGATACCAGATTCCAGGGGCAAACAAACCCAGGTGCATATCGTTTGCCATTAGTGGTTTGCCGGTTTTACTCTTTTTGCCTGAAATTGCCCAGTTGTTACTTCCACTAAAAACTTCAATACCCAGTTTTTCCAGTTCACGATTTGCAGACAATATTGTTTCATCCAAATTTACAATCGATAAATTAAAATCAGGAAAAGAGGCCGTATTGTGTTTTTCCAGATCTGGAATAAGATCTAGCAATTGTTCCATGTCGATTTCTTTTCCCATCTCGTGAAGTGTCATTTCGGTACCCCACCCCGATGTTAAATCCCACGACATGTAGCCAATTAAATTAATGGAATGTACAGGCTTCCACGGTTCAGGTTTGTAAGCCAAAACTTTAAATTCGGGAGGAAGCGGATAATTTTCGATGTATTGGTTTAAACCATCAGAAAAAGCTTCAAGTGCTTCAACGATTTCCGGCTGGGCCCCGGCAAATATTTTTTCCGATTTTTCCTGTATTCGAAGAGAGCGCATCAACAAATCGGTATTTACCTGCTCTTTCCCTAATATTTCTGAAAGTCTGCCCTGGGTAACACGGCGCAATAAATCCATCTGCCACAAACGATCTTGTGCCATTGTAAAACCAACGCTACGATATAAATCTGCATCATTTTCAGCAATAATGTGCGGGACTCCAAACGAATCGCGAAGAACAGTTACTTCTTCTGTTAGCCCCGAAATTCGATGGTTTTTATTGTAATCGGGAACAGCCCCATTTCTCAAATTATTCAAAAGAAAAAAGCCAATAAAAATAAGGAGGGTAAGCAAAATAAACAGTCCTGTTAAAATTTGTTTGAAGACCTTCATTTTTGATAAATTAAGTGAATTTTAAAAAAGATGCAGAATTATACAGATTGAATTTCAAATATTTATATATTTAGTCCGCTAAAATAAAAAATAATATTATGAAACAAGCCGGGGTAATAATTATCGTAATATAAAAATTATTCAAGGCGGTTTCTTCCGAATAATGGAAGCTAACAAGTATTTTTAAAACTTAAAATTATATTAAAATGAAAAAACTGATTATCCTTTTTCTTTTGGGAATTTATGCTTTTGCAGGTGTTGCACAAGAAGCAGACAAAATTGTTGGTATTTGGTGGAACGATGAAAAGACCTCTAAAATTCAGGTCGAAAAGGTAGATGGGAAATACATCGGAACTATTATTTATATGATTCCGGAAAAATACGAAAATGGCGAACCACCAAAAGATGATGAAAATCCTGATGAAACTTTGCGCGATCGCTCAGTTCTTGGATTGCAGATTTTAGATGGATTTAACTACAATGCTAAAAAGAAGGAGTGGGTAGATGGCACCATTTACGATCCTAAATCAGGCAACACATACGATTGTTATGCATGGCTTGAAAGCGATGATTTGCTAAAACTAAAGGGTTTTGTTGCAGGAATCCGCTGGCTGGGACGTAGTTCGGAGTGGTACAAAACTACTTTATAACTGCTTCTGTAACCATAGCGAAAAGTACCAGTCGGTAACCCGCAAATTTTTTTGATTGCTAAGTAAACTTTTTTTGAGAAGGTTTTCTATTCCCGATTTTACCGAACTGGGTGAACCAAGATTATATTTTTTTATGAAACTGTTGGAAAGTGGCTTTTCAACAGTTTCTTCTTTTGCAACAGCTTTCAAAATTTTATATTGTAGCGAAGAAACCAATCCCCTGTAATTGTAGTAAAATATCTCGTTTTCTTTAACAATTTGATTCATGAGATTTTTCACACGTTCTTCTGAAATTGTTTCGTTGTCGAGCGCAAATAATCTATTGCATGTGTATTGCATATTGTAGGTTATTCCACGGTTAATTTCATAAATAAATTCAGCGGTGGTCAAATTCAAATTTTTGCGATTCTCTTCAAAATGAGCCGAAATAAAAGGAGTATATTCTTCTTTTTCAATTTTACCCAACTCCATTACTTCGGTACTTTGATAAAATGGCCGCGAATATTCGTTGAACATCGAAATTAACAAATGGGTTTGGCTACCGCTGAAAACAAAGCAAGTTTCGGTATCTTTTTGAATTTCAGAACGAAGAATTGCCTCCACATTTTTTTCCGGATAATTCATAATTTGTTGAAATTCGTCGAAAGCAACGCTTACTTTCTTCCCGGAATTTCGAATATATTCGAAAAGCATGCCAATCGATTTGTCTGCCTCCGCTTTGTTGCTAATCGAAAATTCAAGATTAGGAGAACCAGAAACCGGGTCGAACGAAAATTTTGGGTTGAACGCCGAAAAAAAACCTGTAATTTTTTTCATTACTTTTTCAGAAAAAGGTTCAAGTTTATGAATAATACCGTTTGACAAAAGCTGGATAAAATCATTAAGATCGAGACTTGGATATAAATCGATGTAAATAAAAGCAATATCGCCGGACAACTGGTTTTCTACATGTTTTAAAAGACCGGTCTTTCCCAGGCGCCTTTCAGAAACAAGAGTTACGTTTCTAGAATTTTGAATCGCGCTAATTAATCTTTTGGTTTCTTTTTTTCTGTCGCAAAAATATTTAGGGCTTTTATATCCTGAAATAATAAATGGATTCATGTTATTGCGTTTTTTTCGTTACGAAAATTACGCAATTTTTTCGATGAAAACAAAGCGACACCGATCGCACCAAACAAAGCAATCTGCTTCAGTTATATCATTGCGGAAAATTCGTTGCGGAAAAATCACAATTATTCAGGCAGAAACCTGGACGTTAAATCCGGATTCTTCAAGGCACGCTGCAATTGAATTTAACTCTTGTTGCGAAATTTTTTCTATGGTATTTATTGGGGTATCCCTCGCGATGGTATAAATCATTACCTGCAAAGGATTTATTTTTTTAAGGAGTTCAATCCATGCTGAAATCTCCTTTTCAGTAGTATTATCGAACGATTTCCCGTTTATACTGCCACGCACAAACATGGTTTGAATAATCACTTTCCCATCAAATTCCATCAATTGATCAACAATTTTCTTCAAACTGAAAGTTCCTCGCGGGCAATCCAATGTCTGAATAGTTTCTTCAAATGCAGAGTCCAGTTTTTGAATATTGTCGTTTATTTTAAGTAAGGCCGAAAAAATTTCCTTTTTATGTAACATGGTTGCATTTGAAAGAACTGCAATACGGGCTTTGGGTGAAAGTGAATCGCGTAATTGAATTGTGTCTTCAATGATTCCTGCAAATTCGGGATGAAGTGTGGGTTCGCCATTTCCGGCGAATGTTATTACATCTGGCAGCAAATTTTCAAAAGCCATCTCTTTGAGTTTCTTTTTAAGTTTTTGAAAAACCTCAATTCTTGATGGTAAAATGGCTTTTTCTTCATATTTCTTTGGCGTCCGCCCACATTCACAATAAACACAGTCGAACGAACATACTTTATCATTTGTGGGCAGCAAATTCACACCAAGTGAAACTCCAAGCCGGCGGCTTTTTACAGGACCAAAAATTATTTTATCGAAAAGAAAAGTTGCCATAATAAAAATTGTGGGGCAAAGATAGAATGAAGATTTCCGAATAACGAATAAAAAATGTCGATTATGCCAGCCGTTTTACTTTGCTTTTGCGCAATAGTTTTAAATTTTGTAAATCGACACCGGTAATCAGATTTATTCCGGGAGTTTTCCCTGGCTCAAAACTGCCAAATTTATCTTCTATCCGAAGTGCACGTGCGCCATTAAAACATGCCCAGTTAATTAATTCTTCCAGTTCAATTTCAGGAAAGTTTTGTTGAAGGGTAATTATTTCCCCTAAAACAGATAAATTTTGATTGGAAGCTAAACTATCGGTTCCAAGGCAAATATTCAAATTTTCGCGTTGAAATAAAGTGACCGGTGGAAGTTGGTTTTCGATATACAAATTTGAATTGGGACAAAGCACAAAAAAAGTATTTTGCAACGACCGCTGCTTTTTTAATGTTTCAATATCTCCCTTTTTAGTGAAAGTGTTGTGTACTAAAAGCAACTGATTTTCAGCAGGTAAAAATTCAAGGATTGAAACAAGCGAACTTTTGCCGGTAGGTTTCCAATGCGAAATATCAATTCCCAGATTGTTTTTAAGATGATTTGCAATTGGCCCTGTTCCGTTTTTGAAAAATTGCCTTTCGCCATTACTTTCCTGATTGTGAATAGTTAAAACACTTCTTTCTGCAGAAGCATTTTCTTTAATTTTATTGAAAAGGGATCCAGAAACTGAATATGGCGAATGTGGTACAATCGATGCTTTTAAACCTAATTCCCGAAAATTGTTTTGAACAAGCCTTGAAATTTCAAAGGCCCTTTCTGCCCGTTCAGAAAGAAATCCAAACGTTTCAACAAAAGTATGGTAAAATATTTTACTTTTTTGTTT
The DNA here is from genome assembly GCA_018648265.1 of Prolixibacteraceae bacterium. Classification (GTDB taxonomy): domain Bacteria; phylum Bacteroidota; class Bacteroidia; order Bacteroidales; family Prolixibacteraceae; genus Draconibacterium. The sequence continues at coordinate 12,889 of JABGRN010000070.1, read as the reverse complement.
CGCTTTTATTGTTGATCCCGTATTGGAAATATCTCCAACGGCAGCAATCCCGGCAGCCCACATTCTACGATCTGCCTTGTAAATTTCACTTTCTATTTGTTCATGATCTGCATTTCGCGATTTATTTATTTTCCCGATAAAATTACCAATTCCGGTTTTTTCTTCAACTTTCCCTTTTAGGTGCGACAACTCCAGGTGGCAGTGTGCATTTACAAAACCTGGCACAAGTATTCCGCTGTAATATTCAAGGTTTGCCTGTTCTTTTAATTCGCCCTGATTTTCAATAATTTCAACAATTGTTCCGTCGTTTTCGCAAATTAGGATACCATTTTTAATGGGTGGTCGGTTACCGGAAAAAATGTATGTAGCTGCAATTTTTCTCACTTAGTTTTTATTCCTGGCCTCCAAGATCGAGCAGGTCATTTTTTCTTCCTGAGAATTCTTGTTCCATTTCATTAAGATTGTTCATTACAAGGCGGTACATTTTTTCGAAATCTTTAGGGAAACTGGCATAATAAATAAACGATTTTTCAAAAAGCGAATCGGGCACTTCATATTTTTCCAGTATCGAATAATAAAAATTGGTGTGTGAGCTATTCTTTACCCAGTCATCTTCGTATCTGCGGCTGTTAAAAGTTGTTTCAGCAATATGAATGTCAACCATCATCTCAACCATTTTTGATTTTTTGATTAAGTTTTCAGGTTTTTCCACAGGTGGTTCATCGCACGAAAACACAATAAAAATAGATAATATAACTAAAAATCTGCTCAACTTCATCTCATCAAAAATTAATTTTTTCAGTGGATTTTGATAGTTTATCAAGTTTGTTTGGGAGAACTCGCTTATCATTATCCACACGCATGAAAAATTGTTTCTTACTCATTTTATCTAACAAAAAAACAGGTTGCCAAGTTATAAATTGTCATTCCACAAATCAAAAATTGTTTGTTAAAAAATATTATACCAGACCAAAACTTCTTTTATTTGCTAAAAAGAGTTCTAAAAACCTCATCGACACGGCCCACTTTAACAATGTCAATTTTAAAATCGGAAGCAGTGTATCCTTTGTTCAGCTTTGGGACGTATATTTTTTTAAAGCCAAGTTTTGCAGCTTCTGCAATTCGCTGTTCAATACGGCTAACAGCACGTATTTCCCCGGTGAGGCCTACTTCGGCAGCAAAACATGTTTTATGGTCGATAGCAATGTCAATATTCGATGATAAGATAGAACAAATTACGGCGAGGTCGATTGCAGGATCATTAATTTTTATACCTCCTGCAATATTCAGAAAAACATCTTTTGCAATTAGTTTAAACCCCGCCCTTTTTTCTAAAACGGCCAAAAGCATGTTTAACCTGCGCAAATCGAACCCGGTTGATGAACGTTGTGGTGTTCCGTAAGCCGCCGAACTAACAAGGGCCTGTATTTCAATTAAAAAGGACCTGGCACCTTCAACAGTCGAAGCAATTGCAGTTCCGCTAATATCGTCGTTAATTTTCGATATTAATTGTTCCGATGGATTTGTTATTTCACGCAAACCATCGCTTCGCATTTCAAAAATCCCTAACTCGTTGGTTGACCCAAAACGATTTTTATTCGCCCGTAAAAGACGGTACAAAAAATTGGTGTCGCCTTCAAATTGCAGTACTGTGTCAACAATGTGTTCCAGCACTTTTGGACCGGCAATACTACCCTCTTTATTAATATGCCCAATTAAAATAATTGCAACATTGTTTTTCTTTGCAAATTTTAACAGAACCGAAGTACATTCACGCACTTGCGAAACCGAACCCGGCGACGATTCAATGGTTTCGGTGGAAAGGGTTTGAATTGAATCGATAATTAAAAGGTCGGGCTTAATTTGTTCGGTATGTGCAATTAAATGTTCAAGTGAAGTTTCGTTTAAAAAAAGACAATTGTTATTGCTGATTTTTAACCTTTCGGCACGTAGTTTAATTTGCTGCAAACTTTCTTCGCCCGATGTGTATAATATTTTTTCTTCTTTTAATTGTAATGCCAGTTGAAGCACCAGAGTTGATTTCCCAATGCCCGGTTCGCCCCCCAATAAAATAAGTGAGCCGGGCACAATTCCCCCGCCCAAAACCCTGTTGATTTCATTTATTCCAACTGAAATCCGCTGGGTTTTTACTGCTTTAATATTTTCGAGTGTAAGTGCCTGATTTTTTGATAATTGAACGGACAACTTGCCTTGATTTTTTTTCTTCTCAATAATTTCTTCAACCAAGGTATTCCATTCGCCACACGATAAACATTTGCCCAACCATTTTGGAGATTGCGCCCCACAATTCTGGCAGGTATAAATGCTTTTGGTTTGAGCCATTAGTCAAGCGATTTTATTTTATTAATTATTGAGGATGTAGATATTCCTGAGATTAAGTCGATGGTTTCAACCTTGCCACCATTTTTGAGTACGATTTCGTGTCCTGCTATTTCGTGGATGGCATATTCTTTCCCCTTTGCCAATACATCGGGTAGAATTCTGGCAATCAAATCGGCAGGTGTTTCTTCGTTAAAAATAATAACGGCATCAACAAAGCCAAAAGCTGCTAAAATGGTTGCACGTGCTAGTTCATCAAAAATGGGAAGATTTTCACCTTTTAGTAAGGACACTGATGTGTCTGAATTCAAACCGACAATAAGTTTTGTCCCAAAATTTGCTGAATTAATGAGAGAATCAACATGCCCATGGTGGATAATATCGAAACAGCCATTTGTGAAAACAATAGTTTCGTTGTTGGTTTTCCATTTTCCCAGTATTGGTTCGAAGGATGAAAAACTTGTGAAAATTTTTGGTTTAATATCTACCTTCATTTTATTTTAATCAATCTTATAAAAATAAAAAAACCTTACCGCTAAAAAAAATGTAAGGCAAAATATTGTAATAAATCAAATAATCAAATCAATGTATTTGTTTCCAAATCAGGGAAAATTATACTGGGCTTAAATGTTTTAGCTTCCTCAAAATCCAATAACGCGTACCCGATAATAATTACCACATCGCCAACGGCAACTTTCCGGGCGGCAGGCCCGTTGAGGCAAATTGTTCCCGATCCACTTTCGCCTTCAATTACATAAGTTTCGAGGCGTTCACCATTATTAATGTTTACCACTTGCACTTTTTCGTTCTCAATCAGGTTGGCGGCATCCATTAAATCTTTATCGATGGTAATGCTGCCTACATATTGCAAATTTGCTTCGGTAACAGTTACCTTGTGTATTTTCGATTTACAAACTTCAATTTGCATGACTTTTTTTTTCAGTTCAAAATAATATTGTCAATTAATCTGATTTTTCCACAAAAAACAGCAATACAACCGATTTTTGTATTTTTCTCGCTCCAGCTTTTTATCGGTTTAAGTCGCGTGTCGTCAACAACTTCAAAATATTCAACTGTTAAGAACGAATTTTTATTGATGGTTTTTAGAACCCAATGCACAAGCTGTTCTACGGATTTTTCAGCTACAAAGTTTTTAGCCAAAAAAAGGGTCCGTGAAATCAAAGCTGCATTTTCCCGTTCTTCGGTTGTTAACAGTTCATTCCGCGAACTCATTGCCAGCCCACTTTCTTCCCTAATAATAGGGCAGGAAACAATTTCTACGGGCAATTTCAATTGTACCACCAGATTTTTAATAATAGCCAGTTGCTGAAAATCTTTCAATCCGAAATATGCTTTATCTGGTTTTACGATTTCAAACAATCTGCTAACTACTTGAGCCACACCGTTAAAATGCCCGGATCGGTGTTTTCCTTCCATTACAGAATCAAGTGTGCCAAAATTAAAAATCCGTCGATCGGGTTTCGGATAAATTTCGTTGACCCCGGGGGCAAAAACAAATTGACAGCCTGTGGATTTTAATAATTTTAAATCGCTTTCTAATGTACGTGGATATCGTTCTAAATCTTTTGAGTCGTTAAATTGGGTCGGATTTACAAAAATACTTACTACAACAACCTGGTTTTCATTTATTGCCTTTTCAACAAGCGACAAATGACCACTGTGAAGTGCACCCATTGTTGGCACAAAACCAACAGTTCCGAATTCTCTAAAACTGCCTAATTTTTGCTGTAATTCCTCTTTTGTTTTTACCAGTAACATAACCGGATTATTTTTGAAAGTGCAAAGTAAATAAAATTATTTCGCAAATTACCAACAGGCAAAATGCCCGTTAATTACCTTAACTGTCTTAAATTTAATATTAAGGATATTTTTATTATCTTTGCCCCCTCTAATAAACAGTGTTTACTGGTTCATGGAAAAGAAAAAAATTCTTTATATTTCACAAGAAATTACCCCTTATTTACCCGAAACTGAAATGTCTGAAATTGGACGTTATTTGCCTCAGGGTGCTCAGGAAAGAGGTCGGGAAATCAGGACTTTTATGCCCCGTTACGGTTGTGTTAACGAGCGGCGCAATCAATTGCACGAAGTAATCCGCCTTTCGGGGATGAATCTGGTAATAAACGATACTGACCATCCACTAATTATTAAAGTTGCCTCGATTCAGGCTGCCAGGATGCAGGTATATTTTATTGACAACGAAGATTATTTCCATCGAAAATGTGCATTAACCGATGAAAAAGGCAACGAGTTTAGCGATAATGATGAGCGGGCCGTATTTTTTGCACGTGGTGTTTTAGAAACCGTAATAAAATTAAGATGGGCGCCCGATATTATTCATTGCCATGGCTGGCTAACCTCATTGATTCCTTTATACATAAAAAAATACTATTTTAACAACCCACTTTTTAAAAATTCAAAAGTGGTGTATTCAATGTACAACGACGATTTTAATATTACTTTAAATTCGGGGTTCAGGGATAAACTGATGATGGAAGGTATGGCCGCGGGGGACATTGATGTTTTAAGCGATCCAAATTTTGAGAATGTCAGTAAGCTGGCCATAAATAATTCTGACGCAATAATTAAAGGCTCGGAGAAAATTAATGACGAAGTTGATAAATATATTCAATCTTCAGGGAAATTATTTCTTGATTTCCAACCAAAAGAAACATACATTGAAGCATACAACAATTTTTATGAGAAGGTTTGGTAGGTGCTTCTGTTAAAAGATCGAATTTAAGTTTAAAAAATCCAAATTTAATATCTATTCAAGATTGCTGGCGTAGTTTTTTTTTTACGTTTGTGTAAATTTTTTAGAAAAGTTTGGATTGGTATAAATAATAACAAAAAGCAAAAAAATTAGTGGAAACTACAATAAATCTTAAATATCGATTTTTAGCAGGCTTGGCATTTTTTGTAATTATTTTGGCAGGCTGCAACCAGGTTAACGACCTTGGCATGGAATTACTGCCTTCAACCGATTTAATTGAAGTAAAAAACGTGGTCCTTAAAGAAAGTATTTCTTCGTTTACTTTCGGTGAAGATTCGATTAAAACCGGTGCGGGTGGAAAAAGTTTGTTAGGTAGTTTTAACGACCCCGTTTTTGGAAATACAACCATTGATTTTGCAACCCAGTTCCGCTTAATGGCTTATCCCGATTTTGGTGAAAACCCGGTTACCGATTCAGTAAAGTTATTTTTGTACTACAGGATAGTTTACGGTGATACAATTACCCCACAAAAATTTCGGGTTTACGAACTGGAATCTGCAATTGACATTGATAATGACTACTACCAAAATGTAGATTTAAAATCGATGGCATCGGATCAGTTGTTGGGTGAAGTAGAATATACTCCGGTGGTCGGTCTCGATTCACTTTATGCCGACACATTTTATCAACTTATCACAATCCCATTAGATATTTCATTGGCTGAAAAGCTTGTCAATGCTGATTCCCTGCAAATGATCAATAATGATATTTTCCTTGATTTTTTTAAAGGTCTATATATTGAAACAGAGAAAATAACTGACGAAGGCGGGGCAATTTTAACACTGGAAGCATCTTCAGTTGGTGATTTTCAGGGTTCGGCACTTTTGATATACTATGACAACGATGAAAACAAAGCAGAAGAGTTCCCCGATACTTTGTCGATGCCATATATTGTTTCGGAATTTAGTGCTCGTGTTAACCGCATAACCCACGATTATGCAGGGACAACTTTTGAAGCTAACCTTAATTCAGAACTGGAGCAAGATTCCCTTATTTATATTCAATCAACCGGGGGGCTACAATCGAAAATATTAATTGATGATCTTTCGCATTGGCAAGATTCAACAAACATTGCAATTAATAAAGCAGAATTAATTTTTCAAATAGATACTATTGCTTCCGATCCCGATCGGCCATTAGTTATTGCAGCATCCGATCCTTTAAAATTTGCACCACCTTCTCAACTTTTATTTACGGTGATTGATGAAAACGGGGATGAATTTTTACCCATCGATTATCTTTTTAGCCCGTCGTTTTATGGTGGATACTTAAACGTAGGTTATACTTATCGATTTAATATTACACAGCATTTACAACAAATGATAGAGGGGCAGGCTGAAAACTATGGATTTTTCCTTACAACTTCACAAAAAAGCAGCGAAGCCAACCGTGTTGTTTTAAAAGGAAGCACCAGCGAAACTGGTATTAAACTGATAATAACCTATTCGAAATTTTTGCAATAAATTAAAAAGTATCTCATCAAAAAAAGGGGCATTATTTATTGATGCCCCTTTTTTAATCCTGTTTTCAATTGGCTATTTTGTTTTCACCCGAACTGTGGTTTTCCCTCCTTCTTTTTCTGCTTTATTTACTTCAACGCTTTCAATTTTTTCGCTGTCAAGTTCTTTTATTTCTTTGGCTTTTACTTTTTTCCCATCCAGATAATAAACTGTATTTGTGTCGCCAGGATAATTTAAAAAAATGGGTTCGCGCTGGTATTTCTCTGCCATTTCGCGGTATTTTTCTGCCATTTGTAATTGTTTCTGTGCCATCTGTTCGGCTTGTTCCTCAATTTTAACTCTTTGTTCATCGGTTAAAGCACTTTGTCTTTCAACCATTTCTTGCTGGCGGGCAACCATTTCTTCAATTCTTTCTCTTGAATTTGCACCAATTCCAGCAGACGCAACTCCATACATTGCACTGCTGCTGTTGTCTATTTTATACAAATTTTCCAGTCCTCGTAAATTTAATGCCTTTCCTAATTCAGATACCGTTTTTAAATCAATGTCACCTTTTAGTTCAACAAGGTTGGTTGTCATCGAAGAGGCTGTTATTAAAGCCATGGTTTGAATTTTATCATGAATTTTTAGAAGATATACTTTCACATCTTCACCCATTCTTTTTTCAGTTTTTAACAAAGTAAAACCACCGTTTTTATAATGATCGAGAATGGTTTTGTGTAAAAGATTAGTTGTATTTTCCTTCTTTGCATCGTCCGTTGAAATACCAGCAATTTTACCAGTAAAGTTACTTTGCGACACAACCAGAATTTTATCCAGGTTTTTTAACGCTTCAAATACTGGCGATTCTTCTTCAATGTTTCTTTTTTTCAGATAAAGATCAAACATATCACTGGTAATCATAGTGGCGCTAAAACCATCTTGATCGGCATATTTATCAGTAAGCTGTTCAAATAAGTTTGCTGTGTTTTGAGCTAGAATGGGCAGGGAAATAATGACTGCCAATGTAATTAATATTAATTTCTTCATGGTATTTTATTTTTAGTTTATAATTATTTCAACATTATCGTCAACCCAAAGTACCAGCATTTCTTCTTGCTCTTTTGGTTGAATACTTTCTGAAATCTGAAAAAGTGCCTGTTCCATTACAAAAAAATCGTTTTCAATTTGTGTGGTTTTTGTATCCCTGAAATCGAGATAAACACTCAAAAAAATGATAATTACTGCGGCTGCCGAACTCAGGCTGTACAAACGCATTCTTATGGTTTTCCTTTTCTTAACTTTGGTTTCCAGATTTACAAAAATATTCTCTTCCAAATCAACGGGAATATTCTTTTCATTTTCAAAATATCCAAAAATATCGTGCTCCGAATTGTGATTCATATCGTTTAGAAAAAGTTTTTTTAGTTCCTTTTCTTCATCCAACGAAGTTTCGCCATTATAATATTTGTTGAGCAATTTCTCTTGTTTTGTCATAATCGTAAATTTTTTCAACCTCTTGTTTTACTTTTAATCTGGCCCTTGATAAAATAACTCGCAAATAGGGTATTTCAAATCCGGTCATTCCTTTTATTTCTTCAAAAGAAAAACCGTCAATGTCGCGCAACTGAATGATTGTCCGATATTTTTCGGGTAGATTTTCAATTGCTTTTTGAACGTGCTCGTATTTCTCTTTAATATCATGGTGAACGTCACCAGATTCAATATTTAAAATTTTGTATTCCTCTTTTTCACCAATTTTATCCGGTCGTTTTTTCTTCAATAAATCGAAACTATAGTTTTTTGCCACTGTAATAATGTATGCCGTTTGATTGGTGCATTTCTCCAAATCACTTTTTCTGTTCCAAAGTTTTACCATTAAATCCTGCAATGCGTCGCGGGTTTCCTCTTCATTTTTTAATATCCGAAACAACATCGGGTACAATTTTCTGGAAAATGGTATTATTTTATTTTTAAACTCTTCGGCAGTCATCTGTTTTATTTGACGAATTGATTTCAAATTTATAACAGTTACTCGGGTTATTTATTTTTGAACAATGATTTGTAAAGGCAATTTTGCATTTTTTGCCAGAGTTATTCAGAAAGTTTTATTTTTACAGCCTTTATTTAAAAATGACGATTACACAATTAATAACATTTTTTCTCATTGGAATTGGATTGAGTTTCGATTCTTTCGCGGTTTCTGTTTCTTGCGGACTGATGAAACGCGAAATTAGATTTCTGCAAGCTGCTGTTGTAGCTGGTTCTCTTGCGTTTTTTCAGGCTGCATTCCCGGTAATTGGTTGGCTGATTGGAAGTACCCTTAAAAATTTGATTGCTTGGTTCGACCATTGGATTGCTTTTAGTTTGTTGGCATTTATCGGGATTAAAATGATAATTGAAGGAACTAAAAAAGACGGAACGCTAACAGATTTTGACCCATTTAAATTAAGTGTTTTAATTGGACTTTCTATTGCAACAAGTATCGATGCCTTGGTAGTTGGGCTAAGTTTTGGATTTTTGGATATGCCAATTTTGTTCCCGGTAATTGTAATTGGGGCGGTTACTTTTATTGCGTCGATGTTGGGAATGTTATTTGGAAAAAGTATTCCGGCAAAACGAAGTCGGCAATCTTTAATTTTGGGAGGGATAATCCTTATTTCAATTGGGATTAAAATTTTGGTGGAACACCTTTGGTTTTGACCTGAATTATTCATGAGTTTTTCGTTATGAGAATTCAAAGCAGTTTGATTTCGGAATAGATAAATTTAAGAAATGTTCAGGTTTAGTCTATATTTCTTCAATTTTTAAGGTTACCAGGTAATCTTCCAATTCAATTGTTTCCGTGGAAACCGGGTAGGGAGAAACATCAATTAATTCAAAAGAATAGATCCCAAAAGTATCAATCAGATTATTGTATGTACTTAAAATTATGTCTCCTTTTTGCGGCGATTCAATTTCAATTTTCACATCTGCTTTCCCTGCCCAAATACAAGTAACATCACTTGGGCAGCGCGAATCGTTAATTTCAGTAATTGAAAAATTTAACGAATTATCATCCGATTGATATATTTTTCCCTGCTGAAACACCACTTCTAAACCGGTTTTGAAATTATCCGTCAATTCTTCATTATTGCATGAAACAAAAAATAATGAAACAAAAAATGTTGCAAAAAATAGATTTTTCATAGCTCAAATTTATAGATAGATGGTAAAATATAAAAATAGGTTGTGTTAATAATTAAATTTGTGGACAGAAATTTTATTTGTAAATGAGAATTGGCAATATTGAATTAAAGGGAACGCCGCTGTTTTTGGCTCCAATGGAAGACGTTACTTACAAGTCTTTCAGGTGGATGTGTAAAAAATATGGTGCCGATGTGATGTACACCGAGTTTGTTTCGTCGGAAGCTTTGGTTCGCGATATCGAAAAAACCAAACAGAAAATGAATTTATTTGATTTCGACCGTCCTGTGGCAATTCAAATTTATGGGCATAATATTAATTCAATGGTGCGGGCCGCGCAAGTTGCAGAAGAGGCAGAACCCGATTTTATTGATATCAATTTTGGATGCCCCATGAAAAAAATTGTTCGTCACGGTGCCGGTGCTGCGATGTTAAAAGATTTACCTAAAATGCAGGAAATGGCTGCCGAAATTGTAAAAGCAGTAAGTCTTCCGGTAACGGCAAAAACACGTTTGGGGTGGACCGAATCGGACAAACCAATTGTTGAAGCCGCCGAACGTTTGCAAGATGCAGGAATTACTGCTCTGGCAATTCACGGAAGAACACGCGAACAACTATATACCGGAAAAGCCGATTGGACTTTGATTGCTGAGGTAAAAAACAATCCCAAAATTTCAATCCCAATAATTGGGAATGGAGACATTAACAGCGCCGAAAAAGCAAAACAATTTTTGGACGAAACAGGAGTTGATGCTTTGATGCTTGGAAGAGGTGCAATTGGCCGACCGTGGCTTTTTAAAGAAATAAAACATTTTCTTGAAACAGGGGAATTAATTCCATTTCCAACTGTGACCGAAGTGGTAGATGTTTTAAGAGAGCAGATTCGACTAAACTTAGAGTGGAGAGATAATGAACGTGTGGGAATATTAATGTTGCGTCGACATTTTGCAAAGTATTTCCCGGGATTGTCAAATTTTAGAGATCTGAAAATAAAACTATTACGTGCCGACACCAGCGATGAAGTTCATGAAATTTTGGCTAAAATTGTAACTGTTTATGGTGATTATCAACTCGATTATTCGAATGCAAGTTTAAGATAATGGATAATAAATATTCAAAATATTATTCCGAAAACGGACTTTGGGAAAAGATAAAATCGGTTTCTAAATCCGCGGGGTCAAAAGTGGTTTATGCAGCATTATTGCTTTTTTATGCCATGAAAGACAAAAGTGTACCAATTAAAACCAAGCTTACAATTGTTGCAGCACTGGGTTATTTTATTTTGCCTACCGATGCAATATTCGACTTAACGCCACTAATTGGATATTCCGACGATTTTGGGGTTTTGCTTTTTGCTTTGTCGCAAATTTCGGCCAGTATTACTCCGGAAGTAAAAGAAAAAGCTGTGCGTAAATTGAAAGACTGGTTTGGCGATATTGATGAAAACGAATTGTTGGAATTGGAGGATAAGATATCTTAAAAAGCTTCTTACAGTGTCTTATATTTTTCTACATATAACAAAATAAAAAAGTATTTATGTTTGAATTGGACTTTTCGATGTTGCAATGGATTTTACTGGCAGTTTGCGGTCTTTTTGTTGGAATGTCGAAAGTGGGTGTACCCGGAGTTTCAATGATTGTTGTACCAACTCTTGCAATAATATTTGGCGGGAAAGTATCTACCGGAATTTTATTGCCCATGTTAATGATGGCCGACTTATTTGGTGTTGGTTATTATCATCGGCATGCTCAATGGAAGTACCTTTGGAAATTACTTCCCTGGGCATTTGTTGGTGTTGGAATAGCACTCTGGGTTGGCGAAGCGGTTAACGATGAGTGGTTTAAGAATATAATTGCCATTTTGGTTTTTCTAAGCATTGGACTTATGCTTTGGAAGGATCGAAAAAAAGGCAAACAATTTTTCCCTGACAAATGGTGGTTTGCAGCATCAATGGGTGTTTTGGGAGGTTTTGCAACAATGATTGGAAATGTGGCAGGACCCGTTTTTGCAATTTATTTATTGGCCATGCACCTTCCAAAAAACAATTTTATTGGCACAACTGCCTGGTTTTTCCTTATCATTAATTTTTCGAAATTCCCCTTGCATATTTTTGTTTGGAAAACCATTAATTGGAATTCATTATCATTGAATATTGTTTTATTACCGGCCATTGCAATTGGTGCTATTTTGGGAATTTGGCTGGTTAAAAAAGTTTCGGACAAAATGTACAGAACAGCAGTTATTGTAATTACCGCACTTTCTGCTTTTTTATTATTGATTTAAAAACAAAAGAAAGAAGCAGATGAAACAACTTATTGATTTTTTTAAAGATAAAACCGTAAATAATGTTTTAGATGTTGGCACCGGAACCGGCAATTTTCTTGAGATCTTACAAGAAACATTTCAGGCTGCGCAAATTACGGGAGTCGATCCAAATCCCGAATCACTGCAAGAGGCAGAAAAGTTATTTCCTGAAATTTCTTTTCAGAAAATGGTAGCCGAAAAATTAGAGTTTACCGATAATTCTTTTGATGCAGCAAGTATTTCTATGGCATTACACCATTTACCTGATGTTCAAAAGGGACTGCAAGAAATGCGGCGAGTTGTAAAACCCGGAGGTTGGATAATTGTCAATGAGTTATTTAGCAATAATCTCAATCCTGCCCAGGAAGTGCATAAATTGTATCATCATTTTGGAAGTAACATTGACCGGATTTTAGGTGTAAATCACAATTCATCTTTTAAAAAAGAGGTGATTTTACAAGCGGTTCAAGAATCAGGCTTCGCCATTCAATTTCATTTTGAGCATAAAAAAGAAGTTAACCTGGTTGCCGATAAAACGGAACTTGAATCAAGGATTGAAAAAATGAAACTTAATTTGGAAAAAATAAAAGGATATCCTGAATACGAACAATTAAAACTGCAAGTTGAAATTTTCAAGGAACAGGCTTTAATTCACGGTTTTCAACCAGCAACAAAAGTTGTTGTTATTGGAAAGAATTAGTTTCAGCAAATACTTTTTTTAATTGGCTTTTTCTTGAATTAACCAGAATAATATTTTTTTTGCATATAACTTGATAATGGATCAGTTTAATTATCGGGTTGGTGGGATAAAAAGTTTTCTTTTATC
>JABGRN010000150.1 GCA_018648265.1 Prolixibacteraceae bacterium | reverse complement strand
GAAAGATAAAAGAAAACTTTTTATCCCACCAACCCGATAATTAAACTGATCCCAACGATACTGCCTTTCGATGAGGAGCTAATTCCATCCGGTACTGAACAGGATAAAACAAAAGTTGAACTTCAGAAAGTTGCTGAATCGTTAGATGAAACAACTACCCGGTTAAATGAAGAAAGAAAATTACGGGAAGAGAAGGCGCAGGAAATTGAGCTTTTAAAACTTCAATTAGAAAAACAGAAACAAGAAATTAGCCAGCGTAAACAGCAGCGTGTAAAAACGGTTGATATAAATACGGCTGTTCCGGAATTGATTTCGGAAGAAGCAACCCGTAAAATTTATATCGACTTGTTATTAAAAGAAGCAGGCTGGGATAATTTGCGCGAAGGCAGGGAAATTGAATTTGAAGTTTCGGGGATGCCTAAATCTACCAATCCAACAGGAATTGGCTATGTAGATTATGTTTTGTGGGGAAACGATGGTTTGCCTTTGGCAGTTGTTGAAGCCAAACGGACAATGGTAGATGCCCACAAAGGCAAACATCAGGCTGAATTGTATGCCGATTGTCTGGAAAAAATGACCAAACAACGCCCTGTAATTTTCTATACCAATGGATTTGACTCTTATATTTGGAACGATACATTTTATTCAGAGCGTGAGATTTCAGGATTTTACACAAAAGATGAACTTCAACTTTTAATCGACAGAAGAAATAGCAGAAAAGACATTCGTAATTTTACGGTTAATGCAGCAATTGCAGGTCGCCCTTATCAACTGGAAGCCATACAACGTGTTGCAGAAACATTAGTTACAACATATTCGCAGCAACTAAAAGGGCTCAGCAGAAAAGCACTTTTGGTAATGGCAACAGGAAGTGGTAAAACAAGGATTTCGGCTGCTATTGTCGATATGCTTACAAAAAGCAATTGGGTGAAACGTGTTCTCTTTCTTGCCGACAGAAATGCGTTGGTAACTCAGGCAAAAAATGCTTTTAAAGAACATTTGCCACATCTTTCAGCAATAGACCTTACAAGGGAGAAAGAAGATACCGGAACAAGGTTGGTATTCTCGACCTACCCAACAATAATGAATAAAATTGATAACGTTAAAACAGACGATAACCGTTATTATGGGGTTGGGCATTTCGACCTGATTATTATTGATGAGGCACACCGTTCAGTTTATCAGAAATACAAAGCAATATTTAATTATTTCGACTCACTACTGATTGGATTAACAGCTACACCCAAAAAGGAGGTTGACAAAAATACTTATGGACTGTTTGAGATTGAAGACGATAATCCAACCTTTGCCTACGAATTAAACCAGGCAGTTAAAGACAAATACCTCGTTCCACCAAAGGCAATTACAGTTCCATTGAAATTCCCCAGGGAAGGAATAAAGTATAAAGATTTATCGGAGGAAGAAAAGGCAGAGTACGAAGAAAAATTTGGTGACCCAACCACCGGGGAAACCAGCGATGAAATAAGTTCGGCTGCATTAAACAATTGGCTTTTTAACACCGATACAGTTGATAAAGTCCTGGCTTACTTAATGGAAAACGGAATTAAGTTTGAAGGTGGCGACAAATTGGGAAAAACCATAATTTTTGCACGAAGCCATAAACATGCTGCATTTATAGAAGAACGTTTTAATAAAAATTATCCTGAATATAGCGGCAAGTTTCTTCGGGTAATCGACAACTACGAAACCAAAGCTCAGGATTTGCTGGAGAAATTCTGTTTGGAAGAAAAAGATATTGACCCACAAATCTCCGTTTCTATTGATATGATGGATACAGGGGTTGATGCTCCACGTGTGGTGAACCTTGTGTTTTTTAAAATTGTAAGGTCATCATCCAAATTCTGGCAAATGATTGGTCGAGGCACACGATTGCGGCCTGATTTATTTGCGCCGGGTAAAAACAAAACCCATTTCCTGATATTTGACTTTTGTGAGAATTTTGAATTTTTTGACGAATTCCCTGATGGAATAAGCCCTTCATCTTTTAAATCGGTTTCTCAACAAATTTTTGAAGCAAAACTTGAAGTTGCACTGGAACTAAGGACGAACGAAAAATCGACGGAAGATGATTTGGCATTATCTGAAAAGTACATCAACGAACTGCATAAATTAGTAGCCGGACTTGACCACAAAAGATTTGTAGTTCGTAAACAGTTACGTTTGGTGAACCGGTTTACAGATAGAAAAAGGTGGGAAAACCTCAGTAAAAGCGATGTGGGAGAAATCTGCAATAATCTTACAGAATTGCCTTCCTACACAGATGAAACAGATGAACTGGCAAAGCGTTTCGACCTGCTAGTCCTTAATCTTCAGTTGGCAATTTTACATGGAACTACTTCACAAGTCAGATACATTACAAAGGTTGGTAGAATCGGGAAAAACCTGTTCAAAAAGAAAAATATTCCAGCCGTTAATAAACAAATCGAAACCATTAAGGCAGTTCAAACCGATGAGTTTTGGGCGGAGGTATCGTTGACTGTTTTGGAAAATGTACGTACAGATTTACGGGAGCTAATAAAGTTTATTGACAGGGAATCGCAAGAAAACGTTTATACACATTTTGAAGATGAACTGAACCTTTCTGGAATTTGGGTTCGCGATGTAGTACCCAATTACACAACAATGCAATCTTATCGCGACAGGGTTGAAAGTTATGTTCGGAAAAATAAACAACATTTAACAATTCGGAAACTCAGCACCAACGAGCCAATTACACAAGCAGAAATTGAGGAGTTGGAAAAACTATTATATAGTAAAGAAGTGGGAACACGTGAAGAATTTATGCTGGAATATGGCGAAATTCCGCTGGGCAAATTTATCCGTAGTATAATAGGATTAGAATTATCGGCTGCAAACGCACTTTTTTCAGATTTTATTCAAAACAGCAATCTATCTGCCGACCAAATTACTTTTATAAATGCCATTATCAGCTACCTAACCACAAACGGGGTAATTGAGAAAAGCATGTTGTTTGAGCCTCCTTTTACCAATGTAAACGACCAGGGAATTACGGGTGTGTTTGATGATGCAGACGTGGTTAAAATTGTACGGTTGATTGATGAGGTAAACACAAATGCACTTGGGGAAAGTGGGTAAAATGGCTTGGGATTTCAAACTAAGCTAACTTGAACAACTATCAAAGTAAAAAAGAAGAAAAAGAAAAAACCTTTTATCAAAAATAAATTATGAAAGAATCGTTACTCAAAAATTATATTATAATTTGGAAGTGCTACATTTGACTGGACGGTTAGTTAAGCTATATTAGCATTAACTTACAATTATGAATTAAAACCGAAAAAAGTACGACAAGGAGTTCAAACAAAAAGCTGTTGTACTTTCCTATGCAAGAGGGAATGCCAAAGAAATTGCTGATGAATTAGCTGGAATTAGGCTATCGCTGGGTGTTTGTAAAAGAGGGGGAAGCTGTTGTTAAAGCAGTTCATCAGGAGCAATATCAAGAAGAACTTGAGTTAGTTTAACCCGCAAAAAAGGAGGCTTAAATTGTCTCCTTTTTTGTTTGTGAAATTGTAATACAGGTATAGGATAAATCCGATTTTTACAGTTTTATATGTTAAATCTCCACCCTATGGAAAGATGAAATCCAATGTTTAAAAACCCCCATTCCGAATCATCTATAACATCCATTAATAAATCGCCAAAAGCTTTAAATACAAATCCTTTTTCACCCATAAATCTGTAACCAACTATAGGAACAATAAAGGCATCGGGATAAGTAAGGTTTTGATAATAAGCAACACCTGTTTCAAAAAAGTGATTTGATTTACCATATAGAAAAGATGATTGTACGATACAGGTCAAATCATCTCCAGATTCCGCAGTATAACCACCTCCTCCTCTAAGGGCCAGGTTCCACTGTTTCTTTAATGGTACAATTCTTTCGTAGCTTAATGTAACTGAAAAAATAAAATCGTTGGCTATTACAAGAGATGATGTAGAAAGTTCGGGAATTTTATATTCATCGAAATCCTGTGCTTTTAAATTTGAAGTAATAAATAAACTAACAAGAATAATATAAATAAGAGATTGTTTCATGATGCTTGATTTTTGTTTAAATATTACGAAATAGCATGAGAAAAGTTATAATTTGAGGTTTACGAATCAACCAATCAGTTGATGAAATCAAATCTTAACTTCATAAAATATTGGCTAATCATACATCAATTTATACAGGTCTTAATACTGTATTTTTTAGACACATTTTTTGAGAAGGTTATTTCCCTGTGAAGTACGTTAAAATTAAAAACCACTGAAAAAATGGTATGAAAGGGTTGCCTATTGGTTAGCCCCTTTTTTATAATTATGGATTAACTATTTCATACAAAGCTTTTCTTATTTCTTGCAATCCATCAGAAGCTATTGCTATAATATTTCTTATACTATTGTTTAAGTTATCAAAATATTCACCGTCCCAATATTCATCCTTTCTATGTTGTTGATTAAATTCTTCAACATACAAAGATGTAACACGTTGATGTACATTAGTAAATTCTTGAAAAAGAAATTTGTAATCAACATTATTTATTTTAGTTCAATGTGAAAACCCACGTTCTTTGAACGTGGTCAGAGAAGTTTTA
>JABGRN010000149.1 GCA_018648265.1 Prolixibacteraceae bacterium | reverse complement strand
GCTCCCCAGGTAGGACTTGAACCTACGACCTACGGATTAACAGTCCGCCGCTCTAACCAACTGAGCTACTAGGGAATATTTTATACTATCTTTGAACCCTTGCTTTTTAAAAGCGATGCAAAATTAATAGCTTTTCCGAAAAGAAAAAATATTTTTGCAAATATTTCTTAGAAACAAATTATATGAAAAATATAGATAAATTACCTTCGGTTCTTGGTGTTGGAAATGCTTTGGTTGATATAATTACGGTATTAGAAAATGATTTGATCCTTGAAGAATTCGGTTTACCAAGAGGAAGTATGACATTGGTTGGGGCAGAACTTTCGAAAAAGATTTACGATGCCACCTATTTTAACAAACGAGAAATTACTACCGGAGGATCAGTTGCAAATACCATGCGATCGCTGGCCAGTCTGGGAGGAAGGGGCGGTTACATGGGTAAAATCGGCAACGACAAACTGGGTAAAATTTTTAAAGACGAGTTTGAAAAGAAAGGGATTAAAACACACCTGTTTTTAAGTGAAAAAGATACTGGCCGGGTAATGGGTTTGGTCAGTACCGATTCGGAACGTACAATGGCAACCTACCTTGGAGCGGCTGCCGAATTAAAACCAGATGATTTTAGCTTCCCGGTTTTTGATGATTATGATTATTTATATATTGAAGGTTATTTGGTCCAAGACCACGCATTGATTAAAACCGGGGTGGAGATGGCAAAATCGGCAGGACTAAAAGTGGCCATCGACCTTTCTAGTTTTAATGTGGTTGAAGCTAATCTCGATTTTCTAATAAATTTAATAAAAAATAGTGTTGATATTGTTTTTGCTAACGAAGAAGAAGCTACCTCTTTTACCGGGAAATCGCCCGAAAAAGCACTCGATGAAATTGCTGATATGTGCGAACTGGCCATTGTAAAGATAGGGAAAGAAGGTTCTTTTATTAAAAGGGGAAGTGAAAAGGTTAAAATTAATTCAATAATAGCAAATGCTGTTGATACAACCGGGGCAGGGGATGGTTATGCAGCCGGTTTTTTTTACGGGCTTGTTAATGATTTCAGCCTTGAAAAATGTGGGAATATTGCGGCATTGGTTTCTGGAAAAGTAGTTGAGGTAATGGGAGCTAATTTATCAGATAATACCTGGACCGAAATCAATAAAAAAATCCAGGATATTTCAAGCTAATTATTTCAGGTGGAAACATTTGTTTGTGTTATTCTGTCCAGCAACTAACAAATTTGAACCCTGCTTTTGCTTTGATATACATTTCTCGTTTGCCGACAGATAGTGCGATATTTTATATGATATTAAAACAGGCCATGGATTTGTGCATCGATTTTATCAATAATAAAACTCAGGTCTTCGGGGTTTGTCGTAAAATCAAGATCATCAACATTTATTATTAATAATTTTGCAACATTATAATTATTGATCCAGCTATCGTAGCGTTCGTTAAGTTGTTTTAAGTAGTCGAGCCGTATTGAATTTTCATATTCCCTTCCACGTTTTTGGATTTGGTTAACCAAAGTGGGAACAGAGGCGCGGAGGTAAATTAGCAAATCGGGTGGCTGAATTAGGCTCACCATTAAATCGAATAATTTTTTATAGTTTTTAAAGTCACGAGTACTCATTAAACCCATGCTGTGCAGGTTAGGGGCAAAAATTTCGGCATCTTCGTAAATAGTACGATCCTGGATAATGGTTTTATCCGATTTTCGGATATCGATTATTTGTTGAAACCTTGAATTCAAAAAATAAATTTGAAGATTGAACGACCAGCGTTGCATGTCGTTATAAAAATCGTTTAAATATGGGTTTTCGTCAACATCTTCATAATGTGCTGTCCACTTGTAATGTTTGGCCAGTAACTCACTTAAAGTAGTTTTCCCGGCACCAATATTTCCTGCTACTGCAATATGCATAATCAAAATTTTTAAGTGGTTCGAAAGTACAAAAAAAGTGTTTATCCCTGTAATAATTTTAAAAGTTCATCAAGATATTTTCTGTCGTTGGCCAATCGGGGGATTTTATTTTGCCCTCCCATTTTGCCCCGGATTTTCATCCATTTGTAAAATGTACCTGTTGGGGCAACTACAACATGCGGCTTTTCTAATGTCAGGTTTTTATGACGTTTGGCTTCATAATCAGAATTTAAGGTTTTGAGCGAATTGTCCAACACAGTGATAAAGTAGTCAAAATCTTGTGGTTTTCTTTCAAATTCAATTATCCATTGGTGGGCGCCTTTCTGATTATCGCCCATAAAAATTGGCCCGGCTGTGTATTCATTTACAATTGCACCAGTGTGGTTGCAAGTAATTTGCATGGCTTTTTCAGCATTGTCGATAATAATTTCTTCACCAAAAGCATTTATAAAATGTTTAGTGCGCCCGGTAATTTTTATTTTGTACGGATATTTACAGGTGAATTTAACAGTGTCGCCAATAATGTACCGCCATAGCCCGGCATTGGTGGAAATAACAAGGGCATAATTTTCGTTTAACTCAATTTCTTCCAAAGTTAAAACTTCCGGGTTTTCTTTTCCGAATTCTTTTATTGGGATAAACTCGTAATAAACTCCATAATCGAGCATTAAAAGCATGTCGTTTCGGTGCGGGTTGTCCTGGATTCCAAAAAAACCTTCAGAAGCATTATAAGTTTCCATGTATTGCATTTGATCCGAAGGAATCAGTTTTTTGTATTGTTCGCGATAAGGCTCAAAATTTACACCGCCATGGGTAAAAACTTCCATATTTGGCCACACTTCGAGGATGTTGTTTTTACCGGTTTTTTCAAGTACACGTTTCATTAAAACCAGGTACCATGATGGAACACCCGCAAACGAAGTAACATTCTCATCGATAGTAGCATCAATTATTCTTTCAATTTTTTCTTCAAATTCATCAATTAGGGCAATTTCGTTTGATGGGGTTCGTATAAAATCAGTCCAAAATGGTACATTCTCAATTATAATGGCAGATAAATCGCCGTAATACGAGTTGTTGTTAAAATTATTAATACGGTGGCTTCCACCCAAAGTAAGCGTTTTACCTTTCAGTATTTTGGTTTCAGGAAAGTTTTTTATGTAAAGTGCAAACACATCTTTTGGACCGCGTAAGTGGCAATTTTCCAATGCATCCCGGGTTACCGGTATAAATTTGCTTTTATCGCTGGTTGTCCCCGACGATTTTGCAAACCACTTTACATCGCCTGGCCAAAACAAGTCTTTTTCACCTTCGCGTAAACGGTTAATGTAAGGTTTTAAGTCGTCGTAGGTTTGTAATGGCACCCCTTCCTGAAAATCTTTAACTGTAGAGATTTCTGAAAAATGATGATTTTTCCCCCACTCTGTTTCACGTGCATTATTTATTAAGCCCAAAAGGGTTTCTTTCTGTATTTCGTGCGGATGTTCCCAGTACAACTGAATTTGGTAAATCCTTTTTAAATTTATCCATTTAATAACTGAGTTGATTAGTGGCATCTGTCTGTTTTCAAAATTCGAATCCAAATTTAGGAATAATTTGTTAGTTGCACTTCATTGAGAATATATTCTTCCATTTTGTCGTTTAACTCCTAGGGAAGATTAATTTACTTTGTTAAGAAATCAAAGTTTTTTAATTTTTTAAATGAGGTTGAATTTATATTTTTACTGATCTGAAAAATTCAAATTAATATTATGAACTATATTGATATTGTTTTAGGGTTGCTTTTGGCATTTTCTGCGATAAACGGATTTAGGAAAGGTTTGATTGTTGAATTGGCATCGTTGGCCGCTTTGATACTTGGAATTTGGGGTGCCATTGAGTTTTCGGATATTACCTCCGAATTTTTGGTTGAGAATTTTAACATGAATTCCGACCACCTGAACATTATTTCTTTTGTGGTAACATTTGTAGGGATTGTAATTTTAGTACATATTGTTGGAAATGTTGTAAACAAACTTGTAGAAACAGTAATGTTAGGTTTTGTAAATAAATTGGCCGGGCTGGTTTTTGGGATTTTGAAATCGGCATTAATTTTAAGTATTATCCTTGTTGTTTTCGATAAAATTGATGAAGAGGTGGAAATCCTATCCAGTGAATCAAAAGCAGAATCGAGGTTATACGAACCTATTCGAAATTTAGCACCATCAATTTTCCCATTTATAAATATCTGGGAAAACGATGAAGAAATAAATACTAATAATGACGTGGTTTAAAAAACAAAAGTGGTTTAAAGAAAAACCGGAACAAGAAGCTTTTAGAAATGCAAAATGCCAAAATTGTGAGACTATTTTTAATTGGCATTTCTGTCCGGAGTGTGGTTAGTCTGTTAGCGATTACGACAAACCTATAAGCTTTATTTTTTACAATTTTGCAGGAGATATTTTTGCTTTTGACACACGTTTTTTCAAAACTTTTGCGCATTATTAATAAAGGATTTCAACTGTAATAATGTTTTCAATTCCTGTTTATTTTGTAATTGCATTAAAAAGATTTTATGGCCAAAAGCTTGGAGAGGTTATATTGAAATTTATGGCCATTTCATTTTTATACAATTTTATTTTCTGGATAATTGTTGGTTTTGTATTTCTTAAGGGCATCTCTAAAAACTCCTTCGCATCAAAATTTTCAGAGTTTTTCAGA
>JABGRN010000069.1 GCA_018648265.1 Prolixibacteraceae bacterium | reverse complement strand
AATGAATTTTACTTGAATGCTTATAAGGCGCATTTTAATATTTAAATGGTATTATGCCTCTCAATTTGGATTTTACAATTCCTTAGAATTTAAAGATAGAAGCAATTTAAGCGGTTCATTGCATAAAAAACCCGGAAACCAAAAGTAACCGGGCAATTATATTAGTTCAAAAAAATAAATTTTACAATTCCCTTATTTTTAAATTACGAAACCAAACATCGTCACCATGATCCTGGATTGCAATATGGCCTGATTCAGCAACTTTGGCCCAATCTGAATTTAATCCCGGAAATTTTGAACCGGCAACAAGAGCATTCCAATCCTCGGTCCATAAATGATATTCCAAAACTGTTTCCCCGTTTTGTTTGTGAACCACGGTTCCCCTGTAAACTAAAACTTCAGCGGTATTCCACTCTCCAGCAAGTTTTGCATTTTGTGGTTTTGCCGGAATCAAATCATACAACGAACCTGATTTACGGTTACCATCTTTCCCAAGAATTGCATCAGGATGCCTGTCGTTATCCAACACTTGCATTTCGGGGGCAGTTTTCCAAATTGGCCATCCTTCCACTTCTTTCCCCAAATAGAAAATCCCTGAATTTCCGCCCTCCGAAATTTTCCATTCCATTGTTAAATGAAAGTCCGAAAATTCTTTGTCGTATAAAACATCGCCACCATCTTCTGCGCCGGCTTCCCCTTTACCCGAACCTTTACAATGCAAAGTTCCATCGACAACCTCCCAACCACCTGGAAAATCAGCCCTGTTTACACCGCGCCATCCTTCACTAGTTTCACCATCGAAAAGCAAAACCCAACCGGCATCTGCTTCAGTTTGCGACAATACATTCGGGCCTGCAACAACTTCTTCAACAGCCACTTCTTGTTCTTCGGATTCCTGTGCCGATTTTTTTTGTCCACTTTGACATGATAAACCGAAAACAAAAACACCTGCCAGTAGAATAGAAAATACTTTTTTCATTATTATTAATTTTAAAATAGTTAAAATTTTATTTTTATTGAATTGAGAGAAACGAAGTTCCAAATTATTGCATAATCGTTTTAACTAAATTTGATGTATATCATTTAAATTATTTGTAATTGTGTACTTCCAGATTCTGCAAAATTAACATTTTAAAATATTCTTTCGTAAATTCGGTTTTTTTGTTTGTCAAAAACAAACTTTAGATTATTTGAATGAGATTTCAGAAAAAACATAAACTGATTTTTAACCCATCTTTTTTTTAATTAAGTGAATCTCATAGATTACTGATTATAAAATATTACTATTAAAAATTGAAAAATAAAATTTATTATGGATACTTCAGCTAAACCTAAAAAAATAGGGATACTAACTGCCGGCGGCGATTGTCCGGGTTTAAATGCTGCAATCAGGGGTGTAGGGAAAACGGCCATTGTAGAATACGGGATGCAGGTTATTGGTTTTAATGCCGGATTTTCAGGTTTAATAAACAACGATTATATTGAACTAAAAGAATCACAGTTATCGGGGATATTAACGCTTGGTGGTACAATTTTGGGCACTTCGCGAGAGAAACCATACAAACTGGTAAAAGATGATAATTCTGATAAACACAAGCCCGAGAAAATTATTGAAAACTATAAAAACCTGAACTTAGATTGTGTTGTTTGTATTGGCGGAAACGGGACAATGAAAACGGCCAGCATGCTTTCAAAAGAGGGTCTCAATATAATTGGGATCCCCAAGACCATTGACAACGATGTTTGGGGCACCGATGTAACTTTTGGTTTCGATTCGGCTGTGCAAATTGCCACCGATGCAATCGACCGTCTGCACACAACCGCCAACTCGCACCAGCGTGTTATGATTATTGAAATTATGGGGCATCACGCTGGCTGGTTGGCACTTTATTCGGGATTGGCAGGTGGCGGCGATATTATTTTGCTTCCCGAATTGCCCCACAATATCCGTTCGGTATGTAAAAATATAGAGGCCAGATATGAAGATAACAAACCTTATTCGATTGTTGTCGTTGCCGAAGGAATCAGTCACCATAAAAACAAATCTGCAGCTTCACATATTGCCCAGGCAATTCAAACATATACCGGCATTGAAACCCGCGAAACTGTTTTAGGTTATATTCAGCGTGGGGGAAGCCCATCGCCCATGGACCGGATTTTAGCAACCCGTTACGGCGCATTTGCAGCTCAGTGCATTGCCGAAGGATGTTTTGGGTCGATGGTTGCCATTAAACAAAACGAGCTTACAACAATTCCGTTAGAAGAAGTAGGGGGGAAATTGAGGTTGGTTAAGTCAGATTTGTCACTAATTAAAAAAGCCCGTAAAATGGGTGTTTCGTTTGGTGATGAATATCTCTGATAAATGTATTTAACTTTTGCAAACTGTATTTAGTGTCTCTTAGAAAACGCCAATACCAGCGTTATGCTCATCTTGAAAACAGTCATCCCGATTTTATCGGGACTCCTTGATTTTCAAGATTTCGTCCCGATAGTTGTCGGGATTCTTGACATTTTCTAAAAAACACTTGAATAATTTATAGTTTTCTTAAAAACACTATTTACTCTGCCAGCAGTAAGATTTTATAATTGACTAGTTTTTTAATTTTCTCATTAGCAGACAATAATTTTCCCATTAGCTTTTCAATATCAATTTCAAATAACCCTGTCAAAAAGGCTAATACATCAATAATAATTTGCCAAACTGAAAAGGGAGAAGTTAATATTGAAATTCTTTACCACGGGAAACATTCAGGATGACCCAAAAGAAAATGAGTGAATTGTTTGGGGTAGAACGTCCTGCAATTATAAAACATTTAAAAATATTTTTGATTCGGGCGAATTAGTTGAAAAATCAGTTATACCAATTTGATTTTTTAATGCTGTGTAATTGAATTTAATAATTTTGTTGAACGTCGGGTTAAAATGTTTTTGCATAGCCTTAACTATGGGGAAATATTTTAACGATGAGATTGTGCAAAAGAATTGATTCAATATTGCATTATGAAGTTAATTTGGTATTAGTTCCATATTGGAACATACTGCCGATGATAGGAAAAAATATAAAACATTAATATACCATCTGGATGTTATAATTGCAGTTGGGTACAGGGTAAATTCTAATCAGGTCACAAAATTTCGGGTTTGCTACTAAAACACTATAAGAATTTATTTAATGGGATTAGGGTGAGCAATAATCGATTTCTGTGTTAATCCGGTTGAGCCAGCGGATATTTCCGATCATACAAATTAAGCTGCCGCGCTTTCCAAACAGCACCTTCTAAAAACACAGGATGTGGTTGAGAAACATCCCAATCCCCCAGTTTTTTAAGCATTGATTTTGTACGTTCCAGATTCTCGAAAGCTACATTGTTTTGCTCCGAAATGTCTTTTGATAAATCGTACAACATTGGAAAACGTTCTGGCAAACGAACCAGTTTCCAGTTACCATCGCGAATTGCTGCGCTTATTGTAAATCGCCAGTTCATCGACTTGTGCGGTACTCCATTTATAATATTTGTTAGAAATGGCATTAAATTAACACCATCAAACTTCACATCATCTGTAACTTCCCCCCCTGCCAGTTCAAAAAATGTTGCTGCAAAATCGAGCGAAATAACTGGATTTTCATAAGTTTTCCCAAAAGCTAGTTTTCCTTTCCAATTCATTATAAACGGAACACGAATTCCACCTTCCAGTAAAATTCCTTTTTGACCGTTTAGCGGAGCATTTATCGAAGCATTTGAATCAACCGGGCCACCGTTGTCGCTGATAAAAACAATTAATGTATTTTCCGCCAATCCCTCTTTTTCAACTGTTTCCATAATTCTTCCAATATTTACATCAAGCCGGTAAACCATCGCACAATACTTGCGTCGCTTTTCATTTTTAATGTGATTGAACAATTCTAAATCGGCCTCGGTTGCGTGCATTGGTGCGTGAGGCGCATTAAATGATGCAAACAAAAAGAAGGGTTCATTTTTATGGCGTTTTATAAAATCGACACATTCATCTCCTTTATCGTCGGTGATGTAAGTTATTGGCTGTGGTGTTTTGTAGTTACATTCAATTGGCGATTTATATCCTTTCCCGTTTGGTTCTGAAGTAAAATAATCGTGCCCGCCACCGGTGTATCCCCAGAATTCGTCGAATCCTCTTTTTAAAGGATGAAATTGTGGCTCGTCGCCAAGGTGCCATTTCCCAATTAAACCGTTAAAATAACCCAGTTTTTTCAATCGGTTTGCGATTGTGGTTTCAGAATGAGGAAGACCTAAATATTGTGGATCGAACCCGGGCTGACTACCACCCATATTATTGTCGTGCCCAAAATGTACTTGATTTCTACCGGTTAATAATCCGGCCCGCGATGGACTACAAACCGGTGCTGAAACATAACCTTGTATAAAGTTTATTCCTTCCTCTGCAAGTCGATCGATATTTGGTGTTGGAATTTGTTTACTTCCGTTTAAACTTAAATCAGCGAATCCGAGATCGTCGGCAACTATTAAAATAAAGTTAGGTTTTTGATCCTTATTTTGGGCAAAAACTGTAAACGATATAGAAATCAATGTCAGTAAAAAAGTTGTTGTAATGAAACGTGTCATCTTTCAATAATTGTTTTAAATCCATTTATATAGAATATCTAAA
The DNA here is from genome assembly GCA_018648265.1 of Prolixibacteraceae bacterium. Classification (GTDB taxonomy): domain Bacteria; phylum Bacteroidota; class Bacteroidia; order Bacteroidales; family Prolixibacteraceae; genus Draconibacterium. The sequence goes on along the minus strand of JABGRN010000069.1, from coordinate 27,590 downwards.
ATACAGGAACGGTACGTCCACCAATTCCGTTGTTCCAATCTCTGTCACACTCTTCAAAAAGAATGTTTTTAAGTTTTTTTACTTTCCCTTTATGAAGTTCGGAAAGATCTTTTTCTTCCTTGTAATCATCTGGTAAATAGTACAATTGAAATACATTTTTTTGCGCATAATAGCGGAGTTTCCACCCCTCTTTTGTAACAATTGCCGGGCCAATAAATGATCCATAAACGGTATAATCACGCAACTCACTTTGTTCTCCATACAACGTTTTTGCATAAGAAATGCCATCTTTCCCAGACACCTGATCCTGACCAACAATTTCAGCGAGGGTATTTAAAAGATCATAATTGCTAACCATTTGATGTGAAATTGTGCCTGGTTTAATTTTATTTTCCCAATACCAAAATAGCGGGACACGTGTGCCACCTTCCCAATTGGTACGTTTTAAACCGGCCATTCCATTATTGCCATCAAAAATATCGCCGTTTAATTCGCTGTAAAATTTTGTTTTAATATTGTCGTACTTTTCCCCCAAAAGACTTTTTGTCCAGCTTTTTGATGTTCTGCCGGCTTGAGAATAATAAATCTCGTGACCGTTATCTGAAGTAAAAATAAGAATGGTATTATCAATAATATTCAACTTCTCTAATTTCGAATAAATCCGACCCACATCATCATCCAGCATTTTTACCATTGATGCGTACTCTTTTTCAATTTCAGTTAAATTTTTATTGTTTTTAAAATCGGAATGTACTTCGGGAATTGCCACCGGCCCATGTGGAAGCTGTGTTGGGAAATAGATTAAAAATGGCTTGTTTGTTTTTTTAGGATTATTATTTTCTATAAAAGCCAATAATTTCTTCATTATTATGTTTTCAGAATAAACTGTTTTGCCTTCCATATTCCAACGTTCATTGTACTTTTCAAGAGTTTCAGGCTCGCCTGATTTGCCACAATCATTTCTTGTATTTCCAGGGATTTCAATCATTTCACCATTTTCGAATAAAAAAGGCGGATAGAAACCATGGCATCGAACATGGTCGTAATAACCAAAATGATAATCCCAGCCATGACGTTTAATTCGTTCGGGAGTTGTAGCAAAACCCCATTCCAGTTTCCCAAATTCGGCAGTTACATACCCTGCATTTTGTGCTACCTGCCCTAAAAATATATCATCTGGCTTTGCAGGAATGGCAGTATTATGAATTTTATTTTTGATCTCCTCGAAAGTTAATTCCGTGTCTAATTTCTTGTAAATTCCGGCTTGAGTAATGCTCCATTCATTGTTGTGGCAATCGTGCATCCCGGTTAACAAACTGGCTCTGGCTGGTGCACAAAACATACATCCGTAAGCATTTTCGAAACGAATTCCTTTATTGGCTAATTTGTCAATATTCGGCGTTTTTATAATTTGTTGTCCGTAGGTGCCCAGCAAACCGCGACCTAAATCGTCTGCATAGATTAAAATTATATTTGGTTTTTCAGATGTTTGAGAACTGACAAGCTTATGAATTCCAGCACTAAACAATAAGAATACAATTAAAGCTATTCGGTACATAATCCAGTTTTATGTTGGCTTTCAAAAATACTAAAAGAGTTTAATTGAAAGACTTATTTTTAATATAAACTAACCGGGCCAAGCAGTCCAAGTGGCATTAAAGGTTGGTTTTTATTTTTAAGATTTGTCCAGTACTGAACATTATCATTTTCAGTCAGCGATTTCATGTAGTTCCCCATTAAAGTAACCACTTCAATTTCAAGCACATTTTTGCCTTCTTTTAAAAGATGCCCAACTTTGAAGATTCTATTTCCATACCATTTTATTCCGACATCAACATCGTTTATTTTTAATTTTGCAAGATCATTTACTTTTCCGAGATTAATAAATTCGGGAATTTCTTTGCCTATTTCAATTTGGGTTTTATAAAAAACAGAACCCGAAAAATGAGTGTATTCAGGAATGTCTTTCAAATCTTTTAGCGAATTCAGCGTAGTTGGTTCAACCGATTTATTTTGGCAATGCTGAAATTCAACTTTCCACGGAGAATTAATTTCAAACAATTTAGAGCCGGTTGTTGGAACTGGCTTCCAGTCAATCCCTTTTTTATTCCGGTCGAAAACAATAATCTGAGATTCTGCCGGACCTAATTTTAAATTAAACGAACCCTCTTTTGTTAAATAAATTCGAAATCGTTCTCCTGTTTCGGGATTCCAAATCCAGACATTTCTTCCTTTTAAAATCTCTTTTGAGAAAGTAATTTTTGAGTGTTTCTCTTCGTTTAAATGAACGTTTGTAAAAAAGAATATTTCGCTTTTATCGTCTGCCTGATAACGGGTTTGCATCAGAAAACGATTCGGATTTTCAATTTCCAAATAATTTGGAATTTTGTGCTTTTTCATTACTTCGGCATACCACTCTACAAAACGGTTGTCCGCAGGTTTTTTAATCAGGATAAAATTGTTGGGGACGGTTTTTAATTTTTCAATCCAATACTGAACTTCTTTATCTCGCGCCTTAAAATTTTGTAATCCGGGCGATTTCTCCGGATATTTTTCAACACAGAAAATCCGGCCACCCTGAACCACAAATTCATAAAGTTTTGCCAAAGTTTCAGGATTGATACTGGCAACTTCAGCCAAAAAAATTGTATTGTATTCTTTAGGTCCGTAACAAAGTTTTCCCTTTTTCACTTCTGAATCGCTAATTACAATTTCCGAGGTATAATCGGCTGCTCCGCCATTTTTATTAATTGCTTCCCAAATTAAAGAAGTGTATGGAATATTTAGTTTTTCAGGAAATGGATCGGTTTGCACTCCCATTTCTCCCCACAAATCGTAATTGGCCGGAAGAATGGCAATATCAGTGTACATTTCGGCATTTTGAAGAAGTGCCGAAACTCTTGCTTTGTAATTGTTCAGGTATTTAAAATAAGGCCACCAATTGTTGTTTTCGTTGTAATACGATCCGTATTGAATCCAGCCAGGATAAGGCGCTTCGGGAGGCGAATAATTAAATCCGTGCCAAACCGAATGAGTAATTCCTGAAATAATACTTTGGTCGGAACCCGACTTTAATCGCTCCAATGAAGTATTAAAAACCTTGTAAGTATTGGTCATTTCTTCGCAGCTTACAACACGCTGACCGGATAAATGCGCAGCCGACGAAACGTATTTATTAATCATTGTATAAGCACGTCCGTAACGATAGTCATCGTCGCGCATTTCCTCGCCAACTTTGTGTTTTAGCCAGTTGGTAGTCCACGATTCACCTTCCGGAAAATCGTAACCAATACTTGTTTCCAAAGGAAAAAATCCTCGTCCATAAGCTTGCGAACGCGATTTTACATTCTGATCTTTACACCACTGCAAAAAAGTTTTAGTAAAACGTTCATTTAAAATCTGAGCTTTTGTAAATTCAAAATCAAAACGAACCCGGGTTAAAATTTCAGTCAATTCTGGCGATTTTTTAGCACCATATTTATCATCGATTACTCCACCCAACCGGCCAACCTTAAATAATATAAAAGGTAAATAAGACAAAATATCATAACCACGGCGTTTTGTAAATTCAGCAGGAAAATCTTCAGTCCAATTGCAACCTTCCAATTCCATTGAATCGGTAAAAAAGGCTCTTAAATGATTGGAAAGCGGCCCGGTTTTTTTCTGAATTGTATCCGACATTCGATCAAGGTACTTTCGCACGGCAACTTCATCCATGTGGTTTAGAATTGGACCCGCCGCTCCCGGCGCACCATTAATTACACTGGCAAAAGAATCGACTTTTATAGTTGCATAAAAAACATGTTTCCCTTCAGGAACATCAACTTTTATGATTTCATCATTTCGCTTTTCGGAAAGATCAACAACCTGCTCCAAAGAGTTCATCGGATCGGGAACCAATTTTAAAGAGAGAATTTCGAAAGTACGACTGGGATTTGGAACTGTTACTCCGGGATCGACCTGATCGAATAAATTGAATTGTGAAGTTTCGTAAGAAATGGGCCCCTCCAGCGATTCGGCATTTAATATTACCACTTGTGCACGTTCGTCTCGTTCCAATGTTTCGGAGCCAAAAGGCCAGCCCGAACCTACAATTAAATCGCAGGTCATTCCAAGTTTTTTTGCTTCCGCAAAGGTAATTTGTAACATTTCAATCCATTCATCGCTTAGCCATTGCGACGATTTAATACCAAGGTCATCACCTTCAATCCGCGATGGAAATTCGATGGGATTTATTTCAACACCACCAATTCCGGCATCTTTTAAAAGATGCAATTCGCGAATTAATTCGTCTTTTTCTATTTTATTCCCATTCCACCACCACCTTACAAATGGATGGTATTTTAATTCTGGAGTTTTGAAAGTTGAAAATAAATCGGTTGCTTTTACTCCGGTTTTTCTTGAAAAAATAGGATTTGCCGTAACAGGAGCCTGACCAAATAAAATTGTCCCGCTTGAAATGATTGTTCCTTTTGTTATAAAATCTCTTCTTTTCATTTTTCAACTAATTGAAATACATAAGTTATTTTATTCGTCATTCTGAAACGTGTTATTCTTGACAGATTTTATTTCAAAGACCCTGAAACAAGTTCAGGGTGACGTTGCCCTTAATCTTTCCAAAATATGTTGTATCGTCATGCTGAACTTGTTTCAGGGTCTCTCAAGTAATTGTTTTGCGATTCAGATTCTGAAACGAGTTCAGAATGACGTACTTTTAATATCTACTTCAAAGACACATCCGAAGAATTATGCGAAAATACTGGCTCTTTCTTTTTGCCGGGCTCTTCAACTTTTAGCGATTTAAAACTGGCTCCATGAACATTGTCGAGTACAATTGCTGTTCTGTAATCTTCCTTTTCGCATGTCAATTTTACATTTTCAAAAGTTATTCCTTTGGCGTGTCGGATATAAAATCCCCAGGCAGGCAATTCTTTAAACATTGAGAACTCGGGGTAATTTGCAGGAATTTCCGGTACTTTATCCAATTCATCTAATCCCACTTTTGCATATTTCGGATTTCCTCCGCCAGGATAAAAAATTTCAATATTTTTCAGTGTAACATTACAAATTTTGGCGTCCGACATTCCAACAATTGAAGCTGGCGAAATATTTCGTGGCAAATCTTCAACCGGTCCTTCGTAATTGTATCCGGCATCGGGTTTTGTTGCAGGAACTTCTGCATAAACATTCGAAATACTGATGTTATTCATTAATCCTTTTTTGCCCGGTTTTCGTTCGCCAATCCGAAGAAAAAATACGTTTCCTGTATTTAAAGATTGCAAACTGTCAACAACAATATCTTCGCAAATTCCACCGTCAACAGCTGCAAAAGTAATTGCAGATCGGTACGTATCGAACACAGTGTTTTTAATGATTTTGATGTTTTTGAACCCGCCCTGAGAAGCAGTCCCAAATTTAATTCCATTAGCGCTGGTTCGAACCTTGTTATTATAAATTAAAACATTCTGACATAAAAAATCAGGGCTATGCGATTTCAGGCAAATCCCATCGTCGGCTGCATCGATGTAGCAATTCCGAACAATCACACTATCGCAATCTACAATATCAATTCCATCGTTGTTCCAGTACGATTTGCTGTCAACCGTAATATTCTCAACAAGCACATTTTTGCATTGGTCGTATTGTTGGTTCCAACTCGCCGGATCTTTCAAAATAATTCCTTGAATATGCACATTTTTACAACCCTTGAAATAAATATTATGAGGTCGAAGTCCGGCATTGGGGCGGTCGTATCTAAAATCGTTGTCTTTAATAATTCCTTTATGAATCATAGAAAGTACATTGTTTGCAACCTGGTAACCGCGACCATCAATTACGCCATTTCCTGTAATTCCAATGTTTTCCTGGTCGTAAGCAAAAACCAGTGAAGTCCAGTAATCATGCCTATTGTAATCAAATGGATTTAGAGAACCTACCAAAATCGCACCCTCCTCTAAATGAATAGTAACATTCGATTTTAGATAAATTGAACCGGTAACATATCGTCCTACAAAAAACACTAAACGCCCTCCTCCATTTTCATGAATAAAATCGATGGCCTTTTGAATGGAAGTTGTATTTAACGTTGTTCCGTTTGATTCAATTCCGAAAAGCGAAGCTCGGTAATCTTTTGCATTTACTGTTATCGCCAAGAATATCAGGAAAATAGTTGCTGCCTTTTTTATTTTCATTGTAGATATTTTTGATTGAAAAATGAAACCGGGAATTTACATATTGAATAAAAATAGGTTTAAATATTCAACCACCCAAAGAATTTTAGTACTGAATAAATTACTACTTCTTATCTCCCATCGGAGTAGCCATTTCATTCCGCCAATTTGTGTATTTTTCTTTCAATTTATTAACCTTTTCAGGATGTTGTTTTGCAAGATTGTTTTTTTCACCGAGGTCGTTTTTAAGATTATAAAGTTCAAACACTTCTGATTTAGGAGAAACTAATTTCCAGTTTTCCATTCGAACTGCCCATTTATTTTGGTTACCATCCCAAAAAAGTTCTGGGTGTAAAGGTTCCTTTAATTCACCCCGAATAGCTGGGAAGATATTTTTCCCATCGTAAACTCTATCTTTTGGAAGTTCAATATCTAAAGCAGCACAAATTGTTGGCAAAATATCAAACGAAATTACAGGTTCGTTACAAGTTGCTGGCGAAAACATTTTTGGCCAACTTATAACAAATGGCACCCGCAAACCACCTTCATAAACACTTTGTTTATAATCTCTGAAAGGCAGATTATTTGCTGAAACTTTTTTGGCTCCACCATTATCAGAAAAATAGAATATTAGAGTATTCTCATAAACACCCTCATCTTTTAATGTTGCAATAACATTTCCAATTGCAATGTCCATACGGTGAAGCATTGCTAACATTATATCACGATCTTTATTGCCTGTATTAAATTTTTTAATGTCTTCTTCGGGTGCCTGAAGTGGAAAATGTACGGCATTAAAAGGAAGATACAAAAAGAAAGGATCCTCTTTTTTCGATTGATTTTTAATAAAAGAACTAGCCTCCCGGGCCAGATTATCGGTCAGATAACCGGTATCGTTTATTGTTTCATTATTACGGTAAATGCATTGATGAAAATCATCTCCATCTTCTTTACAAGTGAGGTCGAAATAGTCGTGCGCCCCGTGCCCGAGAAAGCCATAAAATTCATCAAAACCACGACTTAAGGGATGAAAAGGTTTGGTAAGTCCCAAATGCCATTTTCCAAAAACTCCGGTTTTGTAACCTTCTTTTTGTAACATTTCTGCTAATGTAATTTCACTAAGCGGCAGTCCTTCTCTCGAATCGGCCGCTGTAAAAAACCCATATCTCTGCTGATAGCGCCCTGTTAATAAACCCGCCCGGGTTGGAGCGCAAACATAAGCACTGGCATAACCATTTGTAAAAACAACTCCCGCTGCAGCCAACTTATCAATTGATGGGGTAGAAACTTCAGCCGGGTTTCGTTGATAGCCAGCATCAGCATTCCCCTGATCATCAGCCAGAATAATTACAATATTTGGCCTTTCCTGATTTTTTTTAGCTGTTAATGAACTTTGTCCAAAAGAATAAAAACAGAAAGTTGCAGTAAATACAATAATTAGAAATAAAGATTTAGCGAGTTTTTTCATTGGTTTAGTTTTAATTTTTTGAATAGTTTTTTTGGCTATTCAAAACAACGATTGTCAAACAATTTTTAAAGTCCTAAAATTACAAATTTTAAGCTTGAAAAAAATTCAAATGTTTTAGCTAAATTAATTTACCTGGTAATCAGGATTTAATTCAGTTGGAACCGGTGCATTTGTTTCCGTTCTCCATTTTTCGAGGATTCCCAATAACTCTTTAACCTTTTCAGGATTTGATTGAGCCAAATTATTATTTTCACCAATATCATCTTTCAAATTGTACAGCTCAATATCATTATTTTCGAAATATTGTATGAGTTTCCAGTCTCCCAAACGAAGAGCAGAGCCGGGTCGGGTTCTGAATATTTGATCTTGTGTCTCTGCATTTCCACCTTCCAAATAAATTGGAAAATGCCAAAAAAGCGGGCGTTCGTTCAATTCTCCTTTTCCTGTTAAAACAGGCAAAATCGATTGGCCATCTAAAACTTTATCCGCAGGTTTTTTAATTCCGACAACTTCTAAAATAGTTGGATAAAAATCGAGATTTGTAACTGGTATTTCCATTTTTGTTTCAGCCTGAACTTTTCCTTTCCAATAAACAAACATTGGTTCGCGAATTCCGCCTTCGTAATAAGCACCTTTGCCAGCACGGAGAGGCCATTGTTTTGTAACTCTGTATAATCCACCATTATCGGAAATAAAAAGAATAAATGTATTTTCAAGTTTGCCCGATTCTTCCAAATTGTCGATCATCCTTCCAATTTGAATATCCAGATTTTCAACCATCGTTGCATATTTTGCATTGTTTTGACCGTTCCATTCCGGTTTGTTTTCATATTTCAAGAGTAAATTTTTAACCGGTTGAATTGGCGTGTGAACGGCGTACGGCGAGTAATACAAAAAGAAAGGTGCGTTTTCAACAGAATTTAAAAACTCCAGTGTTTTATCCATCACCAAGTTTGTTAGATAGTAATCATCAGATGGAGCTTTTAGCGAAGGCACTCTTTTGTAAGGCGGATAATAACTCCCTGGATTACCTGCGTGGCTACCCCCAATATTTACATCAAATCCTCTTTGCGTGGGATCATCAGTCAGGTGCCATTTCCCGGCATGACAAGTTGTGTAACCTGCTTCTTTTAATATTTCAGGAATGAGTAAATTGTCGTCGGGCATGTATTCATTATTGGGAATAGGAATAATTTTACGGGTTTCGCTTTTCCCACGATCTGAATTTGTAACGGTGTAAATTCCGTGTCGTGGAGACCACTGTCCGCTCAGCATGCAAGCTCGGCTTGGCGCACAATTTGACGCCGATGCATACGCATTTGTAAAAATCATTCCGCCGGCAGCAAGTTCATCAATGTTTGGCGTTTCGTAATACTCCGATCCCATAAAACCTACATCGCGCCAACCCATGTCGTCGATGTTAATAAGAAGGATGTTGGGTTTATTAAAAGATTGTTCTATATTCTCTTTTTTTGAACTGGAACATTGAATAAATAGCACAGATAAAAAGACAAAACTCAATACAACTGTTATGTTTTTCATAATTAAATTAATTTAAAACTTCATATTTTAAAAACTGAAACCCTGCAGGTTGATCAATATTAAGCGTAATCTTATTCCCATCCAATTTTACGATTTCTGTTTCTTTGCTCAAAAGATTTACCACTTTAATTTTATCACCTTTCAAAAATCGTAATGCAATATTTTTTGACGATTGTTTATTATTTAATTCCCTAAAAATTGTTAAGTACCCCGAATTCGTTTTTGGATTGTAATTTTGAAATCCCGTCCAGTTTTTATTATTTGGTTCATCGCCAATCGGGAAAACATAACCAGCATACATTTCTTCGCGGTGTTTTTTATAAACCGACAAAATTGGTTTTATCTGTTCTTTTGCTTTTTGCGAATAATATTGTGTTTCCTGAAAGAAAATGGGACTGGCCATTAATGACAAACCAACAACATAAGGGTGGTTGTATTTTTTTGCGTCGGTTTTCATAGTGTCTTTAGTCATGTCGATATTTTGTACAGTTACCTGAAATTTATTCAGATTTACGTATTTCGACAGCAGCCAGGCATCTTTTAGAACCTTGAAAGGAACGTACTGCACATTTGGCCTGGCTGTGGTTACTTTGCGGTTTTCGAGATAAACGTTTCCATATTCGCGGCCATAAAAATAACCTGCTCGTGGAGGAATTTCGGTAACATCCCAGTTTACACAGGTAAGATAATTTGAGTGTTTGATTAAATCGCGCGCTTTACCCATTAACTCGTCACGCTTTTCAAGGGTATTTAAGTTGGCAAAATCGAGTTTAAAAGCGCTGAATTCACCGGCATCATAATTCGTTTTAAGCTTATCAGAAGGAATTGTCCATGCTGCCCACAATCCCAGTTTCACGCCCAGTTTATCAGCTTTTTTTTTCACCTTTTCCCAGCCTTCGGGATAAATTTCGTAATTGCCAATCACATCCTTTTTCTGATGCTCGGCTGAGTTTTTTGCCGGAAGCCATTCTTTTGTTTGCCAGCCATCGTCAATTTGTAACATGTCTATTCCCAATTCAGCAACAGATTCGAGTTCTTTTAATACATTCTCTTCACGAGCGGCATATAAACACGGCGGGCGTTTGTCTTCTGTGCCCCAGGTGTTTGCCATCATAAAAATATCACGGTCGGGATGAACCGGGAAACGGCGGCGATCAAACTGTTTTAATGCCAGATTTCCATTTTCATAGTTTCCCGGATACAAAATTACCCAGTTAGCCCAGCACAAAAGATATTTGTCTTCTCTCAAATTATTCGGGAACATTCCTACTCCTGTAATCGATATTTTGTTTTTATCTAAAAGAAAATTGCCGGTAGCAACATCCTCCGCATTTCTCAAACTGGTTGATTTATTCGATTCCTTCACCAAAATAACTCCGCCGTTTTCTTCCGAAAGAATTAAACCGTTCGCCCAGTCCACTTCCCGTGTTTCAGCATTTAATTTTTCTTCAGTAAGAATTTTGTTTTTGCTGTTCGTTTTTATTCCCTGACTATATCCAAATGCATACTGATTTATTGGCTTTTCGTTTAATGCGATAGATTCGGTAATATCATTAATAAATTTTCCCTGCGTGGTATCGAACCCCGGAAGTGCTTTTAATTGTAACTGCGTTCGTAATCCATCCGCACCGGGATAAACCCACACAGTGTATTTCAGCTTAATTTCCTTTTCGGGATATTCAAATTCTGCTTCCACTAAAATATGTTTATCGGTAAATTTCTCATCGTCGGAAATACTGGCATTCATAGCAATCAAATTTCCAGGTGAATTGCCGTTTATATTCCAGTCGCAATTTGTAGCACTTTCAGTTTTAATCCACTCTTTGTTTTGAGCAATCAATTTAAAACTGATGGTTTTTAATCCGTCTGAAGTAAGTTGGTAGGTTCTTTCTACTTTCCCGGTTGAAACGACAAGTTTGTTGTTCTTTGTCACCACATTAGCACTTTCGTGTTGAAGATTGAGTTTCGGAATGGGTTGAGAAGAACAGGAAAAAAGAATTAATCCCAGAAGAAGAATCTGAAATGTAATTTTCACCCGATTTGAAATGATTTTAGCAATGCAATTTTTCATCCTATGGATTTTATCAAAAAAACTATTTTTTTAGACTAAGAATAAAAGTAGTTATCGACAGTGCCGGTGCCAAATAATCCGACGTTTGCCCGGAAACATCGAGCGGAATAATTTCTTCACAGTTTTCGTTTACGCTAGTTCGGTACCCCTGTATTTGTTTTGCTGTTTCATCAAAAAATTCCAGATTTAATTGAAATGATTGAATAGAGTCTGACGTATTGTTAATTGCAACTACCAATTCATTTTTCTCTGAACTGAGTGCTGCAAGCGCCGATTCATAATCTGTTTCAATTATTGTATAACCTTGTTTGAAAAATCTGGTTATTTGCATTCTTACATAAAGGTTTTTTATAATATGGTATTGTTGAGTTTTGAAATTGCAACGAATTAATCCCCAAACATCATTATGTTCTTCCATTAGTTGCCAATCGAGCCAGGCTTGTGGTCTCATTAAATTCATATCGTAAAAAAGTTTTTGAGTTAAAAGCAAGTTGTTTTTTAACCCGGTTGCTTTTTCTTTCCAGCCACCCGGGCCGGTTTCCGATTGCCAAAATTCTTTGCCGGTTGATTTTGCAAGTTTCTCGGCTTCAATCCGTTCTTCGTTTGTTCCGGAATAAGTATGTGTATTTAATTGCCCGATTTTATCAAGAATATCTCCAGCCTTTTCGTAGGCTTTCACAACTTTTATAAACGATTTAATGTTTGTTTCATCAGAGGCAGAAATTACTGTTTTTAATCCTGAAGATTGTAGTTTCGCAAATAAAATTCTGATGATTTTCATTTGCGTTTCAATCTCGAAATGACATCCTTCCTGACTTCCCAAATAATTCCAATATCCCGAAATCGATTCATTAAAAGGTTCCAGCGTTTTGAATTCTATTCCATATTTGTTTTTATAGTGTTTGCAAACATCTATTAAGTAATCGCAAAAAGCTTCGTAATACTCGGGTTTAAGATTATCTTTTTTTGGGTCGATATTTCCGGCAGAGCAGCCACTAAACGTCATCCAAAAAGGTGGCGAATTGGAAAAAGCTTCAAAAATTGCATCCGGCCTTTTCTCCTTAATTTTAAGCATAATTATACCTTGCGCTTTGTCTGCATCCCAGTTGTATTCTGAATTTTCTGAAGCTTTAAAACCTTCCATTTCTGCACGTTTCCCTTTCCCTTTTACCATGTGCCCGTCAATATGCGAGGGATCGTCGCCACCCCCAATATTGTACCTGAAAATATTCATGTTGAGTTTGTCTGGCGCAGTTATTAAATCGACCAAACTGTCCACTTTCGATTCTTCCCAATCGCCAACCTGCCCTGCCCACCAACACAACGAACTTCCCCATCCTTCAATAGTTTGATGAGTTTTTTGGGAATTAATATCAACGTTAATTTTATTCTCACTTAATTCATTTTTAGTTGAATAAGAGGAATTAAAAAATAGTATTGAAAGAGAAAAAATATAAAGGGAAAGGTTCATCTTAAAAAGTTTTCAATTTTAAATTTAACGATAAAGTTAACAGTAAAAATGAATATGGCTATAATTATAGTTCGATACAATTTCAATTTGTATATACTAAAACATGCACAATTTGATGCAAATAGAATATTGTTTTTCTGTTTGAATATTTTTAGCCTTACCGGGTAATTATTCAACTTTTTCCCGAGTTGTGCGTCTTTCAAAAAACCGGTTTCGGAGAATCCCGAAACCGGTTCAATTTTTCAAATCTAACTAAACTATCGGTACCCGTTATTTGTTGGATCGGATTCCAACAATGCAGGATTTAAATCGAACTCCTGAATTGGAATTGGGAAGTAAGCATGGTTCTGGATTTGTAACGGTGTAAATTCCGTAGCGTGGAGACCCCTGTCCGCTCATCATGCAAGCTCGGCTTGGCGCGCAGTTCGACGCCGATGCGTACGCATTTGTAAAAATCATTCCGCCGGCAGTAAGAGCATCAATGTTTAGCGTTTCGTAATATTCTGACCCCATAAAACCTACATCCCGCCAACCCATCTCATCGTTGTTGATGAGGAGGATGTTGAGTTTTTGTTTTGGGATTTTTCCCTTTTTATCAAAATTAGTACAGTAAAGTACCAATAACATCAAACGAAAAACCAATCCAAAAAGTAACCACATGCCAGCCTTTTAAATATCGTGAAATTCGCTCAGCCCAAATCCCAACCGAATAAAATACAAGAGCCAATGAAATTGTTGTTGTTGAGAAAATAAAAAGAAATGACATTGTTTATTTAATTTTTGTTAAAAAAATAATGAATAAGTAGAAAAAACTATTGAGTTGGAAGATACAGTTTTTTATTTCTTTTGGGTTAAATTTTTTAAATTCGTGCCATACAATTAACTACCGACAATGAAATTCAAAGGCATTTTTTTACTGATAGCAGGAATAATAATTTTTTCTTGTGAAAATCGAATTGACAGGTTAAAAATTAATTCTGAAAGTTTTAATCCAATCTGGGGTGAATCCTTCCCAGGCATTTGGGAAACCTCTATTAATTATCCTGAAGAATTTAATCTGCTTTCGGTAGCTGACAAAGCACCACGAAGTGAAACATTAAATAAAAAAATGTCCCGCAAATTTCCAATTTTAACGGATGAGATAACAGCATTTACACAAAACGGAAAAACTTACTTGAGGTTTCCATTGGAAAAAGAAGAGCAGATTTATGGTTTTGGTTTGAATTTTAAAACCGTTCAGCAACGAGGAAGGATTATGCGATTGCACATGGATCATTACGGCGGAAAAGATGATGGGCGAACTCATGCGCCGGTACCATTTTATGTTTCGTCGAAAGGTTACGGAGTTTTAATAAATGCTGCCCGTTACATCGATGTTTATGTGGGAACCGGCGTTCGGACAGATACTAAAAATCCTCCTAAAGTTTACGACCGAAATGCAAGAGATGGCTGGACATCACAACCATACTCCGATAATTTGGAAATTGTAATTCCTGCGGATGGTGTTGAATTGGTTCTGTTTGCTGGAGAAACAATGCTCGATGTGGTTCAGCGGTTTAATTTGTATTGCGGCGGCGGCGTACTTCCTCCAAAATGGGGGCTTGGTTTTTGGCAACGTACGCCAACTTTGTACAATACCGAGGACATTCAAAATGAAATTAACGGATTTTCTGATAGAAATTTTCCATTAGATGTTGTTGGGTTGGAGCCAGGCTGGCACAGCAAATCGTACCCCTGCACTTTTGAATGGGATGAAACCCGTCATCCAAATCCGGCTGAATTTTTAGAAAAAATGAAAGAACAGGGAATCCATACTAATCTTTGGATGAATCCATATCTTTCGCCCGAAGGAATTTTATACGAAAAGATGTTACCATACTCTGGTTCTCACACCGTTTGGAACGGAATTGTGCCAGATTACACCTTGGATGAACCGCGTAAAATTATGCAGGAACACTTTCAGAAATACCAATTAGACATTGGTGTAAGTGGTTTTAAAATGGACGAAGTGGATGGCTACGACCGTTGGCTTTGGCCCGATGTTGCAACTTTTCCTTCGGGGTTGGATGGCGAACAGATGCGACAAACTTATGGCACACAAATGATGACACTGACCGATGAAATTTATCGCAAAAAAAACGAACGGACTTACGGACTAATCAGGGCTGCCAACGCGGGTTCGGTTTCATATCCGTATGTAATTTATAACGACTATTACAATCACAAAGATTTTATAACTGCATTAATAAATTCGGGTTTTAGCGGATTACTTTGGACGCCAGAAGTTCGGAAAAGCAGTTCAGGTGAAGAGTGGTTAAGAAGAATGCAGACAACCTGTTTTTCGCCGATGGCAATGATTAATGCCTGGGCCGACGGTACAAAACCATGGTCGTACCCCAATGTTTACGAACAGTGTCAAGATGTTGCATTTTTACGCATGCAGTTGCTCCCTTACCTCTATTCAACTTTTGCCGATTACTATTTTAATGGCACACCTCCATTTCGTGGAATGAATCTGGAACAGGGGTTTGAGGCCAATTCAGAAGTGATTGAAAAAGAATTGGATGCCACAGAAAATCCTTATGCCGAAGCTCTTAAAAAAGAGGTAAAAGACCAATATATGATGGGTGAAAATTTATTAGTTGCTCCACTTTTTAATATGGATGAAGGACGAAAAGTAATCCTGCCAAAAGGAAATTGGTACGATTTTTACACAGGCGATTTTGTCGGAAATGGTGAAATTATTCAGGTGGAAAACGGCTTTGAAAAAACACCGCTTTTTGTAAAAGACGGCGGAATAATTCCAATGATGCCAGCAATTCGTCAAACCGGTGAATGGAAAGAAAATACTCCTCTTGAAATTCGTGTTTATGGAAAGGCAACCGGAAATTATGTTATGTACGATGATGACGGAAAAACTTTCAACTACGAAAAAGGAGAATATTCTACCAAACTATTAAAAGCTGAAAATGGAAAAGGAATCATCAAAAATCTGCATGATTCTGAAAACTGGGTTTATGGAGATATTTCGTGGAAGTTTATAACAGAATAGTTAGATGTTCTTTAAGAGAAAATAAATCTGTTTACATTTAAAAAATGAAATCAAAATTAATGTTCTATTACCGCAAAATCCATCGTTATTTTGGTGTGATTATTGGGATTCAATTACTTTTCTGGACACTGGGCGGAATCTTTTTTACCTGGAGTAATTTGGATCAGATTCATGGAGACATGAACCGAAACCCAGAAAAATTAATTTCTGATTTGGAACACTGGCAAAATCCCTCGGATATTTTTGCTGAAATTTCAAAAAGCAATTCTGTTGATTCAATCATATCATTTCAAACTATAAATTTTTTGGATGAACCGTTTTATCAGCTTCGCTTTTTTAATAACGGGCAACAAAAAACTTCACTAATAAAAGCAAAAACAGGAATTATTCGGTTACCACTTTCGGAAGAGGAAGCAGTGCAACTTGCCAACGCCGTTTTTACTCCTAAATCAGAAATTGAAAAAATAGATTACCTCGTTGAAGGAATGGTAAATAAACACCACGAATACCGAAATCAACCGCTGCCAGCTTACGCAATAAGATTTGCACACAATTCAAAAACAACGGTTTATGTAAGTACTGAATATGGGCAAGTACTAAAGTTAAGAAATTCGAACTGGCGGATATTTGATTTTTTGTGGATGGTTCATACCATGGATTATCAAAGTCGCGACCACATTGGAAATACATTACTACGCATTTTTTCCGTGTTGGGATTAATTACAATTCTAACCGGTTTTGTTTTGTATTTTAAAACCTCAAAATGGATTTTTAGAAAGCAAAAATAATTTTTTAAAGAGTTTATGGAAAATGTTTTATATATCAAAAACATGGTTTGTAACCGCTGTATAAAAGCAGTGAGAGAGGAATTGGTCAAACTCCAGGTAGAGGTTGTTTCTATAAAATTGGGCGAAGTAGTTTTAAAATCGCAACCCGACGAAAAAGTGTTGCATCAACTGAGTTTGGCATTAATTGAAAATGGTTTTGAATTACTTACGGGGCGAAAAAAACAAATGATTTTGCAAGTCAAATCAGAAATAATTAAATTGGTTCATCACCAAACGCAAAGTCTGGAAAAAATAAATTTATCTTCTCATTTATCAGAAATAACAGGGAATGAATATTCGTCGTTAAGCAAAATTTTTTCGTCATCGGAAGGAATTACCATCGAGAAATATTACATTCTTCAAAAAATTGAAAAAGTAAAAGAATTGTTGATTTATGATGAACTAAGCATTAGCGAAATTGCTTTTAAATTAGAATACAGCAGCAACCAACATCTCTCGGCTCAGTTTAAAAAAGAGACCGGCATTACCCCGACGGAATTCAAAAAAATGAACAATAAAAGCCGCAAATCGCTGAATGAGATATAGGAAGCTGCAAAATTTATACGTCATATCCAGAATTTCATACTTTTGAATACCTAAATAATTAGTTTATCAGCAATGAAAAAGATACTGGCAATTATTATTCTGGCTTTTGTGACATGTTTAATTAATGCTCAGGACATAATCTATACGATAGGTGCCGAATTAAATGATACAAAAACAGAACTTGATTCTATAATAGTTGAAAATCTGTCGAATGGGAAATTCCTTTTATTTAAGGATTTACCCAAGCAAGATTATTATCAAATAAATTTAAGTCAAAAAACTCTTTTGGGAGCTGTGGGAGTTGATTTATTGAAAAATTACGAAACTTTTGTAACGACCGAAAATTCTCCAGGATTGTTAAGAATTGAATATAGAAATATCAACTTCGAAGATGCTGTCTTTTCGATTTATAACATGAATGGCCAACAAATACATGCGTCCGAAAAAATAACATTTAAAACCAATCATTTATTTCAAATTAAATTAAATGTTTCCGGCGTTTTTTTTGTGAAAATTGAAACACTTTCTGGAATTCAAATTTTTAAAGCCATGGGTTCTGCTGATGTAAAGGAGCAAGTTGTTGAAATTTTTGAAGCAAATAATAAATTTAAAAGTTCATTTTTTGAAAATGAAGATGATTTTGAAATTACTGTTGGCGATCGAATACGAATTTTTATTTATAAAGATGATTATTATGCTTTACCATCAACGCTTTATTTTAGTTTTTCAGAGTCATTAGATTTTACTTTCAACGTTCCTTTTAAGGATAGTCGTGATAATAAAATATACCAAACTGCAAAAATTGGAGATCAAACATGGATGGCAGAAAATCTCACTTATCTTCCCACAGTAAGTTCGTCCAATGTCGGTTCTCTAACTGAAAGGCATTATTATGTATATGGTTACGAAAACAATAGCATTGTAAACGCCAGAAACACAATTAATTTTGGCATCTATGGTGTTTTGTACAACTGGACGGCAGCAATGAATGAAACCAAAAGCAGTGATTCCTTTCCAAGTGGGGTTCAGGGAATTTGCCCACCAGGTTGGCATTTGCCGAGTAAAACAGAATGGACAATGCTTATAAATTACCTAAACAATAATGGATTTGGCTACGAAATTAATGATAACGATATTGCAAAATCGCTTGCAGCAAAAACAAATTGGAGTAATTCAGACTATATCGGCACTCCGGGCAACAACCCGCAAAGCAACAATCTTAGCGCGTTCAGTGCACTCCCCGGAGGATACAGAAGTAGTCATGATGAATTCCGAAACATTAAGTTTGGAACTTATTGGTGGAGTTCCACAGAAAATGGAAGCAATTATGCAGAATACCTTGCTCTTATCTTCGATTTAGGAATTACTCAAAGCTTTTTCTCATCAAAAGCAATTGGTTTGTCGGTGCGCTGTGTTCGTGATTAGGTGATGAATTGTACTTTTATTTTAAATCTTCGTTGATCTCAATTAAGAATTTTAGCAAAATTTATATCAAATCCATTATACAAAAATGAGTTAATTAATTTCAAAAAAAATGTACTTTTCTGAAATCAAAATTTTCGTTACTACTCAGCGGCCCTAATGCGTTGATTATAAATAGCCCCATGCTTTACAGGCTGTGTGAAAAAGGGATTATCCTTTTGCCGTTGGATTTATCCAACGGTTATTGAATTGAGAAAGAGAATTGGACTTTAGTCCTGAATATAAGACAGTTGGACTAAAGTCCAGCAGTTTGTGTAATCGCAAAATCCGTCCCATAAATGGGACGGTAAAGGATAAAAAGACTGTTTTCACACAGTCTGTTTAGCTTGGGGTTAAATGTTGTAAATGTCGGTAGTTTTGGCGGGATTTTTGTTTCCTTTGAACAAAAATCAGGACAAAACGAATTGATAACTAACTATTTAGATTTTCTTTGTGCCGCTGAGTAGTAACAATAAAAATATTATAGCAACCAACATCTCTCTCCTCAGTTTAAAAGAGTTGGGAATGACCCGACAAAATTCAAAAAATGAACAATAGATGCCGCAAATCGTTGAATGAGATATAGGTGGGTGCAAAATTATATACATCTTATCCAGAATTCCATACTTCTGAATTACCTTGAATTTGTATTTTTGTGAAATAATTTTTAAAGATGTTTAAGAAAGTCAGCCATATAATTTTATCTGTTCTGTTGTTGGTCTCAACAATGGGCGTGGCTATTTATAAACATTATTGTGGTGGCTTTTTAATTTCAACGTCAGTTTTTACCGAGGCTGAATCATGCTGCGATGCAAGTGATTGCTGCGAAAATGAAATGAGTTTTTATCAGGTTGATGAAGACTTTTCTATGGCTTCTTTATCTGAAATTCCTCATTCTGCTGAATTAGAATTGTTGCATTTTGCAGTTTTAGTGTACAATTTCAACGTAATTGATTCGGAAGAAACAGAAGAATTTTTTATTGCTGATTTACCACCGCCTCCCAAAATTCAAAAGGTTCTTTCGAAGAACCAGACATATCTTTTATGATTTTTAGATTTTAATTCCCTGTGTCAAACTATTGACTTTAGACGTCATGCTGTCCGTCAGCTGACGGATTCAGCATCTCTTTAACAGATTCCGAAACAAGTTACCAATGACAGATCTTAATTTAGAGATCCCGAAACGAGTTCGGGATGACATTAAAAACTTAGACCTTAGTTGATAATATCGTCATGCTGAACTTGTTTCAGCATCTAATGTCATTTACTTATTATGCCCAATAATTTTGAGTGAACTCTCGGAATGACGGCTCAATAACGAAACATAACAATAATTAATCATTAAAAATCATAATTGAACAGGCATGTTAAATAAAATTATACGGTTCTTTCTCGAAAATAAACTGGTTACTTTTTTAGTACTTATTGTTTTCATCAGTTGGGGAATTATTAATTCGCCGTTTGGCTGGGACACTAGTATTTTACCATCCGACCCGGTTCCTGTCGATGCAATTCCAGACATTGGAGAAAATCAGCAAATCGTTTACACCGAGTGGCCGGGACGGTCGCCTCAGGATATCGAAGACCAGATTTCTTACCCTTTAACAACATCACTTTTGGGAATTCCGGGAGTAAAAACAATCCGGAGTAATTCTATTTTTGGTGTATCCAGCATTTATATCATTTTCGATGAAGATATTGAATTTTACTGGAGCCGTACCCGAATTTTAGAGAAGTTAAATTCCCTTCCGGCTGGCACACTTCCGGCAGATGTTTCTCCTGCTTTGGGACCCGATGCAACGGCTCTCGGACAAATTTACTGGTACACACTTGAAGGCCGGGACAAGGATGGAAACCCAGCCGGTGGTTGGGATCCACACGAATTGAGAACCATCCAGGATTTTTATGTTCGTTATTCACTTACATCTGCAAAAGGTGTTGCCGAAGTTGCTTCCATCGGTGGGTTTGTAAAGGAATACCAAATCGACATTGACCCAAATGCCATGAAAGCGCACGGAGTAAATGTGGCTCAAATAATGGCGGCGGTTAAAAACAGCAACCTCGATGTAGGTGCGCGAACCATTGAATTTAACCGTGTTGAATATTTGGTGCGTGCAATTGGTTATATTAAAAATCTTGAAGACCTTGAAAAAAGTGTAGTTGCGGTTCAGAACAATGTCCCTATTCGTATAAAAGATGTTGCCAAAGTAAATTTTGGCCCGGCTACCCGGCGTGGAGGTTTGGACAAAGGCGGCGCCGAAGCTGTTGGTGGAGTTGTTGTTGCCCGTTACGGATCAAATCCGATGGAAACAATCAACAACTTAAAAGCAAAAATCGCTGAAATTGAACCGGGATTACCTTCAAAAACGCTGGTTGACGGCACGATTTCGAAAGTTACAATTGTTCCCTTTTACGATCGCACCGGTTTAATTAAAGAGACGCTTGGAACTTTGGAGGAAGCAATTAGTCTGGAATTGTTAATTAGTATTCTGGTTGTAATTGTTTTGGTTTTAAATCTAAGGGCATCATTTTTAATATCCAGTTTATTGCCAATTGGGGTTTTAATCACGTTTATTACCATGCGCCGATTTAGTGTTGACGCAAACATTGTTGCGCTTTCAGGAATTGCAATTGCAATCGGTGTGATGGTTGATGTTGGGGTGGTCTTCACAGAAAATATAATCCGGCATATAGAAATGGTCGAAAATATTGGTGCCCGTGGGAAAAAACTTCTCAATGTGGTTTACGAAGCAACAACCGAAGTTGCCGGGGCAGTAATAACGGCCCTCTCAACGACCATTGTTAGTTTTTTGCCGGTTTTTGCCATGGAAGCCGCCGAAGGAAAACTGTTTAAACCACTTGCCTTTACCAAAACTTTTACCATGCTTGCTGCTTTGCTTATTGGTTTAATTATAATTCCAACGCTGGCACATCTTGTTTTTTCTATTCGCTTTGATAAAAACAAATACACAAAAATCCTGAGTATTGCACTAATAATTACAGGTTTGGTTTTATCTGTATTTACAGGATATTATATCGCGTTGGCCTTAACTGCTTATGGTTTAAATAGTTTCTTTTCTGAAAAATGGCCAGAGACAAAAAAAGCATGGGTAAATTACATCAACATCGGAATAACAGTAATTGTAGTTGTGTTTTTTCTAAATAAGGCATGGATGCCCTTGGGTGCACAAAATTCGATGTTTGTCAACTTCCTTTTTGTGATTGCAATTATTGCAATTGTGTTAGGTTTATTATCACTTGTAGTTGTTTTTTACAGGAAAATATTGAGTTGGTGCCTGGAAAATAAATGGGCGTTTTTAAGTGTGCCAATTTTTATAGTTGTGTTTGGAATTACAAGCTGGCAAGGATTCGATAAATTGTTTGGTTTTATGCCCGGATTCGTTAAAAAAACAGCGGTTTATCAGAATATAAACAAAGCTTTGCCCGGCATTGGAAAAGAATTTATGCCATCGCTTGATGAAGGTTCATTTTTGCTGATGCCAACTACGATGCCACATTCCGGTATTGAAGAAAATCTTGAAGTAATTCGTATTCTGGACAAAAAAATTAACTCAATCCCCGAGGTTGAAATTGTTGTGGGAAAATGGGGGCGTGTTAATTCTGCACTCGATCCGGCTCCAACATCAATGTACGAGAATGTGATTAATTATAAGGCGGAGTACATTTTAAATGAAGACGGACACCGAATGCGTTTTAAAGTCGATCGCAACGGGGCATTTATTTTGAAAAACAATTCAACCTATAATCCAAAAGAGGATGGTTTCCGATTAATAGAAAAAGAGAATTTAACTGAATATAAAAACGGTGAATATTTCCGGCAGTGGCGCGACGAAATTAAAACACCAAATGATATTTGGGATGAAATAATTTCTGAGGCAACTATTCCCGGATTAACTTCTGCACCCAAATTGCAACCTATTCAAACCCGTTTGGTAATGTTGCAAACGGGGATGCGTGCCCCAATGGGCATTAAAGTTTTTGGCCCAACTTTAGAATCAATTGAAAAGGTGGGTTATGAAATTGAAAAACATCTGAAACAAGTTGAAGGAGTACGAGCTATGTCGGTTTTTGCCGACCGCGTTGTTGGAAAACCTTATCTTGAAATGGAGATTAACCGCGATGCAATTTCGCGTTATGGAATATCGGTTAAAAACCTTCAGAATGTTTTAAGTAGTGCAATTGGCGGAATGCAACTGACAACAACAGTCGAGGGTCGCGAGCGTTTTCCGGTTCGTTTACGGTACGCACGGGAATATCGCGATAATCCAGAGGATTTGAAAAAGATACTGATACCAACCCCAAATGGCACACAAATTCCGCTGGGCGATTTGGTTACCATTCATTACACTCGTGGGCCGCAATTAATTAAAAGTGAAAACACCTTTTTAGTAGGATATGTAATTTTTGATAAAAAGGAAGGATTTGCTGAAGTTGATGTGGTTGAAAATGCACAGGCATTTCTAAAAGACAAAATTGAATCGGGAGAATTTCAGGTTCCTAGTGGAGTTAGTTATGTATTTACAGGAAATTACGAAAATCAAATCAGGGCGACAAAACGGCTAATGATTGTTGTTCCTGTTTCTTTAATGATCATCTTTTTAATCCTTTATTTCCAGTTTCGCTCGGTCATTTCAACTTCACTTATTTTTACAGGAATTATTGTGGCTATATCTGGTGGTTTTATTATGCTCTGGCTGTATGGTCAGCCTTGGTTTATGAATGGTGAACTGGCAGGAATCCATCTTCGGAACCTATTTCAGGTTCATACTATTAACCTAAGTGTGGCGGTTTGGGTAGGATTTATTGCACTCTTTGGTGTTGCCACCGACGACGGAGTTTTAATAAGTACCTACATTAAGCAGTTGCAAGAAAAGAAAAGTCCAACAACTGTAAAAGAGGTGCGCCAATTAGTGCTCGAAGCCGGTTCAAAAAGAGTACGACCTGCAATTATGACAACTGCGACTACTATTATTGCACTATTACCAATTCTTACTTCAACCGGAAAAGGTTCGGATATTATGGTTCCAATGGCAATTCCGTTATTTGGTGGAATGACCATTGAAGTTTTAACCATGTTTGTGGTTCCGGTGCTTTATAGTATGTGGCAGGAAGGCAAAGTGAAAGCCTCCCCTAACCCCTCCCAAGGAGGGGAACAGGAAAATTATTAATTAATGGCAAAGACAGAGAACAATGAAAACTAAATATCAAATAATAAAATTATCAGAACGAAAAGCCCCAATTAAGGGGTTAGGGGTGAAACTTTTGAAATACGTTCTGGCACTTTTTTTAATCTCTTTTTCTCTTTTCTCTTTTTCGCAACAAGAGGAATTAGACAATTATCTAAAAATTGCTGCAGAAAATAATCCGGGATTAAAAGCGAAATTCAATGAGTACATGGCTGCTTTAGAAGTAGCTTCTCAGGTAAATTCTTTGCCCGACCCGCAAGTTGCTTTTGCCTGGTTTATCAGTCCGGTGGAGACACGGGTTGGCCCACAACGATTTAAGGTTTCGGCCTCACAAATGTTCCCGTGGTTTGGAACTTTGCAAGCCAGAGAAAATGTTGCTTTTCAAGCAGCAAAAGCAAAATACGAACTTTTCGAGGAGACAAAATCGAAATTATTTAACGATGTAAAAGCCGCTTATTACAATCTTTATTTTAATAAAAAAGCAGAAGAAATAACGCTTGAAAACATCACGATTCTTGCGACTTTTCAAAAACTGGCGGAGATAAAAATTGAAGCCGGTTTGGTGTCGATGGTAGATGAATACCGTCTTGAAATGGAAATAAATGAACTGAAAAATCAGCTTGCACTTTTAAGGGAAAAAGAACAGTTTTTGAAAGTAGTTTTCAATAATTTGTTGGACGAGGAAAGTAACATTTCAGTTCTGCTTCCTGAAAATTTATGGACCACAGATTTCCCCTTCTCAAAACAAGCCGCTATAGATTCCATTGCCATTTTTAACCATCAGTTACTCAGCATCGATTTTCAGCAGGCAGCTTTCGCTTATAAACGTGATGTTGCGAATCTTGCGGGAAAACCAAATATAAAATTGGGTTTCGATTACACTTTTATTGGAAAAGGCGAAAACAACCTTGCGGGAAAAGATGCATTTATTTTCCCATCGGTTGGTATTACAATTCCACTTTACCGGAATAAATACAAAGCCATGATTCAGGAAGTGGTTTATCTGGAAGCCGCGAAAACCAATGAAAAAGTAAGCAAGATAAATCTACTCGAAACACTTTTCGAAAAAGGGTGGAAAAATTACCTCGATGCAAATCGGAGAATTGAATTGTACAAAACACAATTAACACTTGCTCAAAAATCGATGCACCTGTTAGAGACAGAATATATAACGGGAAGCAAAAATTTTGAAGAGATTCTTCGCATGGAGCGCAAAGTTTTAAAATATAATCTGGAAGAAGAAAAAGCAAAAACGGACAAACAGGCTGCAATTTCATTTATCAATTACTTAATGGGGAAATAGCAGTTCGACTATGCTCACATCAACCGTCAGACAGAGCGAAGTCGAAGTCCAAAAAAAATAAAAAAACAACAAAATGAAAGATATTATTCAAAATATAACACAAAACTTCAAACTGATAATCGGAGTTTTGGTAATTGGGATTTTTCTTGGGTGGTTATTTTTTCATCAGGGAGGAACAAGCTCAGAAAGTATAAATGAACAGGAATTAACCGGCCACGAAGGTCACGACCACGAATCGGAGGACCCGACAACCTGGACTTGTTCGATGCACCCGCAAATAAAACAGGATAATCCTGGTGATTGCCCAATTTGCGGAATGGATTTAATTCCACTCGCATCAATGGATTCAGGTGGTGACGATGTGGATCCCAATGAAATAATGATGTCTGAATCTGCTGCAAAACTAGCAGATATTCAAACAATGATTGTAAGCTCAGGAATACCTCAGAAATCAATTCGTCTTCAGGGGAAAATACAGGAAGATGAACGCAGGATTTCAGAATTAACTGCACGTTTTGGAGGAAGGATTGAAAAACTGTTTGTAAATTTTAAAGGGCAAAATGTACGAAAAGGCGAAAAGCTGGCAACCATTTATTCGCCCGAATTGGTTACTTCCCAACGTGAACTTTTAGAGGCTGTTTCGTACAAAGAAACACGTCCGGCCCTGTACAAAGCTGCCAAAGGAAAACTTAAACTCTGGGATCTTAACGATGGGCAAATTAGGGCGATTGAAGAAAATGGCGAACCTCAACTTTATTTCGATATTCTCTCACCTATTTCAGGAACAGTAACAATGCGGCATGTAGCACTTGGCGATTATGTTAAGGAAGGGACTGCGTTGTTTAAAGTTGTTGACCTGACCCGTGTTTGGGCATTGTTCGATGCGTACGAAAGCGACCTGCCGTGGATAAAAATAAACGACAAAATTGAATATTCAATTCAATCATTGCCCGGAAA
Source organism: Prolixibacteraceae bacterium (assembly GCA_018648265.1). Lineage (GTDB taxonomy): Bacteria > Bacteroidota > Bacteroidia > Bacteroidales > Prolixibacteraceae > Draconibacterium. The sequence continues at coordinate 1,515 of JABGRN010000069.1, read as the reverse complement.
ATCGTATTCCGGAAAGGTTTCATTTATCGATCCGTTTATTGATTCTAAAACCAGGGTTGCCAAAGTTCGGATTGAATTAATAAACTCCAAATTGGAAGTAAAACCTGAAATGTTTACAAGCGGAATACTGGAATCAAAAATTGCAGGTTCCGGGAATGAAATACTGATTCCTAAAACCGCTTTGCTGTGGACTGGTAAAAGGGCCGTTGTTTATGTAAAAGTGCAGGACAGGGAAAACCCCTCTTTTCTGTACCGTGAAATTGTGTTGGGTCCTGAGGCAGGTAATTTTTATGTAGTTGCAAGTGGCTTAAACGAAGGTGAAGAAATTGCTGTAAATGGCGTGTTTAAAATTGACGCGGCTTCGCAATTGCAGGGTCTTCAGAGTATGATGAATCCGGACGGCGGAGTTATGTCAACCGGGCATAATCACGGTTCATTGAATGGTGAAGACTTCGTTCAAAATGAATCCCTTGCGAAATCAATGCAACATGTAATGGTAAAAGCAGGCGGACTTTGTGGGATGTGTAAAGACAGAATTGAAACTGCTGCACTTTCAGTTTCCGGTGTTGAATTGGCAAAATGGGAAGCCGAATCGCAAATGTTGCATCTGAATTTTGATTCTACAGAAACCAATTCAGATGAAATACAAAAAGCTGTGGTTAAAGTTGGACACGACACTGAAAAATACAAAGCACCCGATGAGGTTTATAATGAACTTCCGGAATGCTGTTTATATAGAAATTAAGATGCATTAACGTACTTCTTATACCAATTGTACTTTGAAATGCCGCATGGCAATTTCGAAGTTTATAATGGTTAATGCCGATACTACAACAAAGGAGTATGCTGAGTAAAACGAAAGTATGCGACATTTGGTTGTTAAATCGGTATTAATCAACAAGTAATAAATTTTATTCACTTAAAAATTAAAAAAATGAAAACAAAAGTTTTGAGTTTAGTAGCCCTTTTTGTAATGGGCATTTTTACGGTTTTTGCAGGAAATAAAACCGAAAAGATTAATGTTAAAGGCAATTGCGGAATGTGCGAAACCCGCATAGAAAAGGCTGCCCTTTCGGTTGATGGAGTTTCTAAAGCCGCATGGGACAAGAAGACCAAAAAACTGGAAGTGGTTTTTGATGATGCAAAAACCAACGTCGATAAAGTTGAAGTTGCCCTTGCTAAAGTGGGGCACGACACAAAAAACCACAAAGCAAGTGCCGAAGTTTACGACAAACTTCCTGGTTGTTGCAAGTACGACAGAGAATAGGCAAATAGGAAAGTTACACTGAAATCAAACGTAAATAAATTCCTAATTGCGAATAGGAAAGGGGTTGTTAAAAAATCTTTGGTACGTTATCCTGAGAGTTCACCTAATTTTATTAGGCATAATGAGTAAATGACAGAGATGCTGAAACAAATTCAGCATGACGACTAACATTTAGTGCAAAAGTAAGTTAAGTACGTCACCCTGAAGCACGGAATATATGTATAATTCATAATAGAATGACATAATTT
>JABGRN010000148.1 GCA_018648265.1 Prolixibacteraceae bacterium | reverse complement strand
AGTTGCTAAAATTTATGCTTAAAAACAAAACCAACCCGAATTATGAAGTGAGCCACAAAATGCCGCATATAAATTCGTTCTTTTTCGTTTCTACTTCGTTAAAAAATCCTATCGTAGCTATGGCTATGCTACAATTTTTTGCCTCGTATAAACAAAAAAATAACTTCATATCCAATACGGCATTTTATAATTAAATTGGTATAACACCCGAAACCTCGAACTCTAAGCTCTGAACTCGATACCAACTCCTCCTCCTACTCTCCAAAATCGAGGTTAAATTTTTGTTTAAGCAATGCCAGTTTAGGATTCTTTTTAAGCATCTCCTCGTATTTCTCGGAGTCGGTATAAATAATTTTGCCTTTTGCTTTTTCTGTAATTTTTGTAAGCAGTTGTATTTTTGAGTTTTTTAACTCCTTACGTAGCCACGAAACAAGTTCCGGTTTAATGCTACTTATCAAATCGTCCTGGACTGAATTTTCAATTTCGAGTAGAAGTTTAAAATCGTCGTCAATTTTAGGAACCGTTGAAAGTGTTGATTTCAGGTTTTGCCTATCTTCCAACCTTTTTAAAAACTGTTCCCATTTCAATTTTAATTCATCACTGGTGAAATCTTCGTTTTCGTTTGCCTTAGTATATATCTGGTGTTGTTCTTTTGCCGATATTTTTTCTTCCTTGAATTTGCCAAGCAAGGCATCTTTTATTGAAGGTTCCCCCAAATCCCTGGAGGTTCGTTTTGCAATTTTTTTAACTTGAACCGGTTTGGGTTGTTCGGGATGGGTTGCCTTTTTTTCTTCGGGCAATTCTTTTTGTTCAGTAAAAATGGGTTCTAAAATATCTCCCGAATCAATCTGGTCAACTATTTTTTTTTTAAGGTTAGCTGTGCTATCCGTATTATTGCAAGCTCAATTAACAAACGTTTGTTTTGGCTTGTTTTGTACTGAATGTCACACTCATTACCGATTTGCAAGGCGTCTAACAAAAATTTACTTTCACAAGCAGCCGCCTGAACTTTATAACGTTCTTTAATTTCTCCACCTACTTCCAACAGTTGTACCGTTACCGGATCTTTGCAAACCAAAAGGTCGCGTAAATGGCTACTCAAACCGGTAATAAAATGATGCCCGTCGAAACCATGATTTAAAATATCGTTAAAAGTAAGCAGCACTTCGCTTACTTCATTCTTTAAAAACTGATCGACCAACTTAAAATAGTAATCGTGATCCAATACATTCAGGTTGGTAATTACATCCTGATATGTTACCTCTTTTCCAGAAAAACTGACTATCTGATCGAATATTGAAAGTGCATCGCGCATTGCCCCGTCGGCTTTTTGAGCAATTACATTTAAACCTTCGCTTTCAACCGAAACGCCCTCGCTTTTAGCAACAAATAACAGATGTTTGGTAATATCGGAAACCTTAATCCGGTTAAAATCAAAAATCTGGCAACGCGATAAAATGGTAGGGATAATTTTATGTTTTTCTGTAGTGGCCAAAATAAAAACGGCATGTTTTGGCGGTTCCTCCAAAGTTTTCAAAAATGCATTAAACGCCTGCGACGAAAGCATGTGGACTTCATCAATAATATAAACACTGTATTTCCCCATTTGTGGTGGGACACGAACCTGGTCGGTCAGGTTACGGATATCATCGACCGAATTATTTGAAGCCGCATCCAATTCGTGAATATTAAACGAACGGCTGGTATTAAACGCTTTACACGAATCGCATTCATTACAAGCTTCGGTTTCTTCGCTAAGATTGGTACAGTTAATAGTTTTTGCAAAAATGCGGGCACACGTAGTTTTTCCAACTCCACGCGGACCGCAAAAAAGGTACGCATGTGCCAGCTGATTGCTTTTAATAGCATTTTTTAAAGTATTGGTAATCGACGATTGTGCAACTACTGTTTCAAATGAATCCGGCCTGTATTTTCTTGCTGAAACTATAAAATTTTCCATTTTCCTACTAAGGATATAATCGACCAAAGATAAACAAATATGCTTTTTATGCACGTTTTTTTATTAACAACAATTGATGTAATTTTAGAAAATAATGATTTCTAAATAAATATCCAGATGAGAACAAATCAATTTTTAATAAAATACCTGACCTTGTTTATACTACTGTTAAGCACTTCTTTTGTTTTTAGTCAGGCCAAAACATTACATGATTTAAAAGCGACAACCATTAATGGTGAAATATTCGATTTTGTTTCACTAAAGGGTAAAAAAGTATTGATAGTAAATACAGCTTCGGAATGTGCTTTAACACCACAATTTAAAAAGTTGCAAGAATTGTACGAAGAATATGGTGGCGACGATTTTGAAATTATTGGGTTTCCGTGTAACGATTTTGGCAGACAAGAACCAAGCGACAACAATCAAATTTTAGAATTTTGCACCAATAAATACGGGGTCACTTTTCCGATGATGGAAAAAATATTTATTAAAGGGGAAAATAAACACCCTGTTTATAAGTGGCTTACAAACAGCAAAGAAAACGGAACTTTGGATGCGGAAGTAAAATGGAATTTTCAAAAATTTATGGTTGACGAAAAAGGGATAGTAGTTGATTTTGTTGCACCAATTACCAGCCCGTCAGGTAAAAAAATAATAAACTGGTTAAAAGAAAATCTGTAAAAGGTTGTAGTAATACTTTTTTACGATGAGGTGGCAGCCGAGGTGGCAGCGGCGAGTACGGCAACTGATGCCGTAACAGCTTGTGCTGCTGCAATTGCATCGGCAACAGCAGCCGAGACTTGGTTTTTAGCCAACATCTGCTTTAATTTTTGACTTGCATTTTTCCTTTTTTCTTTTTCAGGGAAAATCCGTTTTAACAAACCCGCAGGTTTAATAAACGATAACATCATAATTTCCTCTTCAATTGTAGTGCCGCTAAAAACTGCTTTTTCAACATCAGTGAGTAAATTAAAAATCACTTGTTTTTGAAGTAAAACTGGTCTTTCCCATCGAAAAAATAAAAACCGTTTTTCTTGCATTCTTATTATTCTTTCGTCCACCAAATTTTGCCGGACTCCCTTCCGAATATATTTCAGCGAAAAATATAACTTGTCAATCCACCGCGAAATCTTTAATGGTTTCTGTGCTTTACCCATTTTTTCCAAAATAAACCGATGTAAACCAAGCTTCGAATTTTTATTCAGAATTATTATTCTTTTTTCTTCAAATTTGATATTTCCGTTTAAATAAAGTTCCAAAAACAGGGTTCCAAGCAAAACATAATCCATTGCTGTGTACGACGCTGAAATTATCCCCCCTTTTTGAGGATGGATACCCAGCAAATATAGTTTTTCGGATAAAGGAATTGAATCGTTCATTTTTTTTAGCGTTTGATTTTTTCTTTCTTTATACTTTTTAAAATCGATATTTAAATTTACGAAGATTTAGTACAACAGCCAATTCAAAACAAATTAAATTTATAATGAAGAAAGGATTTGCAAGCGATAATAATTCGGGGGTACACCCAAACATTTTAAAAGCCATGGAAACCGCCAACAAAGGACATGTTGTAGGTTATGGCGACGACCCTTATACACAAAAAGCTATTGATATTTTTAAGGAAAAATTTGGCTCCGAAACCGAAGTGTTTTTTGTTTTTAACGGAACCGGTGCGAATGTTTTAGGGCTTTCTACGGTAACGCATAGTTTTAACTCGATTATTTGTGCCGAGACTGCACACATCCAGGAAGACGAATGCGGTGCCCCTGAAAAATTTACAGGCTGCAAACTTTTGCCAGTTGAACCGATAAACGGAAAAGTCACCCCCGAAGCAGTTCAACACCACCTTTTTGGTTTCGATTTCGAACACCATTCACAACCACGGGTGATTTCTATTTCGCAGGTTACTGAAATGGGTACGGTTTACCAACCCGATGAAATAAAGGAACTGGCCGAACTGGCACACAAAAATAACATGCTCCTGCACATGGACGGGGCAAGAATTGCCAATGCTGCAATTGCTCTAAATCTGGATTTTAAAGCTTTTACAAAAGATTGCGGTGTTGACATTCTTTCGTTTGGCGGCACAAAAAACGGAATGATGATGGGTGAAGCAGTTCTGTTTTTTAATCCTGAATTGACAAATCTGGTAAAATATATCCGTAAACAAAGTATGCAGCTTTTTTCTAAAATGCGTTTTGTTGGTGCGCAGTTTATCGCTTATTTCGAGAACGACTTGTGGAAAGAAACTGCCAGACACGCCAACAAAATGGCAAAATTACTGGAGGCAGAAGTTTCTAAAATTGAAGAAATAAAACTTACACAAAAAGTCGGAGCTAACGGTGTTTTTGCGGTAGTTCCCCGAAATATTATTGAACCATTGCAGAAACAATTCTTCTTTTACGTTTGGGATGAAAAAAAATCGGAAGTTCGATGGATGACATCTTTTGATACTACGGAAAAGGAAATTAGAGAGTTTGTGGCGCTAATTAAAGAACTAATTAATTAAATGTTACTATAAAGTAAGTACTTTAAACGTCATCCTGAGAGTTCACCTAATTTTATTAGGCATAATGAGATAATGACAGAGATGCTGAAACAAGTTCAGCATGACGACTAAACAATTAGTGCAAAGTAAGTTAAGAACGTCACCCTGAAGCACGGAATATATGTATAATTCATAATA
>JABGRN010000068.1 GCA_018648265.1 Prolixibacteraceae bacterium | reverse complement strand
TTATGTCATTCTATTATGAATTATACATATATTCCGTGCTTCAGGATGACGTTCTAATAAACAACGCTGATTAGAACGTCATGCAGAATTCATTTCGGCATCTCAACAGTTCTTTTTCATTATGCCTAATAAATTTATGTGAACTCTCGAAATAACATTTATTAGTTATTTAGCAGATTTTTACTCAATGCCTGCAAAGTATCTTTTTTATGTTTTTTTGGCACCAAAACAGAAATATTAAATTTGCTTCCACCATAAGAAATCATCCGAATTGGAATTCCGTCGAGAGCTCCAAAGACCTTTGAGGCAAATCCTTTTTCTTCTTCAATAATATCTCCAACAATACAAACAATCGACATATTTGAATCAATTTCAACGGTTCCAAATTTATCCAGCTCATCTTTAATTTCATCCAGATTTTGTGTATTATCGATGGTAATTGAAACGGCAACCTCCGAGGTTGAAATCATATCGATCGGAGTTTTAAAAGTTTCAAAAACAGCAAAAATATTTTTAAGAAAACCGTAGGCATTTAACATTCTGCCAGAACGAATTTTAATGGCTGTAATTCCATCTTTTGCCGCAACGGCTTTTATTCCTTTTCCATCCGATTCGGCGGTAATTAGTGTTCCACTATCTTTTGGATTCATTGTGTTTTTTAACCGAACAGGTATATTTTCAACACGCGCCGGAAGTACGGTTTGCGGATGCAAAATCTTAGCTCCAAAGTACGCTAACTCGGCCGCCTCATTAAAAGAAAGTTGATTGATTTTTTTTGTTCCCTCCACAAAACGAGGGTCGTTATTATGAAATCCGTCAATATCTGTCCAAATTTGAATTTCCTCAGATTTTATGGCTGCACCAATTAAAGATGCCGTGTAATCACTCCCGCCACGTTGCAAATTGTCGATTTCGTTATCCGAATTTTTGCAAATAAACCCTTGGGTAATATAATAATCGGCTTCACCAATTTCATCTAAAACAGGTTTTATATTTTTCCTGATATGTTGTAAATCGGCAGCTTTGTCTTCATCAATTTTCATAAAATCGAGGGCTGGCAAAAGTTTTGCACGGTACCCATTTTCATTCATTAACAACGCTACTAATTGTGTTGAAATTAGTTCCCCTTGCGCCAAAATTGTATTCTCGCCAATTTGGTCAAACTTACCCGATGTAAAAGATTTAATAATATTGAAACTCTCTTTTACAACTTCTAAACCCTTCTTTTTATTTTCATCAGAAGTAAAAAGTTCAGATACTACCTTTTTGTATTTTGCTTCTAACTTTCCAATAAATATATTAGCCGCGTCTTTGTTCTTTTTATACAAATAATCTACAATTTCTACCAGCGAATTTGTAGTACCCGACATTGCAGAAAGCACGACAATCTTTTGTTCTCCGTTGGTAATTAAATCCATAACTGCACGCATCGTTTCCGGCGAGCCAACCGACGTTCCTCCGAATTTTAAAACTTTCATTCTAACAAATATTAATCAAATTAAACTGAAGTGTGCAAAGATGAATATTTTTTGTGTGATATTAAAAAACTCACATCATTTTGTATAAATATTCAAGTTTGATGAATATTTATTAATGTTGCGAATATGATAACTATCACAAATATCATTTTATCAATTCAAACGTTTAGAATTAACTTTGAAGCAAATAAAAATAATTAAAATGAAACAGCTACTTCTTATTTTATCGATTGTATTATTTTCCCAAATTAATGTCTTTTCGCAGGAACAATCTGCTTATTTTCAAATTGGCACATCATCAGAAAGTATTAACGATGCAATGGCCGAAGTTAAAACAGCCCTTCAAAATTCGGGTTTTAAAGTGATTGGAGAATACCAACCTGGCAACACTAAAAACCTTGCGGTCGTTTGTTACACACACAGCGAATTAGAAAAAATTGCATTGGATTTTTCCGATCGTGGATCACTTGCTGCGGCATTAAAAGTTGGTTTTCAAAAAGAGGGGAATTCAGTAAAAATAAGCATGATTAATCCGATGTATTTATTTTATGCATATTTTATTGATGGAGTTGAGAAGCACGAAAAAGAGCTTGCAAAAATTTCGAATGATGCTAAAACTGCAATGAAAAATGTAGGTTCAGAATTCACTCCTTTTGGTGGAAAACTCGATAAGGAAAAACTCCAAAAATATCATTATAAAGTTATGATGCCTTATTTTAAAGATGCCGAGGAATTAAATAAGTTCGATTCTTTTGAAGATGGTTTAAAAGTCATTCAGAAAAATTTAGCCAGTGGAAAAGGCAATACTCAGAAAGTTTATGAATTAATTTATCCGGATAAAAAGGTGGCTGTTTTTGGTGTTGGTCTTTTAAATCCTGATGATGGCGAGCCGAAATTCCTGCCAATTATTGGTGAAGAAAATATTGCTGCAATGCCGTACGAATTAATTTTGCAAGGAAATACAGCAACCATTTTGCCGGGCAAATACCGCCTTGCATTGAGTTGGCCGGAATTAACCATGGGAACTTTTATGAAAATAATGAGTACGCCGGGCGATATAAAAGATACAATGGAAGGGTTAACAAAATAGAGTTACTAATTTTAAGACACTAACTGAATTCTAAGGGCCAATCTGAAATTACGGATTGGCTCTTTTTATTTTATCTAAAACCGCTTTCAATTCATTACTATTCTTCAGATTTACCAAAATAAGGCTATTCAATTTATTGTAACTGTTCAATACTTTTTTTTCAGCTTCCATTGCATAATCATCTAGCCAAAAAAACATTGAATCAAAATCAATAACTTCTGTTTTTAAATCGTTCCAATATGCCGGTGAAATAGTTTTGAGTTTTTCTATTATTTCAGTGGGATAATACTTTGAGAGATATTGAACTGCTTTGTTCTCGCCTCCCCTGCAATGTGTTGTCAACCAATAGCATTCAAAATTTTCCTTTAAAAATGAGATTAATTCAACAGCAAAATCTGGAATACTTCCATCTTTCATTAAAAGGACACCGTCAATATCAAGGTATATTTTACAATTTTTGTTCATCTTATTTATTTTTTAAACACAAACAACACAATTGATAATGAACACATTATAATTTTCACTAATTTAGTTGAAACAATTTAAAAAGCGATCTTACTTTAATGAAAAAAGAGAGCATCACTTCTGAAATAAAACTCAGGATAAAAAGTTTTCAGGGTAAACATTGCATTTATCGTGAACGGGAATTATATATTCATTCAAAAATAAGTTTAATAAAAATTGAAGATTGGGGTGTTTGGATTACCTTAAAAGATTTAAATTCCTCAGGATTTACCGGTCAACTCCGTAGCCAACCGGAAACCGATATTTGGAAAGTTGGTGCCAGTTGGGAAGTATTTTCAGTTTTGCCACAAAAATGGGGAGCCACTTATGTGGGATGGACAATTTACTTCGAACCCGACCTGGTGAAAGGAGTATGTAATTATGCTGAAACCTTAATTAAACTCGACTATAAACAACGACAAAAACACCTTCGTAACTGCATTCATCATTTACTTACTAAAAAATCATTCTTGTATATTAAAAAGTAATGAAAATCAAATATTGAAAAACCATGCAAAAAAAACCATCAATCAAATACCCTTTCCCACATGGTTGGTACACAATTGGTTATGGCGAACAATGGGACATTTTGGTGACTTATGGGTTTCTTCCTTTTGAGCTTTTACCGCCAATTGATCCCCAAATTTTAAAAGGGGAATTTCAATGGTTACCAGAATTATCAGGGGAATGGGAAAAGTTTGTGATGATGGAAGACCTAAGCAATAATTTTTCAAATATTTGCAAATCGGCTGAAAATTTGGGCATTGAACTACCAAAATCTTTTCTGAATTTTATGGGTTCACCTCTTTATCAAAACCACATGATTTCAAGCACCAATTGTTACTTTGAACTTCCGGAAAAAATAACAAAAAGTCCGGGCAATGACGGAGGATATTTTATCCGGTTTATGAACGATGAACAAGATGCAATGCTCTGGTATTTATACATCGATAAAGAAGGAAATCATTCAGTTGCAACCTCAAGATATGTAATCGATTACAATTATTTTAGTGGACCTTCTCTTGAAAAAATATTGGAAGATATAGTAATTTGTGCCCCATCTTTCGAAGAATTTATCTATCGTTTTTGGATTGAAAACAGAATTTGGCATTCCAGCATTTTCAAACTTCCAATATCAAAAGTAGAGGAAGACTATTTAAATAAGGCCATCGAATTAATTAATAATTCTAAAAGTGGTTAATTTATTTTTCACAACTCAATTCGCCTTAAAATTATGAAAGACGTCCTTCAAAAAAGCTTAATCTTAATAAACAAATACAAAAAACTATTTGATCAATTTGGGTATTTAGTTGATTCAAATTGCCAGGAGTTGGCAAAAAATAAAATTAAACGCTTGCAGGGTGCTTATAAAATACGAGACTCAAAAATGTGCAATAAAATAATTGATGATTTGAACCAAACTATTTTTCGTTTGAGCTTCAAAAAACAGGAAGATTTATCGATGTTTTCAAACTTTGGCGTTTTGTTATTTACCTGGAGAAAACTTTCCGAACCTCATCTTTTGAATTCAACTAATTACCTTAAATCGGTTCAACATTTTAATAGTTTACTAAAAGAAATGAAAAATGATACAGAAACCGTAATAGTAAAATTATCATCAATTTATGCTGAACTCATGGAAACCGGAACATTTGTTTCCGGCGGAATTCAATGTGCTAAATGCGGCACAATTAACTCCCCTCCTGAAATCTATTGTGAGAATACAAATTGTAGTGCCAGTTGGATTGAAAGTTTAAATTTCGATATTTTACAAGAATAAGAATTATTGAAACCAATTTTTTCAACCTACGTAACTTTACATTAAATATTGATCTTTTATTTTATAAAACAGATCAAATTAACAGCAAATCAAAATGCCATTATTTCAATCGAAACGAGTAACCAAACGAAATGAGTTAATTAGCGCAGCACAAAATGTTGTAGTTGAAGTGAATGAAAATTACAAACACGAAAGAGGGGATTTTGTATCCACACCTCGTCATACTTGTAAAGAACCGACATTGAAGATTATTGAACAGTCCTTTAGAAAATATAAATTGAGAAAGGTAAGAAATTCAGAACCTCATGATTTTAAAATAAAAGTGACAATAAATGGGTTTTGTTTTCCCAAAAATTATAAATGGACAAATGGTCGGGAAGATGTCGTTTATTCAGGTGCCAGTGTTAATGGCAATTTCCGGTTTTATACCGAAGAAAACTTACCGCAAATTAAACGTTCATTTTCGGGAATAAAAGACAATCCTGAAACTTTGCGCGATCCGGGATATCGTACACGGCCTGTTCATGCCCCTTTTAACGATGCTTTTAACAAATCGAATTTTAATAAAAAGCTGGAACGGGTATTGTTTCGGTTTTATCAAAACAGGTTAAGCGCACAAGTTTAATTTTTGAATTTATCTAAAACGAAATCAACGAAATCCCTGCCGGAAGGATCTTCAATTCCAATTCCAGGAGCATAAACAACAGCTTCCAAACCGACTTTTTCAGCTTTTTCTTTTAAAACTTTTGCATGCAAGGGATGATGATTTATTTCTCCTTGAGTTGTTGGAATTCCACCTTCTTGTTTATTAAAAACAAATATCGGCGGATCGTTTTTGTCCATTTTCCCTAAAAAATCAAGTTCTTTTCTTATATCCGTTTTTTGTTCAAAATCAATTCCATCTGCCGACTTAAAACCAAAAGCACGTGCAATTAACAATTGTTGCTCAGATCCATTTGTGACGGGAATTCCTAAAATTTTTTGCCATTGAAATATGTCGTATGTCGATTGTGTGTTAAAAGCACCAGCACACGAAATCCGCGTTGATTCACGTAAAACTGGATCCTCGTTTAACGGGTCAGCCATGTCATCGGAAAAAGCAATCCACAAAGAAGTTCCGGCACCTGCCGAACCACCGGAACAGGCAACCTTGTTTTTATCAATATTATACTTTTCAGCATTGTAACGGATGTACTGAAGACACCGTTTTGAATCCATTAAACTGGCAAGAATTCCATACGGTTCTTCGTTCAAAAACCGATAATTAATTGTGGCTATAGAAATGCCCGCCTCCAAAAGCCGCGGCCAGTCCTTGCAATCGTAATATTTCGATTTATCGCCTCCTGTAAAACCACCTCCGTGAATGTAAATAACAAGTGGTGTCGGATTTTCAGAATCTGCCAGCCAAATATCAAAAGTATTTCTTTCGTGGCTGCCGTATTTTTCGTTCACAAAAGTTACAAAAACACTATCTTTTGTAAGGGGTTTTATTTTATCTTGAATAATATTCACCTCAAATTTTTATAAAAAATTCGGTGCAAATGTAACATTTATGTGAAACCGAGAAAATGATGCTCCAGGAATTCAGGTTGTCGATGGATAAAATATTTTCCCGTGGGAGTCGATATGATTCTTTAATTCAAGATTAGAGATGGATTCGTAGTGGGTTAAATCAAAAAAATAAGGAATCGGCAAATCGTGTTCTAGTTTTACTTTCAATTTTAACACAATTTCCTGCGTAATTTTTTTGCCAAATAAAACAATATCTATGTCACTTCCCTGTTTAAAGTTCCCAATTGCCCGCGATCCATAAATACTTGCTTTTTCAATTTCTTCAAATTCTGAAATTGCATACATTATTAGTTTATAACTTTTTGGTGCAATCCCAAACATTACTCTTTATTTAAACCTTTAAAAAATATAAAAACCCTTTTTATCTCCGGGAAATACGCCGTTGAAATCTGATGAATTGCCTCATAAAAAACTTTCTCATCATACGTGTGTGCCATCAAATTTCTTTTTTCAAGCATATCCATCCAGATTTCCCCATTTCCAATTATTTCATATTGAAACCCTTTTTTTATCGCTTCTCTCGGAAATTTTACTTCTACATTTTGACTTTCCAGATAATCCTTTATGGTTTTCCATGCCAATTCAAAAGTATATTCAAACCGCTGTACCAAACCTTCTTTTTCCAAATCAGACAAAGTTTGTAGCTCGACCACAGCACTTTCCAATTGGAGGAATGCTTTTTCAAAATTCTGAAACCGTTGTTTCCATCGAATTGATTTATTATTCATACTAAGGAAAAATTACAAAATTATATGAGCTGAAATTACAAAATTTATGTGAATTAGAAACTTCCAAAAATAGTGTGCTTTTCAGAATTAAAATAAATGGTAGAATAAATATTAAAGTTTTCCTTGTTCGTAGTTAATTTTCGTTCGATGTATAAAACAGGCTGCCCTGACTTTAATTTCAGAAGCTTTTTAATGTGTTTGTGAGGTTTTACAGCTTTTAATTGTTGCTCACCGCCCAGAATTTCAATTTGATAGTGTTTGCGCAGAATCTCGAATAACGATTTGTTTTCAAAAGAATGTTGAGTTATTCGCTGAAGAAAAATATTTGGCAGATGATTAATGTCGTAAAAAACAGGTTCATCATCAACATATCGCAGTCGCTCCAGATAAATACAACCAGATTCTTTTTCTAACTCCGACAGAACAAACGGAAATATTTCGGGCCATGTTTTTATGAGGGGTTTTTGTAAAATATCTGTTTTCAAATAACGAACACCAACTGCCGACGCTGTTCCGGAAATCGACAAAATCCCAATATTCTGTGGTGGTTTTCTAACAATGCTTCCTTTTCCCTGTTTTTTCAAAATCAACCCATCTTTTACCAACGAATCGAGTGCATGACGAACCGTGGGTCGAGTCATTTCATAAACCGTACAAAGCTCATTCTCCGAAGGCAACAAACTTCCCTCCTCGTAAACACCTGTTAAAATATGTTTTCGAAGAATCTCATACAATTTTCTATATTGAGGAATTTGTTCCATTGCAGCTTCAAAGTTAAGAAAAAATTAAACATTCAAAACAACTTGTAAATACAAGTTAAATAATATATTTTTACATTCTGAAAACAAATAAAAACTCAAGATACTTATATTAAGCGAATTACGATTTTATTCAAATAATATTTGTACCTACAAGTTACGCTAAAAACATAAATTGTAAAATATGGCAATACCTGTTTTAATGCCTCGCCAAGGACAATCTGTTGAATCTTGCATTTTAGGGCAGTGGTATAAATCGGTAGGAGAAGAAGTTAGCGAAGGTGATATTCTTTTTTCCTACGAAACCGACAAAGCTTCTTTTGAGGAGGAAGCCAAAGAAGACGGCATTCTTCTCGCAACATTTTTTGAAGAGGGAGACGAAGTACCTGTTTTGGTAAACGTGGCAGTTCTCGGAAACAAAGGCGAATCATTCGACGAATTCAAACCGGGAGTGGTACCAGTTAAAGAAAAGTCAGAAGTTAAAACTCAGGAAAAAGCTTCAAAAGTAATTGAATTTGAGGTTGAAGATGAATCTCCAAATAAACGAATCAGAATTTCTCCGTTGGCGAAAAAAATGGCTGAGAAGATGGAAATTAATTTGCAGGCATTAAAAGGTTCCGGCCCGCATGGCAGAATTATTGCCCGCGATATTGAGACAGCTACTAAAAAAGTTGTTTCAATAGTTCAGGAAAAAAATTTGGAATCGGGCGATGATTTTGAAGTTAAATCAATTCCAAATATTCGCAAACTGATTGCAAATGCGATGCATCAATCTTTACAAAATTCGGCTCAACTTACACATCACATGAGTGCCGATGCCAGAAAAATAATGAGGCTGCGTAAAAAATTCAAACAAGAATTTGTTGAAGGCACAGTTTCCCAAAATGTTACCATTAACGATTTGGTTTGTTTCGCAGTTATTCGTGCATTGAAAATATTTCCACAGGCAAATACACACTACCACGGCGATAAAATGAAATGGTTCAAAAAAGTACATCTTGGTTTAGCCGTTGATACCGAACGTGGATTAATGGTTCCGACTGTTCTTAATTCTGATGATTTATCAATTGCAGGACTTTCAAGTCAACTTCAACAAGTAGCTAATCAGAGTAAAAGCGGGAATATTAATCCTGATTTATTAAATCCGGCAGCTGCAACATTTACCGTTTCAAACCTTGGAAATTATGGCGTTGAAATGTTTACTCCGGTAATTAACTTACCACAAACAGCCATTTTGGGAGTTTGTACAATAATTCCCCGTCCAAAAGAAATCGAAGAAGGAGTTTATGGATTTGTTCCGATGATGGGACTTTCGTTAACGTACAATCATCAAGCTCTTGACGGAGGTGAAGCAACATTGTTTTTAGCAGAAATTAAGACTCAAATAGAAAACCTCGAAGTTTAGAGTTCAGCGTTCAAAGTTCAAAGTTTAAAGAAATGGGAACATTTAATCGATTTGAGGATATCATAGCATGGCAAAAAGCACGTGTTCTTTGTAAGCTAATTAATGGCTATACTTTGAAAGGACTCTTTGCGAAAGATTTCAAACTAATTGGACAAATTAAAGGTTCGTCAATGGACAATATTGCAGAGGGATTCGAAAGAGGTGGCAACAAAGAATTTATTCAATTTTTAGCTATTTCGAAAGGTTCTGTGGGTGAAACACGCTCACAACTTTTTAGAGCTTTAGATAACGAATACATTTCAAAACAAGAGTTTCAGGAAGCCTACAATTTGGCAGATGAAGTTGGTAAATTAACTGGTGCTTTGATGAAACATCTGAAATCAAGTGAACTAAAAGGAAGTAAGTACAAATAATCAACACATTTATGTAAGGCATTCTCGGAACTTTGAACCTTGAACCTTGAACTCTGAACTAATAACAACAAGAAATAATAATTCAAAACATAGCAAAATGCCAAAAGTACAATACATCAACCCAGATGAAGTTCGTAAACCGGGACAAATTGAATTCAAACCAATTCCTGTAAATCAGTACAACAAAACAGTTGCAGAGGAAAAAGAGAATTTTTCGAATGAGGATTTAATCCGGATTTTTCACGACATGGTTGTTATTCGCGAATTCGAAACCATGTTAAACCTGATAAAAACCCGCGGCGAATACAACGACATTCCCTACAATCATCCTGGGCCGGCTCACCTTTCAATTGGACAAGAAGCCGCTGCGGTTGGAATGGCTTACACTTTAGGAGTTGAAGATTTTATCTTCGGTTCACACCGAAGTCATGGCGAAATTCTTGCTAAAGGTTTGTCAGCAATCCACAAACTAACCGACAAGCAATTAATCGAAATAATGGACACCCATTTCGATGGAAAAACAGCAGCACCTGTAAAAGCAGGTCATTCCGGAACGACAAAAGAATTGGCAGTTAAATTTCTGATTTACGGAACGCTTGCAGAAATTTTCGCCCGCGAAACCGGGTTCAACAAAGGACTGGGTGGTTCGATGCACGCATTTTTTACTCCGTTTGGTGTTTATCCCAATAATGCAATTGTTGGTGGTTCGGGCGATATTTCGGTGGGAGCTGCTTTATTCAAAAAAGTGAACCGAAAAGAAGGAATCATAGTTGCTAATATCGGAGATGCCTCAATGGCTTGCGGCCCCGTTTGGGAAGGACTTACTTTTGCAACCATGGATCAGTTTACCGATTTATGGGAAGGCGACATGAAAGGTGGATTACCATTAATTGTCAACATCATGAACAATCAATACGGAATGGGCGGACAAACCTGCGGCGAAACTATGGGTTACGATATTGCTGCTCGTATTGGAGCCGGTTTAAATGCCGACCAAATGCATGCCGAGCGTGTTGATGGTTACAATCCGCTGGCAGTAATTGATGCTTATAAACGCAAAAAGAAAATCATTGAAGAAAAACGGGGCCCGGTACTTTTAGATGTTTTAACCTATCGCTACAGCGGACATTCTCCTTCCGATGCATCGTCGTACCGCACAAAAGAAGAGGTTGAGGCCTGGGAAAAACAAGATTCAATTGTGTGGTTTGCAAGCGAATTGGTAAAAGCCGGAGTTGCTACTGTTGCTGAATTAGAAGAAATAAAATCTGAAACAACTGATTTGGTTTCACACGCGCTAAAACTGGCTATCGACGATGAAGTTTCGCCACACATGGATATGAAAAATCATCCAAACCTTATTGGGGAAATGATGTTCAGCAACGAATCGGTTGATAAAATGGAAGATGGCGAGCCGGAAGTAAATCATCCGATGGAAGAGAATCCGCGTGTTAAACAACTGGCAAACAAGGAGCGGTTTATGTTTGATGAAAACGGCAAACCACATTCAAAAATTAAAACTTACGGTTTACGCGACGGACTTTTTGAAGCCATCGTCGACCGTTTTTATAAAGACCCAACTTTAATTGCTTACGGTGAAGAAAACCGTGATTGGGGCGGGGCATTTGCAGTTTATCGTGGATTAACAGAAGCACTTCCGTACAACCGCCTGTTTAACTCCCCTATTTCGGAGGCAGCAATTGTTGGTACTGCAATTGGTTATGCAATGTGTGGCGGTCGTGTGATTCCGGAGATAATGTATTGCGATTTTCTTGGTCGTGCCGGCGACGAAGTTTTTAACCAACTTCCAAAATGGCAGGCAATGAGTGGAAATGTGCTAAAAATGCCTGTGGTAATCCGAGTTTCAGTTGGTTCGAAATATGGGGCGCAACATTCACAAGACTGGACAGCTTTAGCAGCTCACATTCCCGGATTAAAAGTGGTATTCCCGGTTACACCGTACGATGCAAAAGGATTAATGAACAGCGCACTGCAAGGAACCGATCCGGTAATATTCTTTGAAAGTCAGCGACTTTACGATATCGGAGAACAGTTCCACGAAGGTGGGGTGCCGGAGGGATATTACGAACTTCCAATGGGCGAACCCGATGTAAAAAAGGAAGGAAGTGATATTACAATTTTAACAATCGGTGCAACTTTATACCGTGCGTTGGATGCAGCAAAAACATTGGAAGAAAAATATAATCTTTCTGCTGAAGTTATTGATGCCCGCTCGATGGTTCCGTTCAATTACGAACCGGTAATCGAATCATTGAAAAAAACCGGGAGGATAATTATTTCCGGTGATGCTTCGGGGCGGGGTTCGTTCCTGCGCGATTTGGCTTCGAACATCACAGAACTGGCATTCGATTATTTAGATGCTCCACCAGTAGTTGTTGGATCGCGAAACTGGATTATTCCGGCGCACGAAATTGAAGACTATTTCTTTCCCCAACCTGAATGGATTATTGACGCCATTCACACAAAAATAATTCCTTTGGATGGCCATATTTGTGAAAACGATTTTACCGATGCGGAACAATTAGACCGAAATGCAAGAGGAATTTAGGGTGATGCGGTTTTCAATCCGCATACATAAATGGAAGTTTGAAACTTCCACACCCACAAAAATCCGGATTCAAAAGAGTCCGGATTTTTGTTTCGAAAACACTATACCAAAGGACAACCCAAATCATTCACTTTTACTATTTTGCAGTCGATTCAGAAATTTACAAAATGACATTTAATAAAAAGCATCATGTTGACTTTAATAAAACCAGGAATAATTTGATTGGGTTTAATCTAACGCAACAAACAATAATTCGTTTCTTATAATTTACTATTTTTGTAAAGGTTGATTTAAAAGATAATGACCGAAGAAGAAAAAACAAATATTAAATTAAAATTAAAAGAAGCTCTTTCAAAAGAAAAAGAAGTTTCAAAAATTATAATCTTTGGATCATTTTTAAAAATAAAAAATCCGAACGATATTGATATTGCAATTTTTCAGGATAGTAAAGAAGTATATTTTAAACTTTCATTAAAATACAGGAAGCTAACCCGACAAATTGCCAACATAATTCCTTTGGATATTATTCCGCTCAAAAATAATTCAAAGGGAATGTTTATGAGTGAAATTAACCTTGGAGAAACAATTTATGAAAGATGAAGCTAAAATATGGCTGAGCTATGCTTTAGAAAATTTGAAATCTTCAGAGATTCTGCTAGAAAGTTCATTGTTTAATCCATGTTTGCAAAATGCACAACAATGTGTTGAGAAATCAATGAAAGCCTTATTAATTGAAAAAGGGATTACAACAAAAAAAACACACGATATATTTGAAATCAACCGCATTATTAAAACAAACAAAATTCAAATTTCAATTACTGATGATGAATGCGACATCATTAACACCATTTACTTACCTTCAAAATATCCCTTGGGAAGTGTGTTACCTGATTTTATTCCAGACCATAAATTTTGCAAAGAAATAATTACTATTTCTAAAAAGGTTTATTTTGAAATAGAGGAGCTTTTACACAAAAAATCATTTTGATAAATACAAAACACCAAAAACAGGATACCAAAGGACAGCCCAATTCACTCACTTTTGTTAATTTGCAGTCTCAAATTAGAATCGATTACAATGGCTATACATAAAAGCATTTTTACTAATTTCCCTGAAACCCGGGAACTATTGGATTGGTATAAAAATCAACCAAAAAAATCAACTCCCAACATAAACGGACACATTCATACGCCACACTCGTTTAGTGCGTTTTCTGAAATTGAACAAGCTTTTCAACTGGCAAAATCAGAAGATGTGAGTGTTTTGGGAATCAACGATTTTTACACCACCGATGGTTTTAATGAGTTTGCTGAGTTAGCAACAAAAAACAAAATTTTCCCATTATTCAATATTGAATTTATGGCCTTGCAAAACGATTTGCAGAAAGCCGGAATTCGTGTAAACGATCCAAATAATCCGGGACGGACATATATGAGCGGAAAAGGATTGTGCCAGCCAGCAAAAATGAGCGAAATTTCATTTAAAAAAATTCGTAATTTACAGGATGACAGCAATCGCCAAACTTTTGAAATGGTGGCAAAATTAAATGACTTTTTTGCTGAAAATAATATCGATATTAAATTTGATGCAGCAGAAGTTCAATCCCGGTTGGCAAAAAATCTTTTCCGTGAAAGACACATTGCACAAGCAATTCGTATTGCTGTATTTGAAAAAGAAAATACAGATTTTGGGCGCGCAAAGCTCCTGAATTCTATTTTTTTGGGGAAAGAAATAAAATCAGCGATTGACAATTTGGCCGGTCTGGAAAACGAAATCCGTAGCAACCTTTTAAAAGTTGGCGGCGCAGCATTTGTTCCCGAAGATCCTAAAGCTTTCCTTTCGTTGGAAGAAGTAATGGATTTGATTATTGATGCTGGTGGAATTCCTTGTTACCCGGTTCTTTTAGATTTTGGAAATGGGAATTTTACCGATTACGAAGCAAACAAAGAGAAATTACTACAAACATTTATTGATAAAAATATTTATTCAATTGAATTAATTCCGGGTCGAAACGAATATAATATTCTTAAAGATTTTGTTTCCTTTTTTAACAAAAACGGATTTGTAATTACCTTTGGAACTGAGCACAACACACCAAAACTCGACCCCATGAAAATTAGTTGCGGCGGAATCGATTTAGATGATGAATTGAAACAAATCAACTTTGAAGGAACCGCTGTTATTGCTGCTCATCAATATTTAATTGCAAATGGCGAAGAGGGGTATTTGAAAAATGGAATGGCAAAAATAGAGGGAAAAGCGTATTTTATTGAATTAGGAAAGGCAGTAATTGCAAAATTTTTAGAAAACTATTTTTGAAAATAACTTTGTGTTTCTTGGTGAAGATAATTTGCGAACTTTGTGTTAACATTTTAAACACTAAAAAGGCACTGATATTCACAAAAAATAAATAAGGAAAATAGAAATTACAAAGTTCCGGCAAATTAAAATGACAAATAAATACAAAATAGAAAAACCACTTTCCACTTCAATTAATAAAGGGAAAACTAAGACGAATAGTCGGCTTCTTCGCTTCTTTAGAAATTTTGGGAATTCTATTTTACGGTATTTTGAAATTTCCTGGAATTCGAACACATCTTCAAAACACCGCCCAAGAGGAAAGTGCTACTATTAATAAACCTTCGCGACAAACAATAAAATTCATAAAATCATGAATAAAGAAATAAAAGAGCTGATTGAAGTCTCGAGATTTTACGGACAAAAAAAGGAATACGTAATTGCCGGTGGAGGAAATACTTCGTTTAAAAACGAGGATTACCTTTGGATAAAAGCCAGCGGAATTAATTTGGGCGACATCGACGAAAATGGATTTTGTGTACTCGACCGAAAAAAACTAAATGACATTCCCAATCAACAATTTTCAAATGATTCGGCCATTCGTGAGGAAGAAGTTAAAAATGCGCTTTTAAATAGTCGGATTAATTCTGAATCAGGTTTGCGTCCTTCGGTTGAAACTTCGTTGCACAATTTGTTTAGCTACCAATTTGTTGTGCACACGCACTCGACTTTGGTGAACGGATTAATGTGCAGTAACCAGGCAGCAGAAAAAACTAAGGAATTTTTTGGGGAGGATGTTCTTTTTGTCCCCTATTCCGATCCTGGTTTTGTTCTTTTCAAAATTATTGCTGAAAAAATAGATGAGTACAATACGAAATTTAAGTGTGATCCGAAAATAGTCTTCATTCAAAACCACGGCATTTTTGTAGCCGCCGACTCTACCAAAGAAATTGATCAAATTTATGCTGACGTTAAAAATAAGCTGGAAAATTCGTTTGATGTGTTACTAACTTTCAAAGAAATTCCGGTTTCAGAAATAATAACAGAAGTCTTACCAGCAGTGCGGATGTTACTTTCCGACGAAAAACTAAAAGTTGCAACAGCGTTAAACAGTTCGTGGGTCGCAAATTTTATTTCCGATAAAGAAGCTTTTGAAGCCGGGATTGCAAAACCGTTTAATCCCGATCAAATGGTTTATTGCATGTCGGAATATCTTTTTATTGAAAACAATACTTCTACAAAAAAAATAATAGAAGAGGCAAAAGTAAAAATTGCCGAATTTAAAAATCGGAAAGGTGCCGTCCCGAAAGTTATTTTT
The DNA here is from genome assembly GCA_018648265.1 of Prolixibacteraceae bacterium. Taxonomy (GTDB): domain Bacteria; phylum Bacteroidota; class Bacteroidia; order Bacteroidales; family Prolixibacteraceae; genus Draconibacterium. Next base: position 17,142 of record JABGRN010000068.1, on the reverse strand, counting down.
TTTCAGAATAAAGGAGTGATTGTTGCCGAAGATTCGCCGGTTTCTGTTGCTTATTTAAAAGACATGGTAAACGATTTTTGTGAAATAAGCACTCTTTCTGAAAATTTTGGAGGAGTGCATCCTTTAACAAAAGAACAAGCCACTTTTATTGAAAACTGGGAAGTTGAACATTATAGAAAAAAAGTTTCTCTTGGCGGAAAACCAAGCGGACGGCTGGAAAACAAAATTGTAATTGTAACTGGGGCCGCGCAAGGATTTGGTGCTGGAATTGCAGAAATTCTCCATAATGAAGGTGCAAATATTATTGTTGCTGATTTGAACGAAGAGAAAGGAAAAGAATTTGCCAATCTACTCAATTCAAAAAAGACAAAAAATAAGGCGTATTTTATTTCTGTAAATGTTGCTGAAAGTGAATCAGTAAAAAAGTTGGTTGACGAAACTGTTTTGCAATTTGGAGGACTGGACGTAATGATTTCGAATGCCGGGATTTTACGAGCCGGAAGTCTTGATGAAATGGATCAGGAAACTTTTGAACTGATGACAAGAGTAAATTACACGGGTTATTTCCTTTGTGCTAAACACTCGAAACCGGTAATGAAATTACAGAATTCAATAAATCCCGATCATTTTACTGACATTATACAAATCAATTCGAAGTCGGGATTAAAAGGGAGCAATAAAAACTTTGCTTATTCCGGCGGAAAATTTGGTGGAATTGGTTTAACACAGTCGTTTGCGCTTGAATTGATGCCATTTAAAATTAAGGTGAATTCCATTTGTCCGGGTAACTTTTTTGACGGTCCACTTTGGAGCGACCCCAAAAACGGGTTGTTTGTGCAATATTTAAATACCGGCAAAGTTCCAGGCGCAAAAACCATAAACGATGTAAAAGCGTTTTATGAAGCACAGGTTCCTGCCGGACGTGGTTGTACCGCCGAAGATGTGGCAAAAGCAATTTTCTACGTCATCGATCAACAGTACGAAACAGGGCAGGCAGTGCCAGTGACTGGTGGGCAAAATATGTTGAAATAGAAGAAAGTAATAAATATATAGTATAAAGTAGTAAGAAAAAATATTAAACGTCATTCCGAATTCATTTCGGAATCTCATAATTAATGAGATACTGAAACAAGTTTAGCATGACGAATAAATAGTTATCGAAATAGTAAAGTCTAACTACTCAAATTAAAATTTAAAGAAAAAGCTATCGGCTCATAGCTCAAAGCAATAAACACATGAAAACAAAAGCAGTTCGATTATACGGAAAATACGATTTAAGATTGGAAGAGTTTGAACTCCCGGCAATTAAGGACGATGAGATTTTAGCGAAAGTAGTTTCCGACAGTATTTGTATGTCGAGCTACAAAGCAGCCACTCAAGGCGAAAATCACAAACGTGTGCCAAACAATGTTGCTGAAAATCCAATAATTATTGGTCATGAATTTAGTGGAGAGATTGTAGAAGTAGGCGCCAAATGGAAAAACAAATTTAATGCCGGGCAAAAATATTCCATCCAACCGGCTATTTATTATGAGGATGCTCCGCTTGGAGTTTTAAGCGCTCCGGGTTATACTTACCCACACATTGGCGGCGATGCAACTTATGTAATTATTCCAAAAGATGTGCTTGACCAGGACTGTTTGCTAGCCTACGACGGACCGGGATTTTATCCAGCATCGTTGGCCGAACCATTAAGTTGTGTAATTGGCGCTATGCATGCGAATTACCATACTAAACCGGGTTCATACATTCACGATATGGAAATTGTTGATGGCGGTAAAATGGCGATTCTTGCCGGTGTTGGGCCAATGGGACTGGCAGCCATAAATTATGTGGTAACCCGCGAAGATCGCAAACCTTCGTTATTGGTTGTTACCGATATTTCACAAGAAAGATTAGACAGGGCAGCGGAAATTTTTCCCGTTAGTTGGGCAAAAGAGAAAGGCATTGAATTAATTTATCTGAACACCGGGAAATATAGCGATCCTGTTTCAATATTAAAAGATGAATTATCTTGTGGAACCGGTTTCGATGATGTGTTTGTTTTTGCCCCGGTTGCCCCAGTCATTGAACAGGGCGATGCAATTTTAGCAAACGACGGCTGTCTTAACTTTTTTGCAGGTCCCAGTAACACTGAGTTTTCAGCAAAAATGAATTTTTATAATGTTCATTATGCATCAACCCATATTGTAGGAACTTCGGGTGGAAACAACGACGACATGGTTGAAGCGCTCGATTGCATGAGCAAGGGACTTGATCCGGCAGGCTTGGTTACTCATATTGGAGGACTAAATTCCGTTATAAAAACAACACTCGATTTACCAAATATTCCCGGAGGGAAAAAATTAATTTACACACATAAAAACCTTACATTAACAGCAATATCCGATTTTGAAGAGTTAGGAAAAGAAAATCCGTTTTTTGCTGAACTTGCAAAAATGGTTGCAAAAACCAAAGGACTTTGGAATGTAGAGGCTGAGGATTATTTATTGGAAAATGCTTCGGAAATTTAAGGTCAATTATTTTTTATTTAAACTAGCTAAAAAAGTATGATCGATTTTTCAAAAGATTTAGAAATTGCACTTAAAGCTGCCCGTGCTGCTGCCAGAATTATTATGAAAAACTTTGGAAAGTCGAAGGAATTCAGGGTAAAGGGAGATTCAAAAGGACTTGTAACTGCCACAGATTTAGAGGCGGATAAAGCAATTCTGGATTTTCTTACTACACATTCCTCGTATGAAATAATTAGTGAAGAAAGTGGATCTTCTGGCAAAAATAATGGACCAAAATGGGTTGTAGATCCCTTAGATGGAACTAATAATTTTGCTAGGTCGTTACCTCTTTTTGCTGTTTCAATAGGATTAATGGATGGAAATGAATCACTGGTTGGGGTGATAATTGATCCCTTAAATCAAAATGAATATTACGCAACAAAAGGCGGGGGTGCATTTTGCAACGACGAAAAACTAACACTTCCGAAATTCGACACTGAATATATTCCGATGTTGTTTTTGAACCATGGTTATGCAGAAAACGACCGTAAAAAATTTAAAGAACTTTCTCATCGGCTGGCTTCAAACTATAATATATTAAAACTAGGAACCACGGCAATCGAGCTTTGTTACATTGCCACTGGTTCGGCTGACGGATTTATCTGTTCCGGCGACGAGCTTTGGGATTTTGCTGCAGGAATTGTAATTGCACAGGAAGCCGGTTGTATATTTACCGACTGGATGGGAAATGGCTGGGATGGGAAAACCACACATTTAATTGTTGCACGACCAGAAATTCACAAAGAATTAGTCGAGATTATCAAAAATCTATAATAACATTTCTATTCATTCCTTGACAAGCTTTCAATATAACTCAATCCCATCCGAAGCTCGCCATAACTTATTTCATCACCAAAACTCACTTTTGCCTCACCTAAACTTTTGTTTTCTGTGGTTTTAAAATAATTGGTAATTTTTCTGAGTTTCTCTTCATTTAAAAACAAGCTCACATTTAACTCGCCCAAACCTACATAATGTGCCAAATGGTTTTCAATAGTATTAGCGGTAAGTCCTCGTTCGATAGCAATATCAGCCAATGTTTTACCCGATTGAAACATTTCGAAACTTATTTTTTTAGTATCCACTTTAGGCTTTTTCTCCTTTTTAGTAACTTCTTTTAGGGGAATATCACCTTTTTCAATGTTGTTTTCGTTGCAATAATGTTGAATCATTTGAATGATATCTGCACCAAACTGTTCTATTTTTTTACTTCCCAAACCATTTATTAATTGAAGAGTGGTCGATTCGGTTGGCAAATAATTTACCAATTCAATCAAAGCTTTTTGCGAAAAAATCATATAAACAGGAGTTCCCAATTCACTGGCTTTTTCGTATCGCCACGAACGTAACAGACTGTAAAGTTCGGGATGGGGAATATTTTCAGGATTAATAATTTCTTTGGCTTTTTGTTTTTTGGGGGTGCTTTTGCTGCCTGCAACCATGACTTTTGCCCGGGCATCCAACAATTTTTTCACATGGAAATCAGTTTTACAAATTTCAAAACCGGCCAATTTTATTTCTGCTTCATCTAAAAGCCTCGATGAAACATTTTTAATTTGTTTGCGCAAAGTTTTATTATCAATATCCAAATCGGCTTTTGCCAATCCATCGATTAATATAATTTTTATTTTTTCAGCAAAATAATTTGAAGCCTTTGAAATCCGTTCCTGCAATTTTGCATTTAATTCCACATTGGGCTGGACAGATAAAAATTGTTTTATTTGATTTTGAAATTTTTCTGACACTTCTACCAATTCAGAATAAACATCCGATTTCATCTTTAATAAATGTTCAACCACAACTTCCGGCACACTTGAACTGTTTTCCCGCAGTATTTTATTAATGGTATTAACCAGCATTTTTGCTTCTTCGAAACGAAATAGATCCATCAACAAATTTCTTTGATAGGCCAATTTGGCAACAATCAATTCATTTTCTCCGGGCTGATTTTCTTCTACATTTTGAATAAATCCGCTCACCGTTCCATCGTTAATAATACTTTTATTTGAAACCGGTGTGCTTAAAACGAGTCCTTCAAGTGATTTGCAGCGGCTCAATGCCACATAAACCTGGCCGTGTGCAAACGAGGCTTCAGCATCAATAATTGCACGTTCAAATGTGAGTCCCTGACTTTTATGAATGGTAATTGCCCATGCTAACTTTAGCGGAATCTGGCTAAACGAACCTTCTGTTTTTTCCCTAATTTCGGCAGTTTCTTTATCTATCGAATATTTTACATTTTCCCAAAGGAGCGGGGAAACTTCAATTTCTTCGTTTTCATCGGGGCAAAGCACAAAAACAGAATCGTGGTCAATACTGGTAATCTTCCCTATTTTTCCATTATAAAAAAGTTTCTCGGGTGAAGGATCATTTTTTACAAACATTACCTGTGCACCCACTTTTAGTTTTAGTTCAAAATCAGTTGGAAACGAGTATTCCGGAAAGTTATCTTCAACGCGGGCGGTAAAAGATTTTACTTTTGAAGAAAGTTGCCGTAATTTAGTATCGTTAATGCGATGAGCTTGTATATTGTGTGTACAAAGGGTAATATATCCCTCATCATCACCAACTTCGAACTCTGGAATGTATCGTTGATTCAAAGCATCGAAGGCATCTTTATCAAGAATATTATCCCTGACTTTATTTAAGATTGAAATAAACCGATCATCTTGCTGACGAAAAACGTGGGTTAGTTCAATGCTCACATACGAAGTTTTGCGCAATGTTTTACTGCTAAAAAAATAAACGGTATCGTACTCTTTTTTTAGCAGATTCCATTCATCGTTTTTTACAACCGGGGCAAGTTGTTGCAAATCACCAATCATAAGCATTTGAACCCCTCCAAAAGGTTTATCCCGGATTCTGAACCGACGTAAAACACGATCGATAGCATCCAGGATATCAGCACGGACCATACTAATTTCGTCGATTACCAAAAGGTCAAGACTCCGAATAATATTTATCTTTTCTTTATTAAACCGATTTTGATAGTTAGTCGAATTTTCGAGCCCGATTTGTGGTGCAAAAGAGAGTTGAAAGAAAGAATGAATTGTAACACCGCCGGCATTAATTGCTGCTACACCGGTTGGGGCAACTACAATCATCCGCTTTGGCGATTTCTCTTTAAGGCTTTTCAGGAAAGTGGTTTTCCCGGTACCTGCTTTTCCCGTCAAAAAAATATTTTGCCCGGTGAATTGAACAAAGTCGAAAGCGAGGTTTAGTTGCTTGTTGGTTTGCATTTCCAATAGTTTGAATAACAGAAAGTAAATGTAATATTTTAATGAAATCGAAACAATAGCAAATGTTGCCAGTCCACAATTTAAGGAAAGTCCCCGTTATATTAATCCTATTCGCCGCATTTCCCAAAAACATTTTTCAGTTGCGTTAATATCCACCGAGGCATTATGTGCTTCTTCAAAATCTTCTCCAAATAATTTTATATGCAATTCTGATAATTTTGGCCATTTATATCCATAAGGGCCGGGAAGCCTGCAGTAATCAGTAGAAGCTTTCATCGTACACAGTTTTCTTTTTCTCTCAAAATCACTTTGAACGCCTTTTCTCAATAATTCGGCACCAATAATCTTCTCATCAAAACTTATATTGTGTGCAACAATAAAATCTGCTTGTTCTACTAATTTATTAAAAGCCAATAGAATTTTTTCAAGATCAACTCCTTCGGTAATAGCTTTTTCCGTAGAGATTCCATGAACCCTCGAAGCTTCAACAGGAATTTTGAAATTTTCGGGTTTGATAATAAAATCGTCCGATTCAATACGATTTCCCTTACTATCACATAAAATCCACGCGACCTGAATCATTCGTGGCCAATTATTCAAATCGCTTACAGGTGCTTTCCATCTTCGAGGCAATCCTGTTGTTTCTGTGTCAAAAAACAGATACATATTATTCATTTTAAAATTTACAACTATTTCTGATTTCCTTTATGTGGCTTCAATACCAAATCCTTATATTCATTCCCATCAACAACCGCCTCAATAACAACCGGGCCGTTTAAAGAGAAGCCTTCAACCAGTGCATTTTTATATTTCATAAAATTTGTTGCCCGAATTACCGGAACTCCAAAATAATGGTTGGTTGGTTCTTTAATTTTATTTTGAAGATTGGTTCCATAATCGCAATTATAATTCTTGTTTCCCTGCTTAATGCGTATCAACGACAAACTTTCATCGACAATTACCACAAAAACAATTTTGAGATTAAGTCGTGCTGCAGTTGCCAGTTCGCCCACTGTCATTAAAAATCCACCGTCGCCCAAAATTGCTGCAACTGGTAATTCCGGATGACAAAGTTTTGCTGCCAATGCTGCCGGAATTGCAAATCCCATACTCGACCAACCATTTGTCATAATCAATTTTTGAGGTTCGGGTGTTCGCCACATTTGGCCTATTAAATGTAAATGTGCCCCAACATCGACAGATAAAATTCCATCATCTGGTAAAATATTTCGCAATTCTTCAACCACAGCAAGTGGCCCAAATGAATTAGGTTTCGGTATTAGTTTTTGAAAAAGCTCATTTTTTCTATATTGTAAAGCTGTTATATTCCAGTCTTTTTTATCTGTGTTAATTTCCAAAAACTCTTTTAATGTCGTTTCCAATTCACCTAAAACATTTATAACCGTTTTAATTTGTGCATTATCAACATCAGCTTTTTTACTGTCGAAATGAATTAGTGGAACATCTGGCATCCAATCTTCATAATTAAACTCTACCGGATCGTATCCAATTCCAACAACTAAATCAGCATCGCGGTACGTTTCTGCAACATAATCTGACAGTGCGTGAAAAAGAACTCCAACATAAAGTGGATGATCCTCCGGAAACATTCCCTTCGCCATTGGAGTTAAAACAACAGGAAGTTGAAATTTTTCGGCAATTTGAATGACCAAACTTTTTACACCCTCTCTCACAGCTGATAATCCAACTGCTAAAACAGGCTTTTTCGAATGCTTAAAAAGCATCTCAACTTTATCATTGATTTCCTCATTTGTGGCATTCGAAGATTCTTTTTCAATCCTCAAATAATTAATCGCGCTTTCTGAATTGCCAATTGTTTGCTGGCCAATTCCCGCTGGCACGCCAATATGAACCGAGCCCGGTATTTCAGCAACAGCAATTTCCGCACCTTTAAGAATAACCTCGCGAACATTGTTTTTAGAAAAACTTGTGGTCCAATTTGTTATGGGTTTAAAAAGTTCCTGATGATTGATGTTCATTTGAACAGTACGATTCAGTAGATGTTCCGGCATCTCGTCGGTAAAAGCAATTAATGGGGAACGGTCTAAAAGTGCTCCACCAACTCCGGTACTTAAGTTTGTTGCACCCGGACCAAATGTTCCGAAACAGACACCCGGAATTCCTGTAATACGTCCACAAACATCTGCCATAAAAGACGCTGTTGCTTCGTGTCCACCTAAAATAAAATCAATTCCATCTTCTTCGCGCAACGCTTCAATGTAATCTATCATATTTCCGCTGGGAACTCCAAATACAAATCGAACACCTATTTCTTTTAGGGTTCGTGCAAATATTTGGGCAACTGTTGGCATGATGTTTTTATGAAATCAATGCTTGCAAATCATGCAAATTAATGTCGGGTTGAGTAATTTCTAATTTTGCTTGTTTATAAAATTCGTTGCGTTTTTTCAAAGTTTCATCGATGAAAGCTACTAATTCTTCTCTCGATTTTCCTTTAATTAACGGACGTTCTGTTTTTGATTTTAACAAGCGATCGGCGAGAATATTTGGTTCGATATTCAGATAAATGGTTTTTCCTGATTTATTCATTAATTCTACATTATCGAAAAAACAGGGAGCACCACCACCAGTGGCAATTACAATATCGGTAAATTCTGAAAGTTCTTCGAGTGCTTTTCTCTCCTTTTTTCTGAATTCAGCTTCTCCTTCTTCTGCAAAAATCTGTGGAATAGTTTTATAATTTCGCTCCTCAATGTAATGATCCATATCTACAAACTGCAAATTCAGATGTTCCGAAAGTCTCCGGCCAAGCGTAGATTTGCCACATCCCATGTATCCTATCAGATAAATTCTCATACCACAAATTAAAAGTTTAAAGGTAAAAGTTTAAAGTTTAAAGGCAAGGGTGCAGTTGCAGTATTCAGTCGCAGTTTACAGTCACAGTATTCAGTCGCAGTTTGCAGTTTTATATTAATAAAATGTTGAGTGATTTTTTGATTACGTAACTAAAAATTGAAAACTTTTTAGAATAACGACATCTGATTTGGATCATCCTCATTTTTTGTAGGACGGTTTATTTCAAACGGAATATCATCAATTTCTTTTGTTTCTTCAACATCTAATTCTTTGGATTCGGGTTTATCATCTTCATCTTTAATTATAGCTTTGATCTCTCGTATGTTTTCAACTTCGTAATTAGAAACACGTTTCCCTTTTGCCTTCCACGATTTTACCCCAATAAATTCAGCAATTTCAATAATCTCATTTTCCCGTTCCGAATTTTTTCCACCAAATTCCAGTTCCAATCTTGGATATCTTACCCATGTAACACTCACCAGTTTATTATCAGGATTCTCACCAATAAAACTAAACAACTTTCCTTCTGGTTCATCAATTTCGAAACGTTTAACGTAATAATACTTTTGCTCGGCATCGTAATAAACCACCGACAATACTTTTCTTTTGTCGAACTTTTCAATGGTCAGAATATCTTGCCCGAAATGGTTACTTAAGTCGTAATTATACAACTGATATTCTCCCTTTTTATACAAAACTAAAATTTTATCTTCGCCCGAAAATTCACCCAAAAACTTACCTCGCGAATCAGCATTTAAACGAAGGACATCTTGATCGAACCAAATTTTACGACCACCCAAAGTGGAAACCCCCTTCTCTTTCAACGAAATTTTGTGAACCTCATATTTGGTTAAAATATTTCCCATCGACTGACGACCTTTTACCGCCAGCTCACCCAAATCCTCTTCAAAAATTAAATTCTTAATTCGTGGCTTTGGCTTCAGAACTATTTTTAAAACTTCAGCTTCACCATTTGGATTTGCAGAGAAATAAGTAATTCTCGACTTTTTAGTTTCTTTCGTCAGATTGTACTCTTTGTCGCGGGTAACTCCTGTAACAAAAAACCGTTTCATGTACGAAAATCCCGATTTGCCATCTTTATAAACCAAATTGTAAATGGTACGAATATCATTCTTTTTAAACACGGCCACGTAAAGTGGATTTTTGCCTATAAATGCTTTATCAGAAACCTTCGATATAAAATAGGAACCATCGCGTCTGAATACAACAATGTCGTCAATGTCGGAGCAGTCGGATAAAAATTCAGACTTTTTTAACCCGGTTCCAATAAAACCTTCTTTTCGGTCGATGTAAAGTTTTTCGTTACGGACAACCACTTTAGAAGCAACAATGTTTTCGAAATTGCGAATCTCAGTTTTACGATCGCGCCCTTTACCATATTTCGTTTTTAAATGAGCAAACCATTTAATAGTGAAAGGGACTATGTTTTGTATATTTTTTACAACTTTTGCAATTTCATCTTCAATAGTCTGCAAATGATCGTTGGCTTTATCTTTGTTGAATTTCAGGATTCGCGCCATCCGAATTTCCATCAATTTAAGAATATCTTCTCGTGTAATCTCACGTTTTAATTTTGATTTCCACGGCTCAAGACGTTTGTCGATGTGAGCCACAGCCATGTCCATGTTTTCTGAATCTTCGAATTTTTTGTCCTTGTAAATTCGTTCTTCAATAAATATTTTTTCGAGTGAAGAAAAATGCCACGCTTCCTCCAATTCCGATTTTTTAATCTCTAGCTCTAACTTCAGCAATTGTAAAGTTGCGTCGGCAGAACGTCTCAAAATCTCCTTTACGCCAATAAAAATTGGTTTATCGTTTTCAATAATTACCGAATTTGGCGACAAGGACATTTCACAATCGGTAAAAGCATAAAGAGCATCAATTGTTTTGTCTGAAGAAACACCAGAAGCCAAATGAATTAAAATCTCTACTCGTTCAGCGGTGTTGTCATCAATTTTCTTGATTTTTATTTTGCCCCGATCATTCGCTTTAATCACCGAATCTATTAACGAAGATGTAGTTTTACCATACGGAACTTCAGTAATTACCAGTGTTTTATTGTCGCGTTTTTCAATTTTTGCACGTACTTTAATCGAACCACCACGTAATCCGTCGTTGTATTTTCCAAAATCGGCCGAACCTCCACTTGGAAAATCGGGTACTAAATCAAAATCTTTATTTTTTAGGTGAGAGATCGAAGCATCTATTAATTCAATAAAATTATGTGGAAATAACTTTGATGCCAAACCCACAGCAATTCCATCTACACCTTGTGCCAATAATAAAGGGAATTTTACCGGAAGTGTTACCGGCTCTCTTTTTCTTCCATCATACGAAAGTTTCCATTCCGTTGTTTTGGGATTGAACAAAACCTCCAACGCAAATTTAGAAAGTCGTGCTTCAATGTATCGAGGAGCAGCCGAACCATCTCCTGTTAAAATGTTTCCCCAGTTTCCCTGAGTATCAATCAATAACTCTTTTTGACCCAATTGAATAGCAGCGTCGCCGATAGATGCGTCGCCGTGTGGATGATACTGCATGGTTTGCCCGATAATGTTTGCCACCTTGTTGTAGCGTCCATCATCCATTTCGCGCATGGCATGCATTATTCTACGCTGAACTGGTTTTAACCCGTCGTTTATATAAGGCACAGCGCGCTCCAAAATTACGTACGACGCATAATCGAGAAACCACTCTTTGTACATTCCCGACAAATAAGTTACCTCATCTTTTACGATCTCGTCATTTATCTCTTCGTGATTAAAATTCTCTTCTGACATTCTACACTTATCAATTATTGAAACTCCGGGTTAAACCGAGTTCAATTACAATTTTTCTAAAATTATTTCAACTACGCTACTTCGTCCTTTTCAACATACAGGTTTTCAATAATGAATTCCTGTCGGGTTGGTGTATTCTTTCCCATGTAAAACTCTAACATTTGCGAAACCGATTCGTGTTTTTTCATTACTACTGGATCCAGTCGAATCTTTTCGCCAATAAAATGTTTAAATTCATCGGGGGAAATTTCCCCTAATCCTTTAAATCGAGTTATTTCTGGTTTTCCTTTCAATTTATTAATGGCCTTTTCTTTCTCTTTTTCTGAATAACAATAAAAAGTTTTTTGTTTGTTACGCACCCTAAAAAGTGGTGTTTGCAAAATATAAACATGACCTTTTCTTATTAGTTCAGGAAAAAACTGTAGGAAGAAAGTAATTAACAGCAAACGAATGTGCATTCCGTCAACATCTGCATCGGTGGCAATAATTACCTTGTTGTAACGCAGATCTTCCAGACTTTCTTCAATATTCAAAGCAGCTTGCAAAAGGTTAAACTCTTCGTTTTCGTAAACTACTTTTTTTGTTAATCCGAAGGTATTCAAAGGTTTTCCTTTCAAACTGAAAACTGCTTGTGTGTTTACATCGCGAGATTTTGTAATTGACCCACTTGCCGAATCACCCTCGGTAATAAAAATACTCGACTTCTCTTTGTCGACTTTTTTCCCGTTAAAATGTACACGACAATCTCTCAATTTTTTATTGTGAAGACTAGATTTTTTAGCCCTTTGTTTGGCCAATTTTTTTATACCGGAAATTGCCTTCCTTTCGCGTTCAGATTCAACAATTCTTCGTAACAACACTTCCGCAACTTCCGAATTTTTATGCAAAAAATTATTCAATTCTTTTTGCATAAAATTAGCTACATGCGCACGAACCGAAGGACCATCAGGACCAATATCTTTTGAGCCAAGCTTGGTTTTTGTTTGCGATTCAAAAACCGGCTCTTCAACTTTAATACTCACTGCTGCAACAATTGAAGCCCTAATATCTGAAGGGTCGAAATCTTTTTTATAGAATTCACGAATTGTTTTCACCAGCACCTCACGAAAAGCCTGTAAATGAGATCCTCCCTGAGATGTATGTTGCCCATTCACGAACGAATAGTAATCCTCTCCGTATTGGTTACCGTGCGTTAATGCAACCTCAATATCTTCACCTTTTAAATGGATAATGGGATAAATTGGATGGTGATCCATGTTTTCCTCCAGCAAATCTCGTAGCCCATTTCTGGAGAAATACTTTTCTCCATTAAATTCAATGGTAAGTCCAGAGTTTAAAAAGGTATAATTTTTTAACATGTTCACTACATAATCGTTTATGTAATGATATTTTTTAAACACTGATTGGTCGGGGATAAAAGAAACAATTGTTCCGTTTTCCTCTTTTAATCCTTTAAAATCTTCTTCTCCCGTTTTTATTCCTTTGCTAAACGAAACTTCTTTGGCAACACCTTCGCGAACTGCTTTTATGGTAAAATCGTTTGATAAAGCATTTACTGCTTTAATTCCAACTCCATTTAAACCTACTGACTTTTTAAATACTTTGGAATCGTACTTAGCGCCGGTATTCATTTTACTGACAACATCGTCTAATTTACCGAGTGGAATACCTCGGCCATAATCACGAACAAAAACTTTATCCTGGTCTATTTCTACAGTAATTTTTTTTCCGAAGCCCATCATAAATTCATCAACCGAATTATCAAGCACTTCTTTCAAAAGCACATAAATCCCATCGTCGGCAGCGGAGCCATCTCCCAACTTCCCTATATACATTCCCGGACGCTTCCGTATATGTTCCTGCCAGTCTAATGTTTTAATTGTTCCTTCGTCGTACGTTGCAGTCATATATTTTCTTTAATCGTCAAAAAGCCCTAAAACAAATTTTTTAGTTCGATAAAATTGCAAATAAAAAATTGTTGAATTTTTATATTTCAGAAGCCATTTTTCACAATTTGGGGCAAATATAACTAAACAAAGATGGATTTCGATGATTCTCTCTTTCCAATAACTAACAAATTGCAGTTGAAAAATATTGGAAAACCAAAACCTAAAATATTTTCTTAAGGAACAATTTCCAATTAGATAATCCCCATTTTTTTCATCAGAAAAGTAGCATTCATCGTTTTTGTAACTCCATCAGACAAAAGATAATCAAAAACCAGTTCATCGTTTTCAATCTTAATTTCGAAACATTTATTCAAAACTCTTTGTGGATATTCATCCTCCAATTCACTTAGTTTGAGGTCGTGAGTTGCTATTAATGAAATAGATTTGAATTCAACTAATTTGCGAATAAGTTCCTTAGAACCATTCAATTTATCGATAGAATTTGTCCCTTTTAACATTTCGTCCAGAATTACAAATATCCGCTCTCCTTTTTGCAAACGGTCCAATACTCCTTTTAATCGTTTCAGTTCAGCAAAAAAGTACGATTCATCTTTCAAAAGAGAATCAGTGGTGCGCATGTTTGTATAAATACTAATGGGAGTCAAGGTCATTTCTTCAGCGCACACTGGAGCACCCAACCTGCCCAAAATCAGATTCACTCCAACGGTTCGCAAAAATGTACTTTTACCAGCCATGTTAGCCCCGGTAACCACAATTACTTTCGACCAACCATTTATTTCTAAATCGTTACAAATACGTTTATCTGCCTTTAGTAACGGGTGTCCTAAATTTTTTGCCTTAAATGAGAATCCACCTTCGTGTATATTCGGATAACAAAAATCTGTTTGATTATTGGAGTAATTTGCTAAACAAATTAATGCATCTATTTCTGAAACAACATTAAGCCACTCTGCCAGTTTATTATGATTCTGCCGATGCCAATTCCATAATTTGTAAACACAGCGAATATCCCATAGAAAAACAGAATTAAGAAAAATACCAACTAATATATTTTGCCGGTATTCTAACTCTTTCACCAAACTTTTTAATTGTTTGAATACTTTACTTGCCGACTCAGGCTTCTTGACTTTTTTTTGTAATTCAACTAAATAATCAGCCTGAAATTCACGCTCCTCCACATACCTTAGCAACTGCATATATTTTGAAAGCAACTCTGATTTTCTTCCGAAATAACCAAAATATTCTGTAATTCGTTGCCAAAAGAAATACATTAGAAACCACTGCAACAAAATTGCAATAGTGATAAACAAATTAGAAAATCCAGTAATTGCAGGGATTATAGAAATAATTGTTAGAAGTGGAATTAAACGAATCATCCATTTTACTTTCGATGCATTGTTTAATTTCAATTCCAATTTAGACCATTCTTTTATTTCGCGATTGAGCTCTGTAGTTTCGTTAAATAAATTGCCATTGGCAAGAAAATGTAAGCGCCAATTTGGTATTTGGGCTAACTCTTGAATTGCATTCTGTCTTTTTTCAATATTCTCTTTGTCAACCGGTGGTTTTATCAACCAATCAGCCAGTTTTAAACTACCGCCAACAGTTGATGTTCTGTTTAAAAACTGAAAAAGGGAGCCTTCTCCAAACAAATCTAAATCATAAGAAAAAAAATGGTCGGTATCTAAAAACTCCTTGCCATTTTTAAAATGAGAAAATGAATGGTTCAAAGCCTGCAATTCATCGTCAACCAACTTTTTTAATTCAATAAATTTATTCTTCTTTTTTTCAAGCTGAACATTCTTTTTAACCAAAAAGAAAAAGATTATTATTGATAAAAGTGTAAGCGTAAGTGTTATCCAACTTTTTATCCCAAAAACAAATGCCGGAGCAAAAATGAATACAAATGCAAAAAACCGAAACCAGGCAAATCGTCGTATTTTTACTGATACCGCTTTTAGTTCGATTGAATATATTTTTTGCTTTTCGGTATAAAACAAAAATGCCGACTTATCCATTTACAAGTAGTTATAATAATGAAGAATGTAGGTCGTAATAATTACCGTGAGGGAAAGAATTCCAAACACCAGAAATACAGTTCCGGTTTGTGCTTGTGTAATCTTTGTTTTTCCAATTTTTGGTGTTCGAGCAATAAAAAAATGGTTTTCTAGAAACATTAAAAGTTTGTAAAAAACTACGGCCAAAAACCAACCCAAAACTGCACCACCTAAAATATCGAGCGGATAATGAACTCCTGAATAAATGCGGGAATAAGAAACAAGAACTGCCCAAAAAAACAACAAGTAAAAATAACTTTTATTTTTAAATATCTTTGATGTGAAAATAAATATCGCGAAAGTGTTGGCCGCGTGCGACGAAACAAAACCAAACAAGCCGCCCTTCCGAAGAACATTGTGTACCAGATGTTCTATTGAAGGTTCATGAACTGGTCTTAACCGTTGAACAGTTTCTTTAATTAATACCGAAATTTGGTCGCTGGCAATAATTGTTAATGCCAGAAACACCAAAATCAACATTGATTTAGATCGGTAGTTTTTTATAAAAAAGACAACGATAATCAGGTAAAATGGAAACCATGTTTCTTTGCGGGTAACCAACAACATAATTGTATCAAAAAAATCATTGTAAAAGCTATTCAGATACAAAAACAGCTCTCTGTCAAAATCCAATATATTTTGATACAACTCCATTTAAAAATTCAATATATCCCAAATTTTATCTTTTAATTGCGGAATATTTAATCCGGTAACCGATGAAAAAAACAGATGTGGAATACCTTCCAATTCAGCACTGATTTCATCCATTAACTCCTCATCAAGCATATCTGACTTACTTATTCCAAGAAAACGTTGTTTATCCAACAATTCAGGATTGTATTTTTCCAATTCGTTTAATAGAATTTTGTACTCTTTCAAATGATTTTCACTGTCGGCCGGAACCATAAAAAATAACATTGAGTTTCGCTCGATATGACGCAAGAATCTCAAACCCAATCCCTTTCCTTCACTTGCTCCTTCAATTATCCCAGGAATATCGGCCATTACAAACGAACGTTGTTCGCGGTGTCCTACAATACCAAGATTCGGAACAAGGGTTGTAAAATGATATTCTGCAATTTTCGGTTTTGCTGCCGAAACCACTGATAATAAAGTAGATTTCCCGGAACTTGGAAAACCAACTAAACCTACATCGGCCAACACTTTTAACTCCAGAATTTTCCAACCTTCAACACCTTCTTCTCCGGGTTGTGCGAAACGGGGTGTTTGATTTGTCGAAGATTTAAAATGGTCGTTTCCTAACCCGCCCCGGCCACCATTAACTAAAATTTGTGTTTCTCCTTGTTTAGTAATTTCAAAAAGGAATTCGCCCGACTCAACATCTTTTGCAATGGTTCCCAGTGGAACTTCCAAAAATACATCTTCACCATCGGCTCCGGTACTTCTTGATTTTCCACCCGGATCTCCAAATCCTGCTTTAATATGCTTTCTGAATTTTAAATGCAGCAAAGTCCACATTTGCTTATTGCCTTTGAGAATAATATGTCCTCCACGACCTCCGTCTCCACCATCGGGACCTCCAAAAGCTGCAAATTTCTCCCTTCGTAAATGTGCTGAACCAGCTCCTCCGCTTCCAGACTTACAATGAATCTTTACGTAATCAACAAAATTTGATTCAGCCATTTTTATTTATTTCTCAAAACAATACAAAAATATTTATAAAATCGTTCCTAACCTGAACTATTCATAAATTTATCTATTCCGAAATCAAACTGCTTTGAATA
>JABGRN010000147.1 GCA_018648265.1 Prolixibacteraceae bacterium | reverse complement strand
AGTGCCCAGCGCACCACATTCATTCGCAAGTAGCGAAGCGGATTGCGAATGAACGGTCTAGTGTATGAAACGTAGCGTATAAAAAGACGCTAACTTTTCGGATAAACACAGAGCCGAATTTTTATATTTTGTTTTTAACTTTTCTATTCTAAAAGCCAAATTAAAAATTTGGCGGACTTCGTAAAAATATACAACCCTTTCGTTTAAACACTTATTAGCTATGTTTTATACACCGTGTTGTACGCTGGCTTATTCGGCAAATACTTCATAATGTTTTACACTTCCAGGAAAGTCCACTAAATATTGTTTGTCCTCATCGTAAGTTACTGCCTGTTCAAAATTCGGTCCTGTAAAGTTTTGTATGGTGTCTAAATCTGTCCAAAATGTTAACAGCTTAAAATATGTAAATTCATTATCAGAACGTTTAAGGAATGTTAGTTTTATAAATCCAGCCGTTTTTCTATAATCTGGTATATCTCGTTCCTCAATAATTTTGGCATACATTTCTGAGTGTTCAATTTTGGTTTTTCCTTCCCAAATTCTTGTTGTCATAGTAATTATTTAGTGTTCATTCCCATTATAAATCCACATTGGCATTGTTTCTCCAGCTTTTTCAAAACCAACCTTTTTGTAAAAATCGATTGCTTTTCCGTCAGCAGTCAACATTTGCATATGAAAATTTTTATATTTCTCTTGGAACTTATCTACTATCATATGTCCGATTCCTTTTCCCTGATATTCTGGATGAATCAATAAGTGTGGATAATAAACGACTAAATATCCGTCAGATATTGCATTTCCAAGTCCGACTAATTTTTCTTTATCCCAAGCGGTAACTAATGAATGAGAATTCAATAACGCGTTTTTCAATTCAGTCGGTTTTTCAGCAGAACTCCATTCATTGGCTTTGTATAACTCAATAATTTGTTCTATATCAATTTCCTTTGTTTCTAAAACTATAATTTCCATTTTCTCAATTTTCTCAGCTTGCGTACAACGTTTAGTATATGAAAAGTAGGCGATTTCGAAGCACTAAATTTTCGGTTAAACCTAAAGTTTGATACGAGCCAAAACGCTTGATTTTATTACTATTTCGCCTATTTTTTATATACATTGTTACCTGCTGGCTTTATTTTTCGCTAGTCTATTAGCGTTGGCAAAGACATACTCTTTTGCAATTTTTGGTTGCAGCGTTGGCTGGTGCGAATTGCAAATGTGTATGGCTTTAAGCGTTGGCATTTTCAGTCTGTTCGTTTAATTCTTTTTTCTTTCTCTCTGCATATAAAACTACGTCTTTAATTACCAATTTATGAATGGCAGAAATAACGGTTTCCATAGTTTCATAATCAGGTTTATTATCTTTTACTGGTAGCGAAATGTCTAATGTGTCAGCGTCTTTTGCATAAAAGTTTCTACCGTAGTTAAATTGTCCGTTGTATGATGATTTATGAATTGCAGAAGTCACAAAAACAGATGCGTATTTTGGAAGTTTGTCAGTATGAACAACTGCAATATGGTCGTCTCCGCCATATTTGAAGTTTCTGTATTTAGCTGAACCAAACATATCAATTGTGGTCGTATTTGCTGAAAAAACTGTAACGTCATTTCCAATGAAAGCAGAAACTCCTTCGTCAGTTTCTCCTGCTGTGATAAAAGGCAAAGTTCCTGCAACTCGGTCAGCACTTTTCAGTCTTCTACCACGAGTAGATTTGCCAAATAGATTTTCAAGGTTAAAAATGCTCCAATTGAGATTTTCAAAATTTTCTAAACTCTGTTTTTCTTGTTTACTTAGATGGTAATCGTCTAATCCAATTTTAGTTAGATGGGATTCTATTTTATGAAAGCGTTCTATTTCCAAATCGGCAATAAAAGTCTCCATAAATTCATAATCTATTTTACCGTTTTTTGTCGGTAGCTGCATTTTGAAATCTAAGCTTTTTGAACTTCTTAATTTTTTCCCATAGTCAAACTTTCCATAGACAGCTTTAGACATAGCAATAGAGAAAAACTTCATTGTAGAACTTGAGTATTTCTTCTTAGTATTCCAATATACACCCGTATCATCTCCTGCACCAAAAGAGTAATCACGATAAAATGTATTGCCAAAAATGTCTATCGTTATCGAATTATTAGGAAAACTTGCAACTGGATTAGAAATATAGTTTACCACACCTGAATTAGTCGTCCCTGCCATAACAAAAGGAATACTGCCTGATATCTGGTCATCCTTTTTTAAACGCCTACCTTGGGCTATTTTGTTGAAAATACTCTTAAATGAAAACTCACCCCACTCAATGTCTTTTAATTTATTATTGAGTGGGGATATTACTTTCCCAATTCTTCTCCTTCACGTTTTAGAATTGTACTAATCTCCCAAGCTAAATAATCACCGACCGTTTTTTTGAAGTCCTTAACTGTCGGTTTCGTGTCAATTGGTGCAGATTGATTCCAATCAGCTCCATTATTTGGGTTTATATGTCCTTCGTAGTATTCTTTATCTGTGAAAATTTTGAGTTTGCTTTTACCAAAACGAACTAAGTCAATAAGTTCTTGATATCGTTCTTTTGCTTGGTTTGTATCTATTAAGTTAGTGCTTGCCTTTTTACGATTGGCTCTTGAATAACCGTCATTTGTAAAGTCAATGAACTTTACAATATCATCTTTATGATGCTTTTCATTTGCCTTGAAAACATAAATGTTCGTGTTTACACTGGATTTACCAATAAAAATATCAACAGGCATTTTGATACTTGCTAAAAGCGAGTGTTTGGATAAAATTCTTTTGTTGTAGTCAACTGCTTTGCCTGAACCTGATGAGTTTTGAATAATGATAGCTGCATAACCTTTATTCATCATATCCAATGCTCTTTCAACAAAGTTCATTCCGTTGCCTGAAGCAGAATAAGGCGGATTTAATATAAAGGCATCCGCTGGAAATTTGGTATCTTTTTTTCCAAAGCCATATTTTCCGTCAAAATCTTTTATTGAGTCCGTGTTTAAAATATTAGAACTACCGTCACCCATCAAAATCATATTAAGGATTGCCAACATATAAACACTTGAAAGCAACTCTAAACCAAGCAATTGTTCCGCTTTTATTTGGACTTCTTTTTTTGCGAGTTCGTCTGGTGATTTGATTGTGTTTTTTGCATCAATTAGCATTTCGTTCATTGCAGCAACCAACAAACCCGCGGAACCTGTTGCAAAATC
Source organism: Prolixibacteraceae bacterium (assembly GCA_018648265.1). Classification (GTDB taxonomy): domain Bacteria; phylum Bacteroidota; class Bacteroidia; order Bacteroidales; family Prolixibacteraceae; genus Draconibacterium. Next base: position 1,578 of record JABGRN010000147.1, on the reverse strand, counting down.
CCACACGTAGGAATCTTTATTTACTCTGGCTAATTTGACTAATAGTGAAGCTACATAGGAAGGCGTCAGTACAACGTCATTTAACTTATCTTGCGAAAATCCCAACCAACCGTACATTTCATTGAAGAGTTTGCCTGTAAAATCGGTAGTCAATCCAATTTTGTAATAAATACCTAAATCATCTACAATTTTTGCAAATACTCTTTTTAGTTGGCTTTCTCCGTCTTGAACTTTGTTAATGTTCTCTGTTAAAAGCGTGTTAGATAGTGTTCTGACAATTAGGTTTTTCTTTTCGTCTGGTAGTTCTTTATGACTTAAAAATGATTCTATTTTTTTAATCATTAAATCACCATCTCTATATCCTTTCTCAGTTGATGATTTTAAGTCGGATTTTTCGAGTGGTGTAACTTTTCCTGGAATACCAAGTGTTGCAATAATTGAAGCCGCAACTAAATAAACACGGTCATTTTCTCCTAAACCTTTTTCGTTTTGGTAAATGTCGTTGTTGAGTTTTACAAGGCTTTGGTCAATTTCTCTTTCTCGTTGCTCTTTTAGTTTGTCGAGTTCTTCCTGTGAAAGTTGAAGGGTTTTTACAGTCTCAATAAAACCGTCAAAATTTTTGGGTGCTAAAAACGAAAGGTCGGTAAACTCCCCAATTTTTTGTCCTGCTCCTAAATTGCTTTTAGAAACATAGTAAACGCCAATTTCGTGATGAATTTTACCCGCTTCATCTTTGTAGCCTGTCATTCCGATTGCGATAATATCGGTATAGCTTGTATGATGAAGTAAAGCGTTTGCGTAGTGAACAGCACCGTTTACTGCAAATGAGTTGATATTTTTAAAATTGGGTTCGTTTTTAGAAGTTCGGTTTTCAACTTGTCCGTCTTTGTCAAGTTTTACGAGTTTGTCTTTATAACCTTTGTACTCAATAAGAACAGGGTAGAAGTCTAAATTTTTGTCTTGAAGTAATATTTTGGCATCTGGTCGATTTGCACCTGCACCACCATTTTTAGTGAAGTAGTCAGAGAGTGCTTTGTCAATTTCCGCATTTACTGATTCCTGTTCTAATTTGTAAGGCAGTTTATAGGATTTCATCCATCCGTTTGCTAAGTCTGCAATATTTGGTTCTATTGATTGTGCCATTATTTTTTTCTTTCTATTAGTAAATCTTTGACTTCCACGTTCAGAATTTCAGCAATCTTGTACAAGTCTTCTAAACTCGGTTGTCTCACGTTACGAGCATATTCGTTAATCGTGTTGTAACTCTTTCCTGTCTGCTTAGCAAGCCAAGTCTGTGAAATTCCTTTGTCCTTTAAAACTTCCTTTATTCGGTTCATTTGAAACCTAAGTTTGTTTATTCGGTGTCAAAGATAGTAAAAACTCACTATCAAATAGTGTAAATATTCATTGTCTTGTCGTGGGTGGGAAAAGGGCAAGCTCTTTTGGTTTTTCAGCGTTGGATTTTAGCGTTGGCAAAAACCAAATGTGCTTGACCGAGCGTTGGCTTTTTTCAGCTTGCAGGTAACATCTTGCTAAACCCAATATTGCGTTTAGCGGGTTCAATCTTTAACTTATTAT
>JABGRN010000067.1 GCA_018648265.1 Prolixibacteraceae bacterium | reverse complement strand
TGAAAGATAAAAGAAAACTTTTTATCCCACCAACCCGATAATTAAACTGATCCCTGATAAATGCCAATTTCTGAATTGGAGGTTTAATAAAAAACAGAAAAGCGATTAATTTCAACCAGTTTATTTTTCAGCAGATTTAAAGAAAACCAAATTTTATTACACCCAGGTTAAACAAAAACATTAGGATTTTCTGAAAACTGCGACTGAAAACTATTAACTTCCCTAAACAACTCCCGGCAAACTAATACCATTTATTTTACGATACAAATCGAGGGCAAAAACATCGGTCATTCCCGAAACAAAATCTACAATCGATTGAATTTTAATATAAACAGAATCACTTTCAGTTTTGTATTGTTCGGGTAAAAGTGAAAAGATTTTTTTACTATACAAATCTTTGGGGTTCATAATTGCGCCAACAAACTCATCCAATAAAGTTCCAATAATTTTGTAACCTGCAATTTCAATTTCAACCACAGAACGATGCGCATAAACCTGAGAAAAAGAGATCTCTTTTACTAAATTCATTGCATCGGCTTGTTTGTTTTGTAACGATGCAATTAAACTTCCGGTAAAAATACCTTCTAAAATATTTTCTCTGTTTTCTTCAAATATACGGGTGCTTTCATAAATCAATTTTCCAATAACCCCAGCACGCAAATAACTAATTTGCTCGTTTTTATCCGAAACCCGTGCTAATGTATTTTCAATACTTACCAGGCTCTTTTTATCATTTTTATTATCGTAAAAACCCAAATACAAATTTTTGGTTTCGTTAAAACTTAATATCCCCAATTTAAATGCATCTTCCAAATCCATAATTTGGTAACAAATATCGTCGGCTGCCTCTACCAAATAAACCAGCGGATGTCTCACAAAACTTTCCAAATTGTCGGGTTGCGAAATAATCTCAAGTTCTTCCGCAATTTTCTGATAATCATTTTTTTCCGATTGGAAAAATCCGAATTTAGGTTTGCTTGCCAAAACAGATTCAAACGGATATTTTACAATACTTGCAAGAGTTGAATAAGTGAGTGCAAAACCACCCGGTCGTTTGCCATTAAACTGGTGAGTTAAAAGTCGAAAAGCATTTGCATTACCATCGAAATGCGTAAAATCTTTCCACTCTCCTTCGGTAAGTTTCGATTGAAATTCTTGTCCGCCACCCTTCATGAAAAAGTTAGAAATAGCAGCTTCCCCCGAATGCCCAAAAGGTGGATTCCCTAAATCGTGAGCCAAACAAGCTGTTGACACGATAGTTCCTATTTCGGGAATTAATTTGTTTTCAGGATTTTCAGGAATTAATTTTTCGGAAAGCAAATTACCAAGCGAGCGCCCCACACTGGCTACTTCTAAACTATGTGTTAACCGGTTATGAACAAAAATATGCTCGGGCAGCGGAAAAACCTGCGTTTTATTTTGCATTCGTCTAAAAGGCGAGGAAAAGATTATTCGGTCGTAATCTCGCTGAAACTGTGTTCGATCTTCCGATTTTTTTGAAGAAGACCAGCTTTCCATCCCCAACCGTTTTGTTGAAAGTAATTTATTCCAATTCATATATTTTTGTTCTGTTACGAATTTAATTGAAAGAAAATTAACAAATCACAAGCACCAAAATACAAATAAATAACAAACGCCAAAATCTCAATATTCTAAACGGGTTCTTGCATTTAAACATTGATATTTATCAAGCTGTTGCCGGACATGTTTACAATTTGTCTTCTTTTATTTGGTCCTTCAATTCACAAATTGTATGTCGAAAATTGTTTTACCTGTTTAGAAAGTTCACGTGCCCGATTGTCGCTTACCTGGTTTAAACGTTCCCAAAATTGTGGCCCATGATTTTTAACTTCGGTGTGGACCAGTTCGTGCAAAAGAATATAATCGATCAGTTCATCCGGCAGTTTCATCATTTGTAAATTCAAACTAATATTATTTTTCGACGAGCAACTTCCCCAGTTTCGTTTATTGTTCCGAATAGTAATTCTACTAAAACTAAATCCGTTTAAATTGGCCAACTCGTTTAACTTTGCAGGCAGTATTTTTTTTGCTTCAAACCGATAAACATCTGTTATTATTTTTTCGATAAACAAGCGCGAATTCTCCTTATTAAAATCATCGATTGTAATTTCAATTAAACTATCTTTTATTTCAGCTTTGTTTTTTTCTCCGGCTATAAAAGTAATTGAATATAATTTTGTTTTTAATACGAAACCATCTTCAAACATAAATTTTTGTTCATTGTATTTTTCTTGTTGACTCCGAATCCATTGTTCATTTTTATCGACAAATTTTGCAACTTTTTTAAGCGAAACATAAAAAGGAAAAGAAACTAACACAGATTTGTCGGGTTTTACGCTAATCTTTATATTTTTAGATCGTCGATTTTGAGAAAAAGTAACAATTCCGATATTTTTAAATTGAACTACTTTGATTGCCATTCGTTAATATAAAAAATAAAACCAAAGATATTAATTATGAAAGATAATAAAATGGAAGTTTTTAGCAACCTCACAAAACACGATACGGTAGTTGCCATCGAAGAAAAAATATTGCCGGGAAGCCTTGTGTTCGATTCACTAAATCCGTTTCCGGGGTACTACCACGAAACGCCAACCAATGTTCGGCCAATTTACCTGTACCTTGTTTTAGACAAACAATATACTCTAGAACGGGTATTAAGGGCTTCACAAAGTATTGCAAAAGAGTACAATTGGGATTTAGATGCAGGCAAAGGTTACATGAGCATCGGGTCTGAATTTTTAAATGTAATTCGTGTAAGACACTTGCCTGAATTGGATTTGGTAGGAAAAATACAGGAAGCTTACATAAATCATAACATTAATTTTTTAATGAATAAAAAATTAAAAGGCAAACTCCAGGTTGAAGTAAAAATTTCAAAATTTTTAATGCTCGAAGAAATTGGCGAAGGAGTTTATATTAACCCGAAAGAACCAAGTTTCGGATACATTGAAATTCCGAAATACCTTCATCGCGAGGCATTTGCGAAAGTATCGATGGATGTTAAATACAATTGGGATGGATCGGAATACGACGCAGCAAGTGGTTCGTTTTATAATAACGGTAAATTATCGGAGGTGGTAAGAATTCTGTCGAATAAAAATAATGCCAATTATCTTTTAAAAATAAGGCAATTGTACCTCGATAAAATCAGGTAAAAAAACAAATTCGTCAAAAGATAAATAAAGGTGACAAATGAATTTAGCTATTCATTTGTCGCCTTTTTATTTTGCTATTTTAAAAAACACAGGTTTTTTAATTTGGAAATGTTTCAAATTGCCGATTTTAAATCAAACTTTTTTTGTTTTTACTAACTTTGTGATTTCAAGAGCTAAAGCATAAAAAGTCAATTTAAACCAACGAAACCAATGGGAAGCATTAAGAAAATATCTGTTCTATTTATTGTTACAATAGTAATTGTTGTAATAATTGCACTACTCTATTTTTCAGGTATTTTTATACCAACATCACTAAAAACAGGTTCTTTCGAAACCATTGTTGTCGATCGGGGAATGGTTATTTCAACCACCCACGCCACTGGTATTGTTGAATCGGAAAACGAAGTAATTGTGTTAAGTCCCGCAGCAAGTATTATAAAAAATATTTTAAAAGAACCTGGAAGCCGTGTAAAAGAAGGCGAAACAATTGTACAGCTAAATTCAGAAACCGTTCAAAACGAAATTGAAAAGCTAAAAGATCAACTTGAAGTAAAAAGGAATAACCTGGATAAAACCCGGTTAAATGCCCAAAGTTCAACGCTCGATTTAGAATATAACGAAGAGGTAAAAAAACTTAAAATCACTTCTCTAAAATCGCAACTTACCGACGAACAACAATTACTTGAAGTTGGAGGGATTTCACCGGCGAAACTTGATAAAACCGCACAGGAAATTACCCTGGCAGAAAAAGATTTATCAATGATGATTGAAAAAAATTCAATTCGCTTAAAACAATTAGCAACCGACGAAAAAGGGCTTTTACTACAAATTAGAATGGACGAAAAAGTGCTGGAAGAAAAGCAGGAATTACTTTCAAAAATGAATGTTAAGGCACCTTCGGCAGGAATAATCCTCAATATTTCGGGCAGCGTAGGCGAAAAAACAAGTACCGATAAAATGTTGATCCGAATGTCCGATTTAACTTCTTTCAAATTAACCGGCTCAATTGAAGAACAATTTGCAAATCAAATAAAAACCGGGAAACAGGTTTACGTTACTGTTGAATATGAACAACTTGAAGGTTTAATCGGAAATATTACACCGATGGTGGAAAACAAAAAAATTCAGTTTAATGTACATCTAAAAGAGAGCAGCCACCCTAAATTAATTGCCAATCAAAATGTTCAAATCTTAATCATCAACAATCAAAAAGAAAATTCGTTACGGATAAATAAACTTCCATCGTTTGAAAAAGGGAAAAAACACAATGTTTTTGTAATTGAAGGCGATAAAGCAGTAAAAAGGGAAATTACATTTGGGATTATTGGTAACGATTATTGTGAAATACTTTCAGGGCTAAATGATGGTGATGTGATTATTTCGGAGGGCATAAATGCGTATCGGCATTTAAATGAAATAGAAATTCAAAACTAAAATCCAAAAAAATGAAAAAAAAATCATCTTTTATTTTATTGGTTTTTCTGTGTGCCATAAATCCACTTTTTGCGCAAAACGATACCATTAAATATGTTTTGAATTTGGATGATGTTATTGGGATGGCCATTTCACAATCGTCGGCGATAAAATATGTTCAGAACCAAAATATAAACTATTATTGGCGGTATCGGAATTTTAAGACCCGGTTTCGGCCACAGTTGGTTTTGTCTGGCGATCTTCCCGACTACTCCCACACTACAAGCCCGATAACACAGCCCGATGGAAGTATCGAATTCAAACAAGTTTCTAATCTTGCTGCTTCAACCACATTGTCGTTAAATCAATCCATTCCCCAACTTGGCACTTACATCTGGGCAGGTACTTCTGCTTATGGAATCCGAAATTTGAAAAACAGCGAAAATAGTTTTTCGGGAAGTCCCTTTGCCCTTGGTTTTACACAACCACTTTTTGCCTACAACTGGATGAAATGGTATAGAAAAACGGAGCCAATGATTTACGATGAAGCACAAAAACGTTTTATCGAACAAATTGAAGAAATTGCACTCACCTCAACCTATTATTATTTTAACTATTTAACCGTTCAAACCAATTTTAACCTAGCCGAAAGCAGCCTAAAAAACAGTCAGGATAATTTAAAGATTTCGCAAACAAAAAAAGAACTGGGGCAAATTTCTGAAAACGACCATTCTCGGATTAAACTTTCTGTTTTAAACGCACAGAAAGCTTTAAATCAAGCAAGTATGGATCTGAAAAATGCCGATTTTGAATTAAAAAAATACATCGGCTTAGACGGAAATCAAGATATTGAATTGGAAATTCCGCTAAATATTTCTTTGTTTGAAATCGATCCAAAACTGGCATTGGTAAAAGCAAAAGAGAATCGAAAAGAAACCACATATTTTGAACGACGTTTAATAAATGCCGATCGAGAATTAGCTCAGGCAAAAAGTAGTACCGGATTAAATGCAACTTTACGTGGAAGTTTTGGTTTATCGAACAGTGCAGAAGATTTTGCCGGGATTTACGACCAGCCAGAAAAGGACCGGACATTGCGCGTTTCGTTAAGTGTCCCAATCCTTGATTGGGGCCGCTCGGCGTCAACAGTAAAATTGGCCGAATCGGAACGTGAAATTACAATTTACGACGTAAATAAAGATATCGAGGATTTCGACCGCGGGGTAATTGTGCAGGTTGAGCAGTTTAGTTTGTTAAAGGACCAATTAAAAACAGCCACCGAAGCCGATAAAGTTGCTGGAAACGGATATCTGATCGCTCTGAAAAAATTCCAAAATGGCGAGCTAAGTATTACCGACCTAAATATAGCATTACAAGAACGCGAAAAAGCCAAACGCGACTATATCCGTTCAATACAAAATTATTGGGTTGCATATTACAGATTACGGGAACTTACCCTCTACGATTTTGAAGAAGGCCACAACATTAATTACGGAAATCCAATGATGTAGGTAAATTGAATGTACCACAATATTCCGTCAACTTAATTTTATTATTTGTAACTACTCATGTAGTTCAGGTTTAGATAAAGAATTAAATGTCAATCATATATATTTTTCGCAAACAGTACAAAATTCTTACGCAAAGTACGCAAAGCGCATAATGTGAACCCTTTGCGACTTTAGCGTCCTTTTTGTTTTGCGTCCTTTGCGTTGAATAGGATTATCTTATTATTTTAATTTCAATATATTAAACTACCTGTTATACCAATTGTACTTTGAAATGCCGCATGGCAATTTCGAAATTTATAATGGTTAATGCCGATACTACAACAAAGGAGTATGCTGAGTAAAACGAAAGTATGCGACATTTGGTTGTTAAATCGGTATTACCATTATTTTAGTTACGGTTGTTTAAAGAATCATAAAAGATTTAATGTTAAATCTCAAGGAGAAATCCATAAAAAATGCAATGGGCAACAACCCAAAAGGCTTGAGCGTATTTGTGTAAAAACGCATTTTATTGGTCAACTTATTTCAGTAATAAACACACCAGCAAAGTGGCAAATATGAAAGTCGGGGGAAAATCAAATAATTAAAATCAAATTGTATTTTCAATACAACAAATAATAATAGACTAACATATCTTTATTTTTATATATTTGCTGATAATATTACTATTTCATAAAAAGGTGTTACTATGACAGTTTCAAGAATTGGGGTATCGTTGGAAAAAGATCTTTTAGATGCTTTAGATGAATATGTAAAAGCAAATCATTTCTCGAACCGCTCACAGGCAATTCGGCATCTTGTAAATAAAAATACAATAGAACAAAAATGGCAATGTAATAATTACGTTGCCGGTTCGGTAACTTTATTATACGATCCGCACCGCCGAGAAATTCAGAACCAAATTTCCGATATTCAGATAAAATATCAGGAAATACTATCAACTCAACGAATAATACTTGACAGGGCAAAACACATGGAAATTATTGCAGTAAAGGGAGTTGCCAGCCGCCTGACCGAATTGGCCGATAAACTTATTACCATTAAAGGAATGCAGGCCGGAAAACTAACAATGAGCAGGGCCGATTAAAACAAAAAGTGGTAATTGTATATTTTAAAATTTAAGCGATCCAATTATTATTAATGAACAAAAAACAAATATGAATAATCTCAGTCCGTATCTTCAAAATAAAATTCAGCTTTTAGAAAAATGGTTTTCTAAAAGGAAAGGTTCGATTGTTGCCTTTTCGGGAGGAATTGATTCCACACTGGTTCTTTATTTAGCACGAAAATTTCAAGGGAAACAAAATGCAATTGGTGTAATTTCAAATTCAGAAAGCTTAAAAACCAAAGATTTTGAGATGGCGCAAGATTTCTGCAAAGCTTTCGACATTAATCTTGAAATTATAAAAACGCTGGAATTAGCCGATGAACGTTACAATCAAAATCCGGCGAATCGTTGCTATTTCTGTAAAGAACACCTTTTTCACGATTTGCAAACTATTAAAGATAAGTACCCTGAATTTGAAGTATTGAGTGGAACAAATTATGATGATTTGGGAGATTACAGGCCAGGATTACAGGCCGCTGCAAAATACAAAGTTTTGTCGCCCATGGTCGATTGCAACCTTACAAAAGAAGAGTTGCGGCAAATTGCCAAACACTTTGAGCTTCCCAATTGGGACAAACCGGCCAGCCCGTGTTTAAGTTCACGTATTCCATATAATCATCAGATTACCAGAGAAAAACTTCAGCAAGTAGAAGATGCCGAAAATATTCTCAACGATTTTGGATTTAAAGATGTGCGCGTTCGCCATTATGGAAATTATGGGCAAATTGAAGTGCAAAAAGGGGAGTTGGAAAAACTACTTCTTGTGGAAGATGAGATTGTTGACAAAATCAGAAACATTGGTTTTAATGAATTAAAAATCGACAAAGAAGGATTGGTTTCTGGTAAACTGAACCGGGTGTTGAAAAAATAATTAAGCAGTAAAGAACATAATGAGAATACTATATTACGATTGTTTTGCAGGAATTAGTGGCGATATGAACCTTGGGGCACTAATAGATTTGGGCGTTGACAAAGATTATTTAATAACAGAACTGAAAAAACTAAATATTGAGGGGTTTCATCTGGAAGTAAAACAAGATCAGCGCCGAGGAATTACCGGGACAAGAGCCAAAGTAATTATAGAAAATCAGGAGAATGAAAAACATCGTCATTTACGCCACATCGAGGAATTAATTAATGGGAGTGAACTAACTGAACAGGTCAAAATTAACGCCTTAAAAATTTTCGATCTAATTGCCGAAGCGGAAGCAAAGGTGCATAATATCTCAAAAGAAAAAGTTCATTTTCACGAAGTTGGAGCTCTCGATTCAATTGCCGATATTGTTGGTGCTGCCATTTGTTTAGATTATTTAAAGGTTGACAAAATACTCTCCTCTCCCATTCAATTAGGAGGCGGAACTGTAAAATGTGCCCACGGGATTATGCCGGTACCGGCTCCTGCCACAGCTTTAATTGTAACCAACATTCCTGTAAAAACCGGCCTGGTTAATTATGAAGCTACGACTCCAACCGGAGCAGCAATTCTAGTTGCCATGGTAGATAAATTCACCGATAAAATTGACTTACCAATTACAAAAACCGCGTATGGAATTGGCTATTACGACACTGAAGTTCCAAACGTTTTACGTGTTTATTTGTGCGAAGGAAAGGAGCGGGTAAAAGATGTGAGCACAGAAGAAGCATTTCTTTTAGAGAGCAATATCGACGACATGAACCCGGAGCATTATGATTTTATTTTAGAGCAGTTGTTTAAATCTGGGGCAAGTGATGCCTGGCTGGTTCCAATTGTTATGAAAAAATCGAGACCGGCGGTTACGCTCTCAATTCTATGTAACCCAATTCTGGTTGAAAAAATGAAAGAGATAATATTTACACACAGTACTTCAATTGGAATTCGTGAGTACAAAATTAATAAGAATATTTTACGTCGCGAAGAATTAATTGTTGATACAATTTATGGTCCGATTCGAATAAAACAAAGTTTTTATAAAGGCAAACTTGTTCGGTCAAAACCCGAGTATGCAGATTGTAAGAAATTGGCTGAAAAACATAAAGTGAGCATTTCTGAAATTGAAAAAGCAGTAATAAAAAACTCTGATAAATAATGGATCTTAAAGATATTCTTGAAAAATATAAAGTCGGTGAAATTGATTTGCAGGAAGCTTTGAAACAGTTTCCCAAAAGCGGTATTGTTGAAATGGGATTTGCAACCATCGATACCGACCGTCAAAAACGGACAGGACTGCCCGAAGTTATCTATGCATCGGGAAAAACAGTTGAACAGGTTAAGCAAATTGCAGAACGTATGCATCAAAACGGAATTGATGTACTGGCAACGCGTGTAACTCCCGAAATGGCCGATGCAGTAAAAAAGGTAATTCCCGATGCGGAATACAATTCCATTGCCCGTACTATTTCTTATAAGAAAACAGAAGAAGTAGCCCCGGAAGGGTACATTGCCATTGTAGCAGCAGGCACTTCCGATATGCCCGTGGCCGAAGAAGCCGCTGTAACTGCACGTTTTTTAGGCAATAAAGTTGAAACAATTTATGATGTTGGCGTGGCCGGAATTCACCGTCTGTTTAACCGCCTTGACCTCATTCGAAATGCTCGTGTATTAATTGTTGTTGCTGGAATGGAAGGTGCGCTAACCAGTGTTGTTGGCGGATTGGTTGATAAACCTGTAATTGGAGTTCCTACCAGTATTGGTTATGGTGCTAATTTCCAGGGATTATCTGCATTGCTGGCTATGTTAAATAGTTGCGCTAGCGGCGTTAGTGTTGTTAATATTGACAATGGTTTTGGAGCTGCATGCCAGGCTTCGTTAATTAATAAGTTATAAGTTTTTGTTTATGAAAGAATTATATTTACTCTTTGTTTCGGCTGGTTCGCTCGGTTTTTTGCATACCATTTTGGGTCCCGACCATTATTTGCCTTTTATCGTTTTGAGCAAAGCCAGAAGATGGTCGAGTAATAAAACAATGTGGATTACTTTTATTTCAGGGGTTGGGCACGTTGGCAGTTCGATACTTATTGGAATGATTGGGATTGCGCTTGGAATTAGTTTAAATAAACTGGAATATTTGGAAGCTTTCAGGGGCGAAATAGTTGGTTGGATGCTTTTTGCTTTTGGCATTTTATATACCTTTTACGGAATTTATAAATACCTAAAAAACTCCTCTCATTTTCACTTGCCCAACTATTTGCTACCAAAAAAAATACGCGGCTTGCAACATCTTCCAACCGAAGAGCAAAAAGAAGATAACACTAAACTAACTCCCTGGATTCTATTTTTGATTTTTGTTTTCGGTCCCTGCGAAGTCCTTATTCCAATATTGATTTTCCCGGCGTACGAAAGCAGTACTTTTGGAATGATTACCGTTGCTTTGATTTTTGGAATTGCCACAGTTTTAACAATGATGTTGGCGGTTTATCTAGGTCATAAAGGAACATCGTTAATAAAATTCAAAAAACACGAAAAATACCTCCATCTATTTGCTGGAATTTTGATTTTAATTAGTGCTTCTGGTATTTTGTTTTGGGGTTTATAGTCATTGGTAGTTTGCAAACTTTTCTTTCAATAAATATCAATTTAAAACCACTATTCAGTTTCTATTATCGTACTATTTTTTGACACATATTCTCTGCACAGTTAACCAATATCAAACAAGTTTACATGTACCTTAAACGTATTTGCATTGTTTCAAAATTTTCTGTGAGAATAAAGGAGAAATCTGAAAATTTTGGTTTTTTAAATCCTGAAAGATAAAAATTGGAGAACCCAAAACCTTCCTTTGGAATTCCAATTAATCTATTCGTCATTCTTCCATCGCTATTTTCATCATCCGTAAATACGAGTCCATAAATACCAGCAGGCAATGAAAAATGTGCTTTTAAAATTCCATTATTCATATTCTCTTTTTTGGGAATGATTTTATGTGACGAAGGAATACCTTCGCCAAAACTTTTTTTATCCTTATAAACGGATACAATTATACTACCATCAGAATTTCTCAAATTATTAATTTCAAAATTTATTGGAATATCTTGACAGAATGTATTGTTTCCAAGCAAAAGAAATAAAGCAAATAGTATTGTTCTCATCTTCCAAAATATTTACAACAAAATAAAGTTACAGTCTCATTTGCATGTGAAAGCTTCCTTTAATTAACAAAAATCAAATTTATAATTTTATGAAATCCCATTTTTCAAATGTGGATTATTTTTTGATAATAATCTAAAGAATGTCAAATTTTGAAAATTTTTGGTTCATTTTTTTGGGGATTATTGGTTGTGTCTTTGTTTAAAAATAAATGAAGAATGATCACTCACTGCCTGCTTTGTTTTTATATTCATAAATATTTTTGCACTTTTCAGCTCATTATTAAACTAACGCTTGTAAAATGAATAAAATCAGAAATAAATTATTATTGATTGGAGTTATTGTTTGCATGGGTATTTTTTCAATCTCCTGCTTATCGAATAAAGGGAATAATACATCGGAACAAGTCAACACTTTGACGAAAAAAGAGATAAAAGGAGGGTGGACACTTCTGTGGGACGGAAAGACTTTTGATGGATGGAGAGGCATATATAAAAAAGATTTTCCATCTAATGGATGGATTATTGAAGATGGACTGCTTATCTGCTTGGGTAATGAAATGCCGGACTCGTTGAAGGGAGGTGATATAATAACAGATAAAAAATATGAAAGCTTTGAAATAAAGTGTGAATTTAAAATCAAAGATAAGGCCAATAGCGGAATTAAATATTTTGTAAACGAATCTCTTGAAGCATCTCCAGGGCATGGTCTTGGATTGGAATTTGCAATCTTAGACAATAATAACTGGCCTTATGATAAGCCCGATTATAACAGAACCTGTGGCTCATTGTACGATTTAATCCGGGCACCAGATAATGCTAGGGTCAGGCCAATAGGAGAGTGGAATGAAGCCCGTATTATAGTTGATGGAAATAATATTGAACACTGGCTAAATGGAACAAAAACGGTTGAAATTGAAAAGAGCAGCAAGGAATATTATCAGCTTTTGGCAAAAAGTAAGTATGCAAATATTAAAAAATGGGGTGAATTTAATGAAGGGAATATTTTATTGCAGGACGAAGGGCCAAGAACCGCTTTCCGCAACATCAAATTAAGAGTAATTAAAAAAGATTAATATTTGTCGTTCGCTTGAAAAAAGAAAAGCTAAAGATGAATTTTCTTTATATTATCTCATTCAAACTCGTTTAAAAATAAACAAGAAACAACTGAACTAGCAACATCCCTTCAATTAAATCAATAAATGTCTCAGATTCCTTTTGAGTATTGAATAGTTGTTGAAGGAATGATTATTCGTTCTAATTCCGAAGCAGCTTCGGAATCCCCGTTTGCATAACTTTCAAAAAGTGTAATTATTTCTAATTTATCTAAAACCGTTTTTGTATCGGTTTTTATGTCTCTTAAATCGATTAAAAATTCGGAAAATAAATTCGGAATGTCTTTCACAATTTTTGTATTCAAAAAATTCGTTTCATTATATACATTATGATAGTTGCCTTCTACCTTTTCAATAAAAAAGGTAGTGTTTTTTAAATTCGTAATCGATGCTGTTTTTGCACAATTCTGTATGCATGTTTTATCTACAATGTTCTTTGTGCATCCGCTAACCTGGTGAAACAAACATTGTCGGCTCGTCATTAAAATAACTGGATGATAAATACTGTAATAAAGTTCGAAATCTTTGGGCTTTTTAATATTCTGAATCTGAGTTTTATTTAATTCGTTTGAAATAAAAGCACCCGAACAATTAAAATTTTCCTTTAAACTCAATAAAGTATAAGAGTTTGTCGTATTCAAAAAAGGACCGGCAATCCACGAAATATTGTTTTTATTCGCTTCGAATGCAATTCCCGTATTATTGCTTATAATCAATTTAGGATTTAATTTCTGAAGGAATTCCACGGCAGCATCATAATCATCGCCAATTAAAATTGAGGGAAACCAGGGGATTAGTTTTTGGTTTTTTTGAAACAATTTAACAAACTCATCGCATTTATTTTTAAAACTATTTGGAAGCTGAAAATAGACTGTTGCATTAGTTTTATCACAAAGGTGCAAATCGTTTTCAGAGGAAATTAAAACTGAAAGTGTTGGTTTAATTTCTTCCTCATTTTGTTTTTTAAGTTTCGGTACGGCAACCAGCGATATCCATTTTTTCGATTCGTTCAGAATAAACAGTAATCTCTTTTTTATTGAAGTCAATTCTTTAAATGGAAGATACACAATACCTTCAAGATTTCCTAAGTCTAATTCTTTGATAAAATATTCCGTATCATTAATGACTTTCAATCTTCTAATTAGCATTTTTTCGCTTAAGGCTTCCGTTCCTTTGTTCACCAAATTAACTTCCGATAACACATTAAACGAAGTGTCTGGAGATTCAACAACTACTTTTAAAGGTTCACCCGATTTCCCTGAAATAGAAATTTGCAAAGGAATTTTTTCAATACTTAAGGCATCAATCTTATTCTGAATTTGAGTTCTTGTTTCCGCCTTTTCATTGTACAATTCTTGTTTACTTGTTAAGGATTTAAGGTTTGTAGCATCACTATCAATTTCCAAATGCCTCGTTGAATTACTCATCGGATTATCAATAAACATGTCCTTACTGATTTTTCCCTGTAAAAATCCGTTCGTAAAATCGCGGTTAAACACTTTATACAATTCGCTATTATCGGTGAGCAAAGTATTGTTCTCAATAAAATTCTCAATTTGTTTTCTCCACGAATTAACAACTGTATAAACGTATTCAAACTCCTTTATTCTACCCTCAATTTTTAACGAGGCAACACCTACATCATACAATTTCTTTAAATCGAAATAGGCTGAATTATCTTTTAAATTAAGCGGAAAATCTTTCCCGGCATGTGTAGTTAGATATCTTTCGCGACAGGGTTGGCTGCACCTGCCACGATTACCCGATTTCCCTCCATGAACGGAACTCGTGTAACAAATTCCGGAGAAAGACAGGCAATACGAACCGTGTACAAATACCTCGGTTAATACATTGTTTTGGAGACCAACTGTGGTTAAAGTTTTAATCTCATCGATATTTAACTCGCGCGACAAATTAACTCTGGAGGCATTTAATTGACTTAAAAACTTGATTTGTCCTGTGTTGTGCGTAGTAAGCTGGGTTGAAGCATGTATTTTAAGGTTACTAAAATATTTATTCAAGAGATAAAACATCCCTAAATCCTGAACAATTATTCCATTAATACTGGTGTTTACCAGTTTATTCAGCAAATTTATGAGCTCAGGAATTTCACTTTCAAGAATTAAAATATTCAGTGTAAGAAAAACTTCGCAATTGTTTTTATGTGCCAAACGTAAAATCCCTTGCAAATTATTGAAGCTAATATTTGCTGCCCGGTTTCTGGCATTAAATTTATTCAAGCCACAGAAAACTGCATCAGCACCAGCCACAATAGCTGCCTTAATAGAATCCACATCTCCACCCGGTGCCAATAATTCAATTTTTCGTCTCACGCGTTAATAATAGCACTTATTTCCCGGTTCACCTAGATGAGCTGGACTACTAAATATGCAACACAGCAACTAATGAACGACATCAAAACACCATATCCATAAATGTGAAGTTGGAAAACAAATAGTGAAACGAGCTTGGCAATAAACTGTTGTAAAAGGAGACAGTAAACAGCGAGCTACATCGAATACCGTTAAAAAAAATAAATTGTAATGAGATGAAAAATAGCTTCCGAATTTTTGATGAAAAAAAAAGGACCCTCCAGTAGGACCCTCCAGTCATAAAAAAGACGCTGCATCGGTGTAACGTCTTTTTTATCAGGCAAAAATAACGAAGCCGAATCGCGAACCTTTTGACTACCAATGGATCAGGCTTGAACACAAGGCATTTGATTACCAACTAGATACGGAAAGGTAAAAATTGCAAAACAGTGCATTTTGTAGCATTTATGCATTCCAAAATGGTACTCCAGACAACTTTATTTTAGGAATTGTTTGGATGCTTAATTTTCTCAGTATTAGCAATAATAATTGTACCCAGGTACACTGTAAAAAAATAACAGGAAAAGGTTCACTTTTTAACTTCGTTGAAAACATATCCAAATTAGGCTTAAAAATTATAGAAGTGACATATTCAATTTTCAATCCAATTTGAAAAAGTTTTTACTTGTAATTCATCTTCTCAAACTTTATTTCTCTTCTAATTTTTAACTTTTATTTACACTTCAAACGCATCAACTTCACGGTACGCATTAATCAATGCCAACTCGCCTTCTTTACCCGATATGCTTTTCCCATGTTCAGCACACAAAACTCCATCGTAACCTTTATCGTAAATGTGCTTGAAAATATTTTTGTAATTGATTTCACCCGTTGTTGGCTCTTTTCGGCCAGGGTTGTCGCCAATGTGAAAAGCTCCAATAGAATCCCAACACATATCAATGTTCGGAATAATATTTCCCTCGGTAATTTGCTGATGGTAGATGTCGTCAACGATTTTACAACTTGGATGGTTAACGGCCACACAAATCATGTGTGCCTGTGGCATTTTAGTGAGAAACAATCCCGGATGGTTAGTCCATGCATTTAACGGTTCCATAACCAATTTTAAACCTGATTCACCAACAATATCACAACACATCCTCATATTATCAATAACATTGGCTGTTTGGTAATCCCATTCCAGAGCATCATCGAAACGACCCGGAACAACTAAAGCAGTTTTTATGCCCGTCCGCTTTTGTACTTCCAGCCCATCTGCCATTTTCTTTTTTAGCATTTCCTTAATTTCAGGATCCTGAGTTACCATTGATTTCACTTTAAAATCGGCATACAAAACAAAAGGTCCCAAATCCATGTCCAAACGTGCTAATTCATTTGCAATTTTTTCCTGCAGCTCCGGAGGTTTGTTCATTAATCCGTTATCGAAAATTGCACGGAAACCCTGGTCGGCAATAAATTTGATATTGTCGATAGGATCCCTTCCTGCATGTTCGCGAAACATTCCCAGGTTGGGTGCATATTTCAAATTAAATTTTGCCGAATTGGAAACTTTTGATCCTGAAGCCGAGGCTCCCATTATTCCTGTTAATCCTGACAATGCAATTCCACTGGCCGCCGTACTTTTAATAAAATTTCTTCTCTTCATGGTTTATTGGTTTAAATCATTATTTCAATATTCAAAGGCTAAATTAGTGAAATGTAGTTGAAATCCACGATGAATTCAACTCAATATTTTTGAATTCTACACAACTATATTCTGGTTGCCCTTTGTTTCATTCCAAAAGAGTTATAAATTTAACGTCGTAATTTCAAAATCAACTAAAAAGTATATAAAACAAAATTTATTAAACATGAATAGAAAAATTAGAATGGGAATGGTCGGTGGCGGAACCGATGCATTTATTGGTGCGGTACATCGTTTGGCAGCTTTAATGGATAATCAAATTGAATTGGTTTGTGGCTGCTTTAGTGTTGATCCTGAAATTTCTAAATCTTCCGGGAAACTTTATTTTATTCCTGAAAACCGTGTTTATGAAACTTATCAGGAAATGTTTGAAAAGGAAGCACAACTTCCTGAAGGCGATAGAATGGATTTTGTTTCCATTGTTACACCCAACTTTGTACATTTTGACCCGGCAATGATGGCTTTAGAAAACGGGTTTAATGTTGTGCTGGACAAACCAATTACTTTCACTTTGGATGAAGCTTTAAAGCTGAAAGAAAAAATAAATCAAACCGGATTAACTTTTGCCTTAACACATACTTACTCAGGATACCCGGCAGTTAAACACGCTAAACAAATGGTTGCCAATGCCGATTTTGGCAAAATCCGTAAAATATATGTTGAATATCCACAAGGTTGGCTTTCTACAAAATTAGAAGATACAGGCAATCCACAGGCTTCCTGGCGAACCGATCCAAAACGTTCCGGTAAAGCAGGTTCTATGGGAGATATTGGAACTCATGCACACCATTTAGCCGAATATATTACAGGTTTAAAAGTTACTGAACTTTGTGCAGAGTTAAACATATTTGTTCCAAACCGTATGTTAGACGATGATGGTGCCGCACTGCTGCGGTTCGAAAACGGTGCGAAAGGGGTTTTGGTTGCAACCCAAATTGCAGCAGGCGAAGAAAATGCTATTAGAATAAGGGTTTATGGCGACAAAGGTGGTTTGGAATGGGCACAAATGGAACCCAATTCCTTAATTGTAAAATGGCCCGATAAACCAATGCAGGTTCTCCGTGTCGGCACAAGTATGAATAGCACAATTGCGGCTCATAATACACGGGTACCCGGCGGTCATCCCGAAGGTTATCTGGAAGCTTTTGCAAATATATATCGCAACTTCTCATTAACTGTCCGTGCGAAAATGAATAATGAAGAGCCAACCGTTGAAATGTTTGATTTCCCAGGCGTTGAAGATGGAATCCGCGGCATGCAATTTATCGACACCATTGTAAAAGCCGGTTACGATGATAATATGAAATGGGTAAAATTTGGGGAATAGAAAAGAGCCTCCCCCTAAGCTCCCGATATTCGGGACAAGCTCTCCCAAGGAGGGGAATAAGAAAAAATCAACCTAAATATTGAGTATAAAACTTAAAATTTTCTGCTCAATGAATTAAACATACTTGAAACTTTGAACTTGAAACTTTAAACTAAAAAATATGTCAAGACCAATTACACTTTTCACCGGTCAATGGGCCGATCTTCCCATTGAAACCATGTGCCAGAAAGCGCAGGAATTTGGCTACGAAGGCCTGGAACTATGTTGCTGGGGCGACCATATGGAAATTGACAAAGCCGACCAGGAATATTGCGACAAAAGAAAAGCATTGCTTGAAAAATACGATCTTAAACTATTTGCCATCTCAACTCATTTGGTTGGTCAGTGTGTTTCCGACAATATCGATGAACGTCACAAAAGTATAGTACCCGATTATATTTGGGGCAACGGCGACCCGGAAGGAGTCCGCCAGCGTGCAGCAAACGAAATGATAAAAACAGCCAAAGTTGCCAAAATGCTCGGGCTCGATACTGTTATTGGATTTACCGGAAGTCCGATTTGGCACCTGCTTTATTCATTCCCACCAGTTACTCCTGAAATGATTGAAAAAGGATACGAGGATTTTGCAAAACGATGGAAACCAATTTTAGATGAATACCAAAAATTAGGTGTTAAATTTGCATTGGAAGTCCATCCAACAGAAATTGCATTCGATATACACACCGCTCATTTAACTTTAAAAGCTTTAAATAACCATCCGGCATTTGGGTTTAATTTCGACCCAAGTCATTTTGGATATCAGCATGTTGATTATGTTCGTTTTATCTATGAATTTGCCGACCGGATTTTCCATGTTCACATGAAAGATGCGTACTGGAGCGATGTTCCGATGGGAGTTGGTGTTTTTGGTGGTCACATGGAATTTGGAGACAATCGCCGATACTGGAATTTCCGTAGTTTGGGCCGTGGAAAAATCGATTTTGAAAATATAATCCGTGCATTAAACGACATTGGTTACAGAGGCCCTCTTTCGGTTGAATGGGAAGACAGCGGTATGAACCGCGAAGTTGGTGCTGCCGAGGCTTGCGATTTTGTGAGATATTCCGACTTTGAATCTTCGGATGTGGCATTTGACGATGCAATGCAGAAAGAATAAGAAAGACAGAAGTTCGAAGTCGGAAGTCGGAAGAGGGAAAATGAGAGACAAAAAAAACAATGGAATAATCAAGAAAGACGATGGAATTCAAATTTGAGAAACTTATTATTTGGCAAAAAGCTATGGATTTTGGGGAGGAAATTAATGTCCTGTCCGATAAGTTTCCTCCAAAAGAAATCTATAATCTTTCTTCTCAAATAAGAAGGGCTGTTGATTCTATCGCATTAAATATTTCTGAGGGATCCATCGGTCAGTCCAATCCAGAATTTAAGAAATTCATGGGTTATGCAATTCGTTCATTAGCAGAAGTTGTAACATGTCTTCATAAGGCTAAAAGAAGAAATTATTTTTCAGAAGAAGATTTTTTAAAGCTTTATAAATTTTCATACAACCTGATGAATATGATGGTTGCATTCACAAAAAAAATAAATTAGAACTATAACTTCGGACTTCCGGCTTCGGTCATTCTTTCAACTTCCGGCTTCGGACCTCCGACAATTCTTAAAAAATGACAAACAGAAGAAATTTTATTAAAAAATCAGCACTTGCAACCGCAGGATTTGGTCTTGCAGCTTCAACGCCCATGGCTATGAATTCATTCAAAGGTGCCAACGAAAAACTGGTTTGTGGTTTAATTGGTGCAAAAGGAATGGGATTTTCCGATTTGCAGGCCTTTCTACGCCAACCGAATACAGAATGTGCTGCCATTTGCGATGTTGACGAAAACGTGTTAAACGAACGAATCGCGGACACTGAAAAAATTCAGGGTACAAAGCCTAAAGGATTTAAAGATTTCAGAAAATTACTGGAGGAGCCGGGAATCGATGTAATAATTATTGGAACTCCCGACCACTGGCACACCATTCCATTTGTTAATGCAGCCCAGGAAGGCAAACACATTTACTGTGAAAAACCTCTGGCAAATTCCATCGAGGAGATAAACATAATGGAACGGGCGGCAGCCAAATATGGAAATGTTGTTCAAGTTGGGCAGTGGCAACGCAGTGATACACATTGGCAAAAAGCTATTGAATTTGTTCATTCAGGTGCTTTGGGTAAAATTCGTACCGTTCGGACATGGTCGTACCAGGGTTGGATGAAATCAGTGCCGGTTGTTGTAGACAGTGCGCCACCGGCAGGTGTCGATTACGATTTCTGGTTAGGGCCGGCAAAAAAACAAGCTTTCAATAAAAACCGGTTTCACTTTACTTTTCGATGGTTTTGGGATTATGCCGGTGGTATGATGACCGATTGGGGGGTACATATTATTGATTATGCCCTATTTGGAATGAAAGCAAAAGCACCAAAATCAGTAATGTCGATGGGAGGAAAATTTGCTTATCCCGATGATGCCTGCGAAACTCCGGACACCCAACAGGCTTTGTACGATTTTGATGGTTACACGATGCTTTGGGATCATGGAATTGGAATTGACGGAGGTTACTACGGACGTTCGCACGGTGTCGGTTTTGTTGGAAACAACGGTACTTTAGTTGTCGATCGCGGAGGCTGGGAGGTAATTCCCGAAGGTGGCAACAATCCCGCAATGGAACGAGTAGAATTACAAAAAGGTGATGGTCAGGGACTAAACAACCACATGAAAAATTTTATCGATTGTATTAAAGATCCATCCATTTCGCCAAATGCAAATATTGGGATTGCTGCAAATACAGCAAGGGTTTGCCATTTAGGAAATGTTGCTTTTAAAACAGGTCGCAGGTTATATTGGGATGCAGACAACAGCAAATTTATTGGCGACGAAGATGCGAATCAATTACTTACACCAATTTACAGGGCTCCATGGAAATTACCCGTAGTTTAATGATTGTTTAATCATGCCCTCATAATAAATGGGGGCATGACTAATAACCAGCGTTGGTTAATCTTTCTTTTTTTGAAGACAAAAAATTAATCCCCTCCTCAATTTTTCTCAGTTTGGATAAATCCCGAAGTATCCATACTTTTTAAATTCACCTGACCTAATAATTATGAGATTAAAAAAACTTATTAAGTCTCTCTTGCCTGGAATTTTTCTATTTGGTTTTACCGTTGGCACCGGCTCAGTTACTTCAATGGCAAAGGCTGGTGCAGATTATGGAATGTCTCTACTATGGGCTATTTTATTGTCGTGTTACATTACCTATTTTATGATAAACCAATATGGCCGGTTTACACTTGTCACAGGGAAAACAGCTTTGGCGGCATTCAAAAAACACATTCATCCTGCCGTTGGTATTTTTTTTATTGTTGCTTTAACTTTGCACGTCAGCGGCAGTATTATCGGGGTAATGGGAATTATAGCAGATATTTGCCACGAGTGGACCAAGACATTTATTGAAGGAGGAATTCCACATATTGCAATCGCACTATTTTTTGTAACCATTGTTTATCTGTTATTTCTCGATGGCAGAACAAAGGTTTTTCAAAAAATTCTCACTTTTGTAGTGGCAATAATGGCCATTTCTTTTCTGATAAACTTTTTTATAATGCCCCCTCCGGTTGAAGAAATTGCAAAAGGACTAATTCCTAAAGTGCCGGAAACCGGTTCTGAAGACAAAGCTTTTCTTGTTATCGCTTCAATTGTTGGAACTACCGTTTTTTCAGGTTTATTTATTCTGAGGGGAACTTTGGTAAAAGAAGCAAATTGGACCTGGAAAGACTATAAAATACAGAAAAGGGATGCCATGTTTGCAGGAATCATGATGTTTGTTGTAAGCGCATCCGTTATGGCGGCAGCCTCCGGAACATTACATGCACAGGGCATTTCGTTAGAAAATGTTTCAGAGATGATCGTATTACTTGAACCGGTTGCAGGCTTGTTTGCAGTTGGGGTTTTTACTTTAGGAGTTGTAGCTGCCGGAGTAAGTTCTCAGTTCCCGAATGTTTCGATGCTGCCCTGGTTGTTAGATGATTACCACGAACGCAAACCAAACCTGAGAAGACTGGATTACCGGATTTACGTATTAATACTTTCCTTTTTCGGAATGATCGTGCCCTTATTTCAGGCAAAACCTGTAACAATAATGATTGCTTCTCAGGCATTTAGTGCTTTAATTTTACCGGTAACGGTGGCTTCTCTTATTTATCTCGGAAACAAAAAAATTGTTGTTAAAGAAAAAAAACTATCCGTTGCTACAAATATCCAATTGGTTTTTGTTCTGATTTTCTCACTGATAATGAGTTACATGAGCTACTCAGGATTATTTGCTTTTATAAAAAATCTATGATTATTCCTGAAATCATATTATTTGATTCGAACCGGGTCTGGCGCACTTATTTGGGAGGTCGCATTTTAGACCAATTAAACGGAAAGAAAAATCCGGAAGACACCCATTTCCCCGAAGACTGGATTGCATCTACCACGCAAGCAGTGAACAAAGGAAGAGAAGACAAAGTTGAAGGACTTTCCGAAGTAGTTTTGAATGATCATAAAATATATCTAACTTCTCTTTTCAAAAAATATCCAAATGAACTGCTTGGAAAAAGTCACTTTGATAAATTTGGAGCCAACACACAGTTTCTACTTAAATTTTTAGATTCTGCAATTCGTTTACACATTCAGGTTCATCCTACTATTCAGTTTGCGCAAAAGTATTTAAAAAGCAATTCCGGGAAAACAGAAGCCTATGTAATACTGGGAATTCGGGAGGGAATTAAGAATCCGTATATCTACCTGGGTTTTCAAAAGACACCGGAACGTAGTATATTCTCAAAAATTATTGAAAAGCAGGACCTAAAGAAATTGCTTTCTTATTTTAAGAAAATTCCTATTAAGCAAGGAGATGTGTTTATTGTCCCTGGTGGGTTGCCGCATGCTATTGGAGAAGGTGTTTTTATGATTGAAATAATGGAGCCAACAGATTTTGTTGCACGTTTAGAATTTGAGCGGGGCGGATACTTATTGCCGGAAGAATCGAGGTTTATGGGAAAAGGAATTGATTTTGGATTAAATATGCTCAACTTCGGTTCGTTATCAAAAGAAGAAGTGCGAAAAAAGCATTTTTGTACACCCGGATTAATTCAACAACAAAAAGGGGGGAAAGAAGAAGTTTTAATAGATTCTAAAAAAACTCCCTGCTTCAGTGTTCATCGACTGTCAATAACAGAAACATTTATTAAAAATTCCAACTCATTTTATGTCGGTATTGTCACAAACGGAGAAGGAATAATTAAAACAAAAAATGAACAACGAGAGATTAAGCGCGGCGATAAATTTTTTATTCCACACAATCAGGAAAATGTCAGTTATTCTTGCAAAAATGAAATGGAAATTGTACTCACATTTCCTCCTAAATAATCTGTAATGAAATATTAAAACATGGACGAGCTATATTAAGGGCATCTCTAAAAACTCATTTCTTTCAAAAAATGAAGATAATGAGTAATATGCAAGGCATAATTTTTTAGAATAGCCGTAGCTATTTCAAAAAATTATAACGCAGTCAGATTGTTTATTATCTTCGTTCCCGAAGGGTTTTCAGAGTTTTCCATATCCTGCTTCAAATTTTATTACATTATCCCGATAGTGTTTCAAAAATTTGAATTGTCTCTGAAAAACTCTGAAAATTTTGATGCGAAGGAGTTTTTAGAGATGCCCTTAATTTTATTGTTTTGAATTGAAGATGTATTTCAGAGAATAAAAAGAGTGACCCAAAAAATTATTAATCAGTGTATTTTTTACAAAACTTATGTCAATGTCAAAATCACGTCTTTTCTACATCGATAACCTCCGTATTTTTCTGATAGGATTAGTTGTTTTACATCACCTAATTATTACTTATGGTGCGCCCGGAAGCTGGTTTTACAATGAGTCGCAGGCCGATTTTCCGTCAATATTCCCTATGGCTTTGTTTGTAGCAACCAATCAGGCATTTTTTATGGGCATGTTCTTTTTTATTTCGGCATATTTTATTCTGCCTTCCCTCAACCGAAAAGGAACGAAAACATTTGCTAAAGAAAGATTGGTGCGACTGGGAATTCCACTTTTAGTATTCTTTTTTTTGCTGAATCCACTAACCATTTACATAAGGAACAAATACATTTTTGAAAAAGAAGACACCTTTTTTGAACTTCTCAAAAACCCGGATGCCTGGGGATTTGGGCCCATGTGGTTTGTGGAAGCACTGCTGGTTTTTACTGGCATTTTTTTACTGATTCGACTTTTAAAATTTAAAATAATAATGAAATTCCCGGAGGCAAAAAATATATTATTATTTGCTTTTCTAATCGGATTAGGACAATTTATTATTCGTATTTGGTTGCCGGTGGGTTGGGGATCCCCTTTTACAGGATTTCAATTTCCTCACTTTCTACAATATATTTTTCTCTTTTCCTTCGGAATTATTGCATATCAAAATAACTGGATGGGAAACATAAGCAGCAAATCCGGTTGGCGCTGGTTTGCCTTTGCACAAACACTTATTTTTATAGGATTCCCGGTATTATTTTTACTTGGAGGGGCAGCAGAAAATGGCACCGACAAATTTATGGGCGGTTTTACCTGGCAATGTTTTTCTTATACCACCTGGGAGCAGTTGGTTGGTATCTCTTTAATAATTGGCTTGTTCGGGATCTTCAAAAAGCGACTTAATAAACAGGGAAAATCCGGCAAACAACTTTCCGACAGCGCCTACGGAGTGTATGTTTTTCACACACCTGTTTTACTCGGGATAAGTGCTGTTTTTCTAAACTTTCAAATTCCACAGCTTCTGAAATTTATTGTGTTGGCCCCGATAGCTTTGGTGGCTTGTTTTTTTATTGCCTGGCTGGCAAAACAAATCCCGGGGGTGAAAAAAGTGCTATAACCGACAAACTGCAACTGCGACTTTCTTATCTTTCTCCCTGCCACTGCAAGCTGCGACTGCGACTTTTTTCATTAACTTTAAACCCGAAACTTTGAACATCCAATGGATGTACACAATAAAACCACCCGTTCCTGGAACATGAGTCACATTATAGGGAAAAATACCAATCCCGTAATGCAGCTGTGGAAGTTAAGGTTTGGCAAAGGATTCTTAACTATTCTGAAACCAAAACGATACGAATACCGTACATGTCTCTCAAAAACTATCCATAACAAAATTCAGTGACATGAACCACCAAAGAGTTTGTTTAGTATTGCTGGTTTTCCTTTTATTAAATGTTCTCACCTCGTGCAGTAAAAAAACTGAGCTCGCAAAAACCCCGAGCACACTTAATCAGTATATTAAGTGTGCTGAAAGTCCTGTAGAGTATCATAAAATACTATTTCATTATGGCAATATGGATTTGCCAATACCTGATTTTTTAACAAAAAAGGAGGCATTGGAAGACATTGAGGTATTTGAATATCTGATTAAAACGTCATATGCCGGATATGAATACTGGAAACATCAGGGTGTAGATTTCGATCTCTATTTTTCTGAACTCCGTAGTTTTGCTGAACAAAAGGATACAATTCCAATCGATGAATTTGAGAAAGAATGGTCGGAAATTTTAAGCTTAATAAGCGATGGACATATAGGTTTACAGGGAAAAAACGCATACGGAGCATATAAACACCTTACCGTTTATTTCTGCGATATTGTTGTTGCAGAAACAGAACAGGAAACATACAAAGTCATAAACTCTCAGTTTGAACCCGTGAAAACCGGCGATTATTTTACGCAAAACGATGTTAGTAATTATCTATTTAAAACACTTTCTCCGGCAGGGGAAAATCATTATTTAATCGGGGTATTTTCGTATCAACCCATAACTTCCCAAAAACTTTCTTTTAACAATAAACCCATCGAAATCCAATTTCATGAAAACCGTCTTGGCTTTGTCAAAAACAATCAATCCAGGCCTTTTAACATTAGGAAAGTGAATAATATAGCTATTGTGAATGTATCAAGCTTTGCCAACGAAATTTACCCAATAATGAAACAGTTTATGGAATCGGGTCATCAGCTTAAGGATGAAAAGTATATTATTGCCAATGTTATGAACAACGGGGGCGGTTCTTCTTTATTCCCACAAACATTTATCAGTAATTTAAACGGAAAAGTTTATTGGGATACCCATTGGGGAGAGCTCAGCTCTCCTCCCATAATTGAATATTATGCCGGGTACGATCTAGAGTCAAAAGCAGCACAATCGCCGGGTTTCAGGCAGATGATAGAGAAGAACCGGAGACTGGTAAAAAGTTATCAAATTGCACCCAAAAAAAAGTGGGTGTGCTCAAAAAATGGTGAACCTACTAAAACAGGTGAGGATTTTAAAGGGAAACTGCTTGTTTTAGCCAACCGGAATGTACTATCTGCCGGGGAGGCTTTTGTTGGCGTCTCAGCTTGTGTTAAAAACAGAATCCTTATCGGAGAAAATACAGGTGGAAGCGGAATGTTTTCAAGTGCTTGCGATTATTATCTGCCAAACTCTAAATTTATTGCCAAAATACCCCGCCATTTTATTTTAATACCCGATTTTGAAGAATGCAGGGGGTTTTTACCTGATTACTGGATAAATACAACAGAACCTGTAAAAGAAATCAGCGACTGGTTATTAAACAACCAAAGTTATCAGTTTACCTATAAAAGTAGTTTTAACCAGTTTTTAGAAAACCGGGCAAAAACTTCAGATTTAGTCTTTCCCGAAAACATGACCATTAAACCTCCCCCGGGAGCGATTCCAAAAGAACTTGCAAAATTTTCGGGTAGCTGGTTTGGTGTTGCCGATGGCATCTTAAATACGGCCATTGTAGTGGAGGAAATTTATAATAAGCACGAAGCAAAAGCGATTTATGCATGGGGTGTTGCTCCGCGATGGAACATCAATAAAGCCGGCTGGCAAAGGTTTAGTGGGAAATTCCAGCATGGAAATTTAGTTTTAAGCGACGAAACAAAAACCCAAATAATAACGCTTAAAATAATGCCCAATGGGAAAATGGAAGAATGCTACCAGCGCCCGGGAATTTATTCGAAAGTTATACTAACAAAAATTGAGGAATAAACCCGATTTCTACTACTTGATACTTGGTCTTTTCTTCCCTCTTCGCTGCTCACTTTCCTATCTGAGACTTTCTTTATTAATTACCAAAAAACCTCCATATTCAGATTCGTGATACTTGATACTTGTGTCTTGACTCTTGCATCTTGATTCTCTCTCCCCTAACTTTGAACTTAAAACTCGAAACTTTGAACTCCGGAGGATGTAGATTTTGTATCTTTATTCCAGTCTTGATACTTGTGTCTTGTACCCGATACTATTCTTATGGATGTACACAACCTTACAACCCGCTCTTATAACATGAGCCGCATAAAAGGGAAAAATACCAATCCCGAAATACCTATGCTCCCGATGCCGGCTGCATCATATGTTTATAGAAACATAATCGTGTATAAGAAATCCGACTCCAGCCGGAGTCGCACCATTCCAACCTACCAATTATTTCTATAAACATTCAAATCCGCTGGATTTGTACTTTGAAAATTCGTATTTTTATTAATTCTAAATCCTATATTATGGCCGATACATTCACACAAATTTACATCCAGGTCGTTTTTGCCGTTCAAAACCGAAACGCAACAATTCATAAGAGTTGGGAAGAAGAATTGTACAAATACATTACAGGAATTGTGCAAAACAAAGGGCAAAAAATGTTAGCAATTAACGGAACATCAAACCATATTCATTTTTTTATTGGAATAAAACCCACATGCTGCCTTTCCGATTTGGTTCGTGAGGTAAAAAAATCGTCTGATGCTATGGTAAAGGAAAAACGTTTCACGCCATTTAAATTTAACTGGCAAAAAGGATTTGGGGCTTTTTCTTATTCGCACTCTCAGCTGGGCAATGTAATTCGTTACATTGAAAACCAAAAGGAACATCATAAAAAGAAAACATTTAAAGAAGAATATCTTGATTTTTTAAAAGCATTTGAAATTGAATTTAAAGATGAATATTTGTTTCAATGGTTAGAAGATTGATGCCGGCGGCATCACATGTTTATAGAAACATCATCGTGTACAAGAAATTCGACTCCAGCCGGAGTCGCACCGTTCCTTACAAACAATTTTTTCTATAAACATTCAAATCCGCTGGATTTTGATTTTGTAACTTTATCCTGTCTTGATACTTGCTACTCGATAATCAAATCTTTAAAATGGCCGACGTCCACAACAAAACTACCCGCTCGTATAACATGAGCCGCATAAAAGGGAAAAATACCAAACCCGAAATGCTGGTGCGGAAGTTTTTGTTTGCTGAAGGATGTTACTTATAGTCCGTTGATTCTATATTGTTTTTAGATTTCTTTTGTTGAATGAGAAAGCATAAAATAATTATAGAATATCTATATCGTGATGCAGCAAATTACAAGTTATATGAAGAAGTTGAAATTATAAATCCCTATAATTTTGAATTAGTAGACTTTGAAAATTGGTTCCGAAATCAATTAATTGATGAAAAGTATTTTGTCCCTCATGATTTTGGATTGATAAAACCTCAATTTCCTAATTATAATCCAGAATTAGATCATGATTGGTGTGAATTGATTTCATTATGCGAAGAAAGTTAGATTACTTCTATGCATTTAAGTTCATTAATATTAGTTTTATAGTTGTTGAAAAATCACCCAAAATGGTTAAACGAAAACTTTGGTCGAGAGAAGAACTAATATTAGCATTTAATTTATATCTAAAAATCCCTTTTGGAAAAATTCATCATACCGCTAAAGAAGTTATTGAACTGTCAGATTTAATGAAGGATAGGAACCCCAATGCTGTCTCAATGCGATTAAGCAATTTTGCCAGCGTTGATCCTTATCATCAAGAAAGGGGTATTGTTGGATTGAAAGGTGGAATTAAACAAGTTCAGCCTATTTGGGATGAATTTCATAATAACAAAGAAGAGTTAATTTTTGAAAGTGAAAGGATTCTTGCAGAAATCCAACAAACATCAATTGAAAAAAAATATGAGATGGTTCTCAAAGGAACTGATATATTAGAGGGAAAAACAAAATTACGAGAAGTTAAAACAAGAGTAAATCAGAATGTTTTTCGTCAGATAGTATTAGCTAATTTCAATAATAAATGTGCTGTTACAGGATTTGGAAATCCTGATTTCTTAATCGCAAGTCACATAATTCCTTGGTCAAAAGACAAGGAAAATAGACTTAATCCTCAGAATGGACTTTTATTAAATAATTTGCATGATAAAGCTTTTGAGAATGGGTATTTAGCAATTGATAAGAATCTGAAAATTTTGATTTGTAATGATTTTATGAAATCGGAAGATAGTTTTATTCAGAATTATTTTGCAACATATCATAAAAAAGAAATTATTCGGCCTGCGAGGTTTCTTCCAGATGTTAGGTTTTTAGAAAGGCATATTGAAGAAAGGTTTATTGGATGAAAACACCTTTGCAGAATATTTTATCTCTAAATCGAGGATCAACAAAATATGATCCAGTACACCGCTCGTGCGGATTTGTAATCCGTGTCAATAAAGGGATAAAGATTATTTTCAAAGATATAAATCAATTTCCAGATTCAGCTTAAAAGCCTCCCTTTGCCCTTCGGTTGCAACGAGGGCTAAGCTGCATGTCGTTTCTCAAACGACAAAGATTGAGTTAAAAACTCAAAATTTTGTCATCTTATTTTGAATCCTTTTTATTACCCTGGGTTTTAAAGTAACGCTCTGATTTTCCCCACAATATTCCGGCTTTTCTGAATACATTTTTAGTTGCTTTTTCAACAGATTTGTCGGCTTTACGGTATGTATCACTTTTATGAATTTTCTCTGCAGTATCATCAATAAACTCTTCAGCTTTGTCGATCCATTTTTCTGGTTTATCCTGAATATTTTCCTTTTTCTTTTCTGGTTCCTTATTTTTGTCTGGCTCCATATTGCGATTTATTACACTTATAATTTCTACCAAATATAATTAATAGTTAGGTGGATTCAATAGGACTAACAATGTTGAACTTACCTGACTTAAACTCTTCCTCCCCGCTCGTGCCAATTTGCAATCGGTGTGCATTCGGAAGAATGGATGTATTCAATACTCACCACCAGCGTGGATCTGTGATCCGTGTTTTGTTTTGCAAAAACAAGTAGTATTCAATATTACAGCAATTATATGGAAAGCCTGGCAATTTAACGGGCTTTCTGTTTTATACTACTAACTGTTTAAGTTGCTTTTTGGTAATAAAAGCATTTAAAATATCCCCGTGACGCAGAGAACTATTGTTTGCAATAATGACCCCAATTGCAAATTGGCGCCAGCAAGGATGTAGGTCAAAAAACCTAACCCTCCTCCCGGGAAAAGAAATATTATTATTTCAATTCAAATTTAAATATAAAATTGTGCATAATTCTTCCACCTAAAGTCATCGGTCTTGCAACTAACTTTCCTAACTTTAAACCTTTTATTTGAAACTTTAAATTTTTTACCATGACTTACATCTCAAAAGACAACCGTTACGACACAATGAAATACAACCGCTGCGGAAAATGGGGGTTGAAACTTCCTGCTGTATCGCTGGGATTATGGCACAACTTCGGCGATGTTGACACCATTAAAAATGGCCGGGGAATATTACATCGTGCTTTCGATTTGGGAATTACCCATTTCGATTTGGCCAATAATTATGGCCCGCCTTACGGATCTGCAGAAGAAAATTTCGGCAAAATCCTAAAACAAGACTTTAGCAATTACCGCGACGAATTGATTATTTCGTCGAAAGCTGGTTACGATATGTGGCCCGGTCCGTATGGAGATTGGGGAAGCCGGAAATATTTAATTGCCAGCCTCGACCAGAGTTTAAAACGAATGGGATTGGATTACGTAGATATTTTCTATTCGCACCGTCCCGACCCAAACACTCCACTTGAAGAAACAATGATGGCACTCGATCGGGCGGTTCGTTCAGGAAAAGCTTTGTACGTGGGAATTTCAAATTACCCGGCTGACAAGGCAAAAGAAGCTTCCCGTATTTTAAAAGAACTGGGAACTCCGTGTCTTATTCATCAACCCAAATATTCGATGTTTGTGCGTTGGGTTGAAGATGAATTACTGGATGTACTTGAAGAGGAAGGAATTGGTTGTATCCCATTTTCACCGCTGGCACAGGGTTTATTATCCGATAAATATTTGAATGGCATTCCTGAAGATTCGAGAGCTGCCAAATCATGGGGTTTTCTTCATGAAAGTGATGTAAATTCCGCTATCGGGAAAGTGCAGAAATTAAATGAATTGGCCCTGCAACGCGAACAGTCGCTGGCACAAATGGCACTGGCATGGATACTAAAAGACAAACGAATCACTTCTGTATTAATTGGAGCCAGCTCGGTTAAACAAATAAATGATAATGTTGAAACATTAAAAAATCTGGCTTTTTCAGATGAAGAGTTGATTTTAATTGAAGAAATTCTATCGCTGGATTAAAGATCTTATTTTTAAATAGTTTGTCTGAAAAACCTCCCCTTACCTGTATTGGAAAAGTTTCAGGATCTGTGTATTTTTTTGTATTTTACTTCGAAAGATTCTGAGATAAATTCAGATGGCAGTTTTTAGGAATTTCCAGCCAATATCTTTTTTATTTTCACATAAAAGAGTAAATTAAATTTAGAATAATTAAAGTTTTTCCTTTTAAATAGGGATGGTTATCTCAAAATATCATCCTATTTTTTTGTGTGATCTTTTCTTTGTTTCGTCTCATTTTTGCTTTTTTTATAATCCCGGCATCGTGATATTTTAAGATTGAAATTATTATCGATACCGGCTCGCACCGTTAAATTAACACAATTAGTTTGTAAATGTCAGCACAAATATTTGAATGAATCAATTGCTGTGCATCGGTTTTATCGCATTAGCCTTTTTGTGGTTACCTATTTCACTGTCAGTCTTTATCGGCCTTCTGTAAGTTCCAGTATAGTCGAATTAATATTGTATTTTAACAGTTCATAAATAATGGCTAATTTTTTTCTATAAATTTTTTGTTATTTTTATAACGCTTAAATATTAACTATAAATTTAATTTTCGTATAATTTTAAGATACTAATACTAATCTATCTAATCAGTTGCTTCCTTATTTTAATCTGTCAAAGTAGAAGAAAATGGAT
This sequence comes from Prolixibacteraceae bacterium, assembly GCA_018648265.1. Lineage (GTDB taxonomy): Bacteria > Bacteroidota > Bacteroidia > Bacteroidales > Prolixibacteraceae > Draconibacterium. The sequence goes on along the minus strand of JABGRN010000067.1, from coordinate 1,398 downwards.
TTTTTAAAACGAAGGGAAATGGGTGTCTGGATTAAGAGAAGTTTTAAAATCGGGTTACTTTTCATTTTTATATCTGTAAAAAGTTTTGCTCAACACGATCCAATTTTCACTCAATATATGTTTAATACCCAACAAATAAATCCTGCTTATGCCGGGATGTGGGAGAAAATAGGATTTTCAACTTTAATAAGAAAACAGTGGGCTGGAATCGACCGCACGCCCTTAACAGAAGTTATTTCTCTTCATAGCCCCTTAAAAAGCGAATTTGTAGGAATGGGGCTAAATGTAATAAATGACCATTTTGGAAGGGAAAACAGGTTGAGTATTTTTGTAGATTATGCCTACGAAGTTTTTCTAACACCAAAAACACGGTTAAGACTTGGCGTAAAATTTGGATTTTTAAATTACAAAAACCCCTTGACAGATTATCAGTTATACCCCGATAATGAATTCGATCGGGCATTTGAAGAAGATGTTGATATGAAGTTCCTTCCAAATTTTGGTGTTGGGGGCTTTTTATATCAGGAGAACTATTATATCAGTTTATCAGTTCCTAAAATGATCAATAACGATTTTCAGACCAATATAAATAATTACTCAACTCAAACTGAGGTTACAACTTTTTATTTAGCAGGTGGATATGTACATCGGTTTGTATCGTTAAACAATTTAATTTTCAAACCTACGATGTTGGTAAGGGCGACCTGGGGTACTCCGATTCAATTTGATCTGGCGGCTAATTTCCTTCTTCGGGAGAAACTTTGGTTAGGTGGGATGTTCAGATCTGGAAGTGCATTTTGTGTGGTATCGCAATGGATTTTCGATAATAATTTGCGTCTGGGGTTTGCTATGGATGTAACATTTTCAGAGTTATATCCCTATCAAAATGGCACATACGAATTTTCTGTTGGGTACGATATTGATTTTTATGGACGAAGTTATGTCCGGTCAAAATATTTCTAAAATCCCAAATCGATTTCAGAAACAAAATCAGCAAAAGGAACAAACTAATTATTCAGCAAATTGAACCCCGTTTTTCCGCACTTTGCTTATTGTTTTGCGTATGTATTACTATCTATATTTGTTTTAGAAATTGGAATTATTAATTTTACATAAGGTCAAAATTGATTAAAAATCAATTACATTGGCTTAAAATATCGGATTGCGGCCCTGATATTTGTTTATGTTCAATACATGTTAATACCCAATTTTTAGGATACTTGTTGACTGGATTGATTGTGGTGATGGTAAAAAACGGTTACATACAAGTAGTTAAAATTGTTGTGGTATTAGTTTATTTGTTGATTTTTGTTTTTGCAGTGGACGCTAAAACAAAGGATAACTATGGCTCACTTCATAATTCGGGTTGGTTTTGTTTTTAAGCATAAATTTTAGCAA
>JABGRN010000066.1 GCA_018648265.1 Prolixibacteraceae bacterium | reverse complement strand
GGGCATTTGAGACATAATAAATTAAGAATCCGACTTTAGTCGGTTAATAGTGTTAATTTATTAAAATAATTCTTTGATGTTATCCGCAAAGACAGGAAGCAAAATCGAAAATAATAAATTTCCTGTCATTATTTTTTAGCATCACTGCTAATTAGAAGAAATGCCTTGGCTTGCGGAGCTTCTCCATCTTTCTGTTTCCACCCATAAAACAACCACATGCCTTCTTTAATCTTTCCTTCTTTGTTTTTTATTGGCTGCACATTATTAAAACGCCAACCTTCGTATTCTCCTTCTGCTTTGAGAAGTGTATTTTTCATTTCCCATGTATTTCCATCATCGCTCGAAATCCATTCTTCAATTCGTGTGCCTCCGCCATGGTTGTTCATTACGCCTTTTCCACTCGATTCGAAATACCCATCATCCATTAACAAATAGGCATGTAATACTCCTGCATCATCAATCGCCAGGTGACTGCTGTTCCATTTATGACAAGAAGGTGCAATTACAGTTTGTTCCCATTTGTCGTTTGCACGCCTAATATAATAGTAGTTCAACTTTTCAAATATCTCTTCTGTAAGAACATGTAAAAAAGCCGGGTTGTCATTCTTGTCAACAATAATATCCGGTGGTACGCCTGCACCGCGCCAGTTGGTATCCCAAATTTTAAATTTTGCATTTGCGGTCTCAAGTACAATTGGAGTTTCCATTTCCATACCCTCAAAATTCGTTACTCTGCTTGTCTCCAAATTTACTTTAGCATAATACAGATTCGTTTTTAATGTGCCTACACTCTTTTTATAGAGCGGATTGTAAGATTTTTCGGCGAGATGCCCTTTGTTGTCGTCATAATACATAAAAGCAACATGAATCGATTTCCCGTCGTTACTTGGTAAATAAGTTTGGTAGGAAGAGGCCTCATCTAAATCTTTATGGGGCAAATCAACTAATTCCCCTTTATTGTTTAAATCTACCACAGAGTTTTCTGGTGTTTGCCAAGTATTTCCATTATCTGAGCTTAAACTATACGTCCATGAACTTCTGTGCTCGCCCGTGCGATAATACATTAATTGCTGATTATCGAAAATTTGTGATACCGAAGGGTACGACATGGAAGAAGCAATTTGTGGGGCAATTTCCCAACCATCGGTGCTAGCTTGTATTTTAGAAATTACATGCGTTCCCGGAGTTAGATGACACCCTGAGAGAACATGTAAAAAATCGTTATTATCTGCCCAAATAATAGGTCCATAATGGTGGTCTCTGCTTATCTTACCAGGCAACTCAATATTCTCAGAAAAACTACCTGTTTTCAAATTGTATGACGTGGCAAACCTCATAGTCTTTGTTCGTTCTTTGGCATCAGCCGGTGCACCACCATTATAAACAAGGTGAATCTCGTCGTCCATAACCACAGCTTGTGGTCTCATTCGGCGGTCGTAAGTCATTTTATGCTGTCCTCCTTCTCCAAATGGAACGAGCTGGTAACTTTCCTCCTCACTTTTTTGTGCCCAGGAAATTAGTACAATACCAGACAAAATAATTATAAGAAAAAGTTTAATGTTCATGAATTTAAATCTTATTTTTTTTGCCTTATTCTGAATCTACTACATGCTCGTTTAATAATTCACCATCTGGAGTATAATGTTTGAAAACTAAAGTTGGTTTTCCGTCTATTTGAGAAACAGATCCTTCGAGGAAACCTCCAACAACATTTAGATAAACATGTTCCGGATAGAAATCTTCCTGACTCCAACCACCAGCGTGGTCGTTTCCACCGGGGCCGCAACTAAATTCAGTCAGACCAGTTTCTGCATCTTTCGATATATATTGCCAGTGCCGGTCGCCACAAACTGTCACCATATTTTTTTGCTCGCTAATAAATTTTCTAACCAAATCGCCTTCATATTGAAAACCAATATTGGCGTGGTTGTCCTTTTTATTTCCGCGGTCGGGTCCAACAATAGGAGTTGGACTGATTAATACTTTGAATGTGGCATCGGAAGCTAGAACTGTAGACTTAAACCACTCCATTTGTTCTTTTCCCCAGATTGTTTTTTCCGGGCCATCGGGATCTGTATTTTTACTCCGGTAGTCGCGGCCTTCAACCATCCAAATTTGTAAATCTTTTCCCCAGCGAACTGTTCGGTAGGTTTTTTCTCTCATTGGTACTTCATCCAGAAAAATTTGAGTGCCTTGTTCGTAGGTAAATTCACCCATAAATTTAGTTTCCATTCCTGGGTATGCATCGTTCATCCATGTTTCATGGTCGTCTTTTATAAAGTAACTTGTGACCAGGCGATGGTAGTCGATGTTATTCTGATAACTGTACATTCTGTCCCAGTGCCAGCGTGCTAAATCTGCAGTTTTTCCCATTCCATCGTAATAAACAATATCGCCGGTGTGTACAAAAAATTCTGGGTCTAATTTTATTGAACTTGGATAGATTTTATACCCCGTTTCACTGTCAACGTCTCCATAAGAAGTTCCTGTGGTTACAATAAAATTTACATTCGAAGGAACATCAACAGCAGTTGCCGTTTTAAATTTCCCTTCAATTTTGGCACTTATTTTTTTACTTTCCAGTGGGCTTGCTTCAACAGCCAGATCATATTCTTTTCCTGCTGAAAGATTAGATAATTCGAATTGTGTTGTAAAGGCTGCTCCCGGGTTTACGGTTTGCCAATCCATTTCATTCCATTCAGTGGCGTCCTTTATTTTGTATTTCAATCTGGCTTTTCCTTCACTTCCGGGTGTTGCACCCTGAATGTTATTTACATCATAACCCTCGGGATAAGTAACTACCGGAGTTACATTAGGGCGGCCTTTTCGTTCTACCATTTCTCCTGTTTTTGGATCTTTGTATTTTACATCAGGCATTGGCGCATCGTTTCCAACCCGAACTGCAGTTTTTGTTAGTCGCACCCAAACAATAGCTTCTGTTTGCGTTACTTCTCCTATTTTAATTCCAGTTCCAAAATAAGGTCCATCTACTTCTGTAGTTTGACAAGCAGATAGTGTTGAAACCCCCAAAATTAATATGCTCAGTTTTGTGAATAATGATTTCATAATATTTTTATTTAAAATTTTATATATAAATGTTTTTGTTCCCCTTTGGGGAGGTCAGGTAAGTCTATTACCTTAACCAAACCGGAATGGAATCATTAGCAGCCCATTCTTTTATTCTATTATCCAATCTGTCCCCTGTCCATTCAGTAATGCCGGCTGGCAGCGCATTTGTTTCTGGAAGCCATTTTTTATGTTCGGCAATAATTTCAGCATATTGAGGATCACTTGCCAGATTGATGTGTTCGCCCGGATCGTTTTGATGATTGTATAATTCCTCGCTGCCATCGCGGTACTGAATGTACCTCCAGTCATTGCTTCTAATTGCGTAGTTTCCATAATACCAAGAGTTCAATACAGGTTTATTCCATTCCATTTCAGGGTTTTGGATTAATGGAGCCAAACTATTGCCTTCCAATTTTGGGGCGTCGGGGAGATTACATAAGTCAACCAGCGTTGGATAAATATCTAAAAGGCTAACTGCCTCTTTGGTTTTTAAACCTTGTGTTTTTTGCCCGGGCATTTTAAAATAAAGCGGCACTTTTGTCGATTCTTCCCACAAAGCCTGTTTACGCCAGTGTTTTTTCTCGCCTAAATGCTGACCGTGATCCGACCACAAAACTACAATTGTGTTATCGGCATATTTACTGTTTTCCAATGCATCAATTACTTTCCCTGCCTGGTCGTCAACAAACGAAACGCAGGCAAGATATCCGTAAACCAGCTCTTTCCAGTAAGTATCACTCAAGTTAACAACTGCATAATGATCACCAGTTTTTATGGTTCCATAAGCAATCGATTTTCCCATGTTTGGAATGTCTGACATTTCATCCTCTGGAAATTCTGGAATTTTAATATCATCAAGATTATATAAATCGAAATACTCTTTTGGAGCGGTATAAGGAACGTGTGGGCGAACAAAACCAACAGCCATAAAAAATGGTTTTTCGTGTTCTTCGTTTAACTTATCAACGGCCCATTCCGAAATCAGTTCATCGAACATTTTTCCGCCTGGCATGTCTTCGCGGTCCAGTGCTCCGTAACACAAGGACTGTCCACTGTTAAAATCTTGTCCGTAGTGCGTAATAATCTGACTGTGGTCTTTTGGAAAGGGGTAGAATTTTGTTCCACCGTAACCATCGCCACGGTCTTTTAAATCTTTTGGGACTTTGTAGTCGGGTGCATATTCGTCCCAGAAATCGTCGATGCGGTCTTTATAATCCGTCACTCCGGCATGAAAAATTTTACCAACAGCCATTGTTTTGTAACCATTGTCTTTAAAATACTGAGGCAACATTGCGTGTTCAGCCATCACCTCATCGTAAGTCCTTTTCATGGCTCCGGTTGAACTGTACCAACCAGAAGTGGAAGGATGAATTCCACTTAACAACGAATTTCGAGATGCGGTACAAACTGCCTGTGAACAGTGAGCATTGGTGAATAAAAGACCTTGGTCAAACAAGCGATCTAGATTTGGTGTTATAGCTTGTGGGTTTCCTCCCATAGCACCTTCCCAATCGTTTAGATCATCTATGGAAATGAATAAAACATTAGGTTGTTTAACTTGTTCCTTTTCACATCCAAATCCGAGAATTGCTAAAAGTAGAATAGTTGGTATTAGATTTTTGATTTTCATTATAATTAAATTTAAAGTTTAGCGACGCGGTTCATTATTCAGCTCCGCTTCATTTATTTTATTTGAATTTTTATTATAAAGGTATTTTTGAAAAAAAAGTGCCATTCTTTTTGAAAGGATTGAATGCCGGACTCCATGACTTCCTCCCTCGATTTTGATATAAAATATATCACTTGCCTCGGCTTTTTTAAGCATTGAATAAAGTTTGTCTGACTGCTCGACTATTACTTTATCATCATCGGTTCCGTGATAAACAAGCATGGGTTTGCAATTTTTTGATACCCACGAAACCGGAGATGCATTTAGTGCTTTTTCCTTATCTTCCTGAATTGGCGCACCAATTAATCTGGATTCCGGCGAACTTATTTCATTGTGAACAAAAGCACCCGGTCGATCATCCATTGCCAAAAAATCAGCTGGTCCATATCCATCTATCGCACAATTAATTTTTCCATTTTCATTTAAACAGTTTCCAATATCTCCTTCAAATTCACCCGATTCTGAAGTTAAAGCCAGCATTGCCACTAGATGGCCGCCTGCCGAAGTACCCCAAACGCCAATTTTATTTTTGTCTATTCCGTATTTATCGGCATTTGCTTTAATCCATCGAATGGCTGCTTTACAATCGTGAATTTGTGCCGGCCATTTTGCTTCATCACTCAGCCGGTAATCTATTGAAAATCCAACATATTTGCCACTTTTCAAAAAGGGCGTGAGTGTTTTAAAAGCTTGTTCTTTTCGACCACCTTTCCAACCTCCTCCATGGATAAATACGAGAGCTGGGAGTTTCCCTGTTTTTTTATTTTCTGGAATAAGAACATCTAAAGTTTGTGCTTGGTTTGTATTTCCGGCGTAAAATACATCTTTGATAACTTCAAATCCTTCTGGAATTAAAGCTTCACTTTTCTTTTTGTCCTGAGCCGGACTTGTTATGGAAATCAATAAAGAAATAAATCCTAAAAAGAAGTATATATTTTTCATTTTAGTAAGTTTAAATTTTAAGCAGTTTGCGTGTATTATTTCTAAAGATTTTGTCTTTTACCTCTTCCGGTAAATCAATTTTGTTATAAAAATCGAAATGAGATTCACGACCAGTTCCACCGATTGCATCGGTTCCAAACATAAGTTTATCAGAGAAATCGACTAAAAATTTCGTGCCGAATTCGGGATCTCTGGTAATTGCATTTAATCCGCTGTTAGCTGATAAATCGGCATACATATTTGGATAATTTTCGAGCAGTTTGACTGCTGCCCCGCCGGGAGAAATTTTACCTTTTGGATATCCTTTTAGCTCTTTTACGTCGCTGGTTATGGAATTCCACCAACCGTTTGCATGGCCGATAAAATTCACATTGGGGAATTCTTTTAAAACTTTTTCCATGGCGGGTAATCCGGGTATATCAACTGCATGTTTGTTGTCGATATGAAATAAAACCGGGAAATCTACTTCTGCACAAGCGGCATAAATTCGTTTCATTCGTGGATCATCCAATGGTATATTTCCCGAGTTTCCGGAAGTATCCCGAGGTTTTAATTCACCAAAGCCGATTACTCCTTTTTTCTTAAACCGCTTTAAAACTTTTACAATTTCTTTGGTAGTCGAAAATGCATCGTAATGAACTAAACAAAATGGCAAAAGCCGTCCGTTTGTTTCCTGAAATTTTTCAAGCAATTCATCATTTCTGATAATATTTCCGGCTCTGGTTGGATAATACGTTTCGGGATATTGAATGGGTGAAAGCAAAACGGTTTGCGAAACACTGTTTTTGTTCATCCATTTTATAATTGGGTCGAATGTGAAGTTGGCAGAGTCGGTCATTAAATCGCTTCCCAAATGGTGATGAACATCAATAAATTTTCCTTCATGCGGATTGTTTTGTGCAAGAGTTCCGAATGAAGGAAGTACGCTTGCTGCAATCAGTCCAGCTCCAATTTTACCCAACTTTGAGTTAAATTCCCTTCTGGATATTTTATTTGAATTACTCATCATACTCATCTCGCTGTTTAAAATAGTAGGGTGGTGCTGTTTCCAGTTCAGCCTGAAATATTTCCCACAAGTGGTTTTCTTTTGTCATCAGTTTTTCTTTTGATATTGGATTTTGTTCTCGTGAATCCTGACTCACATTGTAAAACCGCCCATCGTTATAAAGCTTGTAAGTTTTGTTTCGAACAAATCTTCCGTACCAACGTTCATTTCCTCCTTTTTTTAGCGGGTCGTAATGTACAAAAACTGTCTCGCGGGCTTCTTGTTTTTGACCGGAAAAGAGAGGATAAAAACTTTTACCATCAATTCCATCGGGAGTTTTTATTCCGGCAGCTTCGGCAAAAGTTGGCAGGAAATCGCTGAATTCAAATAATTCGTTGTAATCAAAACCATTTTTAATTTTCGATGGATTATAAACCACCATTGGCACGTGCGATCCTGCATTGGGCATGGTTCCTTTCCCACCTTTAAAAGGGCCATTTACAGTTTGTGTTGTTAATTTGTAATGCGTACCGTTGTCGGCAGTAAATATAAAAATGGTGTTTTCTGAAAGTCCCAATTCCTCAATTTTGGCGACTAATTTTTGAACTATTTTATCGGTGTATTCAACCATATCTTTAAAAAAGCGGTCTTCATTTTTATGGCGTAGTTTTTTGTTTTTCCACTCTTTTGAATCTGGCGTTGGAACGAACGGCGAATGTGTTAAAATCATGGGGTAGTACAAGAAAAAGGGTTTGTCTTTATTTCTTTCCATAAAATCGATTGCGTAATCACTTACTACATCCGGACCGTATTTATTTTCCAGACCTTTTAATTCTTTTCCATTTTGATAAAGTTTTGGGTTGGCAAAACGATACCCGGATTCACCCATAAAATTCCATAAACAATACTCGTCGAAACCAAAATGTTGCGGTCGTTTTAAAAGTTCTTTTTCAGTTGATTCGAAATTTGTATTTACTCCATTTAGTTGCCATTTTCCTACAACACAAGTTTCGTAACCCGCATCTTTTAACAGGTTCCCAAATGTTTTTTCATTTTTATCGAGATAACCGAAGGCTTTATAATTACGGTAGTTGTATTTACCTGTCATTATTTTTACTCGCGACGGCGTGCAAAGCGGTTGCGAAATGGCGTAATTAAATTTGATTCCTTTTTCACCAAGTTCATCTAGAAATGGAGTGTCGTGAGACAAACTTCCGTTTGAGCTTAGACATTCGTAACCCATATCGTCGGCCATTAATAAAACGATGTTTGGTTTACGATTTTCGGAATTCGATGCGAAAATTGTTATTGCTGTAATTAGTATTATTACAGTTAGAATTAATACCTTCATTTTAAATCACTTTTTAATAAAAAACTCTAATTCTTATAATCATAATATTTAGCGTTCTTTGCGTCTCTTTTTCGCGAACTTTGCGTGAAACAAAACTTTAGGATTTCACGCAAATACCACAAAGTTTTTCGCAAAGAGCGCAAATTTTTAAAGTACTAAAAATCTAATTTTCGGTACTATTTTGAATCCAATTCTCCCAATCGGCTGTTAGTTCTTTTACAACTTCGGGGAAATCTTCGACAAGGTCATTTGTTTCTGTTTCGTCAACATCCATATTGTACAATTCCCACGGTCCGTTATTGTCTGACACCAGTTTCCATTTTCCTTTTCTGATAGCTTTCCCACTTTGCCACTGCCAAAAAAGTGGTTCTTCTCTTTCATATTCAAGTCCGTTTGCCAATGAAAAAAGACTTACTCCGTCAACCGGATTAATTTTTTCGTTATTAAAATTCTCAGGATAATCTGCCCCGCTTACTTCAAGTATGGTAGGCATTATATCAATAAGGTGCGAGGGGAAATTAGTAATACTTCCCGGATTTAAAATTTTACCTTTCCAGTACATTATCAGCGGTGTAGAAATCCCTCCTTCGTGACTGTTCGATTTGTACAAACGGAATGGTGTGTTACTAACATTTGCCCACGAAAGACTTAACGAAGTGTATCTCCCCATACTTCCAATGGGCTGGCTATAATCGGAGACTTTCCCTTTTGCCCAAAGCCAACTGTCGGGATTAGCTTGTGGTTGCGCACCGTTATCCGACATAAATAAAATTAAAGTGTTATCCAGTTTATTTAGCTCTTCCAGTTTCGTCAGAATTCTGCCAATATTCTGGTCAACTCGATCGACCATAGCCGCATGCGTTGACATAATTGAATCGCGTACCAGTTTATCTTCTTGCGATAGCGATTCCCAGTTTTCGTATGTTGGTTCAGACAGCGGGAAGTTTTCATTAATTAATCCCATTTCTTTCTGTCGTTCGAATCTTTTTTGACGGATGGTTTCGTAACCAACCATGTATTTACCAAAGTATTTTTGCTGATCTTCGGGCCATGCCATTAAGGGATCGTGAGGCGCGGTGTAAGCCACGTACATAAAAAATGGTTTGTCCTCATTTTTATATTCCTCTAAATAATCGACGGCATAATTTGTAAAATAATCGGTGGTATAAAAATCTTTTTCGGGAGGTGTATAAGGCTCGTAAACAATGCTATCTATTCCCCACGCACGTGGTTGAAATCTTGTTGATTTTTGTCCCGGAATAACTTCGCCGTCGCGTTGTAAACCAGGATTAAAATGGTTGCTGCTGCCATCTTTTAATCCAAAATAACGGTCGAATCCAAAATAAAACGGATTCTCTTCTCCATGATGTTTTCCGCTCATTAATGTACGGTAACCCGCTTCGCGTAATACTTCGGCAATGGTTACGGCATTTGTAAATTTCATTGCTTTTTGAGCCATTCCGTTGTGTTGCGCATATTGTCCGGTTAGCAGGCAGGCACGCGATGGAAAACATTTTGCCGTGTTGTAGTAACGCGAAAAACGAAGACCGTCGTTGGCCAGTTTGTCGAGATTTGGCGTTTGAATTTCGCCACCATAGCAGCCAATATCAGAGAACCCCATGTCGTCAACCATTACAAGCAAAATGTTGGGACGTTCGTCTGTTACCTCTGTCTTGCACTGAGGAAGAAGGGAAATTATTGCAAGGAAGACAATCAGTTTTTTCATATTAATAGTTTTTTTGTCATTGTACCCCCTGTTTTCGCCTCAGCCCGTCGAGCGGTCTTGCGGCTCAAACTGTCCCCATAAAATTAGGGGGACAGTTGAGGACAGTGACACGGTTAGACCGTGGCACTTCCGAAACGGGTGGTAATTCAGTTTACCCCTTGTGATTTTAATTTACTTTGAACATTTTAAATTATAATTCATTGAGCATTTCAAGTGCGATTTTATCTTTACTTTCCTCCGCATGTTCTTTAAGAAATGATCGATGCTGTTCCAATACTTTTTTATAAACCGGATTTTTTGCCTGATTTACCATTTCCCCCGGGTCAAATTGCATGTCAACCAATGATTCCCGCTCTTCTCCTTCGCTGTAAATGCAATATTTATAATTGGTACTACGAATCATTCTGCCAAATGGTTGTAAAGCTTTTTCATCAACCGGATCGCCTTGTACCATGTGATTCTCAGAAACTATAAAGTCTCTTTTCCAATTGGGTGTTTTATCCAAAATTGGTGCTTTCATACTTTTGCCCGGAAGTCCATCGGGGATATCAATTCCTGCAAAATCGCAAAGTGTTGGAATCATATCGATACCAGTATTTACCAGAACATTGGAAGTTCCTTTTTTGGTGACTCCTTCCCACTTTACAATCAGTGGAACACGAGCCGATTCATCGTAAAAAACTGTTTTTTGATTCCAATGGTGACTCCCGGCGCAATCGCCATGGTCGCTGAGAAACACAACAATTGTATTTTCTTCCTGCCCCGATTCTTTTATTGCAGTTGTAATTTCTCCAACAAAATCATCTGCGCGTTCAATTAGGCGGTTATAACCCCAAGCCAATCTTCGCCAGTCGGCATTGGTATATTCGCCAACCGGAAAGCGGCGGTTTGCGTGGTACGACTCTCTCATAAAAGCCATAACATCAGTTTCGTTTTGAGGAATTCCAAAGTTTGTTTTAAGCGGAGGTAAATTTTCTAATGCTGGCAATTCGCTAATCGGGCCACCTGGCAATTCCTCTTTTCGTGCCCACTGACATATTTCGTGTGGACTTAAAAACGATGCAACTGCAAGAAATGGCTTTTTGTGGTCCTGTTTTATAAAATCAATTGCTGGTTCAGCGTCTAAATTACTTTTAGGAAACATTGTATCGAAACCATGAATCTCTTTTTCTTCTTCTTTTAAAGCAATGTGCCACTTTCCAAAATAACCGGTTTCGTAGCCCGCGTCTTTAAATATTTTTCCCAGAAACGAGTATTCTGTAGCTTTTATTTTTTTGTTGTTATTGGTAAGAACTTCTGTTTGGTGTGGAAATAATCCGGTAGCCATTGAAGTACGCATCGGCAAACACAATGGATTTGGTGCGTATGCTTTTGTAAAACGCACACCTTTTTCAGCTAATAAATCCATATTCGGCGTACTTAAATAATCATTTCCCATAACACAACTCATTGCATCCGCAAATTGCTGATCGGTCATAATAATTACGATGTTTGGTTTTTGTTTCGATTCAGAAAAAGATTGTTGAATCTGAAAAAAACAAAAAACAAAAATGAGTGCCGTTTTTATGAAATATTTGTTTACCATTTTTTGAATGTTTAAGTTATACTTTATTTGTTAAAATTGCTATTGGTGTTAGTTGAATTGTAACATAGATCTTGTTTCTTTTAAAACCGTTTCTTTGCGGAATAAAGTTGAATTCAAAAAGATTGAAGTCATTTAACAGTTCAGATTTTTTAGTTGAGCACAAATGTTAGAAAAGTGGATTTCAGAATCTCAAAAGAGAATCTGAAAAACCACTTTTACTTTTGTTTACCAAAACAAAAAATCTATATGAAAAACTAAAACTTTGGAATATTTTTCTGACAAAGAAGGCCGTTTTTTCGAATCTCATCTTTTTTCATAAGCCCTTGTAATATTTAGTTTTGAATATGTTTAAAATGGAAACGAAAAAAGCATAAAACAAAAATTGCAAGAAATAATACAACTTTAGTTTTATGCTTTTTAGCAAATACAAAAAATTAGGTTTAATTGGTTTATTGGCTTAAACATACAAATCTCCTTTTATTCAGGTAAGTAAAAACATGTAAAAACAATAATTAACATGTTGGCACATCCCATAAAATAAACCATAGATAAATTTTCAATTTCATTTGCTTTTAAAACGGTTTTATTAATTTTGGAAAATTTAGCACTTGAAATGCGGGAAAAACTATACAGGTAATTCTTAAAACCTATAATGAAGGGTAAGGTAAATTTAAAAACTTTAGAAAAAGAGCTGGAATTAATTTTTCAAACGCCTCAGTTTGTAAATTCCGAAAAAGAAAAAAAACTTCTTGATTATTTGGTTAAAAAAACGCTAGCCAAAGAATACATCAAAGAGGCACATATTGCTATCGATGTATTTAATAAGGATGGAGATTTCGATCCGTCGCTTGATTCTACTGTAAGAGTTTATACTGGAAAATTAAGGAACAAACTGGAGACGTTTTACCTTTCAGAGGATAGCAAAAACTCGACAATAAAAATAAGTATTCCAAAAGGACATTACGATGTAAAGTTTGAATCAAGAAAAAAGAGCTCGAAATTAAATAGGTTGAAATTTATTACTGCCTTATTTGTTTTTATTACATTGGTTTTACTTACCGTTTTTGTTGTACACCAGATTAATGAGAAAAACAATCTATTCAGCGATTCAAAAACTGCTTCCAGAAATCCTGTTTGGAAAGAATACTCAAATTCTGATCTACCAACATTAATTGTTGTCGGCGATTTCTTTTTTATGCAGAAAAGAATAGATGGTGACAGGCATTTTGTTCGTAATTCCGAAATAAATTCATCTGAAGATTTCCAACAAAGCCATCTTGATACTTTAGGATATAACGAATACCGGCATACTTATACTCCGTCAGAAATGTCGGAAAGTGTATCAACTTTAATTCCCCATCTGATAAATAGCAAAGAAGTATTTAAGATTAAACGAGCCTCGGTACTTACATGGGAAGATATTAATTCGAACAATATAATTTTTGTCGGAGATTTTAAAACACTCTATATTTTGAATCGTTTGCTTCCACGATTTAATATAAAATATGATTTGGAACAAAGATCGTATTTTTTGCTGGATGAAGATAATAAGGCAATTGATAAATTTGATTTTAACAGAGATACAGACGGGTACAGAAATGAAAATATTATTGTATCAAAACGATCAGGTGGCAACAACAATACAATTACCTTAATAATGGCCTTAGGTAGAGGGGGAATTGATGATGTAACTCAGAAGTTATGCGACTCAGAATTTCTTGATGATCTAATAAAAAACTATCGTGAAGGAAATTCAAAATCACCTTTCTTTTTCGATATGGTTTTTGAAATTGAAGGAATTGAAGGGACATCTTTAAATTCTGAGGTCATTTATTTTAATCAGGTTGATAATTGATTATTTTTCAATTTTTATCCTTTTTGACGAATCTCTTATAATAAGTTCGGTTGGCATGGTTATGGTCTCAAAAACTGCCCTGGTCACTTTTTCATTAATTTGATGAATAATTAGCTCAGCAGCTTTTCTACCCATCGAAAAACCTGGGTGTTTAATGGTGCTAATCGAAGGTGTAACTACTTCAGAAAAAGGTTCATTGCTAAACCCGACAATTAAAACATCATCGGGGACTTTTAATCCTATATTTTTTAGATAAATTATTGTGCTAAGTGCTGTTGTATCGTTAGCGCAAAAAATGGCATCGGGTTTATTCTCATTTTGAAAAAGTTTTTGTGCAGCAATTGTTCCATCTTTTCTTGTTAGGCTATTGTGAATCACCAAAGAATCGCAAATTTCCAAACCAGCCCGTTCCAATGCCTTAAAATATCCTGCTAATCTGTTTTGGTATATTTTTAGGTTTAACGGCCCACCGATATGTGCAATTCTTTTTGCCCCCTGTTCAATTAAATGTTCGGTTGCCCGCAGGCTACCACCAAAATCGTCAACTACTATTTTATGTGCTTCAATTGTTTCAGCAATCCGGTCGAAAAAAACAATTGGTATTTTTCTTTCTGCAAAAAGTTTTAAATGGTCATATTTTATAGTTTCCATTCCAATCGAAAGGATTAAACCGTCAACCCTGTTAGCAAAAAGGGTGTGTGCTATTTTATTCTCTTTCTCAAAACTATCGTTCGATTGCGAAATTGTTACTGCAAATCCTTGTGTATAAGCAAGGTCTTCAATCCCACTGATTACAGAAGAAAAAAAGTGCCTGTTTATTAAGGGTACAATTATCCCGATGGTATTAGTTCGTTTTGTCCTGAAATTAGCGGCTAAACTATTTGGGCGGTAACCCATTTCTAAAGCAGTTTTTTTAATCCGTTTACTTGTCGATTTACTTATTATCGGATTATCATTTAATGCCCGCGAAACTGTGGAAGCTGAAATATTTAATTTTTTTGCAATATCGTGGATAGTTGTTTCTGACATACGTTCTTTTGGTGTATTGATAGAAGTAAAGTTAATATATTATTTTTACTTTGCAATCGATTGCATTTGTGTTTAATAGTTCTTATTTTTGTGCTTATTGCTCTTCTAATCTTTATTTCACAAATAATGAAACAGAAAAACAAAAGTTTGAAATTAATTCTGGAAATATATGAGTATGAAGAATCAAAATGATATTAATCAAATTAGGTTTATTATTGAGTGGCATTAAACCCTTATCAAAAAATTTCAAAATAAAATATTATGGCAACAATTTACGAAGAAAGGTCTAATTATCATCCTGAAGATTTTAAATCTTATGGTACCGAAAGAATCAGGGAAGAGTTTTTAGTTGAAAAAGTAATGGACCCTGGAAATATCCGGTTGGTTTATTCTCTTATCGAACGTTATATTGTAGGTGGCGCTGTTCCGGTTGAAACGGAATTGGTGCTCGAAACGATTGAACCTTTAAAAGCGGAATATTTTTGTGAACGTCGCGAAGTGGGTGTAATAAATGTTGCAGGCTCCGGTTCAATTGTGGTTGACGGGACTGAATATAAAATGGAATATAAAGATGCATTGTATATTGGAAAAGGAAGCAAAGTTGTTGTTTTTAAATCTGATGATCCAGCAAATCCAGCCCACTTTTATATAAATTCTGCTCCGGCCCACAAAGAATTCCCCGTAAAACATGTAACGCTTGGCGATGCCAATGTACTTCATTTGGGGGCACTTGAAACTTCAAACGAAAGAAATATTAATCAACTGCTTATTAGTGGCGTGGTTGAAACGTGTCAACTTCAAATGGGGATGACAGAATTAAAAACAGGAAGTGTCTGGAATACAATGCCACCACATTTACATAGTCGGCGCAACGAAGTTTATTTTTATTTCGATGTTCCCGAAGGACAGGCAATCTGCCATTTTATGGGGCAGCCCGACGAAACTCGTCATATTTGGATGAAAAATGAACAAGCAGTAATTTCGCCAAGCTGGTCGATTCATTCGGCAGCAGGAACAAGCAACTATATTTTTATTTGGGGAATGGCTGGCGAGAATCTCGATTATACAGATATGGATGTGATTAAGCCGAAAGATTTGAGATAGTAGAATTGAGTAACATGACCATATTAACCCTTGATACTTATTTTAAATAAATATAAATTAGATTTTATTTTGTATTTAACAATAGAATAAATTAGCTTTGTTAGTGAAAAATCGTCAATAAAATTAAACGAACTATCAATAAATTAAACGTACCACCAAAAATCAAACAAAGTATCCCAAAATAAATCTTTTTTAACAATAGTTACAAAATAAATTCAACATAAAATTTCAACATAAAATTAAACTAATTTCAACTTAAAATTATTCAACTATGAGAAATGCGAGAAATTATTTATTTCTATGGGGAAGAAGTTTATTAACTCTTCTCTTATTTTGCTTTTCAATCGGGTTGGTAAGTGCTCAGCAAATAACTGTTACAGGGAATGTAACTTCTGCTACGGAAGGAACCATACCCGGAGTAAACATTGTTTTGCAGGGGACTACAACTGGAGTAATAACCGATTTAGAAGGATCTTACAGCATTGTGGTTCCGGGACCCGACGCAGTGTTAGTATATTCATTTATTGGTTTGGTTACTCAAACGGTAATTGTTGGCAACCAAACTACGATAGACTTAGTTCTTGAGTCTGATGTAAGTGAATTGGATGAGGTTGTTGTTCTTGGTTACGGAACCCAAAAGAAGGCTACTGTTACCGGCTCTGTTTCTGCTGTTAAGGGTGAAGCACTAAAGTCGATTCCAGCAAACAACGTATCAAATACTTTGGTAGGTCAAGTGGCAGGTTTGATGGTTGTTAACCGTTCTGGAGAGCCAGGAGCTGATGATTCACAAATAAGAATCAGGGGTATAAATACATTGAATAACTCCCAAGCTCTTATTGTAATCGATGGTATTGCAAATAGGGATGGCGGTCTTTCCAGACTTAACCCTAATGATATCGAATCGATAACGATTTTGAAAGATGCTTCTGCTGCAATTTATGGTGCGCAGTCTGCAAATGGAGTTATCATGATAACAACAAAACGTGGTAAAGCGGGTGCTCCCGAAATTGGTTTTTCTTTAAACATGGGAATGAACCAGCCAACAAGATTGCCCGACATGCTGAATGGACCGGATTATGCACAGATGTTGAATGAGCTTGATGAATATAGGGATAGGGACGAAAGATATACTCAAGACCAAGTTAATAAATTTGGTGATGGTAGTGACCCATTTCGTTACCCAGAGACCGATTGGTATGCTGAAACACTTAAAGATTGGTCTCCTCAAGGTAATGCTAACCTTACATTATCAGGTGGTTCAGAAGCTGTTAAATATTTTATCTCAGCAGGAGGTACATATGAAGACGGATATTTCAAAAATAGTTCTGTTGGGTATAGCCAACAGAATTTCCGATCGAACATTGATGCACAGATTACTAAAAATATTAAGCTTAGATTTGATCTTTCAGGAAGACATGAAGATAGAAAATATACACAAATGCGTGGTGGTACCACGTTCAGATTCTTACAAGGTATGAAGCCTATCGAGCCAGCTTTCTGGCCAAAAAGAAGTACAGACACTGAACGTTTACCAGGGCCTGACTTTGAAGGAGGAAGTAACCCTGCGGTTACATCTACTGATATTACTGGCTATAACTACGACAACAACTATATTTTCCAGAGTAATGTGGGACTTGATATTACAGAGCTTTTTACTGTAGAAGGTCTTTCATTTGTTGGTAACATAGCAATCGACGAATCTTTCAGAGAATTTAAGAACTGGAAAAAACCTTGGATATTATATACCTGGGATAAGGAAACTATGAATGAAAATAACGAACCGGATTTGGTTGGTTCGGTTAAAGGTATTGCAGCACCTGAATTGACTCAAGAAAGCAGACGGTCTAAATCATTTACGGGTAACATGCGTTTAAACTACACGAAAAACTTTGGCGAGCACATCGTGAGTGTTATGGCAGGTATTGAGAGACAAACACAAACAGGATATTATTTCAGTGCATACCGAAATGGCTTTGTGAGTGACCAACTGGAACAGCTAGATTTTGGTGCGAATAATACAAGTAAGACAAATAATGGCTCGCTTTGGGAATCAGCTCGTTTGAATTATTTTGGTAGGGTTAACTATAATTATAGTAACAAATACCTTGCAGAGTTTGTTTTTAGGTACGATGGCTCGCAAATTTTTGACCCGAAATACCGTTGGGGATTCTTCCCCGGAGTATCCTTAGGTTGGGTAGTGTCCGAAGAAAATTTTATGTCGGATGTTTCATGGGTTAACAGATTAAAATTAAGAGGATCTTATGGTACAATGGGTAATGATAAGATTGACCCATATCAATATCTTGGAACATTTGAATTTGGAGGAAACTATATATTCAACGAGGATGTAGATACAAAGAGTTTGCGTCCGTCATCAGTAGCAAATGTAGGTGTTTCGTGGGAAGTTGCTAAAAATGCCAATATAGGTATTGAAGGTGGTTTATTTGACAATAAATTAAGTTTCGAATTTGATGTTTTCAGGAATGTGCGTACTGATATTCTTTATCCTGCAAATGCTGCAATTCCATTGACGGCAGGTTTTTCTCCTCCAGATCAAAACATTGGAGAAGTTAAAAACCAGGGATTTGATTTATCATTGAACTATATACACACCATTAATAAAGATTTGTACTGGAGTGTAGGTTTTAATGGTGGTTGGGCTAAGAATGAAATAGTATTCTGGGACGAACCGGCAGGAAAACTTCCATGGCAGGTATCAACTGGCAAACCAATGGGTGGCCAATTATTATACAATGCACTTGATGTATTTATAGATCAGGCTGCTGTTGATGCTTATCCACATTGGCCAGGTGCTCGCCCCGGAGATATCAGATTTGAGGATGTTGACGGAGATGGTGAAATAACTGTTGATGACAGAGTACGGACTGACAAGAGTAATTTTCCAACATTTGTAGGCGGTATTCCTATTGCATTCGGATTTAAGAATTTCGAATTGAATATCCTGATGCAAGGTGCAGCAGGAGCTGAGCAATACGTACAGGTACCTTCGGGTGAATTTGGTAATTATCTTCAAGATTTTGCCGATGGAAGATGGACCTCAGAAAATCCAAATTCTAACAAACCTAGAGCCTTCAACAGGACAGATGAATACTGGATTTCTGGACGAAATACACACTTCATGAGAAGTACAGATTATTTACGTATGAAAAATGTGAAGTTGTCATATACTCTACCTCAATCATTAGTTAGTAAAGCTAATATGAAATATGTACAAGTCTTTTTTAGTGCCATGAATGTATTAACTTGGGATACATATAAAGTATTTGATCCTGAGAATAGTAGTCAAAATGGAGGTTCTTATCCACAAAGAAGGCTGTTTAATTTGGGCGTAAATATAACTCTGTAAAAAATACTTAATATGAAAAATATTTCAAGAATACTATTAATTGTAATATTAGCGGTGGTTATAAACTCGTGTAATTCAGATTTCCTGAATACCACACCGGCTGATAGTCTTAGTGAAAATGCAGTTTGGGCTGACCCAATTCTGGTTGAACTATTTGTAAATGAGATGTACCGAGGCATTGGCCATGGACATCATGAATGTGAAGTTGGATCGATGACAGATGAGAGTCACTTTATCCATAATTATGGAACGAACCAGGTTGTGGCTTCTCTAATTACTCCATCCGATATAGGTCAATGGTCGGCCGGTAATCAGAATGCATACAGATGGCCACGAGTGTATGAATATTTGAGAAATGCCAATATGTTTTTTGAAAACATAGATAAAGTTCCATTTGAAGATGAGAATTTGCGTAAAAGATTAAAAGGTGAAGTACATTTCTTAACTGCGTATTATTATCATAACTTAGTAAGAACACATGGTGGAGTTCCAATAATAACTAAAACTTTTCTTTTGGATGACGAGTTTGAGGTTCCTAGAAATTCATTGAAAGAATGTGTTGACTATATTGTTAAAAATTGCGACGATGCCGCTTCAATGCTTCCTGTAAAACAAGAAGGAGCTGAATTAGGAAGAGCTAACAAATCTGGAGCATTGGCAATTAAGTCAAGAATTTTACTTTGGGCTGCCAGTGATTTGGTGCACGAAAATTGGTACGGCAGCTATGAGCAACCTGACTTGGTTACAATTGGAGGCGACAGAACATCAGCCTGGACAGCGGCAAAAAATGCTGCAAAAGCAGTTATGGATTTGAATGCATTCTCACTTCATAAGCCGACAGGTGATGCTTTTGATGATTATACGTCTCTTTTTATTTCAAAATCGAGTCCTGAGCATATTTTTAGCAGATATTTTATTAAATCAAATGGTTGGGATTCAGAAGATAGCAATACTCACTCACCGTTGTTCAATGGGCCAAACGGATATGCTGCATGGGCAGGTAATACGCCAATTCAGGCTTTAGTTGACGATTATGAAATGACAGATGGTACTCGTTTTGACTGGGATAATCCGGAACAAGCAGCTGCACCATACGAAAATCGTGATCCACGTTTCTATGCATCTATTCTTTACGACGATGCACCATGGCGTCAGCGTCCTGCTACTTTACAGGCAAATGATCCTATCGGTGAAATTAGTATTAGAACTGTATATGCAGGAAATGATGTAACCAGTGATAGGGTTTATGGTTTAGATACACGCGAAGGCCCTCAGCAAACCTGGAACGGTGGATATACTGGATATTATTTGCGCAAAGCAATTGATATTACTGTTGATCCTGAATTTGTTTATGATGGAGCAAACCAGGAAGTTCCATGGACCTTTTTCAGATTGGGTGAAATTTATCTAAATTATGCAGAGGCTTGTATAGAGCTGGGTGAAGATAATGAGGCCAAAATATATCTCAATATGCTTCGCGACAGAGTTGGAATGCCTGATATTACAGAAACAGGTGACGCTTTGAGACAGAGATACAGACAAGAGCGAAGAATAGAAATGGCTTTTGAACAGTCGCGGTACTTCGACGTACGCCGTTGGTTAATTGGTCCACAAACTCAAGATATGAATTCTACTGGTATAGTAATTAATGAATTTGCTGACGGTAGAGTTGAGTATTCTGTTCATGAGGTAGGTCAGGTACGTGGATGGGATGATAAGACTAATTTTTTACCTATTTTACAGGACGAAATGAATCGTAATACAATGTTGATTCAAAATCCAGGATATTAAGATATTAGAATTACTTTGGTTTTAAATAAATTATCCGGTCAGATTTCTGACCGGATGATTTTTTTTATACGAAGTTGTTTAAAGTTGAAGGGGATTTTCGAGAGTGACATATTGGTTTCAGTGGCAAAGCTCGGTTTTTATTTCGTAGCCATAGCTACGAAATGAAAAATAGCTGAAGTCCAGTGGAATCAAGATGTTGCTCGCAGATTTTCAATTTAACTTTAAACAGCTTCTACCACATAATCCATTCATTTTTACAAAACATAAAATCATTGTTTATCAAAGCATGGTTTCCTAAAGATTTATTGTCATTCCAAATTGATCTTCAAGAAAGCATGAAAAGGCTGACAATATTGTCGGTACTTAGATGTATTATATTATATTGGAACCGAATTAAAGATTTTAAAAGTAAAATTGGATATATGACAAAAATAGGGCTGTATTTTGGTTTGGTTTTTTTAGTAGTTTTAAGCTCATGCAATAACAAGCAACCTCTTTTTAGGTTAATCCCTTCTGCCGAATCTGGAATTGAATTTCAAAATACATTAAGCCCAACTGATTCTGTAAACATACTAAGTTTTGAGTATTTCTATAATGGGGCATCTGTATCAGTAGGAGATTTTAATAACGATGGATTAAGTGATTTGTTTTTCATCGGAAACATGGTTTCCAATAAGCTGTATCTCAATAGAGGAAACCTGAAATTTGAAGACGTTTCTGAAATTGCAGGAATTGAAAATAATGACATATGGAATGCTGGCTCTGCTGTAGCAGATGTAAACAATGATGGGTTTATGGATATTTATGTATGTGCCAATGTGAATCCTGATATATCAAAAAGAGCCAATTCACTTTTTATAAATACGGGTTTAAATGAACAAGGTATTCCTGTGTTTCAGAATAAGGCCAAAGAATTTGGAGTTGAAGAGTTTGGATACAGTCAAAATGCAGCATTTTTAGATTACGATAAGGATGGTGATTTAGATTTGTATGTTCTTACCAATTATGTAGGGGTAGAAGGACCAGCCGGTTATCATCCCAAGATTATCGATGGCTCAGCCGAAACAAACGATCAACTTTACAGAAATAATGGGAACAATACATTTACAAATGTCACCATAGAAGCCGGAATAGTATATGAAGGATATGGTTTGGGCCTCGCTATTGCCGATATTAATTTAGATGGCTTCCCTGATATTTATGTTGGAAATGATTATGTAACCAATGATCTGATTTATATTAATAATCAGGACGGTACCTTTTCAAATAGAGCAAAATATTTTTTAAAACATCAAAGCCGTTTCTCCATGGGCAACGATATTGCCGATATAAATAATGACGGCTTGGTCGATATTTTTACATTGGATATGATTCCGTCAACTAATTATAGAAAGAAAACTTCTGTTGATGGCGGAGGTTCTTACCAAACTTATAGAAATACAGAAAAACTGGATTACGAATATCAATATGTGCGAAATATGGTGCAAATTAATAATGGCAATGCACCTTTTAGCGAAATTGGTCAGTTTCTGGGACTCTATCAAACCGACTGGTCATGGGCACCTTTGTTTGTTGACGTTGATAATGATGGCAATAAAGATTTATTGATAACAACCGGCTTTCCAAAAGATTTGATTAATATAGATTACATAAGATACCGGAATGATGTGGGAATGTTTACTAAATCAAATCAATTATTAAGTATGATTCCCGATTTGAAATTACCAAATTGCGCTTATAAGAATAATGGAAATTTATCATTTACTGATAATTCTATCGAATGGGGACTCAATACTCCATCATTCTCAAACGGGGTTGCCTTTGCTGATTTGGATAACGATGGTGATTTAGATTATATCGTAAGTAACATAGATGATAAAGTTCATTTGTATGAGAATACCTTATATTCTGACCATTTAAAGAAATCGGATCCACATTATTTAAGATTAAAACTGAATGGTAAATTCAGAGGTGGCGAGTTAGGGACAAAAATTACTTTATTTTACAACAACGACAGTATTCAGTATTGCGACTATTCAATTTATCGTGGCTACTTATCAACAATGGAAAATTTTGTACATTTTGGATTAGGCAATCTTGATAAGGTCAATAAACTTGAAATTGTTTGGCCTGATGGTAAAAAACAAGTTTTGCAGAATATAAAATCGAATCAAGTATTGGAAGTAAACTACGATGATGCAAAAAAGCAAATACCAACAACCGAATCTGCAAAAGTTGGCTATGACCGAAAATATTTTAGTGAAATAACTTCTGATTTAGGGATATCATTTATACATAAGGAATTTGATCAGATTGACTATTATCTTCAACGAACGCTACCTCATAAATTTTCTCAGGCCGGTCCCGGTATTGCAGTTGGAGATATCAACGGAGATGAGCTGGAAGACTTCATTGTTGGAGGTTCTTCATTTTTTAATGCAACAATTTTTACGAAAAACGATAGTGGAAGCTTTAGCCAGACTGAGCTGATTAAGGTACATGAAAAGTACAACGAAGATGAAGGACTTTTGCTATTTGACGCCGATAATGATAAAGACCTGGACTTATACGTGGTAAGCGGAAGTTACGAGTTTATTCCAGGACATGAGCGCTACAAAGACAGACTCTATTTGAATGATGGAAAAGGTAAATTTGCAATAAGTAAGGGCTTAATTCCAGAAGAAACTACAAGCGGATCGTGTGTTAGAGCAGCTGACTTTGATGGTGATGGTGACTTAGATCTCTTTGTTGGAGGCAGGGTTATTACAGGAGAATATCCTTTTTCTCCAACCAGTTATATTTTCAGAAACGACAATGGAGTTTTCAATGATGTAACTGATGAAATATGCAGCCCGTTGAAAACAGCCGGAATGATAACAGATGCAATTTGGACAGACTATGATAACAATGGAACCACCGATTTAATTGTTGTTGGTGAATTTATGTCAATTAACATATATAAAAATACCGGATCGAATTTTACCAAAATAGAAGACTCTGGTATTAATGAGTATTCAGGATGGTGGAATAGTATAAATGGTGCTGACTTTGATAAAGATGGCGATACAGATTACGTGGTTGGTAATTTGGGACTAAATAATTTCTATAATTTCTCTTTTGATAAGCCGCTCAGGATTTATGCCAAAGATTTTGACAATAACGGCAGCATCGATCCTATTTTAAGTTGCTATTATAAAACCAATTCCGGAGAGATGGCTGAATACCCGGCTCACTCACTGGATATATTAAATAACCAGATTCCTAATTTAAAAAACCTCTTCGATTCGTATAAAAAGTATGCCGAAGTTACTATGCAACAACTCTTGTCACATTTTAGTACTGATGATTTATTAGTACTGGAAGCTAACTATCCGCTCACTAGTTATATGGAAAATCTAGGTAACGGAAAATTTGTACTGAAAGCCTTGCCACAAGTTACTCAATTTGCTCCTGTTAACGGTATTCAAATCGACGATATAAACAACGATGGTAATCTGGATATAATATTAGTAGGGAATGACTTTGGTAATGAAATAGTATCAGGGAGATATGATGCATTAAACGGAGTTGTATTGTTGGGAGATGGAAAAGGGGAATTCCATGCATTGTCGAGTATGGAAAGCGGATTTATAGTGCCCGGTGATGCCAAAGCACTCGCTCGGTTGAGTGGCAAGTTTCAAGATTTGTATATTGCAACTCAGAACATAGATAGCCTGATGATTTATGTTAATAATACGAAGGTTGACCAGAATAGAAAAACTTATAAACCACTAAATTCTGACAGTTGGGCAGAGTTGGAATATAAAAGTGGACAAATTGAAAAAGTCGAATTTTATTTTGGAGCGGGTTATCTGACTCAGTCTTCAAGAGTTATTTCAATATCTGACAATGTTGTAAAATTAGTCATTCATGAGTTTAATGGCAAAACAAGAAATGTTGAATTGGAATCGTTAAATGTGTCTCCGCAAATATATAATACTAAAGAAAGTCGAGAGAAAACCTCATTCTAATAAGTGCTGTTTGATGAAATTCAAAAAAACATATAAATTTAAAAACCTATTTTATATTGCAGTATTACTGGTTTTGTACAGATGCGACACTTCATCTTCCCACTCACTGTTTACCAGTCTAAATCCATCAAGTATCGGGATTGAATTTCAGAATGATATTCAGGAAACAATGCACAACAATATATTAAGGAATGAATATACTTATAATGGAGGTGGAGTGGCTGCCGGCGATTTAAATAACGATGGATTGGCTGATGTATATTTCTCCGGCAATATGGTAAGCAATAAACTTTATATCAATAAGGGAAATTGGAAATTCGAAGATGTTACCAAATTTTCAGGTACCGGAGGAAGAAAAAATTGGGCAACTGGTGTAGTAATGGTTGACATTAACGGAGATGGCTGGCTAGATATTTATGTTTGTTATTCTGGTAATTCACCTGGCGAAGGCTACAATTTGCCTGTAGTTAGAAATCTTCCAGGCCGGGCAAACCAATTGTTTATCAACAAAGGCTGTGAGCCGGGAGGAGTTCCTACTTTCACCGAAAGTGCAAAAAAATATGGGGTAGATGCGATCGGTACTTTTTCAACTCAGTCCTATTTCTTCGATTACGATAAAGATGGAGACCTTGACATGTTTTTATTGAACCATGCCAATACATTTTATGCTCCGTTTATAAATACAAAACGACTACGTAATCTTAGGCATCCTTATTATGGAAATAAGTTGTTCAGAAATGACAATATAAAGTTCGTAGAAGTAAGCAAAGAAGCGGGCATACATGGTGGTGGTCTCAATTTTGGATTAAGTGCTTCTATTTCTGATATTAATATGGATAACTGGCCTGATTTATATGTAACAAATGATTACGACGAACAAGATTATTGTTATATAAATAACAAAGACGGAACTTTCAGAGAAGTGTCTAAAGATATCCTCGGTCATATGTCTAAATCAAGTATGGGGTCTGATATTGCCGATATTAATAATGACGGCTATGCTGATATTTTTGTACTAGATATGCTCCCTGAAGATAACCACCGTCAAAAACTCCTTAGAGGACAGGACAGTTATGACCGATATCAATTGGCCGTTGATAGTGGTTTCCATAATCAATATTTACGCAATATCTTACAATTAAACAGGGGCTTAGCTGCCGATAGCCTTCCAAGATATAGTGAAATCGGACAATTTGCAGGAATTTCAAATACTGATTGGAGTTGGTCGGTTTTACTTGAGGATCTGGATAATGATGGTTTGAGAGACATATTCATCACAACTGGATATTTAAGGGATATTACAAATATGGATCATATGACCCATACTACAGAAGTATATAAAAAGGCAGCGGCAAGAAAAGAAAAAGTTAATTTTCTGAAACTTATTGAAGAATTGCCCACAACACGATTGAAAAATTATGTATTTCAAAATGCAAACGGAATTAAATTCATTAATAAAACAGATGATTGGGGATTTAATCAAGAAACAATTTCAAATGGTGCTGCCTACGCCGATTTCGATAATGATGGTGATTATGACCTGATAACAAATAATCTTAACCAGCACTGTACAGTATTAAAGAATAATCAAGATGAAAAGCTGCAAAATAATTTTATCAAAATTAAATTAATTGGCAGTGAAAATAATACACAGGGCATTGGGGCTAAAATATGGATTGAAACAGAAGATAAAAGCATTTTTCATGAAGCTTATACTGCAAGAGGATATTTGTCCAGTTCAGAGCCTGTTATCACGCTGGGTTTAGGTAATTCGGAGCTAATAAAATCTTTAAAAGTGCTTTGGCCAGATGGTCTGCAAACAGTGCTTAGTAATTTGACACCAAACCAGCTTATTAAATTGGTTTATTCTGGTTCTCAGGGAAAACTTGATTCCAGTAGTGTTGAGCCTAATAAAACATTGTTGGACGATGTAACTTCTACTTCAGGAATTACATTTAAACATACAACAAGTAATTTTGTGGATTTTAAAAAGGGAGGTTTGTGGTATTATCAATTATCAAAGCTTGGAGGATTTCTGGCTACAGGTGATGTGAACAGCGATGGCAACGATGATATTTTTTTTGGAGGAGCTGCCGGGCAATCTGCTGAATTATATCACGGAAATAACGATGGCACATTTTCTTTGAGTAAAAATCAACCTTGGTCGCTTGATAGCAGTATGGAAGATATGGAATCTTTATTTTTTGATGCAGATAACGATGGTGACCTAGATTTATATGTTGTGAGTGGAGGAGTCTCATTCGAAATAAATAGTGCGCAGTATCAAGATCGCTTGTACCTGAACGACGGAACCGGAGAATTTATAAACATTTCGAATGTTCTGCCCAGTGAATCAACAAGTGGAAGTTGTGCAGTTGCAGCAGATTATGATATGGATGGAGACCTTGATGTTTTTGTGGGTGGAAGGCATCAGGCAATGGGTTATCCCATTAGCCCGAAAAGTTTTATTCTCAGAAATGAATCTAAAGGTAACAACATAAAATTTGTCAATGCAACCGAAGAAATCGGCACTTCAATTGAGCATATTGGAATGGTTACAGATGCACAATGGACGGATTATAATGGCGACAATTGGCCGGACCTTATTGTAGTTGGCGAATGGATGGGGATTAAAGTATTTCAGAATGTAAATGGAAAACTTATTGAGCAGAAAATGGCATCATTAGAGAAAAGTGAAGGTTGGTGGACATCAATCAGTCAATTGGATATTGATGCCGATGGTGATATGGATTATTTGGTAGGGAATGCTGGTTTGAATTCGCAGATAAAAGCCTCCGTTGCTGAGCCGATTGAGTTATATACTTTTGATTATAATAATGATGGAAACCTCGATCCTATTTTATGTTACTACATTCAGGGCAAAAGTTACCCAATGCATTCAAGAAATGAATTATTGAATCATATTATTCAGTTGCGCAAAAAATTTCCAAATTTCTTTTCTTATTCCGATGCCACAATTATTGATATAATTGACCCAGAAATGCGAGAAAAATCGTTTAAATTGAGTGCAAATATCATGGAATCATGCTGGATTGAAAATGTAGAAGGAGAACTTATATTAAAAAAATTACCAGATTTGGTTCAGTTTTCTTATGTCAATTCATTTATCAATTTCGATTTTGATGGAGATGGAACACAGGATGTAATTGCTGCTGGGAATTTTTATCCTCTTAAACCACAAATCGGGATGAATGACGCTTCTATGGGAACTTTTCTTAAATTTGCCAATAACAAACTTACTGTTACAGATGGTATAGTTTCTCCGCTTTGGCTATATGGTGATATTCGCGATATGGCATTATTGTCATTCAAAAGTGGAAAGAAGTTAGTAGTAGTATCAAAAAATAATGAAGCGGCAAGCATCTACGCTATTAATCCTGAATTTGGGAAAGAATCAAAAATTAGATAAATAAATAATCAAAAAAATATGATAAACGAACTATTCGATTTAAAAGGAAAAATTACTTTAATTACCGGAGGAACTCATGGAATTGGGTTGGCCATTGGAAAAACTCTTGGGCAAGCCGGCGCAAAAATTTGTGTTAACGACATTTCAGAAGAAAAACTGAAAAGTTGCAAAGCAGAATATGCCGAAGTTGGTGTTGATGTTTACACGCTTAAATTTGATGTTACCGACGAGGTGGATGTGGATCGGGGCATTTCAAAAATTGAAGCTGAAGTTGGAGAAATTGATATTTTGGTGAATAACGCCGGAATTATTAAACGAATTCCAATTTTAGATATGCCAATCTCAGACTTCAAACAAGTTATTGATGTTGATCTGGTTGCTCCGCTGATTGTTGCAAAACGTGTTGCACCAAAAATGATTGCAAAACGTTTTGGCAAAATCATAAATATGTGTTCAATGATGAGTGTTTACGGTCGTAACTCTGTCTCAGCCTACGCGTCTGCAAAAGGCGGGTTGAAACTTTTAACGGCAAACATGACGTGCGAGTGGGCAAAATACAATCTGCAAATCAATGGAATTGGACCGGGTTATATTGCAACTTCGCAAACTGCCGCGATACGCGAAGGAAATCATCCGTTTAACGATTTGGTTATGACACGTACACCTGCCGGACGTTGGGGAGAACCTGAAGATGTTGGTAACGCAGCACTATTTTTGGCATCGAAAGCCAGCGATTTTGTAAACGGTCATGTACTTTATGTTGATGGTGGTATTTTGGCTAATTTTGGTTATGTAAAAGGTGAAAATGAAATACCGGAATAATATGAAAATTATATATTTTTTATTCATTACAGCTTTTCTGTTTTCTTGTGAAAAAGAAGCAGAATTCTCGTTTAGTAATACAATGGATGTTACAAGAAACGATGAAATAATTATTCTGACAAAAGATGAGTTGGCACAAAAAGTAAAATTGCAGGAGGGCTTGCTTCCGGTTTTTAAACTGGGGAAAGATATAATAGTTTCAAGCCAGGTAGATGATTTGGATGGCGATGGAAAATGGGATGAGGTAGTTTTACTTTTGGATTTTGCAGCCAACGAAACTTTGGAGTTGAAAGTGGAATTAGTTACAGAAAGTGAATATCCTGAATTTGATAAACGAACAAATCTTAGTCTGAAAATTGTACAGGAAGATGGATCGTATAAAGAGTTTGATAATTACCAGGCTCTTCCTTGCGATGACGGTTTTGAGATTATCGCAATGGCGGAAAGTGTAAATTGGGAAAATGATAAAATTGCTTTCCGTAATTATTTTGATTGCCGGAATGTAAAAGATCTTTTTGGCAAACTTTTGCCTGGAATGGTTCTCGACAAAATTGGTACTCCTGAAATGGGCAGCTACCATAATTTGTCGGATTGGGGGATGGATGTTCTACATTGTGGAAGTTCATTAGGTTCTGGCGGATTGGCTTTGTTAACGAACGATTCTTTGTTTCGTTTGGGTTCAACCAAAGTTTATGAATACCAGAAAATTGTGGAAGGCCCGGTTCGTTCTATATTTGAACTACGCTACAAAGGTTGGGATGTGGATGGCGAGATGTTGGAAGCGGTTGAAAGAATTTCAATTTATCCCGGGAAATATTGGTTTGAATCAGATGTAACTGTTACCGGTTGTTCGGAAGAATCTCAGATTGTTACAGGAATTGTTACGAGTCATTTAAAACGCGAGCCGTTCAAATTCGAAGCCGGGAATTTTCAATGCATTGGAACACACGGTGTGCAATCTTTAAACAAAGATGAGCTGGGAATGGCAGTGATTGTGCCGATTTCGGAAGCCGGAGAAATTGATAGAACAACAGACATCAACTTTTATAAATTAGGTTATGAAACTGTTGTTGAAAAAAAGTTTAGCAATATAATTTCGGAGACATATTATATTGGGCAAAATTATAAAAGCGATGTCTCAGCCAAACATTACTTTTTTTCCGTTTGGGGATTAGATAAAGAGCAATGGAAAACTGAAAAAGGTTTCATAAAATATATTACAGAAGAAGCGGATAAATTATCTGAACCAATTAGTATTTTATAGACTCGACTCATTCAAATAAAAAAGCTCTTCAAATCGAATTTCGAAGAGCTTTTTTATAATGAAATATTAACTAGCAAATTACAAATACAATTGAATCCACCCCTGAATAATCTCACCGGTTTCGGGATCGAGTTGTGAACCATACATGCTATGTGGAATTGAATAAACAATTAGCATAACAATTGATGCAACAATAGTATAAACAGGTCTCTCTTTTTTACGATTCATAAAAAATGCCAGTCCCCAAAAAATAAATGCTACTAAAGTTTTATTATCGGTTAAATCCCAGGCAAAAGGAACACCAGCCCAGGCTTCGCCAAACGCGTACAACTGAACCCACGGACCTAAAATCAATCCACCAACAAACAGGGCAATTAAAGTTACATTAGTGAAAACTCGAAATTTTCGATATTTGAAAACAGCCATAATTCCTGCCAGGTTTCCAAGCAGCATGGCAAAAAACATTAAGAAAATATGTGGGATTAAAACACTGGCGGGCACATCGCCCTTAAAACGAATAACAACTGCTTGTCCATTATTTAAATGAAATTGCTGATCCTCTTTTTCCAATGTAATTTTATATTCATACTTTCCAGCCGGTGGTAAATGAGGAAGGGATCCGTATAAATTATCGCCCTCACGTTCCATTTCAAGTGTTGTCCAATCATTATTTGTCGGGAAACTACGATATGTAATAATCCCATTAATTTGCTGATTCGGAACATTCAATTCGACTTTACAATCTGTTTCCCCACCGTGGCTTCTAATTAGTTTTAAATTAAACACTTCATTATCAATTGCAATTTCCACTTTCTTGTCGTAAGTTGGACCTGTTTTTCTTTGATAAATTATTGCGCCAAACGTAATTAGTATAGCCAGAAACCAATAAGATATAACTTTCATTTTGATGAATTTTTAAGAATAGTGCAAGTATAAATACTTTTTGCAAAAAGAAAATATTTTGTTCGATTTTTTATTAGAGATAAACCGATATTAGATTTAAAAAGTGCCATAACCTGATATTGGGTTCCCATTCTTACCATTTTGTGGTAATTAGTAAATTGGATTATATCATCGGGATTGTTACTAATTTTCGCAGATATTTTTCTATTTTTATGCAGTTTAAAACGAAATTTGTTGACACTTTTTATTCAAAAAATGAAACCCAAGATTGAAGTATCCCATAAAAAATGGCATGTAATTTATACTCGTTCAAGAGCTGAAAAAAAAGTACATATCGAATTAGGGTTAAATAATATTGAAAGTTTTTTGCCTCTTCAAAAAAAGCTCAGGCAATGGAAAGATCGTAAAAAATGGGTTGAAGTTCCATTGATGTCGGGTTATTGTTTTGTAAATATTACAAGAAAAGAGTACGACCTTGTTTTACAAACAAACAACGTAGTTTGTTACGTAATGTTCGAAGGAAAAGCTGCGATTGTACCAAACGATCAGATCAATTATTTAAAGCAAATGCTTTGTCAGTCTGATTTTGAGGTCAATGTAAGTCACGAAGATTTTAAACCGGGACAAAAAGTGGAAATCATTGCAGGGCAAATGATTGGAATGCGTGGGGAACTTGTTGGCCCACGGGGCAAACATCGTTTTATTTTACGATTAAGTCAAATTAATACCGCTTTTATGATAGAAATTCAGTCTTCCAACCTAAAAAAAGTTGAGCTCGATCTTTAAATTTTTTAATCTGATTTGCTAAAACGAGCATGTAAAAGTTCTTGCACAGGAGGATGATTATGAGCGAGTTCCATATGATGTAAAAAATATTTATAATCATATAAAATAGGTTTAGACATATATTCTCGTTGCAAAAATCAAATAAGTTTGAAAATGTACGAAAAATGATAAAATATTCAAGTATATTTGAAAAAAATAGATAATTATTGAAAAAATCAGATATGTCTGAAAAAATTACAAATACATTTGAAAAGGCAAAAAATTATAATACTTGGGAAGGACGATCATTCCAAATTGGTTATGAACGTAAACAATATCTTGAAAAAATCATTAAACTTTTAGATACTAAACTTGTAAAAGTATTGGTAGGTCAGCGCCGTGTCGGGAAGAGTTATCTTTTAAGGCAGATCATGAATTATCTGACTACTAATAAAAATGTCAATCCTAAAAATTTGTTCTTTGTCAATAAGGAATTTATTGCATTTGACGATGTACGAACTGCATCAGATCTAGAAGAGTTATTTGCTCATTATCGTACGCATTTGAAAGTAGAAGGGAAAATCTACCTTTTTCTAGATGAAGTTCAAAATATAGAAAATTGGGAAACCTTTGTAAATTCATATTCTCAGGATTTTACCCAGGAATATGAGCTTTTTGTTTCCGGTTCCAACTCTAATTTGCTATCAGGAAAACTCGCAACATTGTTATCCGGGAGATATGTCGAATTTGAAATTCTTCCATTTGGTTATACTGAGTATGCGCAAGTAAAAGAATTAACTGAAGGAAAAGAGAGCTTTCTTGAATACCTTCAAACCGGAGGACTGCCAGAATTGTTACACCTTAATTCAGAAGAACTAAAACGTAATTATATAGGCAGCTTAAAAAACACGGTAATTTTACGAGATATATTAGATAGGCATAAAATTAAAGACTTACCTCTTTTGGAAGAGGTATTCAGATTTCTTGCAGTGAATGTAAGCAACCTAACTTCAATAAGTAATATTATTAATTACTTTAAAAGCAGGCAGAAAAAAACAAATTATGAAACAGTTTCGAGCTATGTGCATTTTTTAACCGATACCTTTATTTTTCATCGGGCAGAACGATATAATTTACGAGGAAAGCAGGTGCTTGGTGGTTCAAGGAAATATTACCTGAATGATTTAGCTTTTAAGAATTACCTGTTTGGTTTTTTACCCACAGATATAGGATATAATCTTGAGAATTACGTTTTCCTGCAATTAAGAAGAATGGGATATGAAGTACAGGTTGGTGTATTGAATAACCTTGAAATTGACTTTATAGCTAAGAAGTCGGATAAGATAGTTTATGTTCAGGTGTGCTATTTGTTAAACAATGAGAATGTTGTAAACAGAGAGTTTGGTAACCTTTTGCAGATAAAGGACAATTATGAAAAATATGTTGTTTCCCTTGATGATGTGAAATTTTCGAATTATGAAGGCATTGTTCATCTTCATCCATGGGAGTTTGTGAATATTTGATAAAAACGCTATATTTTTGTATTTACATAGTACAAAATACTGTAAATAAATCAGTTAGAGATCAAAACGAGACCTCTTGATTTATTGAAGAATAAACCACTGATACAAATAGAATACAAAAAAAAATGTGAAATTTTAAGTTTCTTCATTTAATTATTTATTCTTATCTGAGCGATTTTAAAATGAATTGGCCGGGTAATTGTTTGTCCTTTTGTTTACAATCGGGTAGATGGTCAGTGAGATAAATAATTTGTCTCACTGATGCACCT
>JABGRN010000065.1 GCA_018648265.1 Prolixibacteraceae bacterium | reverse complement strand
AAACAACCAGTTTTAACTCCGAATCCGGGGGGTCAGCTTCACCGAAATATCCACGGAAGTAGCATAAAGTTTGTATTATTTAAATTATTATTTCAATTTATGCGTTACTTGAAAGTTAAAAAAAAACAGTATCAATTTTTGTAATAAAATAGATACATTTACAACAATTTAATTACCCTATTGAAAACTGATGAACATCTCCTTTAGCGTCTGTATTCCAACTTATAACGGAGTTAAATATATACATAAACAATTAGAATCAATTTTAGCCCAGCTTAGTAAGAATGATGAAATTATTATTTCTGACGACCATTCAACAGACGATACGATCCAAATAATTGAAGCATTCAATGACGACCGTATAAGAATAATAAAAAATAAAAAAGAGCAGGGTGTTGTTAATAATATGGAAAATGCCCTAAATCATGCAAAAGGTGATTATATTTTTATGGCCGATCAGGATGATATCTGGTACAAGGACAAGATAGCTGAAATGTTACCTTTTCTGGAAAAATATGATTTAGTTATAAGCGATGCAACTGTTATCGATAAAAATGATACATTGATGCATCCATCTTTTTTTGTTGTCAACAAATCCTCAAGAGGTTTGCTAAGAAATTGGTACAGAAATTCATTTCTGGGATGTTGTATGGCATTTAACCGTAAAGTTTTAAATTATGTTATTCCTTTTCCTACGGGTATAGCGATGCATGATATCTGGATCGGACTTAATATTGCTCTTCGGGGTGACTATTATTTTTTACAAAAACCTTTGATTCATTATCGGAGACATGAAAATAATGCTTCTCCAGGCCATGAAAAAAGTGGTTTTACAATTTGGTATATGATTACATACAGGCTATTCATGATGTTTCACGTAGTAAAGAGAGCCTTATTTCTTAAATTCAGAAATTAATTTTAAAATATAAGATGTCTCTGCAATATAAAATTTCAATTATTACTCCTTCCTTCAATCAAGCAGAATATATTGAAAGAACGATTAAAAGTATACTTGAACAGAGCATTAATTTTTCTTTGGAATATATCATTGTTGATGGGGGGTCGACGGATGGAACATTTGAAATACTTGAAAGATACAAGGACAAAATGAAATATGTCTCTGAAAAGGATAAAGGACAGTCTGATGCTTTAAACAAGGGTATAGCAATGTCTTCAGGCGAGATTATTGGTTGGTTAAACTCAGATGATGTATATTCACCCGGAATTTTGCAGAATGTTGTGAATCAGTTTGATACCAATCCTGAAAAACAATGGCTATTTGGCAAATGTCAAATGATAGATGAGGATGACCAAATAGCACGATCATGGATCACTTCATACAAAAATCATAGTTGTAAAAATTACAGGTACACGAATCTTCTTACTGAGAATTTTATTTCTCAACCCTCAACCTTTTTTCGCAAGTCTGCCTTTCTAAAAACAGGGCCTATTGTTATTGACCAACATTGGGCTATGGATTATGATCTTTGGTTACGTTTGGCTAATCTTAGTGAACCAATTTTTGTCGATGAATACCTTTCTTCATTCCGTTTACATGGGGAGTCTAAAAGTTTAAACAACTTCAAACTTCTTTTTGCTGAGCAATACCAAATCCATAAGGTCTTTGATCAAAGGTGGTATTACTTATTTGTACATAAGGTGAAAATAAATATTATCTTGCTGATTTACAGGCTTATGGCAATTTTGAAATAAATGAATAGGAGTATTTCCCTTTTTTAAAAGCCTATTTGTTATTGTTCTTTACCTGATTTCTTCTTATTAATGATAATTGTTCCGCAATTAGTCCAAGAAAGAAAAAAAGTAATGCAGCGATTATTCCTAATAATGTACCTGTACTTATTCCCCGCCCCTGAATTAATAAAGGAATTCCCCATCCCAAAGTTATGAGCAAAGTAGTAAATGAAATGGGTAAAAATATCTTTAAAGGATTAAACAAAATAATAATGTTAATTATTTCCATTACCGTTTGAAAAGCGGTTTGCATACCAATGGTGCTTTTCCCCTGCAGACGGTCAGATACGGTTATGGGTTCTTCTAAAACCAAATGCCGATTGTTGATAAACACCAGGGTGATAGTATCGCTAAAAGCCATGGTGTCTGGTGTAAGATGGATGTATTTTTGTGCCAGTTTGGTTCGGTAAATCTTCATCCCTGAATTGATGTCGTAAATGGGTACTGTCATCAGTATTTTTGCCAGTCTGCGTATGATCCATTTTCCAATACCACGCATAACGGATGTTGATTTGTGTCCTCTTCGTGAACCCACCACCATATCCGCATCATTGGCTTTCATACATTCAAACAGTTTTCCTACATCCTCAACCTGGTGTTGCCCGTCTGCATCGACGGTTATACAGTATTCTGTGCCGCAAGCCATAATGCCGCTTTTAATAGCACCTCCATATCCCCTGTTCAGTTTATGTTGAACAATTTTAAAATGTTCCGGACCTTGCAAATCCTGAAGTACTGCCTTCGAATTGTCACTGGAACCGTCGTTTACAACGATTATTTGCCATTCCTTTTTTCCGCAATAGTCAATTAATGGTGGTAAAACAATCTTAAGATTCTCTTCCTCGTTGTAAGAAGGAATAATTATTGACAATTCAAATTTTTCATTCATTGTGCATTGTATCGGTAATTAGTAGAAAACAAATATAATTCAATTGCCCTAAATACCGCAAAACCTGATGGTCATAACGAAATTGACAAAGATTAAATAAGCATTTGTAGCATCTTCGCTTAATTGACCTTACAAGAACATCATGTCTGCCATTCCCGCAAAAGCGGGAATCTATCCAAATTTTGTTTCTCAGTAAAGAATAACTTCCAATAAATTCTTTCATGTTTTTACAGAAAAATATCCTTAATTATAATTCAGATATTACAATTGCATTCCATTGCACCAATTATTGTCTTGATTAATTTTCTGATTTTTAAAATAATTTCAATTAATTGGCATGATAGAATGTTTCATCCAAAAAGCTAATGGTTTGGTATAAAAATACGATGGATATCAAAACAGTTGCCAGCGATAAATATTTTTTCCCGGAAATACTAACAGTACCTATCACTTGTAATAATATTAAAGGAAGAATCGGTATAAAATACCTTCCCTGTGCACCAAATATGGCTTTTGCTCCAATAGGAGTAAATGAAAAGTAAAAAGCTGCCAGAAGCGCTCCAACCGAAGCCAGCATTATCAAAGCACTTATTCCTCTTTGAGATAAAGTCAATTTAAAATCTACATTATGGTCAATGGCAGCTATAACAAACAAAATGATAACATAGGCAAATATCCAAACATTAGGAAGTGGGATATAGGAGTATCCGAATCGCCCGATGCAACCTATTATCCAGTCCTTACCTTGTGAAAGTACATTTAATGCTAAATTAGAGATTAATGTCGGAATATCCTGCAAATGATACATTATACTTTTTTTGAGCCCAAAAGCGAAGTCATTTTGAAAAGCGCCACTGCCCGGAAGATGCAGACTTTTTATGTATTGTTGCCAGGTCAAATCCGGAATAAAAGTAATAAAGACCAAAATCAGGATGAGTTTGATTTTAGGATATGAAAAGCCAAATTTTTGGGACGGAACCATCAATGCCAGGAAGGGAACGACATAATAACCACTTTTAGAAAAAATCAGAATCAAAAAAGCGCCAAAAAACAGCAGCAGATCCTTTCTGGAAATGCTGTTTTCCTGATAAATCCATTTTACTACATAAGCAATAATTAAAAAAGTTGTGGCATTGCAAAGCATATCGTAGGTAACCGATGAGGCCTGATACAAACTCATGGGTGCCAAGGCCACTAACATCATCACATTTTTAAATACAGGGATTGTTTTTATTGCAAAAAATACGATAAGTAAAAAGGTAAATAAACCAAAAGATCTTGCCCACCAATGAACCGTGAGCGGATTTTTTTTGAATACCTCACCTATCTTAATGCCAATTATGTGAGGTATAAATCCAACCGGAAGTTTATTTATAAGTGGAATTTTATGATATTCTGCATCCCTGGCATTGTACTTTACTCTTTTTTGAACATCGAATGTGTTTTTGTTAATTTTGGTTTTTTCGTCAAAACGAATTCCCTGAGAACTTCTTGCCTGATTGTAAAGTTTTGGCGGTATCATATATCCGCTTTTCTTGTTTTCAACTGTTGGTTTAAACTGTCCGTGGGCAAAACGCCATGCATTGTAAAAATGCCGATCTTCGTCGTTGGTGTGCCATGGCGGGTTGGTAAACACCAGTTGCAATCCAAAATAAAGGCCGATGACCAAAAAGTAATATTCCAAAGGTATTTTGCTAAAAGAAAATTTCTTCATTGCTATTGGTTTTGAGGGTTGAGTTGCGCGTTGAGTTGTTTGGCCCGGTTGTGGTTTGGATCCAGTTTAATGGCTCGGTTTATGTAAAACCTGGCTGAATCCAGATTGTTTTTTCGCATATAGGAAAGTCCAATATTAGTAAGGTTAAGAACATTGTTGGGTTGCGATTTCTCATACCGTAGAAAACACCCAAGTGCTCTATCATTATCCCCTTTTCTTAAATAAATAATTCCTTTGCTCCTGTCAATCTCAGGATTATTCATATTTTTGGTTGTGGCATACTCTAAAACTTTAAGAGCTTCCTCGTTATTTCCTGAATTAATTAAAGGATTTACTTTTTTGCCTATGGCATAATTAAGCATCTCCTGTGCCTTAAACTCAACCTGTTCGACAACACCTCCGGCACCTATCCGTATAGCTTCCCTTTCATGGTATATTACAGAATCCCAGTTTTGTCGCTGCAACCAGTAATATCCATATAAATAATGTACACGTGCGTGGTAGGGGTGCTTTCTTACTTGTTCGCTCAGTTTTTCACCTGCTTCGTCAAGTAGTAAATTTTTCAATTCTTTCTCCGTGACTTTGTTTGCTGAATCAATTAAGGCAATTCCTTCATACCAGGGATCAGTTATTTTAATATCTAAGGGCCTAAACCACAATATACTAAAGAATATTAGTGCAATTAGTAGTGGAATAAAATTGTTGAATGAAACATTTTTGAAAGACCATATTTCTTCCTTTTTCAAACTTGATTTAGCTTTACTTTTGCGACCAGGATCCTTTTTATTACCGTTGCTCTTTAGAGGCTGATTCGTATGTTTTCTTTTTTTTGACATAAATCATATTTGGTTCTTTTAATAAGTGTCGGGTCAAGACTGCTCTAACATAAATAATTCGTTCCAAAAAATTTATGTATCATATCAAACTTAACACGAAAATTGGTAGGACTAAAGTAACAATTTTTGAGATATCCTTCATCAAAAAGTGAAGATCAATTCTTTTACATTTTCATAAATATTATATTGGGATTATCTAAATTTTCAATTAAAATAAACGATACAATGAACAGTAGCAACAGCTATTTGAAAGAAATTCAAGGAAGTATAAACGAAAAAGACGTATTCCTAAATAATTTGTTTTGTTTATTAGTTTATAAACATTCATGATTGCAAATCCAAAGTTACAATAAAGTGTCCGAGGAACTTGATAGGATAGGACGATTATTTGAATGAAAAAGAAATCCCTATGAATTTTCTCCCGAAGCTTAAGAGGCAGGCTCTTTTCTAAAGGGAACGAAGAACTTAAAATCATAACTCCCTGTCTTTTATCAATGTTTTTATTCTAACGAAGCTTTTACTTTGGATAATAATTAATCGACTAAACTTATAACTGGATTTTATTATTGCCACGATATTTTCTGACACACTTTATAAAATCATTGTGAGAAACAACAATTTCAAAGATTAGCGAAAAAACATATTTCCTCTGATTCATAAATCGTTTTGTTTACTGCAAAATTGTTTTTAAATCGTTTGAATCTTCAAATCTTATATATCCTTTATCTATCAATAGTTTCAAAGAACGTATTTTTATAACATCAAAACAGTAGTGCTCACAGATATAAAAGTAAATTCTTACATACTTGTCGTCTTTAAGCTTGGAAATCATATCTAATTGTCAATTTGCGACTCGCTATAATATGCTGAACTTCAAGAATTTAAACAAATTTTACCCACTAATTTTCAGCTATTTAATGAACATTTTTTTAGCTTATTTTCAACCCTTGATTCGCATAACTCCTTCATTTTGTTTTTTTTTGATGTTTTAATTTATGTTGTAAAATTAAAAGGCTAATTTCACTATTTTTCAAATTGTAGCTAATTAAACCATGTAAAAAATGAAATATCTTTTTTTTAAATTATCTGTTATTTTTCTTTTTGTTTTATTTCAGAGTTGTGAAACAAAAAGAGAAGAACCACGACGCCCCAACATTTTATTTGCCATTGCAGACGATGCTTCGTGGAAACACTTTAGTGCTTATGGTTGCGATTGGGTAAAAACCCCTGCTTTTGATCGGGTTGCCAGCGAAGGAATTTTATTTACCCGTGCATACACACCAAATGCAAAATGCGCTCCCTCGCGTTCTTGTATTTTAACCGGCAGAAATAGTTGGCAACTGGAAGAGGCAACCAATCACTCGCCTTTGTTTCCGGCAAAGTTTAAAACTTACGCAGAAGCACTTGGAGAAAATGGTTACTGGGTTGGAAGCGTTGCTAAAGGTTGGGCACCGGGAGATCCGGGAGAAATCAATGGCATTAAACGTCAATTGACAGGTCCAAAATTTGATGAACACAAAACCACCCCACCTGCAAAAGCTATTTCGAATAACGACTACGCCAAAAACTTTGAGGCTTTTTTAGAAGCGCGCCCCGAAGGCAAACCATTTTGTTTTTGGTATGGAAGCACGGAACCTCATCGTGCTTATGAATTTGAAGCAGGCGTAAAATACGGAGGAAAAAATTTAGATGAAATTGATGAAATTCCTCCTTTTTGGCCTGATGTTGATACCATTAGAACCGACATGCTGGATTATGCTTTTGAAATTGAATATTTCGACAGCCATCTTCAAATGATGTTAGAAAAATTAGAAGAAATTGGCGAGTTGGAAAATACACTTGTTATTGTAACAGCAGATAACGGAATGCCTTTCCCAAGAATAAAAGGGCAAGTTTACGAATATTCGAACCACTTGCCTTTGGCGATTATGTGGCCAGAAGGAATTAAAAACCCGGGGCGCGTTGTTGACGATTTTGTGAATTTTATTGATTTCACTCCTACTTATTTAGATGTTGCCGGATTAACTGCAGAAGAAATTGGGATGCAAAAAATTACTGGAACCAGTTTAACTGAAATTTTCAACTCAGAAAAAGAAGGGCTTGTTATTCTGGAACGCGATTTTGTGTTGGTAGGGAAAGAACGCCACGACGTTGGAAGACCTGACGATCAAGGCTACCCGGTTCGTGGAATTCTAACTGATGATTATTTGTATATACGCAATTTTAAACCAGATCGCTGGCCTAAAGGAAATCCTGAAACCGGTTACTTAAACTGCGATGGCAGCCCTACAAAAACATTTATTTTAGATTCCCGCCGCAAAAAAGGGATTATGGAATATTGGCAACTCAACTTCGGGAAAAGAGTTGCAGAAGAATTGTACAACATTGTGGAAGATCCTTTCTGCATGAATAACCTGGCAGAAAATGAAGGCCTGACTGAATTAAAAACCAAAATGGCCGAAATGATGAAACAAAAACTCACCGAACAAGGTGACCCAAGAATTTTAGGAAACGGTGATATTTTTGATAATTATCCTTATACCGGTGCGGTTCAAAATTATTACAACCGTTTTATGGGCGGCGAAAAAATTCCAGCCGGATGGGTTAGTAAAACTGATTACGATTCTGATTTGATGGAGGAATAAAAGTATCATTCAATAAAAATAGAAGACCCGTTCTCTTTCAAAAGAGCGGGTCTTTTTTGATAGATTTAGAAAATCCAGTTCCTGTTATGAACCTTTTAATAGGTCTTTTATACCTCCAATAGAACTTAAAATTCCGCTGGCTTCGTAAGGCAGGTAAACAGTTTTATTATTTTCTCCGCTTACCATTTCTTTAAATGTTTCTAAATATTTCATTGCTACCAGGTAATTAATTGGGTCTCCGTTTTTAGCCACTGCATCAGTAACTTTCAAAATAGCTTCCGCCTCACCTTCTGCCCGCCTGATTCTGGCCTGAGCATCGCCTTCGGCAATTAAAATCTGACCTTGTTTTTCTCCTTCTGCCTGGTTTATTTGAGATTCTTTATAACCTTCTGCTTCAAGGATCTGGGCGCGCTTTAAACCTTCTGCTTCCAGGATTTTTGCCCTTCGGTCGCGTTCTGCCCGCATCTGTTTTTCCATGGCATCACGAATATCGCGGGGAGGATTAATATCCTGCAGTTCAACACGGTTTACTTTAACTCCCCACTTATTTGTAGCTTCATCAAGAATAATCCGCAATTTGGTATTAATTGTATCACGCGATGTCAATGTTCCGTCTAAATCAAGTTCCCCAATCACATTCCTTAAAGTGGTTTGAGTTAGTTTTTCAATGGCATCGGGTAAATTTTCGATTTCATACACTGCCTTAATTGGATCCATTATTTGAAAATAAAGAAGTGCATTTATTTCAGTCCCTACATTATCGCGTGTAATTACGTTTTGTTTTGGGAAATCGTAAACTGTTTCGCGCAGGTCGATGCGGTCTTTTGTTTTGAACATTACAATTTTTCGCCCATCGAAATCCTCACGGATGTATCGCCAGGTAATTTTTCTCGGAACATCGATTATAGGAATTATGATATTAATTCCCGATGAAAGGGTGCGGTGGTATTTACCCAGCCGCTCGATTAATATTGTTTGCGATTGTTGGACAATACGAATACCTGTGGCTGCAAAAATAATTACAAAGACGGCAAGAAGAATTAAAATTAAAATTGTTGGATTCATTGTTTTTTGTTTTAAGATGATTTGTTTACAATTAAAACGATACTGTTAATTTGAATAATTTCAACGAGGGTTCCTTTCGGGATTACTTCGTTGTTTTGAGAGCGCGCCTGCCAAATATCGCCATCAAGCGAAACAAGGCCCCGGTTGTTTTCATTGTTTATTTCTTCGGTAACTTGTGCATGTCGGCCCACCATTGCATCGATGTTTGTTTTAAATCCATCGGACCGTTTGTAAGCGTATTTTTTCATAATGGGCCTGACAAGGAAAAAACTCATTAAAGTCGCGCTTGAAAAAAGGACAATCTGCCATTCGAGCGAAAGATTTAATCCAGCTGCCAGCGATCCAAACAGGGCTCCAACCCCAAAATTAAATAGAACAAACGAAGGAATAAATATTTCCATGATAAATGATATTAAGGCAATCAGTAACCAAATGTGCCAGAGTTCAAATTCCATTACTTTTGTTTTTTTTTGATTATTACTTTTCAAAATTAGTACCGACGGCCTTACTATAAAAATATTCTGTAGTCGTTTCTTCTGAACTGATATAAAAACCCGGATAAAAATATTTCGTCCACTTTATCCCCTTTTTATCCATTCCCGAAATGCGGCAGCCTTTAAACGGCTTACCGAAATGCGGTTGGGGAATCCATTGCTAACATTCAGTAGAATGCTTAATTTGCCATTATCTGTTGGTTTTATTTCCGAAACTACATTTCGGGTAACGATGAATTGTCGATTGGCACGGAAGAACTTTTCGTCGGGCAAAAAATCATTTAACATTTCTAACGACATATCGTGAATGTATTGTTTGCCTTCGAATGTTACAATGTATGTAATTTTATTTGTAGAATATAAAAACGCAATTTCGCTTAAACCAATAAAAAAAGTTTTACTGCCAATTTTTATGGTCAATCTTTCCTTTTCATTTTT
Organism: Prolixibacteraceae bacterium; assembly: GCA_018648265.1. GTDB lineage: Bacteria > Bacteroidota > Bacteroidia > Bacteroidales > Prolixibacteraceae > Draconibacterium. The sequence goes on along the minus strand of JABGRN010000065.1, from coordinate 23,726 downwards.
AACCGGGATTTCTGATTCATTAATTTTATGTGGATGATTTTCTTCAAGTAGCTCAACAGTTAAAACAATACTGTCGAGACTTACGACTCGTACTCTTTCATTTACCGGGATAATTTCTTTTGAAAGAGTAATACTTTTCCACTGATCGCCATCGATGCCTACACACCCGGTATTCATATTTTCGTCAATTACTTCTATAACTTTTCCGATACGGCCAACAAGTCCGCTGGCATTTGTTTTAAGTGATTTTTGCCTATAGGCGTACTTTTTCATTACTGGTTTTATACCTATAAAACCTACCAATGTTCCAATAATAAAAAGTATCAACTGTAATGTTAAAGATCCTCCCAGCACTGCACCCAGAAATCCAAAAACACAGCCAACCCCAATACTTGCCATTAAAAATGAAGGGACAAAAATCTCTAAAATAAAAAACAGGATCGCAGCTAAAACCCAATAATGCCAAATTTCAAATTCCATTTATTTTTTCTTTGTTGTTATTTTTTTGAATAAATTATTATACTTTTTTCAATCATCTGTATTTCCCTAATTTAGGTTTATTTTGAACTTTGCCCAAATAAAATAATTGCCCAAACAAAATCTAACTATAGTCTGTCTTTATAGTCTAAATTCAATATAAATAATAAAAATCTCAATTTACAAGCATCAAAATACAAATAATTAACAATGATCGAAATCTCAATTTACAAAACGGTTTTGGGAATTTGAACACTGATATTTGGGATTTATTTGTTTTTTGTGTTTTGTTATTTGGTGCTTCATTTCAAAAATTGACGACATTATGGACAGACACTAACTAGTTGCTAAGACAAGAGTTAAAAACTTATTTAATCCATTAAAAATTCCACTTATCTGCTAAAGTTAATTTGAAATCGTTTAAATTCAATAACAATGTTTCAAAAAAGTACTACATAAACCTAAATTAAATATGAATTTGTACTTTTATAATTAAAATACTTAAAACCACTTATTATGAAAAATTTAAGCCACCTGTTTTTAATTGCAATAATTGCTACGTTATTTTCTTGTTCTTCAGGGAAAAAAGATGAAAATAAACTAAATACACTTTCAAAAAAGGAGATTAAAGAAGGTTGGGAATTATTGTTCGATGGCAAATCGACAGACAATTGGAAAACTTTTAACGGGGGCGAAGTGACAGGATGGAAGATTGTGGATGGCGAATTACACAACTCAGGTGTTGGCTCCGACCACGGTGGCGATATCATCACAAAAAAGCAATACGAAAATTTTGAATTATGCCTTGAATGGAAAGTCGCACCAGAAAGTAACTCAGGTGTGTTTTTTCATGTACAGGAAGGAATTGTAAATGCCATTTATGAATCCGGGCCAGAATACCAGTTGATTGACGATAATGGTTGGCCCACAGAATTGGAAGCCCACCAATATTCGGGGTCAAATTATGCAATGCATGTTCCGCAGAATGTAAAAGTAAAGCCATTGGATGAGTGGAATAAAACAAAAATTGTAGTTAATAATCCACGTGTTGAAAACTGGTTAAATGGGAAAAAGGTGGTTGAATACGATTTGTGGACAGATGAATGGAAAGCATTGAAAGAAACCAGTAAATGGAAAGATATGCCTCATTACGGAGCTTCAAAAAATGGTCATATTGGTTTGCAGGATCACGGTGGTTTAACAATATTCCGAAACATTAAAATAAGGGAATTGTAAATTTATTTCTTCTAAAAAAGGGATCCTATAAAAAAGAGTAATTGATTTGTGAATCAATAGGAATAAAGGGAAATATGGCGCGTTTCCGTTCTTTATAAAAAACTATCTTTGCCCAAAATAAATTTTTAAAATGGCTTTTACTGCTTTCCGTGGGATGAAACCATTCCCGCAACTTATGTTTTCTGTGTTTGTAATTATTGTAAGTTTTCTGGCATTTATGGTTTTGTCGCTAATAATTGCTATCCCACTTTTTGGGCTCGAACCAGTTATGAACTTATCGTTGTTAAATGATTTTAACGATGCGGAAACTATTTTTGTTTTAAAATATTTCCAGGTGGTTCAATCCATCGGGTTATTTATTGTGCCACCACTAATTTTGGGTTGGTTATTTTATGGGCAATTTACCGAGTACCTTTATCTTAATAAACAGTTTGCTGTTTCTTCGCTTTTATTGGTTTTTGTAATAGCATTTTTCGCCGCACCATTTATCAATTTTATTGGAGAAATAAATGCAAAAATGCAATTCCCCGGATGGCTTTCCGGAATTGAAAGTTGGATGAAAAATGCTGAGGAAAAGGCGGCAGTAATTACTGAAGCTTTTCTGAAAGTAGATTCTGTGGGTGCATTGCTATTTAATATATTTATGATTGCCTTTTTGCCTGCCATTGGCGAAGAGTTGCTTTTTCGTGGTGTGATCCAACGTATTTTTACAAATATGACAAAAAACCACCACCGGGGAATCTGGATTTCGGCGATACTTTTTAGTGCCCTACATTTGCAATTTTATGGCTTTGTGCCCCGCATGTTCCTCGGAGTTTTGTTTGGTTACATGCTGGTTTGGGGAGGATCAATGTGGTTGCCGATTATTGCACACTTCCTAAATAACGCTTTAGCAGTAATTGCAATGTTTATGATAGATAAAAATATGTTAAATCCCGAAGTTGAAGAAATCGGGTCAAGCAATGGGAGTTATTACTTGGCAGCAATAAGCCTTTTATTGGTTGTTATTTTTATGTGGATGATTAAACGGCAAAATGTTAACGAGAATATGACAGTTGAACAGACCAGTTAAACCAATTCAATTTTGAAATGAGCTGTTAGATAATCGGTATTAACCAAATTTAAAAAGTAAATCCTGTTGTAATTCTTCCGATTGTAAATGCTTTTTTTCTTTTCTTCTGAAAACATAAACAATACCGTATTCCTGCGACAATTGCCTTTTTATTTTAGGTGGGCCAGTTTGTATGTTATCTTCAATTTCTGTCCATAAACGGCTGATAAAATCGTTTGCAGATTTACGCAATTCTTTCATTTTTTGTTGTGAACGCTGGGTGTTTCGTTTCAGGTTATTTTGAAATATAGCGGTATCTTTAAAGTTTTCTACTTTAATTTTTACCAGGGCAATCGATGGATTATAAATTGCGCTCCCCCCGTTTTGTATCCTTTTTTGTTCGCCTTCAATAATAACTTTTCCCCATTTCAAAATTTCTTCTTCTGAATTTAATACCGGTACTTTCCCATTAAAATTTTCCAATTCGCCATAAAATTTAATACCCCCGTTAATTTCGCCTCTTTCGTTGGTCAGAAATAAAACCTGTATAAAATGAGAAACATACATTTTTGCAGTTTCCAGCGATGCCTTGTAATCTTTGTTTTTATCGGCCTGAATTTTAATGTCAAATTTATATTGCTTAAATACATTTTGAAACAAAGAATTTATGTTATGTAATTCATCTAAAGTGCTTTTTGAAAAGGCTAGTTCGGAGCTGGTTTTTTTAGTGGCTATATTTATTGCAGTGTCAATTGCACGTTGTCGGGCTTTGTCGGTTGTCGGTAATCTTCTGTAAGGCATAATGTGGGCGAATATACAAAATCTGCCCTTGAAATTCTTTGTTCGCCTGTTGTTTTGTTCACAAATGGGTGTGGATTAAAAATATAAAAAAATCAAACAAATTGTACAACCTTCATAATTACTTATTTGCATTTTATCGTGCACCGATTGTGATATTGTTTTTTATTTTGAATGCAGACTATAAAGTCAAGAACAATCTTCTAAAAAGGCCTTCCCGTAACATACAGGAAGGCTTTTAATATTTTCTTTTTGAATCATCTTTATTCACTAATCCTCGCCACCAAATACTCCCTATTTAAACGGGCAATATTTGTAATCGAGATGCTTTTGGGGCATTCCACTTCGCAGGCACCGGTATTGGTACAACCACCAAAACCAAGTTCATCCATTTTTGCTACCATATTACGGGCACGTTGTTTTGCTTCAATTTTACCTTGAGGCAATTTTGCCAAATGCGAAATTTTTGCTGAAACAAACAACATCGCCGATGAATTTTTACAGGCAGCTACGCAAGCCCCGCAACCAATACACGACGCTGCATCCATTGATTCTTCAGCATCATCATAAGCAACCGGAATTGAATTTGCTTCGGGTACTCCACCTGTATTTACCGATACAAATCCTCCTGCCTGAAGAATTTTTTCAAAAGCTATACGATCAACCACGAGATCTTTTATTACCGGGAATGCAGCAGCACGCCATGGTTCAATAACAATGGTTTCTCCTTCTTTAAACTTACGCATGTGCAACTGACATGTTGTTACTTCAGTATCCGGTCCGTGTGGCCGTCCATTAATATACAAGCTACATATTCCACAAATCCCTTCGCGGCAATCGTGGTCATAAGCAATTGGGTCAATTCCTTTTTCAATAAGGTCATTATTCAAAATATCCATCATTTCGAGGAAGGACGACCCGGTTGAGACATTTTCTATTTTGTAAGTTTCAAATTTCCCCTTTTCCGAAGCTCTGTTTTGTCTCCAGACTTTTATATTGAGTTTTTTAAGAATTTTATCAGCCATTTTATTTTCGATTTTAGATTAGTAGTAGTGAGTAGTGAGATAAGAAATTTCTTACGACTAACTACTATATTACATACTACTTATAACTCCTCTGAGTCAATTTCACATTCTCAAATACTAAATCTTCTATATGAAGAACAGGTTCCTCGGTTTCTCCTTTGAATTCCCAGCACGAAGCATTGGCAAAGTTTTTATCATCGCGTTTTGCTTCGCCATCTTCGGTAACCGATTCTTCGCGGAAATGCCCGCCGCACGATTCATTTCGGTTCAGGGCATCGCGTACCATCAATTCTCCAATATCAAGGAAATCAGCCAAACGACTTGCCTTTTCAAGTTCTGGGTTCAGGTTGTCCATTTCTCCAGTTACTTTTACGTCTTTCCAGAAATCTTTACGAATCTCCTGAATCATAGAAATTGCCTTTGTTAATCCTTCTGCATTTCGCGACATCCCGGCATGATCCCACATTACCTGCCCCAATTTTTTATGAAAATAATCGACAGTTTTTGTTCCTTTAATATTATAAAGTTTCTCTAACCTGCCAATCACTTCTTTTTCAACTTCTTCAAATTCCGGCGCACTCACATCCGTTTTGGGAGTCATTATTTCATCTGCTAAATAATCTCCGATTGTATAAGGAAGAATAAAATAACCATCGGCCAAACCCTGCATCAAAGCAGAAGCTCCCAAACGGTTTCCTCCATGATCTGAAAAATTCGCTTCTCCAATGGAATACAAACCAGGAATGGTACTCATCAGATTGTAATCTACCCAGGTTCCTCCCATAGAATAGTGGATAGCAGGATAAATCATCATTGGTTGTTTGTACGGGTCAACGTCGGTTATTTTTTCGTACATCTGGAATAGGTTACCATAGCGGGCTTCAATTACATTTTTACCCAATCTTTCAATTGCATCCCTGAAATCGAGAAAAACGGCTTTTCCTTCAGAATTTACACCATAACCCTCGTCGCAACGTTCTTTTGCTGCTCGCGATGCTACATCTCTCGGAACAAGGTTCCCATACGATGGGTATCTTCTTTCCAAATAATAATCACGATCTTCCTCACTGATATCATTTGCCCCTATTTCCCCTGATTGTAATTTTTTAGCATCTTCTGATTTTTTTGGAACCCAAACACGTCCATCGTTTCTCAACGATTCGGACATTAAAGTAAGTTTCGATTGCTGATCTCCGTGAACCGGAATACAGGTTGGATGAATTTGTACAAAAGATGGGTTTGCCATAAAAGCACCTTTCTTATAACATTGCCATGCGGCGGATCCATTACTTCCCATTGCCATTGTTGAAAGGAAAAACACATTTCCATAACCACCCGATGCAACGACCACAGCGTGTGCCCCGAATCGTTTGATTTCTCCGGTAATTAAATCGCGGGCAACAATCCCTCTTGCTTTACCATCAATTTTTACAACATCCAGCATTTCGTGGCGATTGTACATTTCTACATTCCCTTTCGAAATTTGGCGATTTAATGCCTGGTAAGCACCAATTAAAAGTTGCTGACCTGTTTGTCCGCGTGCATAAAAAGTACGGCTTACCAAAACACCTCCAAACGAGCGGTTTGCTAACAATCCTCCATATTCTCGTCCAAAAGGAACACCCTGTGCAACACACTGGTCAATAATATTTGGGGAAACCTCAGCTAACCTGTAAACGTTAGCTTCTCGCGAACGATAGTCACCTCCTTTAATTGTATCGTGAAACAGTCTAAAAACTGAATCATTATCATTTTGATAATTTTTTGCAGCATTGATTCCGCCCTGCGCTGCGATTGAATGTGCACGACGTGGACTATCCTGATAGCAAAATGATTTTACCTTGTATCCAAGTTCTGCCAAAGAAGCTGCTGCCGATGCACCGCCTAATCCGGTCCCTATTACAATAACCTCTAACTTTCGCTTATTTGCCGGGCTCACAACCTTGATGCTGGCTTTATGTTTGTTCCATTTTTCAGCCAAAGGGCCTTCAGGAATTTTTGATTCTAATATACTCATAACCAAATCCTTTTTTATGTTAAAATTTAATAAGGAAATAAAGTGGGATTACCGAAAATCCAACAGCAACTATCACTGCGTAAACCATGGCTAAAAACTGCAAACGTTTCATCCAGTTTTTATTATTTAATCCCAGGGTTTGAAAAGCCGACCAGAATCCATGTGTTAAATGAATTCCAAGCAATACCCCGCCAAATACGTAAAAAATGTCGTACACAATACTTGCTTTAAACAAATCGGCAACCAAAGTGTATGCATCTTCCATTACAGTTCCTCCAATTGTAACCGTTTGCATTGAATGAGGATTAAACTTAATCACCCAGAAAAAATTAATTATGTGGATGACAAGAAAAACCAAAATTAATGCCCCAAGAATAAGCATATTACGCGATGCCCACGTACTTGATCCTCCCCGATCTTTTTTGTTATACTTTACCGGACGTGCTTTCCAGTTTTGGTATTCCAAAACAAACGACCACAAAATATGAATCAAAAACCCTAAACCTAAAAGAGGTTCCATAATTTTTATGGCCGGATTTGAGGCCATAAAATGTGCTCCCACGTTAAAAAGTTCACCGCTGTCATCAAAAATCAATAACAGGTTTATGGCCAAATGAACTCCAATAAACATTAACAGGAAAAGCCCGGTAATACTCATCAGAAATTTTCGGCCAATTGATGCCAATAAAAAATTGCTCATAGAATTTCTATTTTATTTGATTGTATTTTAAACTTAAGTACAAATGTAGAAGAACAGAATTTTACTCCCAATATCCGAGTAATAAAATAACTAATTTATATCGTTTCTAAGAAGCCAGACAGTTAGATTTTTAGATATGAAATGTTTGGAATGGAAAATTATTTGAATCGCATTATTTAAGAACAGTTCAATCTCATTGATAATCTTGTCAGATTCAAAGCAAAAGAATTTTAATCAACCACCACCCTCTAAGAATGTGTTTTGTAAAAAACAAAAAACAAAGCCTTTTTCCGCACTTGCAAGCCCGCTCCTCCCCTTGTTACAGGTTACAAGTTACAGGTTCTTTGCCACTTAAACTTGAACCCTGGAACCTGAAACATTCCGTTTTTTTAATGGCAAAGCCTAAAGAACATTACCACGACCAAAGGACGTGGATTTCTAAGTTTTATTTAATGAGAAGATGTGAATTGCCCTTAATTTTATGCTGGTTTCAGGAAAATAATTTGGTCCCTTACTGTTAACTAAACTCCTTTAGCGACTTATTCCATTCGCGAAGGGTAAACCGGTGACTAATCGCCACCAACTCTGTTGGATGAAAATTATTCTCCATTTCAATAATTTCAACCGAGTCGAAGGTACATTGAATTGCTACTGTCTTATCTTCTTTCAAATTCACAAAACCTTTTATTCGGAACGCTTTGGGAGACCATTTGAATAAAAATAGTTCCAATGATTTGCGCGATAATTTTCGCCCGCTTTTAATAACCATTGAGTTAACGTTGGGACTACTTAAAGTTTTTACTTCATCGAAAAAGAACTTTTTAATCGCTGAATCCCCCAATTCAAAATCAATATTACAGTATGTGGTTTCTCTGATTTCGGTAAACGGATTTGCTTTTTTTATCTCTTCGCGAATTTTTTTTATTCCGGTTTCAATTAAATCTGTTTTATTAATTACCACAATGTCTGCCATTCGTATCTGATGAGAAACCCTCTGTTTCATCAGTCCAACCTTTGCAAAATTTTGCGCGTCAACAATGCACCAGTTCGATGCTAAATATATTTTTTCAGCCAGGGTACTTGCCGAAATTATTTCAGAAATTGAAGTTGTATCAGAAAGCCCGGAAGCTTCAATTATTATAATTTCAGGGTGATGCTGGTTAACAAATTTTTCCAGCGAATTCACAAAATCACCTAGCAAACAAACGCAAAACACAGAACCATTATTTATTTCGAGAAGATTAAAATCTTTTCCTGATTGTTTTAGTTCGGCACCATCAATATTTGCAGGGGCAAACTCATTTTGAATAATACCAATTTTAGTTTCGGTAGAATATTTATCAATAATTCTTTTTAGAAATGTGGTTTTGCCACTTCCGAGGAAACCTGAAATAATATGGAATGGAATTTTTTGCATAGTTAACTATTTGATAAATTGTCGTTCTTGTGAAAACAGGAATCCCACACAAATTTCACGAGATTCCCTCTTTTGAGGGAATGACATTTTAAAAATAGTATGCGTATAGTTTATTTCTTGTCAACTTCTTCCCGTACCCGACAGATATGCCCCGGAGTAGTACCACAACAACCGCCAATTATGTTTGCCCCGGCATCAATAATTTTTGGAATCAAAACAGCCATTTCATCGGGTGTTTCCGGAAAAACTGTTTTACCATCGTCGTAAATTGGCATTCCTGCGTTTGCATGTACCAGGACTGGAATCTCACTATTTGCTTTGCGAATTTCTTCAACAATCCCAATCATATCAGCAATTCCATTTCCGCAGTTGGCGCCAATTAATTCTGCACCGGCTTCAATTATTGTATTTACCATGTCGGTTGGTGAAATTCCCATCATCGAACGATATTCCCCATTAACGGTTTTTTCAAATGTCATTGTACAAAAAACTTCACAACTTGTATTTTCTTTTGCAGCTTTTATTGCCAGGCGGGCTTCATCTAAATCGGTCATGGTTTCAATCATAATTGCATCAACACCACCGGCTTCTAAACCCTGAACCTGTACTTTAAAAGCTTCGTACAATTGTTCTTCGGAAACATCGCCCATCATCAGGATTTTGCCTGTTGGGCCAACCGAGCCCAGCACAAATTTATCGCCGGCTGCTTTTCTGCTGATTTCTGCTGCTGCTTTGTTTAGCTCAAAAACTTTATCTGCCAAACCATATTTTTCAACTTTAAATATTGTTCCGCCAAAACTATTGGTCTCAATCATATCGGCACCTGAATCGATGTAACTTTTGGCAATATCAAAAACTTCTTTTGCATGAGTAAGGTTCCACTCTTCCGGGCATTCGCCTGGCTTCAATCCCTTTTGTTGAAGAAAAGTACCCCAGGCACCGTCGGAAACCAGCGTTTTGCCTGCTTTTATTTGGTCGATTATTTTTCCCATAATTTAAATGTTAAGGGCTGAAGCCCAGTTTTTATCTGCTACTCCATCTCCGACATAAACAGACTGTGTGAAAACAGTCTTTTTATCCTTTACCGTCCCATTTATGGGACGGATTTTGCAATGACACAAACTGCTGGACTTTAGTCCAATTGTCTTATATTCAGGACTAAAGTCCATTTCTCTTTCTTTATTCAATAACCGTTGGATAAATCCAACGGCAAAGGATAGTCCCATTTTCACACAGCCCGTAAATGTCGGAGTTAGTCAAAGATTGTATTTTTACACATTCCATTTGACTTGTAATCTTTGTCAAATTTAGTTTGCAATTGTTGCTTCACCAAATTTACAACTCTTTTATCCACTCTTTTACAACCTCCAAAGAGGGTTCTGTTCCTTCAGATTTTAGTTTGTAATTTACAGCAACAACGGCTGGTCCCCGCGAAACTCCATAGTTTGCTATCTGCTTTTTATCCGAAATCATTTTTACTTCAACATCTTTTCCTAATTCGGTAATTGCACGATGAATTTTACTGTTTAATTTGCTGGTTTCATCTTTATCTTCGCCAAGAATAAGTATTTCGCTTCGTTTCGATTTTATTTTAAGTTTTAGTTTTTTGTTAATACGTTTTTGAATGGCTGCAATTAAATCACCTTTTGGTGGAATTTGAGATACAAATTCTATTTTACCATCGATGCAAATAGTAGGGATATTTTTTACCATTAACGACGACATAAAAGTGACTGCTTCCATTTTTTTTATGGCATGTTCGCGCCACTCAACCACTCCTTCAAAATGAGGCGTCACCCTTTTAACTGCTTCAACCATGTACTGGCAAGGGGCACACGATTCTGAATCGAGAGTAATTACATCGACAATAACTTTATCGGCCTGCCCGTAATCGTTCATGTTTAGAATTTCCAGAGTAGTCTCCTTTTTATCCATGGCACGGATCACTTCTTGCTGGTATGGGTCGTGTACCAATTTGGTAACTGCTTTAATATTTTCCGGTGGCGTATCTCGTGGAAGGTCGCATCCGGGAGCAAGTATAAATCCTTTTTTCCCTCCCATATCAAGGCAATCAATGGCATTTTCACGGCAATCGTCTTCGTTGCCCATTAATAAAACCACCGTTAATTTCATATTCCCGCCAAAACTTATCCCTTTACTTAAGGCAATTTCTTTTACAAAATCAAGTGGAATATTTTCATCGATTGAGACATTGTCAGGTTTGCAATTGCACATAGTTTCGATATTTTGTTGTGCATGTCCGCAAACAAAAAACGAACTTAATTTTCCTTTTTCGCGCACAAAAGAGAATAGTTTTGAAACAAAAGGCGTAACAAAAGTTTCAAAAGTTTGTGGATCAATCTGGCTTGTCATTGGATCAACTACTGCGATTATATCGCAACCTGCTTCCATTAAATATTCCGACATTTTTTTTCCCACCTTTGTGCAAAAATCCATCACTTCATTTACAGCTTCAGGATCTTCAAAAAGTTTCACAAAAATGTCGGTTCCCATTAAATGGAGGGCCAATGTAAATGGACCGGTTATTAATCCGTATAAAGCAATGTCAGGATATTTTTTCCTGAGTAGTTTTGTGGCTTTAATAACTTCCGGTATTCGTCCGTCGAATTCGGTTGGAATATGTAAATCTTTTAATTGTTTACCATCGGCAAGCGGGTGGGTTACTACTGCCGGCGGATTGTGGGGTGCCCATTTTAATTCGCATCCCAGGATTTCAGCTTCAATTTGTAAATCGAAAACCACCGGAACACCATCAGGGTTATATTCTTCGATGGCTTTGCTAATACCTTTAACAACTTCTTCTGAAGATTTCAGATATTTTTCTGCGTCAATACCTGTTAAAAACCCACCGTGCACACCAACAAATGGAACCCAGGGAACCCTTTTAACAGGTTCTAGCGCAAATGCTTTTTTTATTAATTCAAGTCCTTTCATTTTTCAAGATGTAAATTGTAAGACCGTTTTATATTAACTTTTTCGAACCGTCATTCCGGATTTATCCAGATTTTATTTATTGAACCGATGCTTTGTGAAGTTTTGAATGGCGTTTGTAAATAATTGTAATTCAATACATTTACGGTTTCACATTAAAAAAAACCACCAGATTAATACTAGTTTTTATTACGGATTTTAGATACAATAATCCTTTTACGTGAAATTTTTATCATCACACAATCAGGAAAAATGTAAATAAACCAGCTAAAACTTTAACCGGAGACGATAGTTTAATCTAACTGCGAATTCAAATACTCAACTAATCCTTGTGGGTCGGGTGCATAAGCATCGGCACCAACTTTCTTTCTGAAATCGTCAGTTACCGGTGCGCCACCAATCGCAACAATTGCCCCGGGAACAGCATCTTTAATCGATTTGGTGATTTTTTCCATGTTAACCATTGTTGTTGTTAACAAAGCTGACAAGCCAATAAAAGCATTTTGGTTTTCTTTTAACGCGGCAACAAATTGATCGGCTTTTACATCGGTTCCTAGGTCAACAACTTTCCAGCCGTTTCCTTCAACCATCATCGATACCAGGTTTTTACCAATATCGTGTAAATCGCCTTCAACTGTTCCAATAATGAATGTTCCTTTTTGTTTTACTTCACCCGAAAGAAAAAATGGTTTAAGGTGGAGCATTGCAGTACTCATAGCTTTCGCCGACATCAAGACCTGGGGAACAAAAACTTTATTTTCGCGGAACTTAACACCTATTTTTTGCATTCCTACCATTAATCCTCCTGTAAGGATTTCCTGTGGATTTACACCTTCATCCAATGCCTGCCTGGTTAGTTCATCTGCCCCGTCCTGTCCTTTCATTTGAGGCGGGTACGGGGATGCCTTGTTTATCTTTCCAAATTCAACACAATCGGCAATTTTTAACAACAATTCGCTCATGATTTTTAAGGTTTATATAATTTCAAAGAATGGGATTCTCTCGGTTATTTCGCGATTTCGTAATTCTAAAATTTACAACAGTAAATTATTTTATAAATTTATTCGTTCTTTGAATTCCCCGATTTAAAAATCCCCCAAATGTTTTTTACAAAAGTATTATGAAATCAGTTAGGAAAAATAGTATTTTCTTTGAAAAAGATGGAAAATATTACTTTATTTAATTTTGCAATTTGAATTTTATACAAGAAATAGTATGATAACAGAAACCCGATACTTTAAAATCCCCGTTCCTTTAATAGATGGACAAAAGAAAAATTCTTTTACAAAAGACTTATTTTTAACTGAAACTGGTGAAATTGAAGTAGAACAGGGAACTATCTGGGGAACCAACAAAAAACTCGAAAGTTATCTACTTGTTTATTGTACAAAAGGAAACGGGATTGCACTTATTTTAGATGAACAGGTTCCAGTTTCAAACGATCAGTTTTTTATCATCTCCAAAGGCGACGAGTTTAAATTCTATTCAGTTCCCGATGTAAATACACATTTTTTAATTGCCTGGTTTGATGGGAAAAAAGCAAAACAACTGGGGAAAGAGTTTTCCGTAGTACGAAATCTGATCCCATCGGTTAATAATATGGTTGCCAATCGCGAAATGTTATTCGATGAAATTTTCAATAATCTTTCAAAAGGGTTTCATGATGAAAATCTGGAATATGTGAATTTTTGTTTTGGGCATCTTTTGGCAACTTTTATTTATGCCAATAAAACCAGCGATGATATTGCCGATGAATCAAACCCGCTTATACGAAGGGCAATTAATTATCTGGGGAAAAACCTTAACAGAAAACTTTCGCTGAACCAAATTGCAGACGAGGTTGGATATTCGCCGACATATTTTACAACGTTGTTCAAAAAAGAAACCAACTATTCGCCAATCAGTTATTTTTCGCATTTAAAAATTGTAAAAGCATGTGAATTATTAGATTATACCCAAATGAAAGTGAAGGAAGTTTCTTTTCATTTGGGTTATTCCGATCCCTATTATTTTACAAAAGACTTTAAAAAGAAAATGGGACTGTCTCCGCGGAATTACCGAAATCGTGTGAATTGAAATTTGCATTACACCTCCGATGTTTTAACTTTAACCCAGAAATCCTAATCTAAATCAGAATGACCACACCGTTTCTCATTTTTATCGTTGTTTCAGCCGTTGGAATTTTACTCTTTATGGTTTTGAAACTAAAAATCAGTGCTTTTATTTCGCTGTTGATTACGGCCATTTATGTAGGAATTATTGCAGGGATGCCCTTAAAAGAAGTGACCAAAGCAATTCAGGACGGGATGGCCGGGACACTTGGTTTTGTGGCAACAGTAGTTGGTTTGGGTGCCATTTTCGGGCAAATGCTTGAAAGTTCGGGTGGGGCAGAATCACTGGCACATTTTCTTTTAAAAAAATTTGGGAAAGATCGTGCTTCATGGGCAATGGTCATTACCGGTTTTATTGTGGCTATTCCCGTTTTTCTCGATGTTGGGTTTATTATTCTCGTCCCGATAATTTATGCACTGGCGCGAGATTCAAAACGTTCGCTCCTTTATTATGGAATTCCATTGTTGGCAGGTTTGGCCGTAACACACAGTTTTATCCCACCTACTCCGGGACCAGTTGCAGTTGCCGACATTATTAATGTTCAGTTGGGTTGGGTAATTCTTTTGGGTGTGATTTTAGGATTTCCAACGGCAATAATTGCCGGGCCAATTTGGGGAAATTACATTTCGAAAAAAATCTACATTGAACCACCTGCAGAATTTGACAAACCTAATGAAAAAAGCTACGATGAAAACAATCTCCCTCCATTTGGCTTAATTGCAACAATAATTGCTGTTCCTTTATTTTTAATTTTAGTGAATACTTTCACCGGATTAATAGTTGACAAAGGAGTGGTTCCAAAATCTATTGTAACCGATGTCCTTGAATTTCTTGGCCATCCGTTTTCAGCTTTAATAATCGCCACTTTGCTTGCGTCCTACTTTTTAGGAATCAAACGCGGAATGGGAAAACAAAAAATATTAGACTTAAGTACAAAAGCTTTGGGCCCTGCCGGAATTATTATTCTAATTACCGGAGCTGGCGGGGTTTTAAAACAAATTTTAGTTGATAGCGGTATCGGAACAATTATGGCCGAATCGATGGCAAATTCTGCTTTGCCACCAATTCTGCTGGCGTGGTTACTTGCTGCTGTTGTTAGGGTAACACAAGGTTCGGCAACCGTGGCAATGATTACAGCGGCCGGGATAATTGCACCAATTATAAGCGAATTTGGATTAAACGATCCGCAGCGTGCATTGGTAGTTTTGGCCATTGCGTCGGGTGCAACTCTGCTTTCGCATGTAAACGACAGTGGATTTTGGTTGGTTGGAAAATATTTCGGAATGACTGAAAAACAAACCCTGCAATCGTGGACTGTTATGGAATCGATTATCGCAGTTTGCGGTTTAGCATTTACACTTTTAGCTAGTCTGTTTTTTTAAATTCAAAAGTCATATAAATGGACACTGATCGCTGAATAATTATATTTTTAATTTTACTTTAATCCCACAAATGTTGGTGCTGATGATCGATCTGAAATGTTTTATGGTCACATTTTGGGCAAGTCGCTTTTTTTAACCTGTGAATATTTGTAAGTCGTAAACGTGTCCGGCATTTATTGCACCGAAACTCACTTTTGTGTATTACTTTTTCATGGTTAAAAATAATTACCTCAATTTTGTCGTAAAGTATTTTGCATTTATGACATTTATATACCTGAAATCCTGCTTTTAAATACAGGTTTTTAACTTTCTTCGATAACTGCTTTACCAAATTATGCGTTTTATAATGAAAGAGTTTTGTCCGTTGTTTTAAGTATTCTGTAACCGGTTGCGAGTGTACCAAATACCCGTGGCCCTGATTAAAATGTTCTTCGTAACCACAGTGTTCACAACGATATGTGTATGTGTGACCCATAATTTCCAGGAATTTCTATAAAGTTAGTTAAAAAAAATTATTTTTACGTTGAAACAATTTCAGGAGTAAACTGTAGTATTGTTAATATCGAAAATAATAAGATGAAACGAGCTTTAAAAGATTTTATCCTAAAGGATTCTTTATTTGTGAGTTTAGTCGATTACTTTGAAAATTTAATTTATAATCAAATGAAAACAATATTTATTTCCTTTTTAATCCTTTTTGTAATTTCCATGAATTTGTATTCGCAAGAAATTAAATCGTTAAATATTGGCGATAAAGCGCCTGATTTCGAGACCATTGCCGACGATGGTACTTCCTGGAGTATAAGTAATTTTGTAGGCAAAAAATATGTAGTGGTATATTTTTACCCGGCCGCAATGACGGGAGGTTGTACAAAACAAGCTTGTGCATATCGCGACTTTAAAACTGACATTGAATCGGCAGATGCAATTGTAGTCGGTGTAAGTGGCGATAATGTTGAAGGCTTAAGATTATTTAAAAAAGCGGAAAATTTAAATTTCACCCTGCTTTCTGATGTTTCGGGTGAAATTGCCAAAAGTTTTGGAGTGCCTACCCGCGATGGCGGTACAATTACCCGCGAAATTGACGGGAAAACATTCGACCTTGTGAGGGGCAATACCGCAAACCGCTGGACTTTTATTGTGGATAAAGAAGGTAAAATAGTTTATAAAAATAAGCAGGTTGACGCAACGAAAGACACTGAGGAAGTATTAAATTTCATTAAAAATAAAAGTTAAAA
Organism: Prolixibacteraceae bacterium; assembly: GCA_018648265.1. Lineage (GTDB taxonomy): Bacteria > Bacteroidota > Bacteroidia > Bacteroidales > Prolixibacteraceae > Draconibacterium. The sequence continues at coordinate 7,321 of JABGRN010000065.1, read as the reverse complement.
TCTTTACTAAATTAATTCTAAATTAAAATTCAAAAAATGAAAACAGTTAAATTAATTTTTGTTTTAATATTTGTCTTTGGAATACTTAATTCTTATCAGGCACGGTCGCAAGCAATAATTATTAGAGATAATACAATAAATTTTATTGCAAAAAATCCAGACACCGGGCTGTTAGAATATTTCCCTTCGATTTCATCAAGAACAACATTATCAGCATCGGGTACTATTGTAAAAACTGCAACTTTTGAATTGTATAAGAATCATTTTTTAATTCCTGAAAAAGGGATAAATATTATTGGTGTTAGAATTGAAGTAGAAACTGAAGAAGGACAATTGGTTGATCTAACTGATGAAAAGGTGGAAATAAGACAGTCAGGGGTATTTAAGGTAATTCTTCATTTAAATGGTGCAGGTACTAATTTGCCGGTTGGTTGGCAATAAAAGAACAGGCAATTTTTATGAGGTTTATAATGTTTAATTAGGTTGAAACTGTCTTTATAAGTCAGGCTTGTTATTTATTGGTTCTTTTCATAAATTGTAGCCTTTATGGTCAGGTATAAATTAATTTTCCAACATTTTACCCGGCAATTCTTTGGTAGTTTTGGCTCCTAAAATTTTAATATTTTCTGCCCGGCGAACCAGGTTTCCGCTACCGACATGTAATTTATTCATAGCTAAATCATACGTTTTTTGTGTGGTTTCAATGTTTTTGCCGATATTTTCCATATCGTTAATAAAACCCACAAACTTATCGTACAATGCACCACCCTGCCTGGCAATTTCGAGGGCATTTTTGGTTTGGTTTTCTTGTTGCCAAATTGAAGCAATTGTGCGCAAAGTAGCCAATAAAGTTGACGGGCTAACAATTACTACTTTCATGTCCCAGGCAAACGTAAACAAATCCTGGTCTTCCTGAATGGCCACACTAAATGAGGCTTCTATAGGTAAAAATAACAATACAAAATCGGGAGAATTTAACTTTCGCGCTGTTTGATAGTGTTTTTCGCTCAATCCTTTAATATGAGCTTTTAAACTAGCGAGATGTTCTTTTAAATGAATTAAGCGGTCTTCGTCGTTAACAGAATTTACCGCCCTTTCAAAGGCAATTAACGAAACTTTTGAATCAACAATTATATGTTTGTTATCGGGCAAATTGATTACAATATCAGGTTGAATCCGCTTCCCGTCTTCCGATGAGTCGCTAAATTGTTTTTGGTAACCTTGTTCCCCCTCATTTAAACCTGAACGTTCAAGGATTCGTTCCAACACAACTTCACCCCAGTTCCCCTGTTTTTTTACATCACCTTTTAAAGCACGTGTCAGGTTGTTTGCTTCTTCGCTGATTTTTGAATTCAGATCGTGCAATTTTTTAAGTTCGGCACGCAAATCGGTTTGATCTCTTAATCCTTTTTGATAGGTGTCGTCAACCTTTTTTTCAAAAAGCTGTATTTTTTCTTTTAAAGGATTTAATACATCACCCAGATTTTTCTGATTGGCTGCTGTAAATTCCTCACTGTTTTTCTTTAAAATTTTGTTGGCAATATTTTCAAATTCAGTTGTAAATTTCTTCTGAATTTCTTCAAGCTCCGTTTTTTGAGTTCGTAATTTTTCCTGAAGATTTAGATATTCAACTTTAGCTTTTTCAAGCCTGCCCAGCAAATTTGTGTTTTCCTCCTTAATCCTATCCAAATCTGATTTCCAGTTTTCCGTTTCGTTTTTTAATGACTTAAACCGCTCTTCCCAAATAATACTTTGTTTTTCAGCTTCTACTTTACCTTCAACAAAATTCTTTTCCTTTTCAAGAAATTCCTGATGAATGGCACCTGTCTTAATTCGATTTTTTAAACTGAAAAAGAAATAAGCAACACCACTTCCTACAATAATTCCGGTGAAAAGATAAATTAATTCCATTAGCTTATATTTTGAGCATAAAAATACTGGTACAATTTAGCCAATCTGTACCAGTTTTTAAGATTTTAATAAAGAATGTTAACAGTTTTTACGAGCTTCCCTGCTAATAAGTTCAGGTGTAGCTTTTACCATTTATATACGATGGAATTAATATTCATCCCGGCGCCAACAGAACACAAAATTGTGCAATCACCAGCATTCACTTCTTGTCCTTCCATTTTACCTTTTAAAACAAGGTCGAGCAACATCGGAACGGTTGCAGTAGAAGAATTTCCTAATTTACGAATGCTCATTGGCATAATTCCTTCAGGAATATTTTTTTCGTGGTAAAGTTTAAAAATACCATTTAAAATTGCCTCGTCCATTTTTTCGTTTGCCTGATGAATAAAAACTTTTTTGATGTCGCTTAAATTAAGCCCCGCCAATTCAATACTCTCTTTAACAGTACCAGGAACGGTATTTATGGCATAAATATACAATTTATGTCCTACCATTTTAATAAACAATTCATCATCTTCAAAATCGGGGTTATTTGATTTTCCCAGCGTCAACAAACTTGCATAACGCACAGAATCGGAACGGCTTGAATGTGCCAGAATACCTGTTGGTTCATCACTTTCAACTGCTTCAACAAGGGTTGCACCCGCACCGTCGGCATAAATCATCGAGTCGCGATCATGAGGATCGGAAATCCTCGAAAGGACATCAGCTCCCACAACAACCCCACGCTTCATAAACCCACTTTTTATATAGGCATCAGCAACAATCATTCCCTGTGTCCAGCTCGGGCAACCGGAAATAATATCGTGACAAATACTCGTTGGATTTGTAATGTTAAGTTTCATTTTTACCTTATTGGCCAGGCCTGGTAAAATATCGGAGCGGACATTTCCTTTATAAATATCGCCAAAGTTGTGTCCAATAATAATAAAATCGAGACTTTCCAAAGTAATTCCGGCTGATTGGCAGGCATCTTTTATTGCCAGGGCAGCAATATCCGATGTTACCTGGTCGTCAGCCACATAACGTCTTTCTTCTATGTTTGTTATTGTATTAAATTTCTGGATAATCTCTTCGTTCGATTTATCGAAAACCTGGTTTGTAGCAGGATCGTAAAATTTGTAATCCAGAAAATGACTGTTTTTTATTATTTTGGGTGGGAGGTAACTTCCTGTTCCAATAATCCTTGTGTAAATTTCCTTTGCCATAACTTCAACTTCTTAACTCTCCGCAAAATCTTTAACTCGTTTTAATTCAAATTTTTCGCCATCGAAAACGCCATAGGAAAAATTACTAATCCAATCGCCCAACAAAATAAACTTCGTATCTCTATTTATTTCAACATCAACCATTTGATGCCGATGGCCAAATATAAAATAATCTATCTGCTCCTTTTTTAAAAAACTTTCGGCAAATTTATACATTCCTTCATTCTTAACCTTAAATTTTTCTTCAATTTTTATTTTTGACAAACGGCTCGACTTTGACCATTCGTGAGCCAAATAAAATGCAAAATTCGGGTGCAACCTCGAAAACAACCATTGCAATTTTTTGTTGGTGAATATTTTTTTCAGCAGATTGTATCCTTTATCTTCCGGATCGAACCCATCGCCATGAGCCAGGAAAAATTTCTTACCACTGATTTCGGTGATTAATTCCTGTGTGTGTAAGATAACTCCCAGTTCTTTTGGTAAATAATCGAAAACCCAAAGATCGTGGTTGCCAGTAAAAAAATGAACCGGGATTCCACGGTCGGCTATCTCTGCAATTTTGCCGAGTACCCTGATAAAACCCCTTGGAACTACTTTTTTATATTCAAACCAAAAATCAAAAATATCGCCTAAGAGATACAATTCGGTAACATCGTTTTTTATTTCGTCCAACCATTTCACAAAGAGCAATTCACGCTCGTGATTATTCTTGAGTGCCTGTGCCCCTAAATGAACATCGGAAACAAAGTATATTTTCTTTTTTTCGGACAAAGCGAATTTTATTTGTGGTATTTTTAGTTTCTACTGGAAATAAAATTTCCAAATTATTTGAAAATATCGGCAAGGACCTTGTTTAGTCCTGGCCCTTTTAGGTTTTGCGTAATAATCGAACCATCTTTATCGAGCAAATAATTATAAGGGATTGTTTGGATATTGTAACTTTGTACTGCATGTGCACTTCCCTCCATATCTCCCACATTAATCCATGAAAGTTTATCCTGGTCAATGATATCTACCCATTCTATCCGGTTTTCGTCAACACTAACCTGATAAATTTCGAAGCCTTTGTTTTTATATTTCTGATACATCTCAACCAATACCGGGTTTATTATCCGGGAACCGCGATCGAGAGCCGACCAAAATTGCAATAATACAACTTTGCCTTGCAACGACGAAAGTGCAATTTCATTTCCATTGGGGTCGGGTAAAATAATTTCGGGACTGTTTTGTCCCTGTTCCTGGATAAATTTTTGAACCTGTGCATTTTTTTCGTCCCTTAATAATTGTAAGGTGTTCTCGTAAAGAGCATTGGCATGTGCAGAGTTTGGGAACACCGAATTCAGTGCCGAGGCTGCCACCCGCATAGTTTGTAAATCTTTAACCACGTAACTTTGATCGCCAAATTTTTGATATAACGCTAAAACACTTGCCATCGAGAACGGATTATTCATTACAAAATTTGTTGAAAAATCGGTCTGCTCCTGTAAAATCGAATTATATTCTTCATCCCATTTAACTTTTAAATCCGGGTAATCGGGATTTCCCTGATAAAGAGTGTTCAGGGATTCTAGCGAATCCAGTTTCTCACTGGTAGTTTTTAATTGATCATTAAGCTCTTTTACCAAAACCGAACCTACTGATCCTTCTACATAATATTCTCTTGAAAAATTTGCAGCATCAGCTTCAACTGTCACATTTTCAGTTGAATCAACCAAAAGTGTAATAAATTTCTGATCAGAGAGTTTTAGCATATAAAATGTTGGAATACTGGCCTGCCCCTTAATTTTAAATTCACCATTTTTATTGATTTTAACAGAATCGACAGGTACAGTTGACGAAACCAATAATTCTTCCAGAAAAATAGTTTCGCCTTCAGCATGCGTAATTTTCCCACTAATTGTAAATTGATTATTCTTTTGACAACCATTTAATAGTAAAATTGCTGCAACCGCTATTATTAAAAATCTTTTTACATTCATACTCATTTTATTAAAGCCCGTAAAATTAACATTTTCCCGAACACGAAAAATAACTATCACAGAAAATAACATATTTTAAAATGTTGTATTGATTTTGTATCTTTTATCTCTTTTGTACCTTTTTATTCACGAAAAAATTTTATGTTCGTTAACGTACAAATTTGCGACGTGAAAATACATCAGGATATAAATAAATTTGAAGCTAAAAGGCCGGTTGTAACTATCGGGACTTTTGATGGGGTTCATTTAGGACATCAGAAAGTTATTGCACGTTTAAAAGATTTCGCCAAAAAATATAATGGGGAAACAGTAATTTTCACGTTTTATCCGCATCCACGACAAATTACATCGCCAAATGAAACCAATTTGAGATTGCTGACCACACTTGAAGAAAAAAAACAACTTTTGGCTGCATCAGGAATCGACCATCTAATTATTTATCCATTTACAAAACAATTTTCTGAACTTTCGTATTCTGAATTTGTAAAAAGTATTCTTATTGAAAAAATAAAAACTCATTGTTTGGTAGTAGGTTACGACCACAAATTTGGGAAAGATCGCGAAGGGGGCTACGATTATTTAAAAGGTTGTGCCCAGAAATACAATTTCAAACTTGAACGGCTTGAAGCTTTATTGCTCGATGATATTAATATCAGTTCGACAATAATCCGAGCGGCATTGCAAAAAGGGAATATTAAAAAAGCCAACCGGCATTTGGGATATAATTTTACTTTGTACGGAACGGTTGTCGAGGGGAAACGGCTTGGTCGGAAAATTGGTTTCCCGACTGCAAATATTGAAGCTTCCGATGTTCATAAATTGATTCCGGGGTATGGGGTTTATGCGGTAAAAATAATTTTTGGAAGGCAGGAATATCTGGGCATGTTAAATATTGGGACACGGCCAACATTTAATCAGAATGCTGATAACAGGAGTATTGAAGTTAATATTTTCGATTTCGAAGGGGATATTTACGACAGGGGAATTACGCTGGTTTTTGTTGACAAAATCAGGAAAGAAAAAAAATTTAATGGTGTTGATGCTTTGGTCGGGCAATTAAAAAAAGATAAAATAACTGCCCTTGGAATCCTTTCAAAATAGACATTTAATTTTTAATAAGTTCGCACGAAATCGGTAAATGATCCGACATCCGGAAATCGTAAGTTTGAAAATTAAACGACTGAAACCCTTCGCTGTAAAAAATATAATCGATTCGGAAGGAAGGTAGTTTACCAACGTATGTCCGTCCGATTCCATGGCCTGATGTAACAAATGCATCTTTCAAATTCCCGCGTAGTTTTCGATACGAAAATGAAGCAGGTGTATCGTTAAAATCGCCACAAACAATCACATGGTACGGGGATTGGTCGATGTATTTTTTTATTTCGCGAACTTGCCCGGCCCTCAACTGAAAGGCTTTTTTAAACTTGAAACCTATTTCCCGCAAATCTTGCAAATCTTCTTCTTCGGTTATTCCCGGCGATTCGATAATTGAATATCGGCTGGGATCGATTTGATACGATTGCAAGTGGACATTAAAAATCCTGACCGTATCTTTTTGAATTAAAACATCGGTATAAATTGTGATGTTCCTTGAATTATCAAATCTTATTTCACTCATATTTATAATTGGGAAGCGTGTCATTGTAACCGATCCGTAAGTTGTGCTCGATCGTGCATACTGGTAATGATTGATCGTACTGAGGGATTTTACAGTTTTTTCAAGATTAAAAATACTGTTTTTACGCAACCTCACTTCCTGAAGGCAAATAATATCAGCATCTTGTTCATCGAGAAAAGCAACTATTTTTTCAGCATTTTCTTTCTGCTTATTATCCCCATCACAGTAGAAATGTTGAACATTGTACGACACTACTTTTACATCTCCGTTTTCTATTTTTTCTCCGCTTAATTGGATGTAACGTAAAACATATCCCCAACCAATTAATACTGAAATTAACGAAATCAATAAATACTTTGGTTTTAAAAGCAGCCAGAAAAGGATAAAAAGTAAATTGCCTGCTAGAATAAAGGGGTAGGCCAAACCAAACAACGACGGAAACCACCATTTGTCGGGTGGAAAGTAAACTGACAAATAGGAAATTAACAGCGATAGAACTGCTAAAATATTTAATCCGACAGATATATTTAAGAGGGTTTTCTTCACCTTGTTTTAATTTCTCTTTAAACCACAAGATAGAAAAAAACCAACATTTATAG
>JABGRN010000064.1 GCA_018648265.1 Prolixibacteraceae bacterium | reverse complement strand
ACCTTGTTTTAATTTCTCTTTAAACCACAAGATAGAAAAAAACCAACATTTATAGCTAAATTATGGAAACAGTTTTATGCAAATAAAAGAGGGGGTAAACCAAATCATTCAGTTACAAATACTTTAGCCTGAACTATTCATAAATTTATCTATTCCGAAATCAAACTGCTTTGAATAAAGAGAATGCTCGATTCTCGCTTCTCAAAATAGCTAAGGCTATTTCTGCGAGGCTCAACTCTGTGCTTCCCTTTATTCTGTGCATTTTGAATTCTCATAACAAAAAACTCATGAATAATTCAGGTTAGATTTTTATTGATGAAAATGAAATTTTTTATTTATTGCCACATAACATCCTGTTTTTCCCGTTTATGTCTTTTCTGATTTGAATATTTTTAAATCCCAGGTTTTGTATCAATTGAATCATTTCTTTTCCCAGGTTTTCATTGATTTCAAAAAACAGCCATCCACCTTTTTTCAAATATTTTATTGCAAATTCACTAATTCTTTGGTAAAAAATCAATGGGTCAGAGTCAGGCACAAATAAAGCTTTGGCAGGTTCAAATCCTAAAACGTTTGTGTGCATTTTTTTCTTTTCCATTTCCCTGACATAAGGGGGATTGCTAACAATCACATCAAAATCACCCCATTTTTTATCTTCCCAGGTCAAAATATCTGCCAGAAAAAAATCGACTTCCAATTTATTCTGAATAGCATTTTGTTTTGCAACAATTAATGCTTCCTCAGAAATATCAATTGCAGAAATATTTGCTGCCTGCATTTGTGATTTTATTGCCAAAGCAATGCAACCACTGCCAGTTCCAATATCCAAAATTCCTGGCGATTTCAAATCTGCCAAGCGAATAATCCAATCTACTAATTCTTCTGTTTCGGGACGGGGAATCAAAACAGCAGGATTCACAGTAATCTTTAATCCCACAAATTCGGTTTCGCCTAAAATATACTGGATTGGTTCAAACTTTTTTAATCTTTTTATAATGATCTGGATTTGTTCTTTTGCCAAAGAATTGATTCTATCATTCTTTCGGAGTACCAAATCGGTGTAACTTAATTGGCAAACATTTTCAAAAATTAATCTGATAAACCCCTGAATTTCAATACTAGGATATAATCCGTCTAATTCTTTTTCGATAAATTGAATTGTCGCTTTCATTGTGTTACTTTTGGATTGGCAAAGTTAATTTTTCCCCGGTAATGGATACAAACGAAAAGTACATGTTTCGATGCCTTGAATTGGCAAAACTTGGAGCTGGCAATGTTGCCCCAAACCCGATGGTGGGTTGCGTAATTGTGCATAACGAAAAAATTATTGGCGAAGGTTATCATCAAAATTATGGTGAAGCACATGCCGAAGTAAATGCAATAAATTCAGTTATAAATTCCGCTTTACTAAAAGAAAGTACTTTGTTTGTCAATCTGGAACCTTGTGCACACCACGGTTTAACACCACCCTGCTCCGATTTAATTGTCGAAAAACAAATTCCTGAAGTTATAATTGGCACTATCGATTCGTTTGCGAAAGTTGCAGGAAAAGGAATTGAAAAACTCAGAAAAGCAGGAATTGATGTAAAAGTTGGGATTTTAAAAAATGAGTGTCGCGAGCTTAATAAACGTTTTTTTACTTTTTATGAAAAGAATAGGCCTTACATAATTTTAAAGTGGGCGCAGACGCAGGATGGTTTTATCGACATTGTTAGAACAGAAAATGAGTTTGGCGAACCAACCTGGATAACTGGGGAAATGGCACTTCATCGGGTTCATAAAATGCGTGCTGACGAAGATGCAATTATTGTTGGGACAAACACTGCCTTAAAAGATAATCCGTCATTAACTGTTAGGCATTGCGTGGGCAAAAATCCGGTTCGAATTGTATTGGATAGAAATTTGAACTTACCTGAAAATTTAAATCTTTTCGACAACAAGGTAAAAACGCTGGTTTTTAATTCTATTCAAAACAAGGAAAATGGTAATATTTCTTTTGTACAAATTGATTTCAGAAAAAATATTCTCCCTCAAATTCTAAAAGAACTTCATAATCGTAAAATGCAATCGTTAATTGTTGAAGGGGGAAAACAACTTTTAGATAGTTTTATTAATGCAGAACTTTGGGACGAGGCATATGTTTTTAAAGGGGACAAAAAATTTCAAAATGGAATTCAGGCTCCCCAAATTTCAGGGAAAATTGTTGCTGCTGAAACTTTGAATTCTGATAAACTTACCATTTTAAAAAACAAACCTTAAAAGGGAAATGCTTTTGGTCCGCCCGGCATAATCTGAATTTTTAAAACATGTTCTACGTATTGAAAATAGTAAAACAATTCGTGATTTAAATCAAACCCGTAATCTACTGTTGGATTGTAGCCAATTATTGGCTCAAAAAAAGAATTTTTATGTGGGTTCATTGAATTAATATTCCAGGCCGTAACATACCTGTCGTTCCAGCTTTCGTAATAACTTTTAGAATGATATCTGGCAGGGCTATTATTCATAACATACCAGCTCTCAAATTTAGAATCGAATGTTTCTATATCATATTCTACACTGTCAGTTACTGTATTTGCTTCAACGTTGGCTTTTACTTTTCCCACCCCTTTTTGAGTAGAACATGATGCAATAATAATCAACACTCCAATCCAAAATAATAAATGTTTCATAATTCATTAGTTTAATTATCCTGCCTGTTATTACGAATTTAAGCCTTAAATTGTTTTTGATTTAAAAAACTCAGAAAATTATTCTACAAATTCAAATCTCTAAAATGAATACAGGACTTGATTTTTGGACCATTTTTTCGCTGCTTTTTTTGGTAACTGCTATTCCTGTTGCCGTAATGATTATTCTTGAAAAACGTTCGCCTTACAAAACTGTTGCCTGGATTTTGGTATTAATTCTTATCCCAATTTTGGGCTTGTTTTTCTATCTTATCTTCGGGCAAGAATACCGAAAACGGAAATTATACTCTCGGAAAGGTGTAAAAAGCCTGGGCGAATTTAGAAAACTTTCGTCGAAACAACTGCGCAAAATCGATCAAACCCATTTTAGTTTTAACGGGAAAAGATTAAAAAATGAAAACATAATCCGTTTGCTTTTGAATAATTCAAATGCCCTGTTAACTACAGGCAACCAACTTAAAATCCTTAATAATGGCAATGAAACTTTTCAGGCTATTTTTCAGGCTATTAAAAATGCAAAACATCATGTTCATTTAGAATATTATATTTTTTCTGATGATAAAATAGGGAATCAACTAAAAAATCTTTTAATTGAAAAAAGCCTGGAAAGAGTTGAAATAAGGATAATTATTGATGATGATGGAAGTTGGGGCCTGAGAAAAAAATTTATTTCTGAATTACAGGAAAACGGTATCGAAATTTATTCTTTTATGGAAGTTCGTTTTCCACGCCTGACCGCCAGGGTTAACTTTCGAAACCACCGAAAAATTTTAATTGTAGATGGGGAAATTGGTTTTACCGGAGGTATAAATATTGCCGACCGTTATATTGAAGGAATTAAGGGAATCGGTCGCTGGCGGGATACACACCTTCAAATTGAAGGCGATGCAGTAGCTTGTCTTCAGGTTGTTTTTGCTGCCGACTGGTATTTTGTAATTAATGAAAACCTGGCTGGAAGAAAGTACTTTCCCGCGTTAACTGAGAAAGATGGCGTGCCTGTTCAAATTTCGGCAGGCGGCCCCGACTCTGACTGGGAAAATATTGGGCAGGCATTTTTTGCCGCCATTACCAGTGCAAAAAATAAAGTTTACATAGTTACTCCTTATTTAATGCCCCCATTGAACATTATTTCGGCACTAAAAATTGCTGCCCTGAGCAGTGTCGATGTACGAATTTTAATACCGGAAAAATCAGATGCAATCATCCCAAAATGGAGTTCGTTTTCTTATGTCGAAGAATTTTTGGAAGCAGGAATTAAAATTTATTTTTATCAGCCAGGATTTATTCACAGTAAATATTTAATTGTCGATGATTTATTTTCTTCGATTGGAACTACGAATTTCGATTTCAGGAGTTTAGAAACAAATTTTGAAGTTAACGCATTTATTTACCATGAACATTTTACCAGGACTCTGGAAAAACATTTCATTGCCGATTTGCAAAATAGTAGTGAAATAAAATTGGTAGAATGGAAAAAACGCCCATGGCATTATAAATTAAGGGAATCTATGGCGCATATTGTGAGTCCATTGTTATAAAAACCAACCTTAGAAAATAGAATTGAATTCCTAAAAAGGTAACTTTCCCAAATCCAAATTCCCACCCGAAAGAATTATCCCGGCCTTTTTATTTTTAATGTCGATTTTGCCTTCCAGTATTGCAGCTAGTGGAACTGCCGATGAAGGCTCAATAATTATTTTCATCCGTTCCCAAATCATTCGCATTGCTGCTACAATATTTTCTTCCGAAACGGTTACAATATCATCTACTTTGTCGAGAATAATTTCAAAATTTCGATCACCAAGCGACGTTAACAATCCATCGGCAATCGTTTTTGGGTTTTCGGATGGGAAAAGTTTTTTTGCTTTGAACGAACGAAATGCATCGTCTGCACCGGCAGGTTCAGCTGCAATTACTTTGCAATTAGGAAGTAAATATTTTGTTGAAAGAGCAGTCCCACTCAATAAGCCGCCACCACCAACCGGCGCAATAATTATATCAAATTTGCCGGAATCTTCAATTAATTCTTTTGCCGCAGTTCCTTGCCCGGCAATCACATTAAAATTATTATACGGGTGAATTTCTGTTGCCCCGGTTTCTTCAATAACTTTTGCCAACGTACTTTCTCGTGCCTGCAATGTTGGTTTGCAGAAAGTAATTTTTGCACCGTAACCGGCAACTGCTTTCTTTTTAATTACAGGTGAATTTTCGGGCATTACAATATGTGCGTCAATTCCACGCATTTTTGCTGCCAGCGCCAAAGCCGCTGCATGATTTCCTGAAGAGTGAGTTCCCACACCTTTTTTTGCATCTTCTTCAGAAAGAGAAAAAACAGCATTACAAGCACCACGAAATTTGAAAGCCCCCACTTTTTGAAAATTTTCACACTTAAAATATAGTTCTCCGCCAACTATTTTATTTATGCTCGAAGAAGATAAAACCGGGGTACGATGAGCATATTTTTGCACAATTTTATGTGCTTTTTCAATGTCTGAATAGATTGGAATGAAGGTCATGTTATTTACTTATTTTTTGCTGTACTTCTTTTTTTAAAGGAGAAAGATAATTTTTTATAATTGCCCAAATTATTGCATCATCGATGCTATCATCCGCATGAATAATTCGATTTCGCAGTCCAATTATTTGTTTTAAGTTTTTAAGAGGTTTTTTGAGATTTAACTTATCATATTTGTTTGCAGCTTCTCCAATAATCCCCATTTGCCTTTCAACAGCACTGCGTGTTTTTTTATCATTTGTATATTCTGCAAAAGAGTTAATATCAACAATAAATTCCTCAATAGATTCTATTGCAAAAAGAATATCGTCAAGATATTTTTTACTTTGAACCGTCATAGATCAGTACTTTTGATTCCTCAATACTTTGTCTAAGATATGGATTTCTAATGTTTGGGTTAGAAAGCAAGTCAACTTTCTTTTTAAAAAAAACTTCTAATTTATCCCATAGTGAGAGTATTTTTTCTCCTCTTTCAATTGGATCGGGTTCTTCTATTTCAACAATCAAATCAATATCACTTTTTTTCACATCAAACCGGTTGGTAACAACTGAGCCAAATGCAAAAAGATATTTAACCTGATGATCTTTACACAGATTGAAAAAGCCTTGTTTATTGTTTTGAATTAGTTCGTCAATTACCATAATTCAAATATAACTCAAAAAAATGATTTGTAGTTTTATCGATTCTGATCCTGCTCAAATTTCTTGTTCAACAAATCAAAATCAGTTTTATAAATCGATTGGTCTGAAAGTTTTTTTATTCGTTTTAATCCTGAAATATAAAGGAATACAACAAAGGCGAAGAATACAATTGTCAACCATTCAATTCCGGTGAAAAGAATAAAGTCGTAAATTCCGTGTAATAAAATTGGGTAAAGCAGAGCTTTTATTTTCAGTTGATTTCTTTCCTTTTCATAAAATTTTGCAAGCCCAAAATAAAACCCCATTGTAATTCCAAAAACTGCATGGGCCGGAACTGCTGTAATAGCTCTCATAATACCTGTACTCAATCCGTTTCCCATTACATACATCACATTCTCAACGGCTGCAAACCCCAGAGAAACAAACACCGCATAAACAATCCCGTCAAACTTTTCGTTGAACTCCCTGCTTTTCCAAATCAAAAGATAAAGTGCAATGTATTTAAATAATTCTTCTGAAAACCCGGCAACCACAAAAGCTTTCCAGGCTGCAGCCGATAATCCAGGGAAGAGTTCGGTAAATTTATCCAGGAACTGCTCAAGAAACAAAATCGGGATTACGGTTAATGCACCTGCCAGCAACGCAAAAATTAGCAGCCGGATTGGTTCTCTTTCATATTTATCGCGGAAATAAACATAACCGGCAATAATAATAACCGGGGCCAATGAGAGAATAAATAAGTTCATGCTAATAAATTAAAATTCACCTTTAAATGAAAAAGCCCCCACTCCTTTAACACCCGGTTTTGTTTTAAAAACACTTCCCGAGTTTGGGTATTTGTTCAAATCATCGTCACTGGTTCCAATTCTGGCCGAGGTAATATAAAGTGTACCCAAATCATCATCGCCAAAAGCACACGAAGTAACATTTTTTGCCGGTACTTTTATTGTCTGAATTAACTTTCCAGTTTCCGGATTCCAGCAAGTAACTGCCGAACCGCCCCAAAGTGCTACCCAAATATTTCCATCAGAATCTATCGTCATTCCATCGGGCGACCCCATTTCAACTGGAACTTCAACAGCAACTGATGGATTACTTAATTCACCAGTTTTATTATCATAATCGTAAGCCATTACTTTCTGAGTAGGTGTATCAATGTAATACATCTTTTTAAAATCTAACGACCAAGCAATTCCGTTAGAAATACTCACTTTTTCAACCATTTTATGAATGGTGCTGTCAGCATCCAAACGGTATAAAGTACCCTTTTCTAGTTCACCTTTTGTACTCATTGTCCCTGCCCAAAAACGGCCGGCCGGGTCGCATTTACCATCATTAAAACGATTATTTGGAATGTTTTCCTCCGGATCAATTATTAATTTTTTAGTTCCCGATTTAGTGTCCAATTTATAAATTCCATTTTGCAGGGCCACCAAAACGTCACCCGAATTTGTTGGAACAACAGTTCCAATCATTTGTCCGGTAAACATTTCTTTATTATAACCAGTAGCCGGATTATAAAAATTCAGAATTTTGCCAGTAATATTTATCCATATTAATTCTCCTGTTTTCTGGTTCCAGATAGCTCCTTCTCCCAACTCCGATTTTGAATCGATAACAACTTCCACTTCGTTTGAATTTTGAGTTGAACAACTTATTAGAAAAAATACTGCAATCAAAAAAATTAGATGTATTTTCATTCAATCTGCTTATTTAGTTGGAGATTCCCACTTTCGTGGGAATGACAATAAACGGTTAATTCTCTGGCTACTTAAACTTGAACCTAAAAACTTAAAACTTTGAAACTATTACAGACTTTCAATAAGCTTTTTCATAATTAAGGTCATTTTTGGTTCGGCTTTCATGGCAACTTCCTGAACCTCTTCATGCGAAACCTCAACGATTTCGCCGGGTACACCACTGTCGGTAACTATCGATATTCCAAACACCTTCAAATTCATGTGTCGGGCGACGATTACTTCAGGAACAGTTGACATTCCCACAAGATCGCCACCTAAAATACGGAACATTTTGTATTCGGCTGGTGTTTCGAAAGTAGGTCCGGAAACTCCGGCATAAACTCCTTCGCGTACTGTTACATTATTTTCAAGTGCAATTAATTTTGCTTTATGGCGCAAACGTTCATCGTAGCATCGGCTCATGTCAGGGAAGCGTGTTCCTAAATCCGCTTCGTTTTTTCCCCGTAATGGATGTTCCGGGAAGAAATTTATATGGTCGGTAATTAAAACAATTTCGCCAACCTGAAAGTCGGGGTTTAATCCACCACTTGCATTTGAAACGAAAAGGCTGGTAATTCCAACAAGTTTCAATACCCGAACCGGAAATGTAACTTCAAGCATCGAGTAACCTTCGTAATAATGAAATCGTCCTTGCATTGCCAAAATTTCCTTGTTTCCAAGTTTTCCATAAATTAATCTACCGGCGTGTCCTTCGACCGTTGAAATGGGAAAGTTTGGAATTTCACCATAAGGAATGGAATCAATAATTTCAATTTCATTTACCAAACCACCCAAACCGGTTCCCAGAATAATTCCAATTTCAGGACTGGAGTTTATTCTTTCTTTTATGAAGTTCGCGGTTGCTTTTATTTTCTCCAACATAATTTATTATCTTTTTATTGAACATTTTTTCTTCTCCGTTTAAAAACTGAACTTTTATAGGCAAATAAAAGAGCACATTTTCGAGTTCGCCGGGTAGATTCTTTATCTCGTTAAAACGCATCAAATCTTTTTCAGTGGTAACAATCAGTTTTTTTTCACCCTTCAACTGGTTAAAATTACGCATAATTGAATGAATGTCGTCGATTGTATAATTATGATGATCGGGATATGAAAGAATTTCCACGTTTTTTGAAAATTTTTCTAAGTGATTTTGAATCAGGGCCGGCGAAGCAACACCACTTACAATTAATATTGAATGTTTTTTTTCGGAATAAAAACTCTCGTTGATATTAACAGCTGAAAAACCTGGCTTTATTTTTCCATAATCAAAGGTTGTAAAATATAATTTCTGATAAGGTTTTAATTGTACATCTTTCTGAAGAATTCTTAGCATTATTGGAGTTACCTCTGCCGGACATTTAGTAAAAATAATAATATCAGCTCTCCGTGTTTGGGCAACTCCTTCGCGCAATCTGCCAGCCGGTAAAAGTGTATCCTCTTTTATTTGTCTGTTGTAATCGATAAGCAAAATATTAATTCCGGGTTTTATCCTGCGATGTTGAAATGCATCGTCAAGCAAAATAACATCGGGCGTTTTTTCATTTACTGAATACAAAAGATTTTCAACCCCTGTTACTCTGTTTTCACAAACTGAAACTGTAATTTCAGGAAATTTCTTTTTAATTTGAAGAGGTTCATCGCCTACTTCAGCAACAGTAGAATCGATTTTCGCTAACCTAAAACCTTTCGTTTTACGTTTGTAGCCTCTACTTAATGTTACAACATTAAACTTATCTTTTAATTGAGTGATCAGATATTCAACATGCGGGGTTTTACCTGTTCCTCCAACAGTAATATTTCCAATTGAAATTACAGGAACATCGAATTCCGTCGATTTAAGGAAACCCAGATCGTAAAATTGATTGCGGAGATAAACCACAAATCCGAACAGCCATGAAAAAGGTAATAAGAATAATTTCACAATTAATATTCTGAATTTTACGAAAGCTAATATAATAAAAAAGGATGCACCTTTATTAAATGCATCCTTTTCAACTTAATTTGCGTATTTAATTTATACTCAAATCATAAGGCATTCGTGCATAAATGCCGTTCATTTGCGATGCCTTTTTAAAATATTCGTAATAACGGTATTTTTCGCCCAGTTCATTTTTAATAAAACGGGCACGAATATTATCAGAACCAACTTTAAATAATTCTTCAAACGGATCGGGTAAATAAGGTAAAGAAACGGTGCGATAATTTTCAAGACCTTCCATTTCAACAGCTAAATTTATCGCATCTTGTAATCCGCCAAACTCATCAATTAAGCCAATTTCTATGGCATTTTCGCCACTCCAAACTCGCCCTTGTCCAATTTCATCAACTTGCTCTTTTGTCATTCCCCGGCCATCGGCAACATGCGAAATAAAAGTGTTGTAACCATCTTCAATATTTGCCTGCATCATTTGCCTTTCATAATCTGTCATTGGGCGGGTTAATGTAAGTAAATCTGAATTTTTGTTTGTTTTTACAACGTCGGTTGAAATCCCTAATTTATCATTTAGCAATTCACCAATATTGGGAATCTGACCAAAAATACCAATCGACCCGGTAATCGTGTTTGGACTTGCAACGATTTTATCTGCCGGACATGCAATGTAATATCCACCCGAAGCAGCAACGTCTCCAAAAGAAACAACCAGCGTTTTTTCATCTGAAGCCAATTCTACTTCACGCCAAATAGTTTCCGAATCAAAAATAGTTCCTCCCGGGGAATCAATTCTCAAAACAATAGCTTTATAACTACTGTCTTGCCGCACTTTGCGAATTTCTTTCGATAATTTATCTCCATCAATATATTCCCCCCCAAAAGAAAGTCCAATATCTCCACTTGCATAAATTACTGCTACTTTATTTCTACTGTATCCTTTCCCTTTAGTTTTAACCGGAACATCGGCATAATTGGAAGCACTAATAACCGGAACTCCCTTTGTCCCTTTAATTCCAGTAATCTCCCGAAGATCGTTTAAAACCTCATCTTTGTATTTTACTTCGTCAACCAAACCAGATTTAACAGCTTTATTTCCTTTATTAAAAGTCTGAACTTCGTCTGCCAACGCATTTAACTGTTCAATCGAAATATTTCTTTTTTCCGAAATTCCATTTAACATGTGGTTCCATAAACTTCCCATGTAAGTAAGTTGTTGCTCGCGGTTTTCTTCGCTCATTTTATCGAGCAAAAATGGTTCAACTGCAGCTTTAAATTTGCCGTGACGCACAATTTGCATTTCAACGCCAATTTTTTTAAGGGCGTTTTTATAGAACATCATTTCGCCGCCAATTCCTCTAAAATCAACTGCAACTTCTGGGTGAATCACAATTTTATCGGCTACCGTTGCCAGATAATATGCTTTTTGCCCCAGCAGAAATTTTTCTGCATGAGCATAAATTGGTTTATCGCAACTGTCTTTAAAAGCAATTAAGGCATTTCTAATCTCTTCAACAGTTGCCATTCCACCGTTTACAACCGAAAGCTTTAAATAAACTCCTTTAATTCGATCATCGTCAACAGCTTTCTCCAAAGATTTTGTAATATCGTCCATTCCAACCATTTTTGCCTGGTTAAATCCAGGAATATCCAAATCTTCAAACGGATCATTTGGTGCACGATCAACAATTTGTCTGTCGAGGTTTAAAACCAACATCGAATTATTTTGAACTGAAACTTGTTTTTCGGTTGAAGAAACAAGTGCCCCGATTATTATAAAAAAGAAGAAAAAGCCAATAATCGAAATTGCTATAATTCCAACAATTGTTGCCAATACATATTTAAAAAATCCTTTCATTTCATTATAATTTTAAATTTTTAATGGTATTTAATGGAACTCTCCAATAATGATTCTTTTATTCAATAATTATTATCGAAGTTCGTTTCATGTAAATTGTAATTTTATTTTTAACTATTTTTAAATTCTTTAACTGATTTGTAACTGCATTTTTTAAGAATTACAAATATATACGAATGCACAAGGTTTTTTTAGGAATAGGAGGAAATATTGGAAATAAACGTTTGAACTTTCAAAAAGTTTTCCAAATCATTGGAAATTCAATTGGGAAAGTAGTTTATTCATCGTCAATTTATGAGTCGCCGCCGTGGGGATTTCAGTCAGAGGATGATTTTTGGAATCAGGTAATTTTAGTTGCAACGCAATTATCGCACGAAAATTTACTTGCCGAAATAAATTCGATAGAAAAAAAATTTGGACGAGATCGAGATAAAAACCAGTATTCGTCACGCGAAATGGATATTGATATTTTGTATTATGACGATGTTTTTATTGAAACAGAAAACCTGATTATTCCACATCCGAAAATGCAGCAACGAAAATTTGTACTTGTTCCATTAAATGAAATTGCACCCGATTTAAAACACCCTTTGCTACGTTTAACAAGTTTCGAAATGCTTGAAAATTGCCGGGATGAGTCGTTGATTAAAAAGGTTGACAATTGAATATGGACCAAACTAATTGTACCAGAAAAACTATTTTAAATGCAACGCCTCTTTTGTACCTTTCCAATAAGTTTGTAATAAATAGATTTTTAAACTTTTAGATATTAAGTTTGAGAAACGAATTTGAAAAAGAAAAACGATGATACAAATTGATTACAAGTTAAAACCAGAAGATTTTAAGAAAAAGCTAAAACTATTCTGGGAGCTTTCTGGTGAAAAAATAAAACTCATAGATAAAAAATACGATGCATCAAAAGGTTCGCCGGTGTTTACTGTAAATGGCAAATACTCTACGCGCGGCTGGACAGAGTGGACGCAGGGATTTCAGTTTGGTTCGGCTATTTTACAGTTCGATGCAAGCGGCGATAATTATTTTTTAGAATCAGGAAGAAAGGCGACTCTCGAAAAAATGGCACCACACATTAGTCATGTTGGTGTGCACGACCACGGGTTTAACAATTTAAGTACCTACGGGAATTTACTTCGTTTAATGAATGAAGGCAAAATTCAGTTTAACGAGTGGGAAAAGAATTTTTATGAACTGGCTATTAAAATTTCAGGTGCAGTACAAGCCGGCCGATGGACAAATATAAAAGATGGTGGTTTTATTTACTCGTTTAACGGGCCACATTCATTATTTGTAGATACCATTCGTTCATGCCGCATATTAATGACAAGTCATCAAATGGGTCATGTTTTTCAAGGAGAAGGCGACGTAAAAATATCTCTCTTAGAAAGGGCAATTCGGCACATTTCAGCAACGGCAAAATATTCTGTTTTTTATGGTGAAGGCCGCGACAGTTACGATGTTTTGGGACGCACTGCTCACGAAAGTGTTTTCAATACCAACGACGGTAATTTCCGTTGCCCAAATTCGCAACAAGGTTACACTGGCTTTTCAACATGGACACGAGGTTTGGCTTGGGCAATGACAGGTTTTGCTGAAGAACTGGAACTACTTCAAAATATTTCTGCTGAAGAATTAGAAGATTTGGGAGGGAAAACTGAAATCGAAAAAATGATGTTAAAAGCGGCTCAGGCAACTTGCGATTTTTACATCGAAAACACGCCAATTGATGGAATTCCATATTGGGATACCGGAGCACCAAATTTGCATAAACTGGGCGATTATTTAAACCGACCAGCAGATCCGTACAACGCCTGGGAACCAGTTGATAGTTCAGCAGCGGCAATTGGCTCGCAAGGATTACTTCGTTTGGGGAAATATTTAATTGAAAAAGGCGAAAAAAAGGCTGGCGAAAAATATTGGCAAGCAGGTTTATCAGTAGTAAACTCGCTGCTGGATTACCCGTATTTAAGTACGGATCCAAATCATCAGGGATTAATTTTGCATAGCATTTATCATCAGCCAAATGGTTGGGATAATGTTCCGGCCGGGCAAAAAATTGCCTGTGGCGAATCTTCAATGTGGGGAGATTACCATGCGCGCGAGGTTGCTTTGTATTTGCATCGGATAATAAATAAAGAAGAATATTACACTTTTTTTGGATAAGAGTCTCTCCCTAACCCTCTCCCAAGGAGAGGGAATTAAGAATAGAAAAAAATGATATGGCAACTAAACTAACTGATCTTTCTAAACTCTGCGTTCACACATTAACAACAAAACCCTGGGATTTAAGGGAATGTGTGGAAAACTACAATGCTGCCGGAATTCAGGGAATAACCATTTGGCGAAATGTGTTGGAAAATCAAAACTTAATTGATGCAAAAAAACTTTTTGACGACCACAACATGGAAGTTGTGTCAATTGCACGCGGAGGGTTTTTCCCTTCAATTGAGAAATCAATAAGAAATAAGGCCATCGATGATAATCTTTTAGCAATTGAACAGGCAGCAGCAGTTGGTGCTCCGGTAATAGTTTTGGTTTGTGGTGCTGATGGAAAACAATCGTTGGAAAAGTCGCGAGAGCAGATTAAAGAGGGAATCATAAAAATACTTCCAGAAGCAAAAGCAGCCGGAGTAAAATTGGCAATCGAACCATTACACCCGATGTATGCTGGCGATCGCTCAGCAATAAATACAATGGCACAAGCAAATGATTTGGCAGAGGAAATTAATTCAGATTTTGTTGGAGTTGCTGTTGATGTTTATCATTTGTGGTGGGATGATAATCTTCAGCAAGAAATTATGCGTTGTGGAAAAAATGACAATTTATTTGCTTTCCATGTTTGCGACTGGAATGTGCCAACCACAGATTTTCTAAACGACCGTGGATTAATGGGCGATGGTTGTATCAATGTGCCTCAAATTCGTAGTTGGGTTGAAAAGGCAGGATTCAAAGGTTACAACGAAGTAGAAATTTTTTCAGACAAATATTGGGCAATGAATCAAATTGAGTATCTTGAAAAAATTAAAAATGCATACCTAAACTGTACCTGATATGAAACAGATTGTATTTCTATCGATCGTTATTTTATTCCCTTTCTTTTTGAAAGCCCAAGTTCAGGAAAAAATCGATCGGGGAATTGTGGCACTTGCTGTAAGTAGCGACACAGTTTATGTGGGTTGGAGATTGTTTAAAGATGATCCAAAAAACGTTGCATTTAATGTTTATCGTCAGGATATAGGGTTCGAGGATTTTATAAAAGTGAATAAAAAACCGGTTTCCAATTCAACCAATTTCTTCGACTTGACCATAAAACCCGGGCACGGTTACAATTACAAGGTAAAAACAATAAATAACGGAGAAGAAGTTGATCAACCAGGAGAAGGTTATGTTTTTACATTGACAGAAAGTGTCCCTTTTTATTCAATTAAATTAAAAGATAACGTTACGCTAAAACGGATTGGATTTGGAGATTTGGATGGCGATGGTGCATACGATTTTGTAATGCAAAGTCCCGATTTTAATGTTGATCCGTATTATCGCCCGGGTTATTGGAAGCGCAGCCCGGAAACCTATAAACTCGATGCTTATTCTTCAAAAGGAAAACACTTGTGGCAGTACGACATGGGTTGGGCAATCGAAACCGGAACCTGGTATTCGCCATACATGATTTTTGATATCGACCAGGATGGAAAAGCTGAAGTTTATGCAAAAGCCGGAGAAGGCGACCCCCGCGAAATTGATGGTCACGTTTTAAAAGGGCCGGAATATTTGGTGAAATTAAATGGAGAAAATGGAAATCTCATCAAAAAACAAAACTGGATTTCGAAAGAAGGTTTTGAACAATACAATTACTGGAGTCGCAATTTTTTAACGGTTGCTTATTTGGACGGAATTAACCCGTCGCTCGTGATGCAACGCGGAACTTACACAGTAATAAAAACTGAGGCACTAGACAAAAACCTCAAACCCATTTGGAAATGGATAAGTTTGGGCGACGACAAAAAATACAAAGGTCAGGGTGCTCATGCAATAATGACCGGTGACATCGATTTTGATGGAAAAGACGAGCTGGTTTTTGGAACTTCGGCACTCGACGATGACGGCAAACCAATGTGGCACACCGGACTTGGACACAACGATGCCGGTTACATTGCCGACATTCTTCCCGATCGTCCGGGATACGAAATTTTCTTTGGAGTAGAATCGCGTTCACCAAAAAACGGTGTTTGTGTGGTTGATGCCAAAACAGGTGAAATTATTTGGGGTTACGAAGGTCGAACACACCACGTTCATAGTCAGGCAATGATTGGAGATATTACCGATGAATATCCCGGAATTGAATGCTACGCCGGCGAAGCAAAAGGTGGCGATAAATTCTTTTTATATTCAGCCGATGGGAAACGATTATCTGATCAGAATCTTTGGGGACTGGCGCCGCGTGCAGTTTGGTGGGACGCCGACAACCTGAAAGAAATTTGTTTCGAAAATAAAGTGTTTGATTACAACGGAGAAACAAAACTTGAAATTGAAGGCAAAGTTTTAATTGTTGCCGATATCATTGGCGACTGGCGCGAAGAAATTATTACTAGCCTTCCGGGTGAAGTACGAATTTATTCAACAAACATATTATCAGATAAAAAAGAAATTTGCCGCATGCAAAATCATTTATATCGCATGGCCGTCGCCGATGCAACAATGGGATATTACAACGCTCCTCAAGTGGGATTTAAATAAATATTAACTGATTCGTTATGCTGAATTTATTTTCAGCATCTTTCAAAAGACAGATTCCGAAACAAGTTCGGAATGACGTAAAAAAACTTGAAACTCGGAACTTGAAACTTGAAACTTTTTTAAAAATATGATTCACAAAGTAGGAATAATAATGAACGGCGTAACCGGCCGTATGGGAACGAACCAACATTTAATGCGGTCGATTGTAGAAATTATTAAACAGGGCGGGGTTCAAATCAGTCCTTCAGAATTTATAATGCCCGACCCGATTTTAGTTGGACGTAACGAA
The DNA here is from genome assembly GCA_018648265.1 of Prolixibacteraceae bacterium. Taxonomy (GTDB): domain Bacteria; phylum Bacteroidota; class Bacteroidia; order Bacteroidales; family Prolixibacteraceae; genus Draconibacterium. The sequence goes on along the minus strand of JABGRN010000064.1, from coordinate 18,106 downwards.
ATTAAGTTGAAAAAAATTGCTGAATTGTCGGGAGTTGTGAAATGGACAACCGATTTGGATTCGGTGATAAACGATCCGAATTACCAAATATATTTTGATGCTCAAACTACCGGTCGTCGTGCCGACGCAGTAAAACAAGCAGCCCTGGCCGGCAAACATGTTTATTGTGAAAAACCGGTTGCCACTGACACTAAAACTGCTTTAGAAATTTACAAAGTTTGTGAAGACGCCGGTGTAAAACACGGTGTTGTTCAGGATAAATTATGGTTGCCTGGTTTATTAAAACTGAAACGATTAATGGAAAATGACTTCTTTGGAAAAATTCTTTCGGTTCGCGGTGAATTTGGATACTGGGTTTTTGAAGGGCACACTGTTCCTTCGCAACGTCCGAGTTGGAATTACAGAAAAGAGGATGACGGAGGAATAATTGTTGATATGCTTTCGCACTGGCGCTATGTTTTAGACAATCTGTTTGGTGAAGTAAAAGGCGTTTTTTGTATGGGCGCGACTTATATTCCCGAGCGAATTGATGAACAGGGAAATGCATATAAATGTACTGCTGAGGATTCGGTTTATTCAACTTTCGAATTGGAAAACGATGTTATTGCACATTTTAATTCATCGTGGGTAACACGTGTTCGCCGCGACGATTTACTTACTTTACACGTTGACGGAACAAAAGGTTCTGCTGTTGCCGGGCTTCGCGATTGCTGGACTCAACATTACGGAAATACACCAAAACCAATTTGGAATCCGGATATTGCACAGCCAATTAATTTTTTCGAAGGATGGAACAAAGTTCCTGAACAAGAGAATTTTGATAATGCATTTAAAGCACAATGGGAGTTATTCCTAAAACATGTTGTAATAAATGATCCTTTCCCGTGGAATTTACTGGAAGGTGCAAAAGGAGTGCAACTGGCAGAATTAGGAATGAAAAGCTGGGTGAAAAAAGCTTGGGTGAAAATACCGGAAATCCGGTGACCAGTTTTTAGTCACAGTTTTCAGAAAAACAAAAACTAAGAAATGAAAAAAACAGCGCTTATAACAGGAGGCTCGCGCGGAATAGGATTTGGGATTGCTATTGAGTTAGCAAAAGCCGGATTCAATTTGGCAATTAATGGGATTCGAAAACAAGAATCGGTTCAACCTGTTTTGGATGGATTAAAAATGTTTGGCGCACAAGTAGTTTATGTTCAGGGCGATATCTCAAAAAAAGAAGATCGGGCAAAAATATTTCAAACAGTTATTTCTGAATTTGGTAAACTAAATGTTTTGATAAACAATGCCGGAATTGCACCCAAAGAACGAAAAGATATTTTGGAAGCATCGGAAGAAAGTTATGATTACGTTTTAGATATCAACTTAAAAGGGCCTTATTTTTTAACGCAACTTTTTGCAAATCACATGGTTGAAATAAAAAATGAGAATGCCGAATTTGAATGTTGTATAATAAATGTATCTTCGGTTTCGGCAACTGTAGCTTCTGTTAATCGCGGCGAATATTGTATTTCAAAAGCCGGGATTGCAATGGCAACAAAACTTTGGGCAGCACGTTTGGGCGAATTCGATATTCCTGTTTATGAAATTCAACCCGGAATAATTAGAACAGATATGACTGCGGGAGTAGTTGAAAAATACGATAAATTGTTCGAAGAAGGATTGAATATCCAAAAACGTTGGGGATTACCTGAAGATGTTGGTAAAGTTGCAGCGGCAATGGCAACCGGAATGATGCCATATTCAACCGGACAAGTTGTTTTAGTTGATGGCGGAATGACGGTGCAAAGGCTTTGAGTTCAGAGTTCAGAGTTTAAAGTTCAAAGTTTAGTGTTTGAAGTAATACATTTAAAGTGGTTTAAAATCAAATAAATATGAAACAAAAAATTTATTGGCGAATTACTGTGATTGCAGCGGTATTATTAATTCTGCTAACATTTACACCAATTGTAATGCCCGCAGGAAAAATTGAACCGAAACTTTTTTCCATGCCATATACACTTTGGATGAGTATGCTTATTACAATTATTTTAGTGGTACTCACTTATATCGGTGGCAGAATTTATTTAAAAGACGAAGAATAAAAACCTAATTGAAGCTTTGTGAATTTTTTGAGTTCTCGGCAGTAAAAAATAACCCGGAAACTCAAATTGTCGAAAGTCTAAACCTAAAAAACAAACAACATGTTAAAGTGGCTTTTAATAGTAGGAACAATTTATATTGCAATTCTGTTTTACCTTTCGTGGCGTTCGCGACAAAGAAATAAGTCAAACGAAGATTTTATGATGGCCGGTTCAAACATCGGGCTCATTTTGGGTTTTATGACTTTTGCCGCCACACTTTTTAGTACATTTACTTTAATGGGAATGCCCGATTTCTCGAGAACACACGGAATCGGGGCCTGGATTTTTCTCGCCTTTTCAGATGCCGGAATGGTTTTTCTAATTGTGTGGTTTGGATTTCATTTAAGAAAGCAAGTAGCACAAAAAGGTTTTAAAGGAATGTCGGGATTGCTGCAAAGTTGTTACAAAAACAAATGGGCAGGTTACATCTATTTCTTAGCTGTTTTTATTTTTCTGGTACCTTATGTTGCAATCCAAATTCGGGGAGTTGCCATTTTTCTTGAACAGGCTTTTCCAGCAGCACTTCCGGCTTGGGGTTGGTCTTTATTTATTGTTGTGATTATGCTTTTGTATTCCGAATTTGGGGGACTAAAAGCTATTATTTACGCCGACTTTATGCAGGGAACAATGTTGCTGATTGTGGTTTGGGTAATTGCAGTTACTTGTTTGAATTATCTCGGTGGCTGGGCAGAAATGTTTACTCAGGTTGAAGTTGCAAATGCAGCACTTTTATCAACTCCCGGACCAAAAGGACTTTTAAATGCGCAATTTTTAATTGCTTCGTTTTTGGCTATTTTAATGATTCCGGTAACACAGCCACAACTTTCAACAAGGTTGGTAATTATGAAAGATTTTAAAGCAATGCGCCGAATGGCAGTTGCAGTTGGCACTTTTGCGATGCTTGTAATATTCCCAACAATAATAATTGGTATGTACGGCGCAATTCGGTATCCCGATGCATCTGTACCTGAATTTTTAGGACAGGTTCTTTTACGCGACCAGCCGGCATTTATTGCGGCAGCAGCAATTATCGGACTATTTGCCGCGGCCATGTCAACATCCGACTCGCAACTTTTTGCCATGGGAAATGAATTGCGTGGTTTGCTTGGCCACAAAGGAAGCGATTCGTTACTTCCAATACGTATTGCAATAATTAGTTTTGCGGTTGCAGCTTTACTTTTTTCATTGTTTAGTTCTGACCAGCTTGTGCTTTTGGCAAGAATAAGTTTTGCCGGAACCGCAATGATGGGACCATTGGTAATTCTCGGAATCCTATCAAAAAAACCAATGGGATGGTTTATGGTTATTGTTTCGGGGCTTGGATTGGCAGCGTTTGTACTTTCGCAAGCCGGAGTTTTGCCCGGAATGGTTGGCCCATTCAGAATGGATCTATTTTTAATGGTTGCTTTGGCGATTGCAGGGTTTGGAAATTATTTAGTTAGAAAATAAAAAGTAAGGTTTAAATTTTTAAAGCTCAGGAGATTTTAAATATCTTTTCCATCTTCAGGTTAAAAACATCGGGAGTATCACTGAAAAATTGTTTTAATCGTGTAGTTATTTTTAGAAGTTTTAATTCGCGTAAATGCTGAATTTGTTTTTCAATTAATAGAATTTCTGAATTGTTGAAATTATATTCTTCATTTTCTATTTCCTTCAAAAAAATATACAAATCGTGATCGTTGCCCAGTTGTTCAGTAATTTTATGCAGTTGTTCTGTTTTTAGCTCAAAATATTTTGGATTTTGAAATTTTATAAATTCAAATTGGTAGTACAACCTTTTTAATTTTTTGCGAAATTTATGCAAATATTCCCCATCTGAGCATGTTTTGTAATTTTGGAAAATGGTGTAGTTTTTAAAAAAAGAAATACATAATTGATTAAATATCTCCTTTTTCGAAGGCTTTTTAAAATCGACATTCTTTATATTCTCTTGAAATTTATTGATGAAATTTTGAAAGGATTTTAAATCTATTTTTTTAATAAATTGTTCCTCAATAAGAATTTTATTTTTGGCTAATAACTTTTCTTTTACCTGCCCGATTTTATTTTCAGAAATAATTATATGCTTACTTATTATTTCATCAAACAATTGGATGTTAACGTACGATTCGCGCAGCAGTGCCAGGTTTTTAGCATACTTATTTATTTGAAGAGTACATTCGATTGAGAAACTATTTGGTAAATCAGCATAAAATTTTAATAAAGCGCGCATTCGTTTAAACGATTTGCGTATTTCGTGAACCGCTAAATCGGGTGATGTATTTTCAGCAGTATAAAAATAAACAACCTTTTCTATCAGACTTTGTAGCGATAAAATCAGCCTTTTCTCAACACTCTGAACCATAATTTTATAATTTGGCTAATGCAAAACAAATAACAAATACGCTGGAAATTTTAAGAGAAAAAATAACCGTCGTTCTACAAAAAACTATATAAAATGTATTAACTGTTACGGTTATTGGTTAATAATTTCAAATCCAGTGTAAGGAATTAATACCTTAGGTATTTTAATTCCCTCTGCAGTTTGATTATTTTCTAAAAGAGCAGCAACAATTCGTGGCAATGCCAATGCACTTCCGTTTAATGTGTGTGCCAAAATCGGCTTTTTAACGCCTTCTTCACGGAAACGTAATTTTAAGCGGTTGGCCTGAAATGCTTCGAAATTGGAAACCGAGCTAACTTCGAGCCACTTTTTCTGAGCTGCCGAATAAACTTCAAAATCGAAAGTAAGTGCAGCTGTAAAACTTATATCGCCACCACACAAACGTAAAATACGGTAAGGCAGTTCCAGTTTTTCAACCAATCCTGTAACATGTTTCACCATTTCGTCCAAAATTTCGTACGACTTTTTGGGATGAGCAATTTGTACAATTTCCACTTTATCGAATTGGTGCAAACGATTTAATCCACGCACGTCTTTCCCGTATGAACCAGCCTCGCGACGAAAACAAGCACTGTAAGCTGTATTTTTATAAGGGAGGTTTTTAGCATCTAAAATTACATCGCGGTAAATATTGGTTACCGGCACTTCGGCAGTTGGAATCAAGTACAAATTATCTTCGGTTACATGATACATTTGCCCCTCTTTATCCGGCAATTGACCAGTTCCAAAACCCGATGCTTCGTTTACCAAAAGTGGAGGCTGAACCTCTTCGTAACCAGCTTTTGATGCTTCAGCCAAAAAGAAATTAATTAAAGCACGTTGCAATTGTGCACCTTTTCCACGATAAACAGGAAATCCGGCACCCGTTAGTTTTACACCCAATTCAAAATCGATAAGATTATATTTTTGTGCCAGTTCCCAATGCGGAAGTGCATTTTCGAGTAATTTTGGAATTTCACCAACAGTCTTTAAAATCTCATTGTCTTTTTCTCCTTTTCCAAAAGGGACAGAGTCGTGAGGAAGATTTGGCAGTTGCACTAAAAGTTCATTCACATTTTTCTCAATTTCAGCGAAATCAACATCAAATTGTTTAATATTTTCTTTTAATTCCGAAGTTCTTTCTTTGGCAGCATTTGCTTTATCTTTTTTGCCTTCGCGAAAAAGCAAACCAATTTCTTTCGAAATTGAATTCATCTCGGCTTTTGCCTGATCGGCAACACCTTGTAGTTTATTTTTTTGACGATATAAATCGCTTATGTTTCCAACAATTTCCGAGGCATCGAAATTTTTACGTTTTAACTTCTCGATTACCAATTCCGGGTTGTCTTGAATGAATTTCAGATTAAGCATTTTCTTCTGATTTTATTTAGATGCGCAAATCTACAAATAAAAAATCTCCTGTCGTTTCCAACAGGAGATTTTCCAATATTTTTTACAGGAAATTTATCCTGAATTCAATCTAAGCTTTTTAGGCTAAAGTTTTTGCCTGCTCAATCCACGGAGCCGGATCTTTTGAAGCATAACGGCTTCCCGCTTCAGCTAAAATTTCTTTAAATTTTTCGATTGAAGTACCGGCTAATTCAGCATAAGTTGTAATTCCAGCGGCATTAAGTATTTCAGCCAATTTTGGGCCAACCCCTTCTAATTTTTTCAAATCGTCGGCTTTAACAACTGCCTTTTTTGCCGGAGCTTTTTTAGTTTTAGCCTTTGGAGCTTCTTCCTTAACCTCTTCAACTACTTTTTCCACTACTTCGGGAACTTCAGCAACAACTGTTTTTTCTTCAACAACAGCAACTTCTACTTCAGGAGCTTCAGCAACTGCTACTTCAACATCAACAATTGGTTCAACCGATACATATGAACGATTTTTTCTTTTCTTTTTGAATACAACAGTCCCTTCAATTAATGCAAAAAGTGTATGATCTTTTCCCATTCCTACATTTTCTCCCGGGTAATGTTTTGTTCCTCGCTGGCGAATTAAAATATTACCAGCTTTTGCAAACTGACCACCGTAAATTTTTACGCCTAGTCGTTTACTTTCCGATTCGCGTCCGTTATTCGAACTTCCTGCACCTTTCTTATGAGCCATGGTAAATTTTTTTAATTATCCAACAATAGTTTCAACTTGAATTTGAGTGAACTGCTGACGGTGACCGTTTAAGGTTTTATAACCTTTTCTTCTTTTCTTTTTGAAGACCATCACTTTATCACCTTTTACATGTTCCAGCACTTTGGCTGTTACTTTTGCACCTTTTACGGTTGGGGTTCCAACGGCAACTTTGCCATCATTGTCAACAAGTAGAACTTTCTCGAAATCAACCGTGTCACCTTCTTTGGCTTCCAACAGTTGTACGAAAAGCTTTTTGTCTTTTTCAACTTTGAATTGCTGTCCTGCAATTTCAACAATCGCGTACATAATTTCAATTTTAATGTTTACACCGGCAGGCGGGAAATAATGTTTCTTTCCTCTTTTTTTGCCTGAACGGATTATTTTTCGGACTGCAAAAGTAGTTATTTTTAGAACATTAGCAAATAATCAAGATTTTATTTTGCCGAATCTTAAGAGACTTTTTCGACAATTAATAAAAAGTCGATTTTACGTGAACCTCCGTAAATTTGCAACAATGTTGTATTGGCAATATTTGGTACAATTGATACTACTTCGCCTTGTAAACTATTCAGAAATTGTTCTAGTTTCAACTGGTCTTCACTCATTCTAATTTTTAAGTGATGTACTTTGTATTTCATGGCTCGATTCTTTATGGTCTTTTAGCTTTATTAAATATGTATTGCTATAAATCAGCATTCTTGTTACTTCTTCAGCTTCGTTTTTTACAAATTCAATTTTAAATATATTGAATTCGTCTATCCATAATCCGCCCTCATTCTGCTCCGGAAATTTGATTACCATTTTTGCCAATGGATCATACATTTTTAAAACCCCGTCTTCATAAAACACTTTAAAATCAGCTTGTGCAGGAGCCAGCCAGTAATTTCCCACAAGTAGTTTGAATTCTTCAGGCACTTCAGAACCGATGCTGTCTTGTTCAAATTTTTTGCCAAGAGGAATTAACTGTTGCAATTTCATTTGAGAAATATTCCCATAAATATCATTCTCGAACGAAAAATTAAGCTGACGAGTTAGTTTTGGGTAAAGAATTCCCTTTTCATCGGGAGGATTGAGTGCCAAAACCTGCGACCCCGGAATATCAACGGCCAGATTTCCATCCTGAAAAAGAATTTCGAAAATCTTATTTCGCTGTTCGTACTTGTACTTTCCAATATACTTTTCCAGTTCTTCCGGAACTTCTTTAGCCATTTCTCCGTTTCCCATTTTGTATTCAATAATTTTCATCTCTTTCGGATTGAACGAAGTTTCCTCGCCAAGACGAATATGCCCGGCATCGACAAAACTAAATTCGTGGGCGGTAGCATCTACTGCAATCCAACCTGCCTCACCCATATAAACTTCAGTCCAGGCGTGTTGATAAAAACATCCTCCCATATACGAAATGTACATGCATCCAATCGAAAGTCGTGCAGGAATACCAACCGCCCTGCAAAAAGCTGTCAGCAAACGCGAATGCGAACCACATTCTCCTTCTCTGGTGTTGTACGTATTTATTGCTGATGTTCCACCGGGAAGTGTCCCTCTTATATTTTCTCCAACCCATTTGCTTAAACTTACTGCTGCCTCCCATGAATCTTTTGAATCTGTAGTAATTTGTTGTGCTTCTTTAATTAAAACTGGATTGTCTGATTCAATCAGTCTTTCCGGTTCAAGGTATTTTTTCAATTCTTCACCTTCAATCTTCTGAGGAAAGGGCGGCGCATTATCACCTTTAAAATCTTGTTTTTCAATTTCAAAAACACCTTCAATTAAATTATTGGTAACTGTGCCTTCAAATTTTTGTCCCGGGAAATTGAGGCTTTCTGTAGTTATCCATTCGCCTCCCGATGAAATTGTTGCTTCAACTTTCATATAAGAAATATCGTGGACATTGGAGATAATTTTATTTACACGGGCAAAAAGTATATTATCGAGATTTACGACCTGAATTCTTTTTTTAACAGATTTATCGGCCAGATAAATTACCCGGTTCGAAATATTGATTTTTAAAAGGAAACTATTTTCTTTATTCAGCCACATTTTTGTATTTACCCCTGAATTTTGATTTAATTCCTCTAAAACAATTGTGTTAAAATTTGCTCCCGCCAATTCAAGTTTTTCTTCTCCTACACGTGTATAACTTTTAGTTATAATTTCACCTTTCTGGTTATCAAAAACAAGGTACTTTTTCTCTTTTTCATTTCCCAAAATAAAGTCTTTCATTAAATGAGGATAAGAAAAGGTGTTTTCCAAAACTACATCATCAGGAAGTTGAATCTGTTTTACTTCTCCACCTTCCACAGATGTAAAATAAGCAATTCCATTACTGAATTTGGCTGATGAATACACTTCGGCAGTAGTTTTAAATCGTTGTTCAACAAAAACCGGCAGTTGTGTAGTTGACTCAATTAAAGCACTATTTATTATTATCAGATCAACTTTTCCTCCGAGGGCAGATTGTTTTACCAATGCTTCTTCATTCAGGCTCAGTAACTCTTTGCCATCTCTTTCGATTATTGTCATTTCCGATTCGACGAAACCGCAGAGTACACCGCCGATTTCTACTGCGTGGATCCACGTTTTTGGCAGGTCTTCGAACGACTGCCCGGCTGCTGTTGTCCACAAAAAAACGGACATAGCTAGCGCACATAAAAGTTTAACAATTGTTTTCATGACTTTGATTTTTAATTAATTACAAGAAGTTTTCTTCAGATAAAAGGAAACCCTTTTTAGAGTTCCTTTTGTTTTTTTAATTCATTGTTTCTCACGTTAAAATCCTAATTCATTTAAAACCACTACAAAAAATAGAAAAGCCAAAAGAACAACAAAAGCCACAAGAATATTTGTCCTGTGATCTGCTTTTTGTTTGGCTTCAATATTTCTGGATATCATAGGTAGAATTTCCTCATTCAAATCGGAAAGACAAAGCTCGATATGTTTTAATTGATGTTTTATTGTAGTACTGTTTTGCGCAACTATTATAACAATACCTAACAGACATATGGTTGGAAAAACGAAAATATCCAAACTCCCCATCCTCCTCAGTTCCCCGTATGCAGCATAAAAATATAAAAGCAATGCAGCATTATATCCAAATAAATAGGTAGATGCGGTTGACAATAGTGTAACAAAAGAACGTCTTCTTAAAAAGGTCATCATTCCTGAAAATTTATCATTTGTATTGCTTGCTCTTTCAGAAATATCTTCGAATTGTTTTAATATATTAAATTCAAAAATTATCAAAGGAATGATTAAAACCAATGCTCCAACACATATAAACGAAATCAAATTTTGAACCTGCAAATAGAAAAAAATATCGGCAACCAGTATAAGAACAATTACCAGTTTAGTTCCAATATCCATTTTCATCATTTTTATAAATTTCCCTGCAATAGATTTCGAACGACTTGATAAAAAACGTTCGATAGATGTGCTATCATATTCTGTAGCACCCATATAGTATTCTGCACTTTTCCACATGTCTTTTAAATTTTTATCGTTATCGTTCATGACTCTTGCTTTACTGTTTCACTAACCAACTCTTCCAGTTTTCTTTTAATCCGCACCAATTTTACGCTAACATTTGTTTTCGATGTTCCCATAATTGCTGCGATTTCCTCGTAGTTCTTTTCTTCCAGCCAAAGCAAAATAATAGCCTTGTCTATTCTGTTAAGTCTTGAAATGGCTCGGTATAAAAGATTAACTCTGTCTTTTTCATCCGAGCTCTCTTCAGAAATCCTGTCGGTTGCTCGTAGCAATTCAAATGAAAAACCATTTTTCTTTTTCCTTACATTGCTGATTGCGGTATTCAAGGCTACCCGGTACATCCAGGTACTGAATTGTGCCTCCTCTCTGAAATTGGAGTACGATTTCCAAAGCTGCAAACAAATTTCCTGAAAAAGATCTTCGCGGTTTGCCCAACCATTTTCATAAACACGCGTGATTTTATGAATGATTGCCTGATTCTTTTGAATCAGTTCGCTAAACTCCTTTTTATTTTGCTTTTGCGGAATCATTTGTTTTGTTTCTGAAACGTTGGTCGCAGAGTTTGAGAAAAAACTACATCTCCTGATAAAAATTTAAACGATAAAAACCTAAAGTATTTAGTTTTCAATCTCTTCCAGCATTCTATTAATTTCGAGAATTACTGGTTTATGTTCTTTTTTCCAAACCAGATAAGCTGAATAGAAATCTAAAACTACTGCAAGTAGTAAAACTACCTGTAAGAGCATTAAGGTGAGAAATATATAACGTGGGAAAGGGAAAATTTCGTTGATAATAAAACAAATTCCAATATCGATAAATATCCATATTGGAATTACGAGCCACGTTCTTGGAGTAAAAACCCGCATTCTTTTTTTTGCATCGTTTAAAAACACGGTAATTGGACTACTTACATACAAATAATTGTATTTCAGATACCTGAGTTGTTGTACAAAAATCACTAACAGAAAAGCAACTGAGATAAAGCCAATTCCAAGTTTTATTTCAAAATTGGCTAAAAAAAGTAGCAAACAAAGTAGAATAAGAATTAGAAAAGAATATATAATCTGAATTAATCGAATTCCTACTCGGGTTTTAGAATCTACCCATTTTAATTGTTCAATAATTGATTTCTTATCTTTTGAACTTTGCGATGCATCTCCTGCATTTTTTATTTCCAAATCAGGAGCTATCACATTTTTCGATTTATTTAATAATTCTTCAAAATTCATTATTCACCTCCTTTCAATAATTCTTTTAATTTGGCTTTTGCCCTGTGAACCCTAACCCTGACATTTGGTTCTGTTAATCCTGTAATTAGTGCAATTTCCTTTGAACTTACTTCTTCAAGTACAAGCGAAATAATAATCATATCGAGCAATGGCAACTGGTTTATACCTTTGTGAAGCAAGTTAATTTCCTCATGATTTCGATATGTTTCATTTTCCTCATTTTCAACAGATTCTATAAAAAGTGCTGCTTTTTGTTGAATACTCCGCTTTTTGTTTAAAAATAAAAGGGCGGTGTTTACAGTAATCCGAAATACCCAGGTTGAAAATGCGGCCTCTCCTCTGAATGATTTATATCCTTTCCAAATATTCAATAAAGTCTCCTGGTATAAATCTTTTCTATCTTCTTCATCAGCTACATAATAGCAGCAAATTCTGTAGATTTTATCTTTATTTGCTTCAATAAGGTTCGTAAATATATTTTCACCCTTTTCCATTAATATTTGCTTCACTTATTTATTTTGAGAAGAAAAAATCAGGATTGTTACAAATGAGAGGTACTTTTTTCAATAAAAATTTAGTTCGAGTATATCTTACTTTTTACAAAGACTTCGCTTCAATAACTTTGTACTGAATGAGTTCTTCCACCAAATCTTTTATTTCAGGCATATCGTCAAGTTCGACTCCCGACTTTACGCGGATTTCTTCAAGGCTTAAATGTTCGCCATCAGGAAATGGCAAATTATAGAGGAACTTCCCCTGGGCAGTTGTAAGGCTGATTTTTTTCTCGGAGCGTGCACGTCCTTTTCCAACCCAAATTGCAACGTTGCTAAAATATTGTCCGTTTCTGGCAAGTGAAAAACGAACGCCGGCATTTTTCTTCTCCCTTATTTTTGAATCCTCAATCGAGTTCCCTTTAGTATTTCTCAACTCTTCAATTAAATCCAATTCAAAAACAATTTTCTGAGTTTTCAGCGTAAATCTGTAATACGGTCGTTTACGTTCAATGGCCTCTTTCTTATCCAGAATTCCTAAATCAGCCATTGCCTCCAAAAAATCCTGAACGGTTTGAATGTGCATCCCAAGCCTCGATGCCGCTTCCGACGCTGAAATATCGCGGTAGTTATTCAAAAGCCTGAAAACATCTTTTGCAAAACTTTTTGAAATATATGTGCCAAATTTGGCTGCTTCTTCAAATTTCATAATTAAGAGAATAAACCCATTTTAACCGAATTCAATCTGTCCATAATTCTAACTTTATCGCCTCTCATATAAAAGTCGGCAAATGTAATCATCAATTGTCCCAAAGATTCACAAAGGTGGTCGAATGCCAAATCATCAGTATAATCCAAATAATCTTTCCTCGAAATATGCACAGAAACCTGCCCGTCGAAATCTATCGAAATCCAGGTTTTACTTAAGTAATTGTAATCAGGTTTGTAAAGGAATTCAAATTCGTTGCCCATTTTTATTGGGACAAGTAAGATCCTGTTTTCTTCCTGAAATGACATACATACAAGGTTCTTTTTTAGATGGTTCCCAAAATCAATAATGTCGTATTTAGAGTGTTCAATTATACCGGCAGGCCGGGGACGCTCGGTATACGTCTCAGTCCCTACTTCAACATCCCAGGCTGCCAGTTCCATTACCTCACGGCCTCGGTATTTAAGCTTTTTACGATAGCCAACATAAGCCATCCAAAATGCAAAAAAATAGAAGAACAGCAAGGCAATTTTGAGCTCGGGATTAGATTTTGACTTTAGGCTTCCTATATCTTCCGGGAAATTCAATAAGAGAAGAAAAGCACCACAGGTAAGCATGTAAAATACTGTAATCAGATAATAATAGTTATTGGTTTTATAAAACGACCAGAATCCAAATGCAAGCGCATAAAATATCATTATTACTCCAAGCACGTGGAAGGCTGGTGTGGCTCCGCCAATTATTAGTATGAGGAAAAATATGAGCAGGGATACTATGGCAGGGATTAATCCTTGAATTCCTCTGTCTGGTTTTAATTTTCTCATGACATCTAATCTTTATTATTATTTATGAAAATAAACCAATCTTCACCGAGTTTAACCTGTCTATTATTCTCACTTTATCGCCTCGCATATAAAAATCGGCAAAGGTTATCATCAACTGTCCAAGTGATTCGCACAAATGGTCGAAAGACAAGTCGTCTTTATAATCTAAATAATCTTTACGCGAAATATGTACTGAAACATTTCCCTCGAAATCGAATGAAATCCATGTCTTCTCAAGGTAGTTATAGCTTGGTTTATAGAGTAATTCAAATTCATCACCCATTTTTATGGGAACAAGCAGAAGCCTGTTTTCTTCCTGAAACGGCATACAAACCAACGTTTTTTTCAATTGATTTCCAAAATCTATTATATCGTATTTAGAGTAATCAACAACGCCAGCCGGTCGTGGCCGTTCAGTATATGTGTCCGGCGCCTCTTCAACATCCCATGCGGCGAGTTCCATTACTTCCCTTCCCCGGTATTTTAGTTTTTTCTGATAACCGATGTACATTAACCAAAACATAAAAAAGTAAAAAAACAATAGTCCAATTTTAAATTCATCAGAAAATTTTGGCTTTGGGCCGCTAAAATCATTGGGCAAATCGAGCAATATTAAAATGGTACCAAAAGCAAGCAGGTAAAATGCACTTACCAGAAAATAGTAATTGTTGGATTTTATAAACGACCAAAATCCAAAAATGAACGAGTAAAAAATCATTATACCACCTAATACATTAAATGATATTTTTAATCCAAATACAATAGCGGTAAAAAAGAAAATTAAGAGCGAAGCAATTGCAGGAACTAGTCCTTGTATTCCCCTATCGGGTTTTAATTTTCGTGTCATAGCTTTGAGACTTTAGTTTTTATATACTTCATTATTTTTGTACTATACAAATTTAGTAATTTTAAAATGTAAAAGTCAATAGAAGGCATAATGTTTTACAACAGCTTTTGAAATTAAAATTGCTTACCATCTTTTAATGTGTGAAATACAATATTCAGCAAGGAAATAATTCAATTTATAATTTCGGTAATAAACAAAAATGATTGTTATATTTGTTTTCACAGAAAAAACAGGCCAAACTTAGCATGCAAAAGGTTCGCTTAAACATTTTAGGGCTCTCGGTAAGTCAAACACAATCAGGCGCTTATGCGCTAGTTTTAGCCGAAGAAAATGGTGAACGTAGAATCCCGATTATTATTGGACCAGTAGAAGCACAGGCAATTGCTATCCAATTAGAAGGATTAACCCCACCACGTCCGTTAACCCACGACCTCATAAAAAATATCGCACATGCTTTTAATGTTGCTTTACTCGAAGTAACTATTTATAAATTGGAAGAAGGGATTTTTTACTCCGAATTGCTTTGTGAGATGGATGGAAAGGAAATTCGAATTGATTCCCGAACTTCTGATGCTGTTGCCTTGGCTTTACGTTTCAAGTGCCCAATTTACACGTCGGAAGAAATACTGAGAAAAGCAGGTATTGTTTTAGAGATCGACGATAAAAATTCGCCAGTAAGAAGTTTTGTCGAAGATGAAATCGAATCAAGTGGAAGGTCGTCGTATTCGCAATACACATTAAAGGAACTTGATGAGATGCTAAATGAAGCGATTCAAAATGAAGATTATGAAAAGGCCTCAATTGTTCGCGATGAATTAAATAAACGAAAAAAATAACACAAACTGATGAAATATTTTTTAACGCTGCTGGTATTTTGTACCGGCATTTTATTTGCTCAGCCATCAATGGCACAAACCAATGATTCAAGCCAAAATCAGGTAGAACAATTTAATCAACAGGAAGAAAACACTGATAATTCTGTACTGCTCATTTCAACTGATCGCGACAAACCCTTTTCGATTGTAACTTTATTTAGAGGTCTTCTCGGAATGGGAGTGTTAATTTTTATTGGTTTTTTATTGAGTTCCAGCCGAAAAGATATTCCCTGGCGAACGGTTATTGTTGGGTTACTCATTCAGGTGTTTTTGGCAATTGGGGTTTTGTATGTGCCGTTTGTTCGATCTTCTTTCGAATTTCTCGGGCAAATTTTTGTTAAAATTCTCGACTTTACAAAAGAGGGGAGTGTATTTCTTTTAGGCGATTTAATGAATTCAGAAACCTATGGATTTATTTTTATGTTTCAGGTTTTGCCTACTATTATTTTCTTTTCGGCATTAACAAGTTTGCTTTTTTACTGGGGATTAATTCAGAAAGTGGTTTACGCATTGGCATGGGTTTTTACAAAGGCATTAAAAATATCGGGTGCCGAAGCGCTTTCTGTTGCTGGTAATATTTTTCTTGGGCAAACCGAGTCGCCGCTGTTAATTAAAGCATATCTCGACAAAATGAGCAAATCGGAAATGCTGTTGGTTATGGCCGGTGGAATGGCAACGCTTGCCGGTGGAGTTTTAGCTGCTTACATTGCTTTGCTTGGCGGCGACGATCCGCAATTACGTTTGGAGTTTGCAAAACATTTATTGGCAGCATCAATTATGGCAGCACCGGCTGCTATCATTTTTTCAAAAATGCTGATTCCTCCAACTGGAGATATTAGCAAAGAGATTGAAGTTACCCGCGAAAAAATTGGAAGTAACACTTTAGACGCCATTTCGAATGGAACAACCGAAGGTGTAAAACTGGCCGTAAATGTTGCTGCAATGTTGCTGGCATTTATTGCATTTATTGCCATGTTCAATTTTATAGTTGGTAAAATTGGTCAGTGGACAAATTTGAATGAAATGATTGTTGAGGGAACTAATGGAAAATTCGATGGCCTTTCTTTACAGTTTATTTTGGGTTATACTTTCGCACCGTTAATGTGGTTGATTGGAGTTACTCCGGCTGATGTAGTAACTGTTGGCAGATTATTAGGCGAGAAACTAATCCTCACCGAATTTATCGGGTATATTAGTTTAGCTGAATTAAAAGCCAGCGGTGCATTTTCCGAACCCAAATCAATAATTATGGCAACCTATATTTTATGTGGTTTTGCTAATTTTTCATCTATCGGAATTCAAATTGGTGGAATTGGTGCACTGGCTCCAAAACGGCGCGTTCTTCTTTCAAAACTAGGAGTTAAAGCTTTGGTTGCTGGAACTCTGGCTTCGTTAATGTCGGCTACTATTATTGGGATGATAATGGGGTAGAAAATAGCTGGATTTTTATATCGACTTTTGAACGAATAAGTTAGAGGTTCAATTAATTAAATACTGACTCAAATGAAACAATTAAAAGCTTTTTTTTTATTTTTTGTTTTTCTATTTTTATTTGTTTCGTGTAAAGACTTTTCTTTTGATCTGAATGTTAATAATTTAGAACATCCGGATGACTATGCATTGTTTTCAAGCAAAGAAAAACTTACTGAAGTTGCTTCAACAATTTTAAATAAGTGGTACATGACAGTCCATGACTATAGCGGTCCGGCAGCTGCATTACAGACCATGGCAGATGTTTCAACCAGTTCGTGGTCATTTTCGGGGTCGTATGATTTATCGAGTGAGCCCAGAATAGCTTGGAATAATAGTCCTGCCTACGGTCAACACCTTGCAACAAGTCGTTATTTTGATAAATTATATTCACTGTTATTTGAAGCTAACTTACTAGTTGAGGCGGTAGAAAAAGGAGTTGGCTTTGAGAATCCTGATTTGATGAAAATGATCGGCAAAGTAGGTCAGGCTTTGTCAGTTGGATACCTTTCATTGGTTTTCGATAGGGTTTGGATTTCTGACAAAAATAGTGTTGTTGACGAAGGACCTGTTGATTATAAAGAAGCAATGATTTTTGCAATTCAAAAGCTCGACGATGCAATTGCTTTGGCAAAATCAGGAAATGTCGATATTCCTGAATCTTGGTTACCTGGAGGTTTTGGTGCAAATAGTACATTGGTGCCATTCCTAAACAGTATGGGAGCACGTTTTTTGGTGGGAAATGTACGTAACAGTGCACAAAAATCAAGTATCGACTGGGATCGAGTATTGACTTATGCCAATGCAGGCCTTACAGTGGATTTTGAAATTTATATGGATGATGTAACCTGGTACGACCTTATTCCTAAAACCTATATGGTTTATCCAGGCTTTGGTAGAGTTGATATGAGGATCATAAATTTGATGGATCCGAACACTACTGATTATTGGTCAGATGAAACAGTTGTTCCTGAGTCAACTTCAATTGATGCAAGGTTAGCAACTGATTATCAATATTTGTCTAGTCAGAATTTCCGTCCAGACAGGGGAACATATCACTTCAGTAGCTATCGTTATGCCAGATTAGATGACTATATTTCGGCTTGGACGATGAACGTTGTTGAATTTTCTGCATCGGAAAACGATATGTATAAAGCAGAAGCTATGTTAAATAAGGGTGATGTGGCAGGGGCTGCTGCCATTGTTAACGCTGGAACAAGAGTTATTAGAGGCCAATTACCTGATGTAGCAGCAGATGCTGCTGCAGTTCAAGCTGCTATCCATTACGAAAGAATGGTTGAATTTGCTTATACCGGTATTGGAATCGGGTTTTTTGAGATGAGAAAAGAGAATCTTTTGCAAGCTGGAACAATGTTACATTTCCCTGTTCCTGGAAAAGCACTTGAAACAATACAGGAAGAATATTACACTTTTGGAGGAACGGAAGGTATTGCCGGTGAAGACTATTCTATTGGAGGCTGGCGATAATCAGATTTTTTGCAAATCTTAAGGGCATCTCTAAAAACTCCTTCGCATCAAAATTTTCAGAGTTTTTCAGA
>JABGRN010000146.1 GCA_018648265.1 Prolixibacteraceae bacterium | reverse complement strand
CTGAAAAACTCTGAAAATTTTGATGCGAAGGAGTTTTTAGAGATGCCCTTAAGCCCTTATTTCTAATTTTCCCCGAAAAAATGGGGCAGGCTGTTTTTTTTTTGGCAGAAAATAACAATTATCAAATTACAAACCTGTCTGGTAATTGACTGATAAATCACAAAAATAAATATCAAAATTACAAATTGCTTGAAACATAATAAGGAATAGTTTAGAATTTGAATACCTTAAAAATTGAAACTTATACCGATTTAACAACCAAATGTCGCATACTTTCGTTTTACTCAGCATACTCCTTTGTTGTAGTATCGGCATTAACCATTATAAACTTCGAAATTGCCATGCGGCATTTCAAAGTACAATTGGTATTATGCGTCAGTAGCTGAACAGGTTTGTTATTTGTTTTTTTGAGATTTGTCTTTTCTAATTTATCTTGTTAGGGTTTGAAAGCATTAAAATTTCAGTTTCTCTTTTTTAAAAACAATTTTTATTTCGACTTGAGAATTAACTAAAATCCCATTTTTTATTTCGGGATGCCATTTTGATCCGCTCAGTATAATTTCCTTCGCTTTTTTGAATATCAAAGAATCGGCGTTGTTTTGGTTTTGAATTTCAAAAATTCGTCCGTTGGTATCTATTTTCAACAGTAATCTTATTGTTTTTTTTCTTTTCGAAAAATTATTAGGAAGAATGGCATTGTTTTTTAGGTATTCTTTAAACTCCGTCATCCCAATTTCTGGTTGTACTTTCGAATCGGTCTTGATTAAAAGACTCGTTTTTTTAGCATCTTTATGATAAGTGATTTCAGGGAGTGCCTCTTCAATTGGAGCTTCAGCAAAAGAATCTGGAAAATTCTCGGCAGTACGAATAGCATTAAATGAAACTCTTTCAGAAATTGTTGGCCGAACATTGCTAATATTTTGTACGTTTTTATCAATTAGATTAGTGCTGGAACCTTTGGGTTGGGAAATAAAACTTTCAGTAACAACTGCCTGTGTCTGTCCACCTTTTATTTCACCAATATCAATGTCCTTATTAATACTATTTTGTGTTGCTATTTTTTCTTCATTTTCTTTATTTTCTGGTAACCCAGGTGGTTTTGAGCTAAAAATCCCTTTTGACTTTGTAGCTTGAAAACCTTCATTATTTTTTTGTTTTGATTCTGTTTCTAAGTTAATATTATCTTCTAGAGGCGGTGTCTGAATGGTTTTATTTTCCAAAACAGAATTTGTCTGAATATCGGTAGCTACAAGTTTTTGTTCTTGTTTTTGTACTGTAATAATTTCCGCCATTTCAGGAATTGGTGATTTTTCATTTAACTGAAACCAAATTAAACCGGAGGTAACTATTAGAAGAAATGAAGCGGCCGCTGCCCAATATCTATACTGATTTTTGCGTTTTTTAGGATTGATTTTAGTTTTTAATTCATTTAAATCTTTTTGAATTTGATTTGAATCGAAACCTTGAAAACCTTCTAAAGCTTCGGCTTCAAAAGGATTACTTTGAAGTTCTCTTTCGAATAAATTTTGTTCGTGGTCGCTCATTTGGTTTTCCAAATAGCGACTGAAACTTTCTTTGCTGATATGTGAATTCTTACTTGTCATTTTTGCTTTTCCAAACAAATTTTCAAATTCCTTTTTCCATTTTGAATAAAGCTTTTTACTTTTTTCTCATCTAGTTTTAGTAGTCCGGCTATTTCTCGGTAACACTTATTTTCATAATAAAACAAACGAATACATTTTTTTTGTTCAGCCTTTAGTTTTTCAATACATCTGTTTAACGCGGTTTCTAACTTTTTATCCGGCCCTTTGTCAATAGGATGCAATTCAGTTTCATTTTCCATAAAATTGGCCAATTCTTCATTGCTCGAAACCAGGATCATTTCACCAGTTTTCGTTTTACGAAGTTCCATTAAACAATGATTTTTAGTAACTACGTAAACCCAGCTTTTAAAATTTTTAACCTCATGTTTTTGAATTTGCGTTTGTACTTTTTCAAAGAGCTCAATTACTGCATCTTTTGATTTTTCAGGCTCTTTAAAATATTTCAAACAAACACCGTAAATCAAATACATGTAACGCGAATACAACTCACCAAGGATCTCAATATCCCGGTTTTTCAGGAAATCCTCCAAAAGTTCCGGATCAGTTTTGTGTTCCTTTTTTCGATTAAATGGAATGAGTTGCATAATTTTTAATATTCAGAATAAAAGTAAGAAACGAGCATTAGAAATAAAAAAAACAAACAGATATTTATGAGTGAGTTCCATCTAATACCAAAAAATAACCAATAATAATCAGTTGAAAAATGATGTTTTTCGAAATTTTTTATGGAAAATATTTGAAAGTTGCATCCTGTTTATGAAATCAATTTAAAATTTAATATCATGAAAACAATTTTTGCAATTATCACAATCACACTTTCCTTCGTAATTTCGGTTCAGGGGCAAAGTCTTCGAAAAGTATATGGTTACGTAAAAAATAGTTACGGACAACCCGTTGAAAATGTAAAAGTTACCTCGCAGGAGAAATTTTCAAAAACGTTAAGCGACTCTAAGGGATGGTATCTTTTGGAAGTTCCGGCAACCGATACTATTCTTTCTTTTATACATTCAGAATATAAAAATTTTACATGGAAACATACGGAAACCAGCCGGGTAGATGTAATTATTCATCCTAAAAAGGAGGCACGTGTTAATGTTCATAACATGGATATGGCCGAAGAATCGATTTATGCAATGCCGGTTGGCGGAGTGGCTAAAAAAAGTGGCAGGACTATGTTTTTTTCAGTTGGTGCAGGTGTACAACCACCAAACTGGAATACTGAAAATTACGCAACTATCCACGAAAACGGATTTCGCAATGTGCTGGCAAATCCGCTTTCTACTTTTTCTATCGATGTTGATAATGCATCGTATTCAAATGTTCGGCGTTACATAAATCAGGGCGAATTACCGCTGGTTGATGCTGTTCGAATTGAGGAGATGATTAATTATTTCAACTACGATTATCCGGAACCTACAGGAGAACATCCTTTTAGTGTTTCAACTGAATTGGCCGAATGTCCGTGGAATTCAAATCACTATTTGATGCATGTTGGATTGAAGGGAAAAAGTATTGATAAAAGTGAATTGCCTCCTTCGAATTTGGTTTTCTTGCTCGATGTTTCCGGTTCGATGGGAGCACCAAATAAATTGCCTTTGTTAAAAAGGGCTTACAAAATGTTGGTAAACGAATTGCGTCCGAACGACCGTGTAGCAATTGTAGTTTATGCAGGGGCAGCAGGAAAAGTATTGGATTCAACACCAGGAAACGAGAAGAAAACCATTATAAAAGCTTTAGAGAATTTAAGCGCTAGTGGCTCAACGGCAGGTGGTGAAGGATTAAAACTGGCTTATAAAATTGCTCGCGAAAATTTTATTAAAAATGGGAATAACCGGATTATTTTGGCAACCGACGGTGATTTTAATGTAGGTGTTTCAAGCACTTCGGAAATGGAACGTTTGGTTGAAAAAGAACGTGAATCGGGAATTTTTATGACCGTGCTTGGTTTTGGGATGGGAAACATAAAAGACGATAAAATGGAAACAATTGCCGATAAAGGAAATGGAAATTATGCATACATCGACAACATTCAGGAAGCACGCAAAGTATTTATAACCGAATTTGGCGGAACACTTTTTACAATTGCAAAAGATGTAAAATTTCAGTTAGAATTTAATCCTGAAAATGTTAAGGCTTATCGTTTGGTGGGTTATGAAAATAGGTTGTTAAATGCCGAAGATTTTAACGACGATACAAAAGATGCTGGAGAAATGGGAGCAGGACACACGGTTACAGCATTGTACGAAATCATTCCAACCGGTTCAGGTGAAAATGCCCCTTCTGTTGATCCATTGAAATATCAGAATTCAGAACCTGTTTCAGGAAAAGTGTCGAAAGAATTATTAACGGTGAAATTAAGATACAAAGCACCCGATGGAAATAAAAGCAAATTGTTGGAACAGGTTGTCAAAAATAATTTAGCAGCAAAAACCTCTGATAATTTCAGGTTCTCAGCATCGGTGGCTTCATTTGGGATGTTATTGCGAGGTTCAGAATTTATGGGAAAATCGACCATAAAATCCATCCTTGATTTGGCAAAAGATGCAAAAGGAATTGATGAAGAAGGTTATCGTTCAGAATTTATTCAGCTTGTTAAAACAGTAAATGATTTGCAATTCTTTTCTGAAGAATAAAATTCTTGATTTTGAATATTGTTTCTAACTTTTTATAGAGCACCGTACATTTATAGTACAGTGCTTTTTTATATTTTAGAAATTGAAGTTATATAAAAGTAAATTACAGAGTATTTCTATTCAAGCATGGTTTCAACTTTAATAGTTGAAGTGTTATTTATTATTATAGCGGGTAAAAAATTGGGTGATAATATTCCTCCAACAAAAGATCCGGCACCTCCCAATATTATACCTGCCGCCCATAATTCTCCATAATAGGCAAGTACAACTAAGCCGCCAAGAACTCCATAAGCACCAATAATAAATAATGATCCTGAAATTAAAATATTTAGTATTAATGGATTCGGTTTTATTCTTTCAATATTTGATATTGGAATAATTATATTTTTAATCATTATCTGATTATCATCCATAATAAAAAGATTTCCTCTAATTTTTCCACCTTGTAAAGTTTTAACTCTGACTCTTTCGTTTTGTTTGAACACCGATACTTTTCCTGTTTCAATGTTAGAAATACTAAGTGATTTTTCCTGCGAATAAACGTTTGTTGTTACAAAAAAAGCAATTACCCAAAAAAGTGATTTCATAATATTAAGATTTTAAAAGTTAATTTGCAAGATCAGTCCGGGTTTCAGAGCGCTTTCCATTTTTTTGTTAAAATTTAATGTGTTAGAATTAATGTCATTAAATTTTACCGGTTTGGCTAAACTGCGTTTTAATGCAGTTTAGGTAGTGTGTGTGCCCAGCATGAGCATGTGCCCACTTATTTAAAAGCTCTGAATAAATTC
>JABGRN010000063.1 GCA_018648265.1 Prolixibacteraceae bacterium | reverse complement strand
AGTGTAAATCCCATAAATCCTAATGAAATTGCAATTAGAACTGTCCCGGAAATTTTCAGAAATATTGAATCAAAAAGACTTTCAGAAATTAAAGCGGGTAAAACAGAAAAGGAAATTTGAAATGCCGGTTTGTTTAATTCAAAAATTAACAAATGAAAAACGAGTAAAAAAAAGGGGTAAAGAAAAAACCTTACGAAAACACTTTTTTTTGACTTTGAACTTATTGGAACGTTTTTCTTTTTCAGAAAAATAATTCTTCCGGTAATCATTAACAACAGAATTAAAAAACTAACCAACGGGAAAACGTCAAATAATTTCATACGGTTTAATTGAAAAGTGAAAGTACGCTATTTAAAAATTCTGGACAAAAAAAATCCCCGGTGAAAACCGGGGAGTACCAATATTTTTCAACAAATTGCTTTCAACAAAAAACTAAATATTAGGAAAAGAAACGCCAATCATCAAAGGATATAGTTCAGGCCCTTTTCCATCTTTAAACAATGAAGTCATGCTGTAATTTGCGAAAACACAGAAATCGCCAAATCCAATTCGCCCGGTAATATCGTATTTAAACGGGCTGAGATTGTAGTTGCTTTTAGTCTTTTCTTTGTCGTTTTTATATTTAATTTTTGTGTGCGAGCCAATATTCACACCACCAATAACTCCGCCCGCTATATACAATCTTGAGCTTCCCATTCGTAATGGAGTTTTGATTTCGAGTAGTAACGGAGCAGTTAAATAAGTAGCATGTAGTTTCGATTTTTTTAAGTCTGCCGGATCCAAAGAAACAGGAACAATCATTCCATTACCAAATTCTTTTTCAATGGAAATTGTTTGGTCAAAAGTATAATCCGAAAAGCTAATTCCTAATCCGGTAACAACAGCAAATGTTTTGCGTTTATTTTTAAAAGCCCATTCCGCGAAATTAAGATTCCAGGTAAGAGATTTGCCGGGATTGAGATCAAAAAATTCGCCATAACCCGAGCCGTCATATACTGAATAGTTGGTTTCGTGAAACATGTTCATGCCAACTTCTAAACCTGCCCAATGAGCATTAAAACTACCAGACCATTTTTTGTCGCGTATTTCTTTATCTACTTTTACATAAGTTCCGTTATCGCCTTCAATTACACGAAAAGTACGACGACCAACCCGAACGTGCGTTGTGTCGCCCCAATCGTCGGTAATTACTTCAACTCCACGGTCGTTGCCTACTTTTACATGAACTTTGTCGCTGTCTTCAATAACGGTTACCACATTCTTTTTTAGCACTTTAACCTCTGTGGTATCTTGTTTTTGTGCCGATAAGTTCAACACAAAAACGCTGCATAATATTAAAGTAATTAATTGTTTCATTTTCTTTCTGTTTAAATTATTATGATGCTAAGACGGAGAGGTGATTGGAAAAGTTACACAAGAATATTGGAAAATGAATTGAGATTAAAGATCTTGTCTTTCTCTTTTTGGTGAATGTTTTGCAAACTAAAATGGATGTGTTTTTACTCGCTATTTCTTTCGCTTTTTGATGGAATAGAAAAAGCAAGCAAGCGAGAATCATATTTGTATTCAGACACTTTTCCATCTTCGTTTGTCTCGTATTTAAATTTGTCTTTCGAAATGCTGGATACCAAATTTAAACCTGCTTTAGTAATTTTATTGAACTGAAATTTATCAATTCCGGTTTTCTCTTTTACAATATTAGCAAGCAAGCGTTCTTCATAAATATTTTGTTCAATACCTGTATTATATCTCTTAATAGTTGCCAATGATGCGGTGGGCAACTGAGTGTTTAACGATGCAGTTATCCTTTTTAATTCTGCCGGAATTTCCAGGGGGATTCTATTTAGTGCCAAATCTTCATGGTTCAGTCTTCCCTGTGTTGATTCTCTTACACTTTTTTTGGGTTTTGCCTGTGGTTTAATTTTTTCCGATTTTGGCTTTGAGTTATTCTTTTGTAATTTTTTAGTGTCGCTTTTCTTGATTTCGCTTGGTAGCTTTTTTGCTGCTGAATTAACCTCTTTTTTATTTGTCTTGTCTTCCAGCAACGCAATTTTGTTGTCAGGAATAATTTGGGTTACGGGTTTATCGAAAAAAGTAAAAAATGCAAATGCTAAAACTAAAACAGCGGCCACCCGACCTGACCATAGAAATATTGTTTTCCCCACGGAATAGTGATAAAGTTTTTTCTTTTTGTTGAACAAAATGGCTTCGTCGGGATGAAGTTTTGTTTTGGCATACAACGAAACATCTCTCTTTTTTTCAGGATGTTCGTTAATATAACTTTCAAATTCTGTTTTCTCAGTTTGCGAAATATCTCCTTCTAAATTTGCAATTGCAGCTTTATTAAATTCTGCTTCAGAGTCTAATTTTTGTTTGTGAAGCGTTTCTTTTTTATTGAATAAAACATTTTCAGGTTCAATTGAAATCGACTCAAACAATGAAAGTTCCTCTTTTAATTCAGGATTTTGTTGAAGGAATTCAATAAAATCATCCACCAATTTTTCATCGAG
The DNA here is from genome assembly GCA_018648265.1 of Prolixibacteraceae bacterium. Taxonomy (GTDB): domain Bacteria; phylum Bacteroidota; class Bacteroidia; order Bacteroidales; family Prolixibacteraceae; genus Draconibacterium. Next base: position 32,176 of record JABGRN010000063.1, on the reverse strand, counting down.
TTTACCTTCCAGGTAATCGATAAAATAAGCTTCGTAATTGTTTTTATTGATTTTCATTTTATACTAAAACTTCAATTTTGCCAATATACTTTTTCAGAAATACCCTCGCCCGATAAATATAAACTTTCACCTGCGATTCGCTTAAATTCGCCATTTCTCCAATTTCTTTATACGAATATCCTTCGTAATCGCGCAACAATAAAACCATGCGCTGAAGTTCCGGCAAGCGCTTAACGGCCTCATCCAGAATTTCCTTTAAATCAGAGTAATTGTTTTCATGGCCTGGTTCCTTCAGGTTTATTTCCTCCGAAAATGAAGAACGTTTTTCTTTACGAATTCTATCAATCATGGTGTGGTATGCAGTTGTAAAAAGATACGATTTTACTTTTTCAGCATTCACATTTTCTACATTTTTCCATAGTTTTTCGTAGCTGTCTTGAACAATGTCCTCTGCTTTATGCACATCTCTAATACTCTTCAGAACATACCGGTAAATTCGGTCTGAAAAATTGTTAACTGCCTGATTGTATTCGTTTACGGTCATTCGGTTTCTAAACACTGTTCAAAAGATAAGACGAACAACCCTACTTTATGTTACAAGACGGCATAAAAAAAGCTTCGATATTTTCGAAGCTTGTATTTTATGCGATTATTTTTTAATCAATTATTTCTACCCAATCGTACGCATCCGGCTCATCTCCATATTGAATAGCGCGTAGCTTGTTGTAAAGTTTTGTTGACCATTCTCCGGGTTCATCACCGTATTTGAACCACTTGTCGTTATCGGCATCGTAAACACCTTTAATTGGCGAAATTACAGCAGCCGTTCCACATGCACCAACCTCATCAAATTCTGCAAGTTCTTCGTACGGGACTTTTCTACGTTCAACATTTAATCCCATTTCTTCAGCTAAAACCATTAAACTTTTATTGGTAATGGATGGTAATATCGAGTCAGACTCAGGAGTAATATAAGTGTTGTTTTTAATTCCAAAGAAATTTGCTGGGCCACATTCGTCGAGGTATTTTTTTTCTTTACTGTCGAGATAAAGTACGGCAGAAAAACCACCGGCTTTTGCTTTTTTCCCTTCGTACATACTTGCTGCATAATTACCGCCAACTTTGTATTTTCCGGTTCCTTGCGGTGCAGCGCGGTCGAATTCGCGCATAATCACCAAATCGGTTGGAGTAAATCCTTCCGGGAAATAAGGTCCAACTGGCATTACAAAAACCAGGAACAAATACTCGTCTGCCGGACTAACACCAATTTGAGGTCCTGTTCCGATTAACAGAGGGCGAATATATAAAGCGGCTCCTGAATCGTAAGGTGGCACAAACCGTTCGTTCATTTTTACTGCTTTACGAACGGCATCGGTAAATTTATCGACGGGAAGTTTTTCCATTAAAATTCCATTGGCAGAATCCTGCATGCGCTTTGCATTTTCGTCCATCCTGAAAACACGAATTTTTCCATCTTTTCCTTTAAAAGCTTTAAGTCCTTCAAAGGCTTCCTGCCCGTAATGCAACGAAGTTGCCGCCATGTGAATATTAATTTGGTTTGATGAGGTGACTTCCAGTTCGCCCCACTCTCCATTTCGGTAATAACAACGAACATTATAGTCTGCATCGAGGTATCCAAATCCGAGTTTTTTCCAGTCGATATTTTCCATTTTTATATTTATTTCAAATTGTTTTTTAAAACTCAGGCCATTTTATAAAATCAAGTACAAATTAATAATTTTTTCTGTTTTCAATGTAAGAGAAATGTCAAGTAAACCTCAAAATTATAAATGTTTTATAACTGCTTAATATTTTAGGAATAAATATTTTTTAAATTCAAGTTTTAAATTGAAAAGAGAAAAACATTTTTTACACTAAAACAGAGTCTAAAATTTAAAAATATTGTTTAAGGGTTTTTGTTTGAATGGTAATTTTAAAAAACTTTAGTTTCTTTCCAACCATTTTTCAAATTGAAATTTCAACTCTTTTACTTTTTCAGGATTTTCACTTGCCAGGTTTGTCATTTCGCCAGGATCGTCTTTTAAATTCACTAAAAACAAAGAATCTTCCGGGGCAAACTCCTCAAATCTAATCGAAGGATTTCCAAGTAATTTCCAATTGCCACTTCGTGCAGCCCATTGTTTTCCATGTTGCCAGCAAAAATTATTGATATGTTCCGATTGACTGTTTTTATCGTTTATTATCGACACCAAACTTTTTCCATCTAAGCTGCTGGTTTTTAAATCAATCCCGCACAATTCGGCAAGTGTTGGCATCCAGTCGGCATTTACGGCAAATTGGTTTCTGACCTCGCCTGCTTTAATTTTGGCGGGCCAGCTAATTGCTGCCGGTACACGAATTCCTCCTTCAAACAAACACGATTTTGAACCCCTTAAAACACCGGCATTTCCTCCACCAAAATGAGCCCGTTCCTCAGTTGAATATCCATTGTCTGATTGAAAAACAATGATTGTGTTTTCAAGTAAACCCAACTCTTCAACTTTTAGGATTAACTCACCAATTTTGTCATCCTGTGTAGAAAGAAAAGCTGCATATAAATCGCGCGGGTATTCTACTCCATTATCCTGATAATATTTTAACCACTCCGGAGTTCCCTGGTACGGATAGTGTGGTGTGTTCAACGCAAAATAGATAAAAAACGGATTGTCCTTGTTTTCTTTCATAAATGCTGAAGCTTCTTTTACCAGCAAATCAGGGAAAAACTGTCCGGGATAAAAAACCTCTTCGCCGTTTCGAAATAAATCGTGGCGGTTAGGGCCATTCCAGTAAAAGTAATGCGAGAAATTATCGATGCAACCCACCAGGTGCCCAAACGAATAATCGAAACCTTGTGCATTTGGTTGCTTTTCAGTTGGATGCCCTAAATGCCATTTACCAATGTGACCCGTTTTATAACCGGCATCTTTAAACATTTCTGCCATTGTAAATTCGCTTCCGGGCATCCCGCTTCTGGGATTGGTCGGGCTTACATTTCCAGGAACCCCGGCTCGCTGTGGTGTTTTCCCTGTAAGCAAACCGGCTCGTGAAGGTGAACAAACCGGGGCACCATAAAACTGGGTAAATTTTACTCCGCTGTTTACCAATGCATCCATGTTGGGAGTAATCAGATCAATTGCACCATAACAATTCAAATCGATGGCCCCTTGATCGTCAGTATAAATTATAATTACGTTGGGTTTCTCTGTTTGTGATTTTTCAATGCTACAAGCAAAAAAAATTGCAAGTAGAAAAAACCCGAGTAGTGATTTTTTAACGAAATTCATAAGTATATTATTTAGGTTGAAACAATTGCGAAGTTAGTTATTGCAAAATGTCCGACAAAGCTAATTTAGAATTACTTTTCCTGGCGTTGAAATAAACCATTCCCTTTTAAATTTTTGTACTTTTATCGGTTAAAATAATAATTGAATCAATGAATTATAAACATCTATTTTGCTTGTTATTTTTTGTGTTATTTGTTTTTCCCGGTTTTTCGCAAGAAACAGAAACAGAAAAAATTCTTAAAACATTTCACTCAATTTCAAGTCACGAACTTCTTGGTTTTGCTGAAGAATTAAGTTCCCCAAAATATAAAGGCCGGCTTTCAGGATCGCCGGAATATTTAGATGCTGCAAAATGGTGTGCAGATAAATTTGCCGAATGGGGGATTAAGCCGGCAAACGCAGGTAGTTATTTTCAAGATTTTCCAAACGAATACAGCGAAGTTTCTTCGGTCGGAAAATTAGTTTATTCATCGCAAAAAGGCAAGGAGATTAATTACCGATTTCCAGATGATTATTTACCGGGTTCAAACTCTGCATCGGGATCAGTTTCGGGAGAAATGGTTTATGTTGGATACGGAATTACTGCCCCGGAACTAAATTACGATGATTTTAAAAATGTTGATGTAAAAGGGAAAATAATTATTCTGGAATCGGGGGTTCCTTATACAAAAAATGATACTACATTAACGAAATGGACACCCTACGCTTATCATCGATACAAATTCAAAAACGCGGTAAAACACGGAGCTGCCGGAATGATTTATGCCAGCAAAATTGCCAATCCGAATACAGTTAATCTTGATGATTTTATTTATGCGCATATAAGCAACAAAGTGGTTGAACAAATTTTTGCCGATGCTGGAAAAGATTACAAGGCTGTAAAAAAATTATTACAAAAAAGGGAGGCTCCTTCGTTTGCGTTAAATAAAAATCAAAAAATATCAATTTCAGCAAAAACCAAATATTTTCCCAATGCAAAATCATACAATGTTGTTGGGTTGTTAGAAGGAACGGATCCAGTATTAAAAGACGAAGTTATTATTATTGGCGGCCATCTCGATGGGCAGGGACAAATGGGGGAAGTACTATTTCCGGGTGCTTTGGATAATGCTTCTGGTGTTGCCGATATTTTGGGAGCTGCAAAAGCACTCGCCTTTTCGGAAGTAAAACCAAAACGTTCAGTGCTTTTCATTCTAATTGGTGGCGAAGAATGCGGTTTATACGGCAGTAAGTTTTATGTTGAAAACCCTCTTTTCCCCATCGAAAAAACTAAAATGATGATTAATCTTGATATGGTTGGAAATGGCACAGGATTTTTTGTTGCATCGGGAAAAAGTTTTCCTGAAATTTATAAACACTTTGAAGATGCAAACGATAATTTTCTTCATCGGACAATGAATGCATCGGAAACCAGAAAAAATTATGGCCGTCCTCGTTCCGATGCTTCGATATTTGAAGATGCCGGAATTAATACATTGGGTTTGTGGACCCGTAATTCTGTTTTTCCAGTTCACTATCATTTGCCAATGGACAAAATAAATGTACTTACTCCGGAAATTATGGAAGATGCTGCCAAATTACTTTATCTAAGTATTTTGAGTGTGGCTAATGATGAGGGATTGTAATTATTTATTCAATTGAACAAAGGTTATTTTTAAAAAATTAATTATGCAATACGAGGGCAACATCCAAAAAATGCGAACAGAAATTGCAAATCCAGTTGGCTATTTTTTACCGATTGGCGAAAACGAAATTGAGATGAATTCGTTAATTGGTAATAAAATTCAAATGAATTTTTCGGGTCAAATCAATTGTATCTCATGTGGAAAACGAACCAAAACTTCTTTCCATCAGGGATTCTGTTACAACTGCCTCCAAACAGCGCCCGAAGCAAGCGAGTCGATAATCAGGCCAGAGCTTTCGAAATCGCACCTGGGAATTGCTCGTGATATTGAGTGGGCAAAAAAACACGATCTTGTCGATCATATTGTTTATCTGGCAGTTTCGAGCGAAGTTAAAGTGGGCGTGACACGCAACAATCAAATCCCAACACGATGGATCGATCAGGGTGCGAGCTTTGCGATAAAACTGGCTACAACGCCAAACCGACACATTGCAGGGGTAATTGAAGTTTTTCTGAAAAAATACTTTACTGATAAAACCAATTGGAGGGCAATGTTAAAAAACGAAATCTCCCGGAATACTAATCTTCTTGAAGAAAAAGAAAAAGTAATCCAACTTCTCCCCAGCGAACTTCAAAAATACCTTGATCCAGATAACCAGATTACAAAAATAGATTATCCGGTACTACAATTTCCACAAAAAATTAAAAGTATTGGATTTGATAAATTACCAATTATTGAAGGAATTTTAAAGGGGATAAAAGGGCAATATTTAATTTTCAATAACGAAATGGTTTTAAATATTCGAAAACATAACGGTTATTTTTTGAATATAAATTTATAATCAAATAATTTCTTGTGGCTTGTTGTTGGTTTTTTTGATGAAATAAAACTACCGAAAATACTCTTTGGACCCGAATGGAGATAGTCAACTTTAAGGGTTTTATTTTACATCTCTAAAATTGCCAAACTGTTTTTTTTTGCTTTCCAAATTTATATGAATTGTTGCTTACATTAATTTCCAACAGTCTGCTTAATAAAGTTTTATCAGCTATTTTTTATCTGTTCTTTATTATCGAATTCTCCTAACTTATACCAATTGTTCTTCAAAATGCCGCATAGCAAATTTTGAAGTTACAATGGTTAATGCCGATAATACAACAAAGAAGCAGACTGAACAAAGTGAAAGTTTGCGACATTTTGTTGTCAAATCGGTATTACTTAATTTCTTCCATTTCTTTCGCAACAATCAATTATATTCTATTTTTGTCGTTCATTTAATTTCAGTATAAAAAAATTATGGCACAAGAAGATATTTTCAAAAAAGTGGTAGCACACTGCAAAGAATATGGTTACGTTTTTCAATCGAGCGAAATATACGATGGACTTGGGGCAGTTTACGATTACGGACAAAATGGTGTTGAGCTAAAAAATAACATCAAAAAATATTGGTGGGACAGCATGGTAAAACTTCATGAAAATGTGGTTGGCCTTGACTCTGCAATTTTTATGCACCCAACAATTTGGAAAGCCTCTGGTCATGTCGATGCATTTAGCGATCCACTTATCGACAATAAAGATTCAAAAAAACGATATCGAGCTGATGTTTTAATAGAGGAACAACTTGCCAAGATTGAGGAAAAAATAAATAAGGAAGTTGCCAAAGCAAAAAAACGGTTTGGCGATAGTTTTAACGAACAACAATTTAGAGAAACCAATCCGAGGGTTTTAGCCAATAAAGAAAAGTGGGATGCACTTCATTCTCGTTTTGCAAAAGCACTAAACGACAGCGACCTAAATGAGTTGAAACAAATAATTGTGGACCAGGCAATTGTTTGCCCTGTTTCCGGTTCGCGTAACTGGACAGAGGTGAGACAGTTTAATTTGATGTTTGCCACCGAAATGGGAGCTACTGCCGAAGGTGCTTCAAAAATTTATCTTCGCCCGGAAACAGCGCAGGGAATTTTTGTAAATTATTTGAATGTGCAAAAAACAGGACGAATGAAAATTCCATTTGGAATTGCCCAAATCGGAAAAGCATTTAGAAACGAAATTGTTGCCCGTCAGTTTATTTTCAGAATGCGCGAGTTTGAACAAATGGAAATGCAGTTTTTTGTACGACCGGGAACAGAACTCGATTGGTTCGAAAAATGGAAAGATACAAGAATGAAATGGCACAAAGCACTTGGTTTTGGGGATGAAAATTATCGATTTCACGAACACGAGAAATTAGCGCATTATGCCAATGCTGCTGTTGATGTAGAGTACAAATTCCCTTTTGGTTTTAAAGAAGTGGAAGGGATTCACTCGCGAACTGACTTTGATCTTTCGCAACACGAAGAATATTCGGGCAAAAAAATTCGTTATTTCGATCCGGAATTAAACGAGTCGTATGTTCCATTTGTAGTTGAAACTTCGATTGGGGTTGATCGTATGTTTTTACAAATTATATCGGCAGCTTATTGCGAAGAGCAATTGGAAAAAGATAAGCGTGTTGTTTTAAAATTACCGGTAGCTCTGGCCCCAATAAAACTTGCTGTTTTGCCGCTGGTTAAAAAAGATGGGTTGCCTGAAAAGGCACGTGAAATAATAAACGAATTAAAATTTGATTTTAATTGTCAGTACGATGAGAAAGACTCGATTGGAAAACGTTATAGAAGGCAGGATGCAATTGGCACGCCTTTTTGTGTTACTGTTGATCATCAGTCGGCTGAGGATAACACCGTTACTATTCGATATCGCGATACCATGGAACAAGAAAGGGTCTCGATTGAAGATCTAGGAAAGATTATTGGAGAGCAGGTTAATTTTAAGAAGTTGTTTGAGGAATTATAAAATACATGATAACCAGTTTGCCAAAAGGAAAAAGAAAAATTGCAATCGTTGGATCTGCGTTTCCATTGCGTGGTGGAGGAATTGCAACTTTTAACGAAAGAATGGCAAAGGCATTTATTGAAAATGGCGATGAGGTAAAAATATATACATTTAGCCTACAATATCCTTCTATTCTATTTCCTGGTAAAACCCAATATTCAGAAGAGGAGCCACCGGAAGGATTGGATATTGAAGTATTGGTAAATTCGATAAATCCTTTGAACTGGATTAAAGTAGGGCGTCGGTTAAAAAAACTGGCTCCCGACATTGTTATTTTTAGGTACTGGATTCCTTTTGTTGCTCCGAGTTTGGGTACAATTGCAAAAATCATTAGAAAGAACAAAAAAACGAAAGTTATTGCGATTACCGACAATGTTATTCCTCACGAAAATAAACCGGGTGATAAATTACTGTCGCGTTATTTTATAAAAAATGTAGATGCATTTATAACTCTCTCAAAAAGTGTTTTGAACGACCTTAGTTTATTTGACACAAGCAAACCAAGAAAATATACCCCTCATCCGCTTTACGATAACTTTGGTGAAATTATTTCCAAAGCAGATGCAAAGAAGCAATTAAAATTGGATAATAATTCAAATTACATTTTATTTTTTGGATTTATAAGAGACTACAAAGGTTTGGATACTTTGTTGGAAGCTTTTGCAGATAAACGACTTAGAAAGTTCCCGGTAAAGCTTTTAATTGCAGGAGAATTTTATACTAAACCTGATAAATTTTTAGACATCATAAAAAAACACAAGCTGGAAAAGTTAGTTGAATTGCACACCGAATTTATTCCAAACACCGATGTCCATAAATATTTTTGTGCTTCCGATGTGGTTGTTCAACCCTATAAAACTGCTACTCAAAGTGGAATAACTCAAGTAGCATACCATTTTAACAAACCAATGGTTACAACAGATGTAGGTGGATTAGCTGAATTAATACCAGATAACAAAGTTGGTTTTGTTGTTAAAAATAACATTGAGCAAGTAGCAGAGGCGATTTACAAATTTTATGAATTAAACAAGGAAGAGGAATTTAGTAAAAATGCAGCTTTGGAAAAAAAGAAATATTCATGGGAAATTTTTGTTCAAACGATACTGGAATTAAATAAAGAAATTTAGAAGAATTAATTTAGTGTGGTAAAAAAAGTATTGATTATTACATACTATTGGCCTCCAAGTGGTGGGGCAGGTGTTCAACGGTGGGTTAAATTTGCGAAATACTTATCGAAGATGAATGTTGAGACTTTTGTTTTAACAGTAGATCCAAAGTTTGCAACTTATCCTCAAATCGACGAATCTCTTTTAAAAGATATTCCAGAGTCTGTAAGAGTTTATTATACAAAATCTTTCGAATTGTATTCGGTTTACAAAAAATTCTCACCCAACAAAGAAGTACCTTACGGAGGTTTTGCAAATTCAAAAAAAGCCAATTTTATGGAAAAAATTCTTCGATTTGTTAGAGGGAATTTTTTTCTGCCAGACCCACGAAGAGGTTGGAACAAATTTGCTGTAAAAAAGGCCAGGGAAATTATTAGAAATAATAATATTGAAACCATAATTACAACCAGCCCGCCACATTCAACACAGCTAATTGGATTAAAACTCAAAAAACAATTGAACATTAAATGGCTTGCTGATTTTCGGGATCCATGGACTGATATTTATTATTATAAACAATTGTATCCAACTAAACTTGCTACAGCAATAAATAAAAATTTTGAAAGGAAAGTTCTTCAAAATTCTAATAAAACAATAACTGTAAGTCGCGAATTAAAAAGACTCTTTTCGAGCAAATTGAATAATGTTAGAGATAAAACAGAGGTAATTCCAAATGGTTTTGACATTGATGATTTTTTAAATATTAATAAGGCAAAGCGTAATAATTTATTTTATATCTCATATGTTGGAACTATTTCTAATGATTATAATATCGATGGCCTTATAAATGGTATAAAACAATTATCTGGGATTATTAAAACGAAAATACGTTTACGTTTTATAGGGAAGATCTCATCTGAACTTGTAGAAAAACTAAATGATACCGGGTTAAAAGGGCAAATTGAAATAGTTGGTTATGTAGAGCATTCAAAAGCAATAAGTTACATGATGTCTTCTGATGTTTTATTGTTAATAATTCCGAATGTAAAAAACAATATGGGCATTCTAACAGGTAAATTATTTGAGTATTTAGCAAGTAAGCGACCAATTTTATTTTTAGGCCCTGTTAATGGCAATGCAGCAGCGATTATTGAAGAAACCAAAAGTGGAATAATTTGTTCTTGTAACGACAAAGATAAAATAGCAGAAAGTATAGAAATCTTTTTTCACTCAACAAAAACAGACTCTGACTTTTCAGAGGCTCTTAAATATTCCAGAGACAATCTAACAAAAAATTTATTAGAATTAATTTAAAGGCTTAAATCTATTTTACAAGAAAAGGATGATACTCGCCCCTTAATCCAACCGGCTTTGAGTTTCGAACAAAGTTTGTTAATTCGATACTTTCCCGGGCATCGTCGATACCGAAGCCATTTCCGTTTAAAATATTTTGGTAGGTAATAGTGTGCAAATCGGTAAATCCGCCACTAAATTCAACTTCTTTGTTATCAACTGTAATCGAGCGAAATGTTCGCATTCCCTTATCGGTGGCGGCTTTGGGGAGATCGTTTGAATCGAGGCTCAAAAACCAACGTACACGGGCTTTTTCTAATTGCAAATAACCGGCAGCTTTATTGTGATCATACACATGAACAATATTTTCTTTTACATTTCCAAAAATCCAGGTAAGCATGTCGAAAAAATGAATCCCAATGTTAGTTGCGACGCCGCCCGATTTTTGAATATCCCCCTTCCAGCTTTTAAAATACCATTTCCCACGTGTTGTAATATAACTTAAATCAATATCGTGTATTTTATTGCCAGCCTCTTCAATTTCTTTTTTTAGTTTTAAAATTGTAGGGTGGTAACGTAGTTGCAAAACAGTGTAAACCTTTTTTCCGGTTTCAGTTTCAATGTCTTTAATAATGTGTATGTCTTCAGGGAAAATAACCAATGGTTTTTCGCAAATGGCATCAGCACCATTTCGTAAAGCAAATCGAATATGCGATGGGTGCATATAATTTGGTGTACAAATACTTACGTAATCAATTGGGGCGCCTCTCATACGTAAGTCGTCCATGTATTTATCGAGGTTTTCATGTTCCAGGAAAAACTCTGTTTCGGGGGAATATCGATCGATTCTGCCCATTACATCAAATCGGTCTGATGCACACACCAGTTGATTTCCTGTTTCTTTTATCGCTTTCATGTGGCGGTCGGCAATGTAACCTGCCGCACCTATTAATGCAAATCGTTTCATAATTTAGTATTGAATTTTGTGTATTTTCTAACCTGGATTTTAAGTCTAAAGTTTATAGACTTTATTAGATGCTACTTTTATTAGATTTCGTAAATCAACAATCATTTTTGAATTTCTTTCAATAAAACTTGCATCGAATTCAGAGTGATTTGTTGTAATTACAACACAATCAAAAATTTTTAAAGAATCCGGTGATAGTTTAATACTTTTCAGCTGTTTATTTTCCGGGGTTTTTATTTCAGAAATATACGGATCGTGATATCGAACATTTCCTCCTTTATTGATTACTTCATCTATAATTTTTAAAGCAGGAGATTCACGTTCATCATTAATGTTGGGTTTGTAAGCGACGCCTAAAAATAAAATTATACTTCCGTTAATGGACTTTTTATGTCGGTTTAAAGCAGAGGTAATTTTTAATGTCATCCGATGAGCCATTAACATATCAATATGACCTGCAGTATTTATCATTGTTAAATCGAAATTAAACTTTTTGGCAATATGCTCTAAATAAAATGGATCTAAAGGAATACAGTGTCCGCCAACTCCAGGGCCGGGATAAAATGCCTGAAAACCAAATGGTTTTGTTTTTGCTGCTTCTATTACCTCCCAGATATTGATGTCCATTTTACCGGAAAGTAATGCCAGTTCATTAATTAAACTGATATTTACCAAGCGGTAAGTATTTTCCAGGATTTTAACCATTTCTGCTACCCTGGGAGAACTAACTAAATGAACATTCTCAATGGCCAGTTTATAAATAGCTTCCCCTATTTCTAATCCATCTTTTGTTAAAGCACCTAAGACCTTTGGTGTATTTTTAGTAAAATATTCTTTATTTCCGGGGTCAACCCGTTCGGGGGAAAAAGCCAGCCAAAAATCATTTTCATGTTTAAATCCAGATTCACGCTCGATAATTGGCAACATAAAATGTTCTGTTGTTGTTGGGTAGGTTGTACTTTCTAAACAAATAAAAGTACCTCTTTTCATATTCTTTCCAATCTCAATACAAGCCGATTCAATGTAACTCATGTCAGGTTTGCGAAATTTATCCAAGGGAGTTGGAACACAAATTAACAGGACATCACACTTTTTTATCAGTGAAAAATCATTTGAAGCAGAAAGTAAACCCTTGTTTACAACAGATATTAAATCATCATCTTGAATATCTCCTATATAATTTTCGCCCGAATTTATTTTTTTAATCTTTTCTTCAGATTTATCAAAACCTAAAACCTGATTATTCTCTTGAGCGAAACTTACTGAGAGTGGTAATCCAACATAACCCAAGCCTACAACTCCAATTAGAAGTTGTTTATTATTGACTTTATAAAGTATCTCTTTTTTAATGTTCATTTTTGATTAGTTCTAAAAAACCTCTTGTTAATTTATACTTTTCTTTAGTTTCGGGACAAACTAAATCATCGTGTAAAATGGCACCTGCCCTGCTTACCCAGCCTTTTTGTTTTGCAGGAACACCAACCATTAATGCAAAAGGGTTTACATTTTTTGTAACAACTGCACCAGCTCCAATAAAACTATATTCGCCTAAAGTAACTCCACAAACAATGGTAGCATTTGCACCAATAGAAGTTCCTTTTTTAACCAGTGTTTTTTTGAATTCTTCTTTTCTGTTAACAGCGCTTCTAGGGTTTATAACATTTGTAAAAACCATTGACGGTCCAAGAAAAATATCGTCTTCGCAAATTACGCCTTCATACAACGAAACATTATTTTGCACTTTTACATTATTTCCGATTTTTACATTGTTCCCTACAAAAACATTCTGTCCAAAAATACAATTCTGTCCAATTTGGGCTGTTCCCATAACATGGCAAAAATGCCATACTTTTGAACCCTCTCCAATTTGAGCACCTTCGTCAATAATGGCTGTTTCGTGGTTGTAATATTTTTTATTCATTTTAAAAACTTCTCGCTAAGGCGCAAAGACGCAAAGCAGTTATATTACATAGTTATAAATTATTCACTATTCTCGTTATTCCATCCTTAATTAATTTTTCATTAAAATTAATCAACAAACCCAGTTTTAGCCTGGTTATTTTTAAGTAAGTTAGAAGTTGTTTGGGATGAACAGGGGCAATATTTTCAACTGACTTTAATTCTATAATTACCTTATTTTCAACAATTAAGTCAGCCCTAAAACCGACTTCCATTTTTATACCCTTCCATGTTAAAGGTATTGTTTTTTGTCGGTCAATTCTCAATCCCAAGGTAGATAACTCATGGAACAAAATCTCTTCATAAACCGATTCAAGTAATCCGGGACCAAGTTCAACATGAATATTATAACATGTATTGACAATAATTTTTGCAATTTCATTTTCATTCATGTTATTTTCGCTTCAAATGTTATCACCATTTTCAATTTTCATTTTCCTTTAGCGTCTCTGCGCCTTTGCTGGGAATTTTCCTTTTTAATTTGAATAAAATTCCTTAACCACCATAACAATATATTTCAACTGTTCTTCGGTTAATTCAGTGTGCATTGGCAAAGATAGAACTGTTTCTGCAAGTAATTCGCTTACCGGGAAATCCCCCTTTTTATATCCTAAGAATTTATATGCTTCCTGTAAATGAATAACGCCGGGATAATACACCATCGACGGAATTTCTTTTGTTTTCAGGAATTGCTGAAGCTCATCCCTTTTTTCTGTTTTAATGGTATATTGATGAAATGTGTGTGTGCTGTATTTTACTCTTTTAGGGATTTGAATTTCTTCAATATTTGCCAAATGTTCATCGTAAAATGCTGCCGCATTTTGCCGTGCCTTAATATGTTTTTCGAAGTATTTTAATTTTACTTCCAGAATTGCAGCCTGTAAACTATCTAATCTGGAATTTACACCGATTTGTTCGTACTGGTATTTTTGTTTCATACCGTGATTTGCAATAGAACGAATTTTTTTAGCCAGTTTTTCGTTGCTTGTATAAATTGCTCCGCCATCGCCAAATGCACCCAGGTTTTTTGAAGGGAAAAATGAATTGCACCCTATTTTACCAATGGTGCCAGCTTTCTTTTTTGTTCCGTCAGTAAAAACATAATCAGTTCCTAATGCCTGGCAAGCATCTTCAATGATTGTAATATTTCTTTTTCTTGTCAATGAAATTATTGATTCTAAATCTGCACATTGCCCAAAAAGGTGGACAGGAAGAATTACTTTTGTTTTTTCAGAAATTGCTTGTTCAATTTTCGATACATCTAAATTAAACGTATCTGGTTCCGTGTCAACAAAAACGGGTTTTAATCCTAATAAAACGAGTACCTCAACTGTTGCAATAAAAGTAAATGGTGTTGTAATTACCTCGTCACCGGGCTGAAGATCAAGGGCCATTAAAGCGATTTGCAAAGCATCGGTTCCATTGGCGCATGCAATTACATTTGTATTTAAATAGGTCGAAAGTTTTTCTTCAAAATCGAGGACCTTGCCACTTTTAATAAATCGAGTAGATTTTATTACATCCTGAATGGCTGCATCAATTTCCTCTTTCATGGTTAAATATTGGCCATATAAATCAGACATGTGGATGGTTTGCATACTTGTTATATTTTGTAATTATTATAAAAACTTACATTTAGCAAAATTAGTGTGATAAACCGATTTTCCTAAAAAAATGAAATAATCAGGATTACAATTTATTTAAAAAAGAAGCAATTTTATCGGCTGCATTTCCTTTTCCGAAAGGTTTTTCGGCAAACGTTTTATTAAAATTAGCAACTTGCAACGCTTTTTTAAGAATTTCAATTTTATTCGATTCAATTAAATAACTTGGTCAAAACAAGTGTTTTGCAGATTTGTCTTTCACTATTGTGAATTTATCTGCGATAATATACAACTTCTACAGACTGTAAATTGTAAACATTGATGCTAACAGTATTGAAAATAAAACATCTTCCAAATATCAGAAATACTGATTTGAAAAGAAATATTATTTCTGAATTAAATGGAGGATATAGGAGGTTTAGGAATTTTTTCCATTTGTTTAATAAATTGATACAATAATAAAGGAGAACATATAAATTTTTTAAAAAAAATAATCAGGGGCAAGTTTATTAAATGTATCAGAAATCAGGCTATTTTGTAAATCATTAGTATTAAACACTTTTTTTATATAATTTAATTTAGCTAAATCTTCTAAAAATTCCACTCCCGGAAGATCGGCCAAAATAACTTTACAATTAAATGAAAGGGCTTCGTAAACAGCCGTTGAATATACACCCACCACAAACTCTGATTTGGCCAAATAGGAATATAAGTTTGAGTTATTATTATCGATAATGGAGATATTATCCAGTTCATTTAGTTTGTTTAAACACGGGTATTCATTAACCCATCTATCAAATTCTCCGGGGTGCAATTTATAAATTACCTTATAATTTTTAAGCACATCTCTGCTTTTCCAAATAAATTCGCTTAATTGATTACCGATGGTGCCTTGAGATATTATTAGCACCTGTTTTGGGATTTTGGAAACTCCTTGAAATCGCTCTTTTTGATTTCGGAAATATGGAAAACCAGACACAAATTTATTTTCTTCTGCCAGTGGAAAATGCATGCAATTTTTCCAATATTCACTCCAAAAGTAGATTTTATCGGGGAAATAATCGATGTAAGAATGATTTGGATAACTATATCCAAGGTGATATTTATTTACCGTGCCATGTTGGATTTCGATAGTTTCCACTTGGTTTTGTTTGGCAGCAGCAACTAAGGCCATTTTATAACCGTAAGAACAAATCAGAAATATTTTTGTTGGCTTTCTCTTTCTAATCAGCTTGTTATAAAATTCAAAATCATTTTTAAAAGTAAGGTATCCATTTCGAAAAAGGGTTTTGAGATTTATTTCTGCCCCTAATTTTGTTTTAATAAATTTTTCTATTTCAGAGATAAAGAGAAGTTGTTTTTTGTTTAGCTTAAAAATACTTAGTTTGCTCTTTAGGAACGTGCTGATTTGCTGGTAGTCCTGGTGTTTCCTGTTTTTTGTTTCCGATGGAAGATGCCGGTTTAAATATAATTCTTCAATTATTTCAAATGAACCGTTTTTAAGTTTGTCAATAAAATATTCTGTGTAAATATCGATAAACCATTCATTAACTTTTATTTTTCTTCCTGAACTAAACACTAATGTTTCTTTATTATAATTTCCCAATATCGGATTAGAAAAGATTGAATTATATAATAATGAAGGTGCAGCACTAAGAATTTCTAAAAACTTGGTTTTTTTAGTATGGACATGATTAAACACTCCAAGTTGCCTGGCGATGGTGAGAAAGATTCTAAATCTTTGATATTGCCAAACTTTAACATCGTTTATTTCATAATGGATTAAATCGAATTCCTTTTCCAACTTCCAGAAAAATTCCGCAAGTTTTTTTAATGAAATATTATCTGTGATTTTGATTGAATTCATGCTTATATCTAATAATATCAATAATAAGTAAAATATTAAGAGACTGTTTAAAAATTATCCTTTCATTTAATTATGCGTCTTTTTCATTTATTCTTCGTTGAATTTTCCTTAAATAGCAGATGCTATGTGTATGTTTAATTGTAATTCACGAATTACCTCAGACCATTTGGTATCAAACTGGCCCTTCCGCTTATTTCGGGATAAATTGCCTAAGTAAATTACACACCACAATCATTTTTAATAATTATACCAGTCTAAATTATTGGGCATTTTATTACCAGCCTATTTTTTATTCTGTAAATTGTTTAAATTTATTTTTAGGATTCTGGAGCGCTTATTTATTTTTCATTAGAAATTCAGCAAAAGCGAAATCAAATTCATTATCAATATCTACTGATTGTTTTTCATTCAGTTCGTTATAAATTATATTTTTTCCGTAAATATCATTCTGATTCATAAATATTTCAGGCCGCAATATGTCAATAACACCATTTAACCGATAACACTCGGGTAACATTTGTCGGCGATAATATTCTTTAATATTGATTCCATCAATAAAAGGTTTTAACTCATCCTTTTCAGTTTTATACATCCAGTAAGGATGAAAAACCCCCTCTGATTTTGTAACTGTGCGTAGCGATGTTGCAGTTTTTGAGTTAGAAATCTTAATAAAACAGTTTTCTATCAAAATGGCAGTTTTAAACGGAGTAGTGGGTCTAAGGTAGGCCAAATATTCAGGCTGAAAATTTTCGTTTACATTAAGCCAATTAATACAATGTTGCATTACCGGTTGATCCGGGGTTTGGTCGGTTGAAATTTCCGGAGGCCTCATAAAAGGGACTTCTGCCCCATATTTTATTGCGATGGATGCAATTTCTGCATTGTCGGTTGAAACAATAATACGATTAATTACTTTGCATTTTAATGCAGCTTCAATGCTAAAGGCAATTAACGGCTTTCCATTTAGCAATTTTATATTTTTGCCTTTTATCCCCTTGCTACCCCCGCGGGCAGGTATAAGGGCTACTATATTTTTACCGTTATTCAATATTTATTTTTTTATGTTATTAAGTTCAAATTCCATCATTATTTGAATTAGATCGTCAAAAGTGTATTGTGGTTCCCATCCAAGCTTCTCTTTTGCTTTAGTGTAATCGCCAACTAAAAGATCTACTTCCGTTGGTCTGTAATACCAAGGATCTACTTCAATTATTATTTTGCCGTTTTTTTTGTCAATGCCTTTTTCGTTTTCTGCCTCTCCTTCCCATTGTATTTGAACGCCTGCCATTAAAAAAGATTTTTCTACAAATTCACGCACAGATCGGGTTTCACCGGTCGCCACAACAAAATCATCGGGTTCGTTGTGTTGAAGCATCATCCACATAGAACGAACATAATCGGGGGCATAACCCCAGTCCCTACAGGCATTTAAATTCCCTAAAAATAGTTTTTCCCGTTGCCCCGCTGCAATTTGAGCGGCAGCGATGGCAATTTTTTTGGTTACAAAACTATTTCCTCGTCGGGGAGATTCATGATTAAACAATATTCCATTCGAAGCATAAATATTATAAGCTTCGCGATAATTCCGCGTTAACCAATATGCGTATAGTTTTGCAACCCCGTACGGACTTCTTGGATAGAACGGGGTTGTTTCTTTTTGAGGGATTTCATGAACTTTTCCGTAAAGCTCGCTTGTTGAAGCCTGATAAAACCGGGAATGATTTTGTAACCCTAAAATGCGAATCGCTTCTAAAATCCTTAATGGTCCAATAGCATCTGCATTAGCCGTATATTCTGGTATCTCGAAACTTACGCGTACATGGCTTTGAGCTGCAAGATTATAAATTTCATTTGGCCTGACAGTATCTAATATCCTAATTATATTTGAAGAATCTGTCATATCCCCATAATGTACTTTGAATTTACCATTATAATGCGGATCATGATAAAGATGTTCTATTCTAAGTTTTTGCTCCAAACTTGATCTTCGAACTAAACCATGTACTTCATAACCTTTGTCTAATAAAAATTCAGCCAGATAAGAACCATCCTGCCCTGTAACTCCCGTTATAAGTGCTTTTTTCATAATTATTTACAGTGGTTTATAAATTATTCTTAATAATTGAACAAATCCATTTAATATCTTCTTCTTTTAAAGTAGGATAGCTTGGCACATTAATGCCAGTATCAGAAAGCTTTTCGGTATCTAGATTACCACAATTCTCGTAAAAAGGCATTTTATTAACAGGATAAAAAAATGGCCTGGTTTCAATTCCATTCTCTTCTAATTTTGTCATTAATTTATTTCGTGAAAACTTATCTCTAAGTAAAAAACTTACCATCCAATAAGACGATTTTGTATGTTCCTGTATTTCTTGAAATTGAACCAAACCATCAAGTTCATTTTTGTAAATTTCAAAGATTTTTCTTTTACGATTAATAATACTGCCAATTCGCTGCATTTGGGCATAGCCGATTGCAGCCTGGATATTAGTCATTCTATAATTATAACCAAGAATGTCGTGATAATAACGGACTTTTTCAGAATTCCCCTGATTCATGAGCTTCCTGATTTTTTGGGCAATTTCGTTGTTATTGGTAAGCACCATACCACCTTCTCCAGTGGTTATTGTTTTATTCCCAAAAAAACTAAGGGTTGCCACATCGGCTAAATTACCAGCTTTTTGGGTTTTATAAACCGCCCCTAATGATTCAGCTGCATCTTCAATAAGAATTAAATTTTTAATTGAACAATATTCCCGGATTTCGTCCATTTCAGGAGGTGTCCCATAAATATCGGTAACAATTACGGCTTTTGTTTTTGGGGTTAAACAACGGTCAATATTTTCTACTGTAATATTCCAGCTGTTCAGGTTTACATCAGCTAAAACAACTTGCGCCCCAGTATATTTAACTGCATTGGCAGTAGCAATGTATGTAAAATCGGGGATAATAACTTCATCACCTGCCCCAATTCCATAGGCTTCAATTGCCAGATGGAGAGCAACAGTTCCATTGCAAACAGCAATAGCATTTTCAACATCAACAAATGAAGCAACTGCACTTTCAAATTTTTCAATAAACTTACCCCGTGAAGAAATCCAGGTTGAATCGAGACATTCGTTTACATATATCTTTTCATTTTTTGTAATCTCGGGTTTGTAAACTGGATATCTCATAGTTGCTATACTACCAATGGTTTTAATAATTCGATGGTTTTTAAAACTTCGTTTAAGCCGGAATAAATTTCCAGGCATATTGTTTTATTTTTGAGATTGTTTTTTTTCAGGCTTCTGAACATTTCGGAATCCTTTGTTATTGCATTGTTTGAATCAACTTGTCCACAATTATCGCTCAAATGAATATAATCAGTTTTTGATAATAAGTATTGTAATTCTTTTTCAAAACGCAAATTTAAACTATTACACGACACCTTCAAATGAGCAACATCAAGCAGGAGATTAAAATTGATTTTTTTTTGCAATTGATTGAACGATTCAGAATTGGTCAACATAAATGGATTTCCGGCAAAATTTGTATAATTATTTTTTGAAATGACATTGTTTTCAATATAAAGTTTTACATCTGTTTTACTATTATTCAGCATCAAAAAAGAATCAACAAAATTGCTTGTTCCGGTTTCTGTCCCTGATATTTTTTTTATGTCAATATTTTTTCCAAGCTCATTAACATTTGGATCGATAAAAAATCCGGCATGAACCCCATATTTAAAAGCTTTTAATTTTTCAGATAAATTAATGGCATTTTTAATATGCTTTAAACTTTTTTCCCGGATTCCTTGATTTTCTGAAGCGAGGTTTAGTACAAAATGTTTTTGGGGCGGAGGAAAATAATTATGTAGTAAAAAATTTAAATTATGTTTTAATTGCAGTTCTATTAAATCATTTTCAAGTGTCTCGCTGTATTCTGTACCACCTGATAATTCAATATTTTGAATTCCGGCGGAAACAAGTTCTAATACACTTGCTCTGATATTTGTTTTTTTTGAACAAGCAGATGATACGTAAATCATTTTATTTTTCTTGCGGGATTACCCACGTATGTTCCCGGTTCATTAATATTTTTAATTACAACGGCATTGGCACCTATAATTACTTTATCGGTAATTTTTACTTTATCGATTATTACTGCCCCGGCCCCAATAAAACAGTAATCACCAATTTCAACCCTGCCGGCTAAAACGCTCCCAACCGAAATATGGTTATTACCCCCGATTTTAACTTCGTGTTCAATAATTGCCCCGGTATTAATAATATTGTTTTTTCCGATAATTGTCTGGGCATTGATTACAACAAGTGCAAAAATTTGGTTAAGCCCTTCTATTTTAGCACTATTTTCAATAATTGCAGAAGGGTGTATCAAATTATCGTTTAAAATATAATCAGGGAATTTATTGATTAACATGTTCCTTTTTTCACCTTCACCATAAGATAGGATAATTTTTGCTTCTTTTTTAAAATCGTCAATTTTTCCAATTACTGAAATCCCATCAATTTTTTCATCAACCCCATTTTTAAAAGAATCGTCATAAATAGCTAAAATATCATAACCTTCAGAACGAACGAGGGGAATTAAAGTGCGTGTATGGCCACCTGCACCGAATATTACAATTTTGGGTTTCATTTAATTTCAATTATATCATTTTTTTGAAAATCTTTTGGCGCAATTTCCCCCGTAATATTTTTGTAATACACAGGTGAAATTCCTTTACCTCCAGTTCTTTTTGCCACTAACATATCTTCGGAAAAAATGTCGCCTTTTTTTATGTCGATATTGGCAACGAGGCATTTTTGCAGCGATTTTCTTGTTAATGTTTCATCGAATGAAGGAAATTTTATCCCGGTTCCCATATAACTTTCAACTTTCCTTATGGTTTTTACATATTCAATTAATTGTTCAGGATTAAGGGATGCGTCGTGGTCTGGCCCCAAATCGTTACGGTCGAGTGTAAAATGTTTTTCAACAACTTGTGCCCCCAAAGGTATTGAAAATGGTGAAGCCCCAATGCCTTCAGTGTGGTCGGAATACCCTAAAATTATATCGAAATGTTGTTTATAGGTATTTAAAACTGCCAGGTTTGCTTCGTCGTTTTTTGCCGGATAATTGGCCGTGCATTGTAAAAGTATGACCTCGTTATTGAAAGCTTCAATCTCAATTAGTGCTTTCTCTACTTCCGACAAATAACACATTCCTGTTGATAAAAAAATAGGCTTTCCCTTTTTTGCCACCTTTTTTAAAAAGGGCAGATTCGTAACATCGGTCGAAGAAATTTTAATTGCATCAACTCCCAAATCAACTAATTCGTCAAGGCTTTCTTCGTCAAAAGGAGTAGATAGAAAAACAATATTTTTTTGACGGGCATATTCAATGAGCACCTGGTTTTGTTCTTTGGTAATTTCTAATTTTTTAAGCATTTCAAACTGAGATTCTTCATTACCGGTTTTCTCTTTTTGATATGGTGCTTTACCAACATTGTTTAAAATTAGATTCTCAGTTTTAAAAGCCTGGAATTTAACCGCATCGGCACCTGATTCGACCGCCGCATCGATTAATTTTTTTGCCTTTTGTAAATTTCCGTTGTGATTTACCCCCGCTTCGGCAATAATAAAAACAGGATGACTTTCGCCAATTGATTTATCGCCAACTTTTATTTTTTTTGAAAATGAAAAAGCCCCCATATTTTATACTTTGTAATGAAGTTATTAAAGAAAATATATTTACAGAAAAACAACCAACTTAAAACAAGTAATTTTCTTTTAGCTTTTTAACAAGTAAGTTGAAATCTTCCGATGCTTTAGTAACATAAATGCCAGAAATAAAAATTATTGCAAAGATAGTACTCCGAATTAAAATATCGACAATAAGGTTTAATTTGGGTAGAAAATACGAAAGACCTATGCCACCTGCAAAAATAAATAAAACGAATAAAAACTTTGCATTAAAAGGTTGCATCCCATATTTTATTTTTAGAAATGTATAACGCATAATATTATTAGCAATTATGGAAATACCGATTGCTACGGCCCCTCCAACAACGCCAAATTCGGGAACAAGCAGGTACATTGTTCCCACAACCAAAACAATTAGTATCAAAATAAAAATTAAAGCAACCTTGTAAAATGGCGAAAATGCAATAACCAGTGAATTGGCACCTGTGAGCATATCAAAAAGATAAGCCAGCCCTATTATTATTATAACCCATTTACCTTCTTCGTAATCCGGCCCCAAAACCTCTAAAATATTATCGATGTTAATCCAAATACCACCAAAAATAAATGCTCCAATAATAAACTGGTTTAAACAACTTCGGTGATAAATGTCAGCGATATACTTTAAGTCTTTTCGTTTAAAAGCGTCTGCGATTAGTGTCCCGGAAATCCTTAATAGAGCTCGCGAAGGAATTATTACAAGGGTACCAAAAAAGAAAGCGATTGTATATACACCAGTTTGGCTTAAACCCAGTATTTGATTAATTATTATTTTATCAATATTAAAAACAATGCTATTCCCTAAACCTGTTAATATACTAAATAGTGCTACACTGATCATTTCATTTCGAAGTTTTTTGTCAATAAAAGCAAGCTGAGGTTTAAAACTTATTTTCTTCTTAAAAAGTAGATAAATAAATAAAAATGCCCCTTTAAAACAAACCGAAGCAGCATAGGCCAAAATTAATTGATGTAAGTTGAAAATATTAAAAACGTATAAAATGGTTATCAAAAGGATAAGTACACGTTGGAAAAATTCCTGCAAAAAGGTTCCAAAAACGGCATCGTACAATACTTTATTAAAAACATCGAGTTGAATAAAAATTAAAGTGAAAAAAGTGAGGGGCAAAAGCAAATAAATATAATCTACAAACAATGCAGATTTTTCAATATTGCTTTCAATAAGTAGTGGTTTTACAAAAAAGAAAACCATAACAAACAAAATAAAACCGGTAATTATTACAACCGCTGCAACAAACAAATAACCATTATGTGCATTTTCTTTATTTCTAAAATAAGGAAATAAACGTGATGTTACACCATGGAAGCCTAAGGCCGAGAATTGCGACATTAGTACTGAGTAAGCAATCAGAAGCCCAAACAACCCCACTGTTTCAGGCGTTAAAAATTTTGGAAATAAATATGATGTAGTTATAAATCCTACAACTATCCCTGCGTACGACCAGAAACTTCCCTTAATACTTTGATTTATGATTATTCCCATTTATATGCAAAAAGAATTAGAAATATATATTTTTGTACAAATCAAAAATAGCAATTCTAATTCAACATGGTTACTATGAAGAAAATTATTAGTTCAAACCCGATTGGAATAAATATATTTATAATAGTAATTATTATTAGTATATCGTTTATTTATTTTTCTCCTCAAATTGAAGGGAAAATTTTGGAACAATCAGACATTACACATTTTAAAGGTATGTCGAAAGAGTTAGCAGACTACCGAAGCGATAACGGAGAAGAAGCTATTTGGACAAATGGCATGTTTGGGGGAATGCCAGGATATATGATCTCGGTACTTTATCCTTCAAACCTGGCTCAGCCCATACACAAGATTTTTACCAGATTGTTTCATCCGGCCTCAGCCTTAATGCTTTATATATTGGGGTTTTACATATTATTATTGTCTCTTGGTGTTGGTCGCTGGAAAAGTTTAGTTGGTGCAATTGCGTTTGGTTTTTCCTCTTATTTTTTAATAATTCTTAGTGCAGGACATAACTCAAAAGCTTATGCTCTAGGCTATCTTCCATTAGTTATTGCAGGCGTGCTAATGGTTTTTAACAAAAAACGAATTCAGGGTGTACTTTTATTTGCCTTGGCCCTTTCATTGGAATTGCTGGCAGGGCATCCACAAATAACTTACTATGGATTAATTTTGATTGCAATTTACGGGTTGGTTGAATTAGTTTTTGCAATAAAAGAAAAAACGACGACCTCTTTTTTTAAATCTACATTATTTTTATTTGTAGGTGCAATAGTTGCTGTCGGCATGAATTTTTCGCGGCTTTATACTTCCTGGGAATATTCCAAAGAAACTATACGCGGCCCATCTGAATTAACATCAAACAATACCAATAAAACTTCTGGATTGGATAAAGATTATGTGGTTCAGTGGAGTTATGGAATTGGCGAAACATTTACACTGCTTGTTCCTAACTTTAAGGGAGGAGCCAGTCAAATTAGTGCCGACGAAAATTCTAAAAGTTATGAAGCCCTGCATGAAAGAGGGATTCAGAACCCGAGACAAGTGGTTGGTTCTGTTGTTATGTATCATGGCGATCAACCAAGTACAGCAGGGCCGGTTTATGTTGGGGCCATTGTAGTGTTCCTCTTTTTTCTTGGCCTTTTTGTGGTAAAAGGACGTTATAAATGGTGGTTGTTAATTGCAACAATTGTTTCGATTGTTCTTTCGTGGGGAGGAAATGTAATGGGATTAACCAGTTTTCTTCTCGATTATTTGCCATTGTACAATAAATTCCGGGCGCCAAGTATGACATTGGTTATTGCACAAATTGCAATGCCTTTACTTGGATTTATAGCATTAAATGAGATTTTAACGGGGAAAACAGAAAAAAAGGAATGGTTAAACGGGTTGAAATGGGCAGCTATTATTACAGGTGGTTTGTCGTTATTATTTGCTGCTGCACCAGGAATTACAGGAGACTTTAGCAGCCCTTATGATCTGAGGCAACAATTTCCGGATTGGTTAATAGATAGTGCGGTTGCAGACCGTAAAGCTGCATTAAGTTCTGATGCATTGCGTTCATTTTTGTTTATTGCGATGGCCGCAGGCGTACTATTTTTATGGCATCTCAAAAAAATTAAAACCAACTTGTTTATTGGATTATTAGGATTGTTAATCCTAATTGATTTATGGTCTGTTGATAAAAGATATTTAAATAATGGCAACTTTGTTTCGAAACGCGAAGCAGCAAATCCATTCCCGGAAATGCCGGCTGACAGGGCCATACTTCAGGATAAAGATTTAAACTACCGTGTTTTACCTTTGCAAAATCCTTTTATGGACGCACGTGCTTCATACTATCATAAAAATGTGGGTGGTTACCACGCTGCAAAATTACGCCGATATCAGGAAGTGATAGAAAATCATTTATCTCCAGAAATGCAGGTAATGGTGACCGGTCTTCAAAGTGGTTCTGCAGTCGATTCTGTTTTTGGTCAAACCCCGGTTATTAATATGCTTAATACCCGTTATATTATTTACGATCTAAATCAGGGGCCAATTCGAAATCCTTTGGCCTTTGGCAATGCCTGGTTTGTAAACGATTACAAAATTGTTGAAAATGCAGATGAAGAAATTGCGGCTTTAAAAAGAATTAATCCAGCCCTTGAAACTACAATCGATAAAAGATTTTCGGGGTTTGTCGATGGAAAGAAATTCAATAAAGATTTAAACGGGAACATTGAATTAATTGAATATGAACCTAATTATTTGAAATATAAAGCAAAAACCTCATCAGAGCAACTTGCAGTTTTTTCAGAAATTTATTACGATAAAGGTTGGAATGCATTTATCGACGGCGAAAAAGTGCCACATTTCAGGGTAAATTATATTTTAAGGGCAATGATTTTACCTGCCGGAGAACACATCGTCGAATTTAAGTTTGAGCCAAAATCGTATTTTACAGGAAATAAAATTTCGTTTGCAAGTTCAATTTTATTGATGTTGGCAATTGCGGGCTATGCTTTTAGTGAATTTAGGAAAACAACGCCAAAAAAGATTGTTAAAAAATAATTGGTAAACACGGGCTTATTAATTTATTTCGATTAAGGGGGTTTATAAATCCCACTAACGTTCTTTAAAGCAGGTTTACTCAGCAATTTAATAATACGGGCGTTTTGTTTTACCGTTTCATAATTCCGTAACACATTATTTTTAAGATATTGTCAACACTCCGTTCGAGGTTAACGTTTCCGTAAGTACCTGCCGAAAGAGGCATTTCCAGTCCTTTAATTGCAGTAGTAATCCCAATGGCGGCAAGGTTAAAATCGTAAATTTCAAATTCATTTTTACGCACCCCTTCAATGAGGATCCGTTTTATCATACGAATTTCATCTTGTTCATAGCGGAGTTTGACTTCCTCAATAAAATCGATGGCAGTTACATCGTTTTCGATGGCATGGTAGAAATTTGCCAGACTGCGAAAAGTAGTAAGTTTTGTTAAAATATAATCGCGTAATTTATCTACAGGGTCGGTATTGCGGTTAATAACAATTTCCAGTTCGCGGGCCAATATTTCAACTTCCTTTAAAATTACTGCCTGAAAAAGATCTTCCTTACTTTTAAAATAATAGTAGAGAGAGCTTTTTCCTTTTCGCACCGCATTGGCAATGTCGTCGAGGGTAGTTTTTTTATAGCCGTATTTGCTAAAAATTTCGCGGGCAATTTTTAAGATGTTCTCTTTGTTGAAGTCTTTTTTATTCCCGTTTTCGTTATTGATTTGCATTTTTTATCCCTTATTTTGCATTATAAAAAGTGTACAAATATAATTATTTATTTTACCTGTAAAACAGTTTTGAATTTTTTACTGTTACAGACGATATTGATTTAAAAAACTTAAAATGCCTGTAAATAGTTGAATATACAACACTTAATATTCGAAATTGTTTTAATTTTCTTTTTCTGCCAGAAGAAAATCAAGTTGTTTTCGTTCTAAATTTGTTCGCCAGATTTTAACCACAACATCGGCTCCTAACTGATATGTTTTATTTGTGTGCCGGCCAACCAAAGCATAATTTTTTTCATCAAAAATGTAAAAATCATCGTCTAATTCTCTTATGGGCACCATTCCTTCAATTTTATTTTCTAATTCCACATAAATCCCCCAATCCGTAATACCGGAAATTACACCCTGATAAATTTCCCCAACATGGTCTTGCATAAATTCTACCTGTTTATATTTTATTGAAGCACGCTCAGCATTTGCCGCTTTTGTTTCCATTTCGGATGAGTGTTTACACAGGTTCTCGTATTTTTGTTCGTTGGCTGAACGTCCGTTTGCGAGGTATTTTTCCAGCAGGCGGTGTACCATCATGTCGGGGTAGCGCCGGATAGGGGAGGTGAAGTGTGTGTAGTTTTCGAACGATAAGCCGTAATGACCAATGTTGCGCGTTGAATAAGCTGCTTTTGCCATGGTTCTAATTGTCAGAGTTTCAACTACATTTTGCTCTTTTTTCCCTTTTACATTGTTCAACAGGTTATTTAACGAATTAGAAATGGCTTTAGTTGTTGAAAGCTGGATCCCGTATCCAAAACGTTGAATAAAAGTATTTAGGGAGACTAATTTGTCGGGGTCGGGTTTGTCGTGAATCCGGTAAACAAAAGTTTTTGGCGATTTGTTTTTGGGTAGTGTTCCAATAAATCCTGCAACCTGTTTATTGGCGAGGAGCATAAATTCTTCAACTAATTTATTTGATTCCTTTGCCTCTTTAAAAAATACAGAAAGCGGCTTCCCTTTTTCATCGATATTGAATTTTATTTCAACTCTGTCGAAAGCAATAGAACCATTTTTAAAACGATCTTCTCTTAGTTTTTGCGCCAGTTTGTCTAATTTTAATAATTCATCAGCTAATTCGCCTTCTCCGGATTCAATAATTTCCTGTGCTTCTTCGTATGTAAATCTTTTGTTCGAGTGAATTACCGTTTTCCCAAACCATTGGTTTAATATTTCCGCCTGTCCGTTTATTTCGAAAATTGCAGAAAAACAGAGTTTGTCTTCGTTGGGGCGCAGCGAACAAACACCGTTCGAAAGCCGTTCGGGCAACATCGGGACTACTCGGTCAACCAGGTAAACAGAAGTAGCCCGGTTTTGTGCTTCTTCTTCGATAATCGAATTTGGTGTGACATAGTGAGTAACATCGGCAATGTGGATGCCCACTTCCCAATTTCCGTTTTTTAATTTTTGTAACGACAGTGCATCGTCGAAATCTTTAGCATCAGCGGGGTCGATTGTGAAAGTGGTTATTCCCCTAAAATCCCGACGTTTTGTGTATTCTTCTGGCGGGATTTCCAAGGGGATTTTTTGAGCAGCTTTATCAACATTTTGAGGGAATTTATGTGGTAATTCGAATTCGGCTAAAATCGAGTGCATTTCAGCATCGTTATCTCCTGCATCACCCAGAACTTCAATAATTTCTCCAAATGGGCTGCGGGCATGCGATGGCCACTCGTTAATTTCGGCAATGGCTTTTTGACCATTCTTTGCTCCATATAATTTATCGAGTGGGATAAAAATGTCGAATCCAACTTTCCCCGCTGGAAGCAAAAAGGCAAAATTGCGCGAAATTTGAACAGTTCCCACAAAAACAGATTTGGCCCGTTCTACAATCTCAGCTACTTCTCCTTCCAGGTCGTGTTTTTTGCGCCGGGCATATAAGTGTACGCGAACTTTATCGCCCTCCATGGCATGTTTTAGGTTACGGGTAGAAACGAGTACGGGGCGGTCAACTTCATCGCTGTTTATGTACGCAAAACCCTGGGGTTGTAATTCAACAATTCCGCAGATTGTCCCCGTTTTTGCTTTTAATTTATATTTTCCCCGCGAGATTTGTTCCAACGAACCATCGTCTTTTAGTTCCAGCAAAGCTACATTTACAAGTTTTTGAGTTTCCTGATCTTTTATACCTAGCCAACTCGAAACCTGCCTGTAATTTACCGTTTGCGAAGGTTCTTCGTATAGAACAGAAAGGATGGCATTTTTTAATTTCTTTTTATTAAATGTGCCTGTTTTTCTGTGTTTTATGTGTTTTCTTTTCTTCTTTCTAACCATCAGTTTTTTTCTTTTAATTGATGAACAAGTTACTTTAATTTATCTGAACAAATTGGTTTTCTTTTTGAATTTTCTTTTTAAAGCTAATATTCTTTATAAGCATTTTGCAATGATATAAATAGATTGTCAAATTTTGAAGGGTGGGCAATATTTAATTGATTAAGGTTAGACGTTCCTGTTATTTTTTCAATTCGTGCAACTTAAATTAACAACACATAACATTCTTTGTTTGCAGGAATTTGTATGTTTGTAACCTTTTTAGTGAATGAAATTATTAGGGAAAATACCATATTTTATTATTGCCGGCTTGGCATGGATTGTTATCATCTCGTCGTGCGCCAACCAGGGAATGCCCACGGGTGGCCCACTCGATAGTATTCCTCCTGTTTTAATTGGAACCCAGCCCGTTTATAAAGCCTTAAATTATAAAGGAGAAGATGTTCGCCTAACTTTTAGTGAGTATATTATACCCGATGAAATTACTGAAACATTGGTGGTTTCACCGCCATTAACAAAAAAGCCATCTATTCGTACAAAATCAAAAACGCTGATAGTACAATTTAATGAAGAATTGTTAGACAGCACAACTTATTCGCTTGATTTTAAAAATTCGGTTGCCGATAATAACGAAAGAAATCCACTCGAAAATTTACGCTTTTCATTTAGCACAGGCGATATTTACGATTCATTGAGAGTTGCCGGACGTGTAATTAATGCTTTTAATCTCGAACCTGTGGAAAGTGCTTTGGTAATGTTGCATAAAAACTTGCACGATTCTGCAGTCCATAAAGTTCGCCCGGATTTTATAGCCAAAACAGATCAAACAGGACTTTTTATGATCGACAATATTCCGCCGGGCAATTATCATATTTTTTCTGTAAATGATGCTAATTCCGATTTGATGTACAACGAAGGGGCAGAACAAATTGCATTTGTCGATACAATCGTGTTTCCGTTGGCCGAATTTCATGAAGAACCGGATACTTTGGTGAAAGGGGTTGATTCGTTATTAATTACAGGACATACCCAGTTTTTGCCTGAGCCATTTTATTTAAGGCATTTTACCGAAGATATATTTGAACAGTACTTAGATTCGTATAATCGGGACACGCGTTACAAATGCAGCTTTGTTTTTAACGAGTCGGTTGAAGATACCTTTAAAGTAAGGCTTGTCGATTCTGATGTAACCGATTGGTATATTTTAGAACCTAATGAGAATATGGATTCGCTGACAATGTGGATTGCCGATACTCTGGTAGCAAAAACAGATACCCTTGTTATGGAATTGTCTTATTTTCAATTTGATTCTTTAAGTCAGTTGTATATTCAAAAAGATACACTGGAATTAAATTTTATTGATAAAGAAGATACATCGAAAAAAAGGAGAAAACAAAAGGGGGACGAAGAAGAAGAGGCAGTGCCGGTCCCTCAGTTTAGCTGGGAAACAAATGTAAGTACTTCGGCATTCAACTTAAATAAAAATATTTTTATTTCAGCTCCCGAACCCGTAAAATATTTCGATAGTACCCGTGTTAATCTTTACCTTGCAGATGACACCTTAAAAACTGCTTTAAATTTTCGGTTCGAAAAGGACACAACAGCCTGGCGGAGGTACAAACTTTTATTTAACCTGGAACCCGGCACTGAATACAACCTGGAAATTGATTCGGCAGCCTGCGAAAATATTTATGGGCTTACCAGTAAGGAAATGATTAAAAAATTCAAAACACAAGAAGAAGATTATTACGGGACCATTTTGTTAAAAATCACGGGTGTTGAAAGTCAAATGTTGATTCAATTGCTTAAAAACAACGATGAGGAAGAAATTATAGTTCAAAAAGAAATTGAGGAAGACGCGAATGTAATTTTCGATTATCTTGCCCCCGACAAGTACAAGGTAAAAATTGTTTACGACAAAAATGGCAATGGTAAATGGGATACCGGAAGTTACCAGGATAAATACCTGCCCGAACGTGTAGCCTATATTAACGAGGTTATAAAAGTCCGGTCTAACTGGGACAATGAAAAAAGTTGGGAATTAAAACACGATCCTACATTTTATAAAAATATTAGGGATTTGGAATTGGAAGAACAACAAAAGAAACGGGCCGAAGAAAATGCACGCAAGGAAAAGGAACAGCAAAATAACCCACAAGGTGGAAATAATATGTTTCAGGGGGGGAGCAGTGGATCTACGGGCAGTGGCGTAAATATTAGGAGACAGTAAAAAGCGTAACCTGTTTTATAGTTAATGTTGTTTATTTTTGATAGTAAAAGTCATCCCGTCACGGTAAATCGGGAGAACTCACCGATAATCTGGTTTCTGAGTAATAATAATTATCATGCTCGTTTTATCAATTTTATTTACCTTTAAATTAAAATCACGTTTATTATGGCAAGTATTAGAGACTTAAAAAAGGATATCGATTTGTTAATGTCGCTGGTGTTGAGCGATTGTTTTTATGTGATGGAATACAATTCGAAAGTGAATAATGAAGAAATAATGAAAATTGCTGGTGAAGTTATTCAGAATCACCGCGAATTGAGACTGCGGGTTAATCATCCCGACGGGAAAGACAATTCGAAACTGGTTAAGAAATATTACAATAGTTTGGTTGCCGATATGTTAAGTGCCGCAGATTCTTCACTCGAAAAATTATCGGCAGAAGTAAAAAAAGTAATTTAAGGCCTTATTTCAATCTGCTATTAATTTGAGGAGTGGGGAATTGGCTCACTTCATAATTCGGGTTGGTTTTGTTTTTAAGCATAAATTTTAGCAA
>JABGRN010000145.1 GCA_018648265.1 Prolixibacteraceae bacterium | reverse complement strand
TCTGTGCATTTTGAATTCTCATAACGAAAAACTCATGAATAATTCAGGTTAGATTGTAATACCGATAATACAACAAAATGTCGCAAACTTTCACTTTGTTCAGTCTGCTTCTTTGTTGTATTATCGGCATTAGCTCCCGAAATAGATTCGTGGCAGGCTATTGCAACTTCAAAATTTGTTTGCGGCATTTTAAAGAACAATTGGTATAAAATACCCGGACAAGAAAAAGGGAGTTTGTAAATTTTTGATGATCCAGAAAAAACCTTAACTATTTTTTTCTGAACCTGGTTATAATCGACGATTTTGATTGCAGATTTGAAAGGGTAAGTATTAAAATATCATTTTCGAATTTATAGGTGTAATTTAATTTCGAGACCCCGGAATCCAGTTGCAAATCGATGATCAAAGAATCGTTGGCCGTTTTCCAACTGCCCTCTTCAATTTCCATTTTCATGCTGGGTGTCCGCATGTTAAATTCCTGACTAAATTTGCCATCTGCTACAAACTTTAAATCCCAAACAGCACCTGCTTTTCTCAGAATTTCCTCATCACTGACCGGGTCGCCACCCTGCCCTACTAACCTGAATTCGATAAGTTCCCAATTACCCACCAATCTTTTATTGCCAACAACATGGCAACTTGCCAGGGCAATCACAAAAATAAAAACGAAACGGATTTTCATCATATCAGTATTTTAAAACATTGTTGCAAATCTAACAGAATTCTGTTTTAATTTATCAATTCATTTTAATTTGAATATTTAACCTCTAGTGTAATATTTGTTGAGATAAGGTTTTAAGTAAATTGTCAATTTTAAATTCAGTTTCTAATAGACCACAGAAAATTTCAATTGATCCCTTAAATAATGTACTAAAATTTATATTTGAAACTGTGGCTCAATTGAGTTTTATAAAATTGTTTCTGTTAAAAACCGGCAATATTAAAAACGTAACACCAAAAACAAGGCTTTCGAAGTTTTATAAAACCAAGGAGTCTAAATCACTTCGGAAAAAGGCTTCAAATTATAAATGCATTGTAATAATTCTAAAAAACCAAAATAGAGAAAATTCTTAAAGTTGACTTCCCCGTGGAAAAGCCTCAAAGAATTCTTTTGATAAAAACTGACTGTTAAATTTCAGTTTTGGTTAAAGTGCCAAAAAATTCTATTTTCCCCAGGGCATCTTTTTTCAGTAATTTAAGGGTATTTTTATCTATGGCAAATTGAAATTCATTACTTTTTCTAAAATCATTGGGATTAATTAAAGAAATGAAGTTTCCAGAGTGGCTCCAGGTCCCATCTTCAATTAAAGTAATTAATGAAACCGGAATATTTGTTTTGTGATAGTATTTTTGAGTTTTTGTAAATTCAAGTTCCCAAAAAAGATTTTCTTCTTTTAACCGGTTTTCATCAAAATAAACAAGGTCATTTTCCGGTTCTACATAATATTCCACCAAATTCCATTTGCCGGGAAGCTGTTTCGAAGGTCGTGCAAACATTTCGCTCGTTTTAAGCCAATCTACAAATGCAGTAAACCCTGATTTCTTTTTCATAACAATTGATTAGAACTCGTTTTTGACTTCGTTTTTAATAAAAAGTTTAATGATACAACCCGATTATTACCCTCTTTTTAAAGAACCAATCTTTTTGTTTCTATTTTAAAATATGGGCTATTCTTTGCTCGCAACGAAGTTTGTGTTTTACTCAATATTTGTATAAACAGCCTGAACATCATCATCCTCTTCTAACTTGTCGAGCATTTTTTCGATGTCGTTCATTTGATCCTCGGTAAATTCTACAGGCGATGTTGAGAATCTTTTTAATTCGGCATTCAATACTTTAATATTTTGTTCTTCGAAAGCCTGGGCAAGTGTTCCAAAATTTATAAAGTCGGCATAAGCATAAAATGTTCCTTCATTTTCTTCAATTTCATCCAACCCTGCGTCAATCAACTCCAGTTCCAACTCTTCAACATCGACATTTTCAGGTTTTGCGAATTCGAAAACAGCTTTCCGCGAAAACATAAATTCAAGCGAACCAGTAGGAACCAGGCTGCCACCTGCTTTGTTAAAGTAGCTTTTTACATTTGCCACCGTTCGGGTCGAATTATCGGTAGCGCACTCTACAAAAACCAAAACTCCATGTGGCCCTTTTCCTTCGTAATTAATTTCGTCGAAAACAGTAGCATCTTTGCCCATTGCCCTTTTAATGGCTGCATCGATGTTCGATTTGGGCATATTTTGTGCTTTCGCATTTAAAATGGCTGTTCGCAGTGCAGCATTCATATCAGGGTCGGGACCGCTTTCTTTAGCTGCAATTGTTATTTTTTTTCCCAGTTTCGGAAAAATCTTCGACATTTTATCCCAGCGTTTTTCTTTCGCTGCACGGCGGTATTCAAAAGCTCTTCCCATAAATCAGATTTTTTGTGTAATAATAAAGTGCGAAAATAGAAAACGGAATTGATAAATAACAAATCACAAATCACAAATTACAAACAAATCCCAATTATACAATATGCAAATCCCAAACTTCCTATAATTGAAAATGCGGCTAAATTTTATGAATTGGAATTTAAAAATTTATTTGAAATTTGGTGCTTTCAGATTGGAATTTGATATTATCTTTTTAGGCTTACAAACTTTCTCTTTCTTTTTAACTTCTGCCCCACATTTTTCGCACCCGTATTTGGGATTTTCTTTATCATCGAAATTT
This sequence comes from Prolixibacteraceae bacterium, assembly GCA_018648265.1. GTDB lineage: Bacteria > Bacteroidota > Bacteroidia > Bacteroidales > Prolixibacteraceae > Draconibacterium. Next base: position 2,341 of record JABGRN010000145.1, on the reverse strand, counting down.
TCCTTTTTACAAGCTTTCTTCCCCATTATTTACTTTGTTGTTCACGATGAATGAGAACAACATTTACAGGGAAATTGTTTTGCAAATATGCTGCTATTTTTTCAGCCGAATAAACCGAACGGTGTTGCCCACCTGTACATCCGAAATTTACAGAAAGGTTTGTAAAACCTCTTTTCAAATAATTCCTTACCGATTGATCGACTAGCGATTTTACCGAATTCAGGAAAATCCCAATTTCAGATTTCTGTTCCAGAAAATTCTGGACTTCCAAATCTTTTCCGTTTAAATTTTTATATTCGTGATAACGGCCAGGGTTATTAATTGCACGGCAATCGAAAACATGACCACCGCCATTTCCCGTCGGATCGACCGGTAATCCGTTTTTATACGAAAAACTGGTTACCCGCACAGTTAAATTACTTTTGGTTTGGCCAATTTCTTTTAAAACTTCAGAATGAATTAGTTGATCCAATACATTTATAAGCTCTGGCATTTCTATCGGAAGATGTACATCTTTTAATAGAAACTTGAGGTTTTTTAATGCAAATGGAATACTTTTCAAAAAATGTTCCTTTTTCTCGTAAAAACCACGAAAACCATAAGCTCCCATTGCCTGCATAATCCTTATCAGAACAAAGCCCTGAAAATAGGAGGTAAATTCTTTTTCGTTTACTAAAATATATTTTTTCAGTTCAGCTAAATAAAATTCAAACAATTGTAAACGAATACTTTGCGGAATATCTGCTTTTCCATCATAAAGCAGCGAAGCCAAATCGTACTGCAAAGCCCCTCTCCGCCCCCCCTGATAATCGATGAAATAAACAGCATCGTTTTTCAACATTACATTTCTCGATTGAAAATCGCGATAAAGAAAAAAATCAGATTCCGCACTAAGAAGATAATTACTAAAAACCTGAAAATCATCTTCCAAAGCTTGTTCATCGAATTGAATTTTTGCAAGTTTTAAAAAATAATATTTAAAGTAATTAAGGTCCCACATCATCGACTGTTTATCGAAAGCAGCCCTCGGATAACAAACAGAATAATCTAAATTTTTACCTGCGTTAATTTGAATTTGCGGAAGAACCTGCAAAACTTTTTTATACTCCAAAATAATGTTTTCCGAAAATCCCTCCTTTTCGCGCGTTGTACTCAGGAAATCAAAAAGTGTAACATTCCCAAGATCTTCTTGTAAATATTTTTTCAAATCAGAACTTACTGCAAATATCTCAGGGACCGGCAGGTTATTCTTTCTGAAATGGTTTGTAAAAGAAAGAAACGCTGTATTTTCTTTGACATCGATATTTATTGAACCGATTACCGACCGGTTCGAATTTTTCAACCTGCAATATTCACGGTACGAACCCGAAGGTGGCAGCATTTCAAAAAAATCGACTTTCTCATTAAACTGATTTTCAAAAAGTTGAATTATTTCATTTTTTTCCGAAGTCTTCAAGTGACAAATATTTAAAGATTAAATGTATTTTTAAATTTACAATTTCCGATTATGACTAAAACAAAAATCAAAAGTATTTATTTTTTAAGATTACTGCGAAATTTATTTGTGTTGATTGGTATTTTCTTTTCAGTTTGCGTTATCCTTGCATTAACATCAGCACCGTTTTGGGGATACCATTGGTTGGGGACGAGCAAATCGGAAATCAAATGGGAGCCACAATTTATTATTTTATTGGGCGGGGGTGGAATGCCAAGCGAATCGAATTTAATCAGAAGCTGGTATCTTGAAAAAGCAGCGAATTCGTTTCCAAAAGCAGATATTGTAATTTCTATGCCGGGCGAAATTTCTGACAGTTTAAGTACGCCACAACTTATGAGAAAAGAATTAGAACTACGTGGCATTAATCCGGGACGGATTATTTTTGAAAGTGTTGGCACAAATACACGGTCACAAGCACTTAACTGTCAAGGAATTATTAAAATGCAATCTCCGATTTTATTAGTGACTTCGCCCGAACACATGCGGCGGTCAGTACTTTGTTTTCAGAAAACGGGGTTTGAAAAGGTAAATGCTTTGCCAGCTTTCGAGAATGCGGTAGAAGCCGATTTATCTTTTGACGATGATAAATTGGGCGGCAAAAAAACATTGGTCCCAGACGTTGGCAAAAGTATAAATATTCGTTACCAACTTTGGAACCACCTAAAATATGAAATTTTGATTGCTCGTGAAATGATGGCTTTAACTTATTATAAATTAAGAGCTTGGATTTAAAGATGGTTGTAAATTTACCGATACATTTTTTTGGCAACACAGAAATATCAACTTTCCCTAACCTGAATTATTCATGAGTTTTTCGTTATGAGAATTCAAAATGCACAGAAT
>JABGRN010000062.1 GCA_018648265.1 Prolixibacteraceae bacterium | reverse complement strand
GGTTTACACTTCTCAGCGAAAAAGAAACGAATATTGGTTTTGTAAATCAGGTGGAATATACCGAGGAATACAATACTTATACCTACAGAAATTTTTATAATGGTGCAGGAGTGGGGCTTGGCGACTTTAATAACGATGGTTTGCCCGATATTTATTTTTGCGGAAATATTGTTGATAACAAACTTTACATCAACAAAGGAGATTTTGTTTTTGAAGATGTAACCGAGAAAGCCGGGGTTGCCTGTCACAATGTTTGGTCAACGGGAGTTAGTATTGCCGATGTAAATGGCGATGGCTGGTTGGATATTTATGTTTGCAAATCGGGAGATCCGCAACGTGGCCATCGCTACAACGAATTGTTTATTAATAATGGCGATTTGACATTCACAGAAAAGGCGGCTGAATATGGAATTGCAGATCTTGGTTTGTCAACACATGCCTCATTTTTTGATTACGACAGGGATGGAGATTTAGATTGCTATCTGTTGAACAATTCTTTTCAATCGGTTTCGCAATACGACCTTAAACCCGGGCAGCGACAAATACGGGATACACTTGGTGGTAATAAACTGTATCGGAATGACCTTGGTAAATTTGTAGATGTCAGTGAAGAAACAGGTATTTACGGAAGCAAAATTGGCTTTGGCCTCGGCGTAAGTGTTGGAGACGTAAACCGCGATGGTTGGTTGGATATTTATGTGTCGAATGATTTTTTTGAACGCGATTACCTTTATATAAACAATAAAAATGGCTCTTTTAAGGAATCACTCGAAGACCAGTTGCGTGAGACTAGTTTGGGGGCGATGGGTGCTGATATCGCAGATATCAACAACGATGCTTTCCCTGATATTTTTGTAACAGAAATGACACCTGAAGATAACTCAAGGCGAAAAACAAAAGCATTGTTTGAGGGCTGGGATAGTTATCAGAACAAATTGAAAAATGGTTATTATCACCAGTTTACCAGGAATGTCCTTCAATTAAATAACAGAAACGGATCTTTCAGCGAAATAGGACGGCTAAGTAATGTTAGTAGTACTGACTGGAGTTGGGGTGCCATGATAATGGATTTGGATAATGACGGCTTGAAAGATATTTTTGCTGCCAATGGGATTTTTAAGGATTTACTGGATCGCGATTATCTGAATTTTTATTCAAACCCGGCAATTATGCGATCCATGATTCAAACAAACGAAAAAGCTATTTTAACAATCATCGATGAAATTCCTTCTGAAAAGGTTCCCAATTACGCTTTTCAAAACAATGGAGATCTCACCTTTACTAACCGCAGCGAATTATGGGGTTTGAGTACACCTTCTTTTTCAAATGGGGCGGCTTACGGCGATTTGGATAACGATGGCGATCTGGACATGGTTGTAAACAATGTGAATATGCCTTCATTTGTTTATAGGAATGAGACACAAGGGAAACCTGAAACAAATTTTCTTGTGGTTGGTTTGATGGGGACCGGAAAAAATTCTGCGGCCATTGGTGCAGGGATTACTATTTATTACGACGGGAAAATAAATTATCAGGAAAATATTCCCATGCGGGGATTTAAGTCCACTGTCGATAACCGGCTTCATTTTGGTCTAGGAGATTCTCAAAAAATTGATTCACTTGTGGTAAACTGGCCGATTGGAACTTTTTCTGTTATTTATGATGTAGAAATTAATCAATTTTTATATCTGAATGAAAAAGATTTTATAGAAAAAAATATTAAAGTTCCGGAAAAGCAAACCTCACAAATTTTTCAAAAATCTGACAAAATTATTGGACTGGATTTTATACATAAAGAAAACGATTTTGTGGATTTTGAACGTGACAAATTAATTTTTCAAATGTTTTCGAATGAAGGGCCAAAGATGGCTGTGGCAGATGTAAACGGCGATCAGCTGGACGATATTTATATTTGTGGGGCAAAAGGTTCTCCCGGGGTTTTGTATGTTCAGGTTGAAAAAGGAAATTTCAAAAAGACAAACATACATTTATTTGAAACCGATAGCATTTCGGAAGATACAGATTGTGCATTTTTTGATGCCGATTATGATGGCGACCTTGATTTGTATGTAACAAGCGGAGGGAATGAGTTTCCACAAAGTTCATCAGCTTTGCGCGACCGATTATATATTAATAATGGGAAGGGAATTTTTTCAAAATCTGTACAAATGTTGCCGGTGGCTAAATATGAGAGCAGTTCGTGTGTTGAGCCGGCAGATTTTGATAACGATGGAGATTTAGACCTGTTTATTGGAATTCGTCTGCACCCATTTTCATACGGTATGCATGGCAATGGTTATCTGCTGGAAAATGATGGTAAAGGGAATTTTTCTAACGTTTCAGACGATCGGGCAAAGGAACTTTCTAAGGTGGGAATGATTACAGATATGGTTTGGACAGATGTGGATAATGATGACGATTTGGACATGGTAATAGTAGGCGACTGGATGCCGGTAAAAATATTTGTAAACAGTAATGGAAAATTTACTGATGAATCTGAAAAATTTGGTCTCGCAAATACAGAGGGCTGGTGGAACGTAATTAATGCGAAAGATTTGAATAACGATGGAGATGTGGATTTTGTATTGGGTAATAACGGATTGAATTCTTTTTTTAAAGCTTCTGTTTCAAAACCGGTCAGCATGTTTGTAAACGATTTTGATTTGAATGGGAGTGTCGAACAAATCATTTGTACTTTCAACGGTGATAAATCGTACCCGGTTGTGATGAAAGACGATTTGGCAAAACAAATTCCTTCGATGGGTAGAAAATACGAGAAGTTTGTGGATTATAAAGATCAAACTATTTTTGATATTTTTTCAGAGGAGGTTTTAAAAAGGACTGTTAAATTAGAAGCAAAATATTTACAGAGTTGTATTATGATTAATTCAGGAAACGATTCATTTCAATTACAACCTCTGCCCGTGGAAGCGCAATTCTCACCTATTTATTCGATTCTTGCCGACGATTTTGATGAGGATGGGAAATGTGATATTTTAGTGGGAGGAAACCAATATCGGGCAAAACCGGAGACAGGGATTTACGATGCAAGTTATGGCCTTTTTCTAAAAGGAAAGCAAGATGAAAAATGGAAGGCAGTATCTTCGGTTACTTCCGGGATTTTTACAAAAGGTGAAATGCGCGACTTAGAAATTCTACAAATAAATGGTGAAAAAATAATAGCAGTTGCAAGAAATAATGATTCGATGCAGTTTTATAAGTTTTAATGGAAAATTAAATATTCGAGCTTCAAAAAATTCTATATAAAATAGTCAGAAAATATATTTTACGTAAAATTGAGCTAAAGATTTGGTAACTATTTAGAATAAAATGATTGATAAAATATAACCGGGTTTGTTAGAGAATTTAAAAAAAAATGATTGAAAAAAATATAACTTTATAAAGATGAAAACAAAAAACATTTGGTTTATGCTGTTACTGGTTTTTGGCTTGGCTATTTTTGGATGTTCACCAAGATCGAAATATGAGTACCGGTTAAAGCGTGAACTTGCGAGCGGTGTTCGCCAGGATTCCTTGTTTATAGGTTTATACCTCGGAATGCCACAATTGGATTTTTATACCCATTCATGGAAGCTTAACCGGAGCGGCATGATTAGACAAGGCCCCAATAATACCACGGTTGAATATAAATTGGAAAACGAATTAAAACATCCGGCAACAATGTATTATTATCCCGAATTTTTTGAGCATAAAATTTACGAAATGCCAGTTCGGTTTATGTACAACGGATGGTCGCCCTGGAATAAGGAACTCTCGGCCGAGAACCTTGCAGTTGACGTACTTGCTTGGTATAAAAAGGTTTACGGTGGACAATTTATAAAAATAAAACACTCAAAATGGGGTAATGCTTATGTAAAAATCGATGGAAACCGGCGAATCACAATATTTGAAGAGGATGATACTTATGTGTGGGCGATTTTTACCGACATGCTGATTAAAAAGGAACTGGACAGTCCGACCTCGAAAGCTGACATCATTCAGAATGAGATTACCAAAGAATTAGAAAAAAATAATGCTGACAAATAAAACTTTAATCAGATTCGTTTACTTGTTGATACCGCTATTTGTTTTTGCTTGTGGTAAAAAGGAAGTGGAAGAGTCCGAAAACCATTTGTTTACACTTTTGCCTGCCTCTGTAACACATGCCGATTTTGTCAATCATCTGGATTACGACAAGCAATTAGAAAAAAAATTCAATATTTATACCTACCGAAACTTTTACAACGGAGGCGGAGTTGGTTTAGGCGATGTCAACAACGATGGCCTTATCGATTTATTTATGACCTCCAACATGGGTTCGAATGTACTCTATTTAAACAAGGACAATTTTGAGTTTGAAGATATATCTGTTCAGGCTGGTATTGGCGGAAAGGGGCAGTGGTCAACCGGGGTTAGTTTTGCCGATGTCAATGGTGACGGGTGGACAGATATTTATGTGTGCAACTCAGGGAATGTTGAAGGTGATGAACGTCATAATGAATTGTACATAAATAATGGAGATCTGACATTTTCTGAACAGGCAAAAAACTATGGTTTGGAAAATAACGGTTATTCCACTCACGGCGCATTTTTCGATTACGACAAAGACGGGGATCTGGATTTGTATTTACTGAACAATTCTTTCAAAGCAATTGGGAGTTTTAATTTGGTTGATAACCAACGCTTAATTCGCGATTCTGTTGGAGGCGATATGCTTTACAGAAACGATGGTGATAAATTCACTGATGTAACTGTTGAATCAGGTATTTATGGGAGTATTATTGGATTTGGATTGGGAGTTACCATCGGGGACATCGACCAGGATGGCTGGATGGATATTTATGTGTCGAATGATTTTTTTGAACGCGATTACATTTATCTCAATAATCAGGATGGTACATTTAAAGAAACGCTGGTTGACATGATGCGAAGCATTTCTGCAGCTTCGATGGGAGCCGACATGGCCGATATAAATAACGATCATTATCCTGAAATATTTGTAACCGATATGATTCCCGAACACGATGACCGGCTGAAAACCAAGACTACATTTGACAGTTGGGACAGTTACAAATCGAATTTTGATAATGGTTACCATCATCAGTTTACGCGCAACATGCTGCATTTAAACAATGCCGATGGTACTTTTAGCGAAATTGGCAGGCAGGCCGGTGTGCATGCAACCGACTGGTCGTGGGGCGCATTAATAATGGATCTCGACAACGACGGCTTGAAAGATATTTTTGTCGCAAATGGTATTTACCAGGATCTCACCGATCAGGATTATATCCAATATTTTTCGAATCGCGATATGGTTATGTCCATTGTGTCTGGGGATGGTGTGGATTATAAAACTTTGATTGATGCAATCCCATCTGTTAAAATTTCCAGTTATGCCTATAAAAATAAAGGAAACTACAAATTTCAAAATATGGCGGCTGACTGGGGGCTTGATTTGCCAAGTCATTCAAACGGCTCTGCTTACGGCGATTTAGACAATGACGGTGATTTGGATCTCGTGGTCAACAATGTTAATATGCCCATGTTTATTTACCGTAACGAAACCAATATTCAGTTGCCCGATTATCATTTTTTGAAAGTGATTTTAAAAGGTGAAGATGGAAATACTAATGCAATTGGCAGCAAAGTTACGGTTAAACACAAAGGCGAATCTTTTTATTTGGAACAAATGCCAATGCGCGGTTTTAAATCCACGGTAGATTTCCGGCCAAATTTGGGATTAGGAACGTTGACGATGGTGGATTCACTTGTTATTGAATGGCCGGATGACCGGGTAACTTTAATGACGGATGTACAAACCAATCAGATTTTGACATTATATCAGAAAGATGCAATTTCAATGTCGTTACAATTTACGGATTCCTTAATTTCCCGAAATGATTTTTTCGAAGATATTAGTGCAAAAAACAGAATCAATTTCATTCATGAGGAAGATAATTTTGATGATTTTAAACGCGAGAGATTGATTTACAACATGATGTCAACCGAAGGCCCCCGAATGTGTAAAGGGGATGTTAATGGAGACGGGTTGGACGATTTTTATGTGGGAGGTGCAAATGGGCAGCCCGGTGCATTGATGATTCAGCGTAGAAATGGTGCATTTAAATCGGTTGAAAAAACATTGTTTGAAGCAGATAAAGTTTCAGAGGATTTAGATTGTGCCATGTTTGATGCGGATCAGGACGGCGATTTAGATTTATACGTGGCCAGTGGAAGTAATGAGTTTCCGTCCAGTTCCTCAGCTTTAAACGATCGTTTGTACATTAATAATGGCAAAGGGAATTTTGCAAAATCAAATCAAATTTTACCAGCCGGAAAGTATGAAAATTCGTCTTGCGTGCGTGCAGAAGACTTTGATAATGATGGCGTAATGGAATTATTTGTTGGCATTCGTCTTAAACCATTTTTATACGGTGTACCGGTAAATGGTTATTTATTGGAAAACGACGGCAATGGAAATTTTACCAACGTCACCGCTCAAATTGCCCCGGAATTACAAGATGTTGGAATGATCCGCGATATGTTGTGGGAAGATGTTGACGGTGATGGTGATAAAGATATAATTCTTGCCGGTGACTGGATGCCTTTGAAAATATTCATTAATGAATCGGGGAATTTTAAAGAAAAAACAAATGCTTTTGGAACAGACAAAACATCGGGTTGGTGGAATAGTTTGGTTGCCGGAGATTTTGATAATGATGGGGATGTGGATTTTGTTGCAGGAAATCACGGTTTAAATTCACGGTTTAAAACATTGCCTTGGAAACCAATCGACATGTATGTTAACGATTTCGATTTGGATGGCTCTGTTGAACAAATAATATGTACTTACGAAGGTGATTTTTCCTATCCTTTAGCTTTAAAACATGATCTGACCAGGCAATTGCCCATGTTGGAAAGAAAATATGAGACTTACGAAATGTATAAAAATCAGCAGATAACGGATATATTTCCAGAGGAGCAGATAAATAATTCGATTCATTTAGAAGCCCATGTTTTGGAAACCTCACTTTTTATAAATAACGGGGCTGGTGAATTTGCCAGAAAATCCCTACCTGCCGAAGTTCAGTTTTCATCGGTTTTTACAGCAGAAGTTACAGATTATAATAGCGACGGTAATCTTGATATTTTACTTGGTGGGAATTTGCATCATGTTAAACCGGAGGTTGGTCGCTACGATGCCAGTTATGGTTCGTTTTTATTGGGGGACGGACAGGGAGGTTTTCAAAATATTCCAGCGAAATCATCCGGGTTTCACCTTGATGGAGAAATCCGGGATATCATGGAAGTAAAAACCGAAACCGGAGAAATATTGGTAGTATCAAGAAACAATTCTCCAATACAGGTTTTTAAAATTTTAAATGAGTAACGGCGAGAATAGAAACGAAACTAAAGTGTAAATTACATATTAAACAATATTGTCATCTTGATTTATATTTATGAGAAACGTATCTCATTTTTTTCTTCTACTAATTTTCGTCTTTTCCTGCAACCGGCAGGAAATAGGGGAAGATCAATTATTTACACTGATGTCCCCTTCCAAAACGAATGTTGACTTTGTTAATCAACTTACAGAAACAGAGGAATTTAATATCATCAAATATCTTTACTTTAACAATGGGGCAGGAGTTGCTGCCGGCGATATAAATAACGATGGATTGACAGATTTGTACTTCACTTCAAATCAACTTCCCAATAAATTATACCTGAACAAAGGCAGTTTTATTTTTGAAGATATTTCTGAAATATCGGGTGTGGAGGGCGAAGGAGATTGGACTACCGGAGTTACTATGGCAGATGTAAATGGGGATAACCTGTTGGATATTTATGTTTGTTACGTTGGAAATCATAAAGGACTTCATGGAAAAAATCAACTTTTTATTAATCAGGGAAACAATTCTTTCTTTGATGAAGCAGAAGAATACGGACTTGATTTTCAAGGATTTTCAACCCAGGCAGCTTTTTTTGATTACGATGCTGACGGGGATTTAGATATGTATCTGCTTAATCATTCAATACATACCTCACGAAGTTATGGTGCCATTGATTTACGCCATGATTGGGATGTACGAGCCGGTGACAGGCTGTATCGAAACGATGAGGTAAATGGGGCGAGGTTTTTTAGTGATGTTACAAAAGAGTCGGGTATTTATAGCAGCCAGATTGGTTACGGTTTGGGTGTAAATATAAACGACATCAACAACGATGGCTTTGCCGATATTTATGTGTCAAACGATTTCCACGAAAACGATTATTTATATATCAATAACGGAAATGGAACTTTTTCTGAGCGGTTAACGGAAATGCTGGCGCACACCAGCAGATCGTCAATGGGCAACGATGTTGGAGATTTTAATAACGATGGACTTTTGGATATTGTAGTTTTAGATATGCTGCCCGATGAGGAAAAAATTCGTAAACAATCGGGCGGTGAAGATGATTATGAACTTTTTCAGCTAAAACTAAATTATGGTTATTCTAACCAGTTTGTGCGAAATACCTTGCAACTAAACATGGGTGCCGGGAAGTTTAGTGAAATTGGGCGTCTGGCTGGGATTTATTCTACCGACTGGAGTTGGTCGCCTCTGTTTTGTGATGTTGACAATGACGGGTTGAAAGATCTTTTAATTACCAATGGAATTTACCGAAGGGCGAATGATTTGGATTATGTAAAATTTTTGACCGGGGGAAACAGGTATTTCCCGGAAAAGGATAATAGCGGTGTTCCCGATCGGGTGTTGTACGAGAAAATGCCACTGTATCCAAACATAAATTATGCGTTTAAAAACAACGGCGATCTTACATTTTCGAATAAGGCAAAAGAGTGGGGTTTTAACATTTCGTCTTTTTCAAATGGATCAACTTATGCCGATCTTGACAATGATGGTGATCTCGATTTTATTGTCAACAATATAAATGATCCTGCATTTATATATCGGAATAATTCTGAAAAACAATCGGAGAATCATTTCTTATCGGTAGCATTTAAAGGAAAAGGATTAAACACTCGTGGGATTGGAGCTCGTGTTACCTTGTTTATTAATGGTGAAAAACAGCTTGCCGAACAATTTGCTACAAGGGGTTTTATGTCAGCCACTTCCGATGTTTTGCATTTTGGTTTGGGCCGGAAAAATTTAGTTGATTCATTAATGGTTCGCTGGCCGGATCATTCAGAACAGGTTTTAAAAAATGTAGTAGTTGATAAAAAAATTACATTAGATGCTCGAAATGCAGAGAAACCTTTAAATAGAAGCAATCCAAATCAAAAAAACACAAAATTGTTTGTGCGAACCGATATCCCCGGATTGCAATTTCTTCATAAAGAAGATGCTTACACAGACTTTAACCGGGAACATTTAATTCCTCGTAGTTTCTCAGCCGAAGGGCCAGCGCTGGCAGTTGGAGACGTAAATGGTGACGGATTGGACGATTTGTTTGTGGGCGGTGCGAAAGGGCAGTCGGCCATGTTATTTGTTCAACAAAGCGATGGAACTTTTGTGTCGCAAAATAATCCTGTTTTTACCAGCGACCGGATTACTGAAGATATTGATGCTTCATTTTTCGATGCTGATGGTGATAGCGATCTGGATTTGTATATTGTGCGTGGCGGTAATGAAGCGCTTGCTGGAAATGCCTTGCTGGCCGATAAAATACTAATAAACGATGGAAATGGCGAATTTAATTTGTGCGCACGAGGAGCATTGCCATTTATGGCCTACAATGGATCTTGTGTGCGACCGGGTGATTTTGACGGAGATGGTGATTTGGATCTTTTTGTCGGTTCAGGATCGGTACCCGGTGCGTATGGTTGGTCGCCGGATCAGTTTTTATTAGAAAACAATGGAATTGGCTTTTTTAAAGATGTAACGGATATTAGATTGAATGGGCCAAAAAATGTCGGGATGGTTTCGGATGCAAGCTGGTTAGATTATGATCGGGATGGTGACCAGGATTTGATACTGGTTGGCGAATGGATGAAAGTTCGCATTTACCAAAATGACAATGGGCATTTTACAGATGCCACCGAAGTCGCAGGCCTGAATGAAACAGCAGGTTGGTGGAATAGTATTCAGGTTGCCGATATTGACAGTGATGGAGATTTGGATTTTATAGGTGGAAATTTGGGTTTAAACTCGTTGTTAACAGCTTCAACAAGTGAACCGGTTGAAATGTATTTGAATGATTTTGACAACAGCGGATCTTTTGATCAGGTAATTTGTTCCTATCAAAATGGTACTAGTTATCCGGTGGCTTCTTTGGATCAAATGGCCAAACAGATTGCTGGGATAGAAAAAAAATATCCCAATTATTCTGATTTTGGGGGAAAGACGGCAAACGATATTTTTGGTAAAGACATTTTAAATCAATCGTTGGTAAAAAGGGCAGAATTATTAAAAAGCTGTTTGTTCCTGAATAACGGGAATGGAACTTTTGAAACAAACGAACTTCCCAAATTAACGCAGTTTTCGCCGGTTCGTGATATTTTGGTTCGTGATTTTAATTCTGATGGAACAATGGATTTTGTTCTTGTTGGGAACGATTATGCAGTCCGGCCTTCTTATGGTCGCTACGACGCCGGTTTTGGATGGAGTTTGTTAGGTAAAAATGGTATCGAATATAATACTTTAATGCCCGATGACAGCGGCCTCGTAATAAAAGGGGATGCACGAAAAGTACTCCCCATAAAAATAAAGGGAAACGATTTTTTAGTTGTTGCTGTTAATAACGGCGATCTGCAAATTTTTGAAATTAATCCACAAGAATACATTCCAGATCAGATTAAAAATCAAAAAGAATAGAGCTTCATAAAAGCAAAATCCTATTTCAAATTCCCGTTTTCATTACTTATTGCCATACGAAAATCCTTGGTGGTAACTTTCCGGGTGTTGTACTCTTTTAAATAATTCTGATGCTCGATGTCGTTTGGATATTGTTCATCCGATCCGTATGGATATTTGCTCATGGCATGAAAAGGTAATGGCAGCACCGTTTGCCCGGTTGCAGTGTTCATGTCTCCATCTTTCACCCAACCCACACTATGGATTAAAAAATCCCGTTTCCAGCCTTTTGGTAATTTTGGCAAACTTTCAGCATCAAATTCTAAAGTAGTTTCATCACCAGCATTTTTTACTACGTATTTATCGTCTGCCTCTAAAAGCAGAGGCAACACGTCTCCATAACGGGTGTAATTTCCCACAAGATCTCTCCATTTCGGCTCGGTAGAAACACTTTGATAATCGAACCAGTGTGGTCCATATCTGCCACCTTTTCGGAATGTTCGGGAGAAACCCCTGTAATGTAAATCAGCTGAGATTGGATTTAATGTATTTGAATGAATTGGTGCTAATGAATTTTCGTTCGAATAAAAAATATAGTCCCAATAGATTTCCATATTTGTGCGTATCCGAATTCGTGCATCCGAAGCAAGAATTTTACCGGATAGATCAACGACAAGAGTTTTGTCTTTTCCCATCGGGAAACTGAGATTATCAACGACGGTTTCCCATTCTCCTTTTTTATTTATGGCCTGAATGTAAGGTGAAACCAATTTAATTTTGCCCGATTGAGCAATAGATGCATTTATACTGGCATCGGACGGAAAGAGCCAGCCATTCAGAAAAAGGCTTAAGTTTTCATTGGTATTAATTTCCCCCAAATCTAATACCAGTTCGCTTAATTCTGTAATCCCCTGGAATTCGGTGGGTTTTAATGTTGAAATATAATTGTCATCTTTTTGTGTGATAAACGAGAGAAGGTTGTCGCCCCGTTTGTTGGTGGCTGAAACAGGAAAGTTTTTTTCGCCAACCTGAAAAAGTTTGTATCCAGGTTCAGGAGACGGCATAAACCGTTCATCTACAAAAACGATAACAGAATCGGGATGATCGAGTGCAATCAACTGGATTTTGTCGGAATAGATTGTTTCCCATAATTCATCGGTTAACTGGATTTTATATTTTCCATTTTGAGGTTTTAATAATTCACCTGGAATTTTTATGTAATCGACAGATGGTGCTGAACTTGCATATTTAGTCATTTTATCTTCTCCCATAATTCCCAGCGGCATTCCAAGTGCGCTCCGCCAGGTAATGTCCTTGACAAAAACATATTTTTCTCCGTCCCAGGTATAAAGAAAAGGACACGATCCTTTCAGGGATTGTTCCTCGATAAGACTTTGATCGGTTCCCGGGAAGAACATATTTTGAGGAACACCGTTTGTCCATAAAATACGTATTACATCAGCCTTCGCCCGGGGCCCCAACCCGAATAGTATATTGGGTTCGGTAACTACTTTCGACTGATATAAATTTCCTGATCGTATTTCAACTTTGGCTCCAATACCGTAGTAATTATTTTTACCACTTCCTGTTCTCAGGCCAACAAGTTTCATTTTCACAAAATGATTGTTACTACCACCATCATTTCTCAAGAGACGAATATTTCCATTCAACCCTGTTATAACAACATCCAGATCCCCGTCTTCGTTGTAGTCGAAAGTTAAAATCTCTTTTCCCGATTTTAAATCTTCGGGCAAAATGTTTTCTACTACAAAATATGTCCCTCTTTTATCGTTGTGATATAGAAAAACTCCATTGCCATTTTCGGTATTCGATTGGCCAACAACAAAAAGATCGAGATATCCGTCGTTGTCGAAATCCAAAAAAGTAGCATCTTTTACCTGAACATTTTGTAAAGTCTGCGCCAAATCGTTTGATGTTTCATCAATTTTGAAACTACCATCTCCCTGATTTCGATACAATTTGCTTTTTCCTGCCACCGACGATGTAATAAACAAATCTAAAAATCCATCGTTATTATAATCGCCCACAGTTACTGAACTCGAGCCGATCTCGTTTCCCAATCCACTTGTTTCTGTAATATCCTTGAAAATTCCCTGCCGTTGATTGGAATATAAAATGTTGGGCGCATCATAGTTTACCACAAAAAGATCAATGTCCCCATCATCGTCAAAATCTCCAAATTCAGCATCCGGGCTGAAAATATCCAAGCCAGATGTATTTGATTCTTTTGCCTGCTCAAGAAATGTGCCGTCAGAATTATTTCGATAAAGCTGGTTTGCTCCCGGCATGGTTACATACAAATCGAGATCCCCGTCGTGGTCAAAATCAAAAAAAAGAGATTTATTTCCAATGTTTTCATCACCAACTTTAGCTTTTTTTGTAACATCGGTAAAAGTCCCGTCGCCATTGTTTTTATATAAAATGTTAAAACCATTTCTAACAATATATAGGTCGGGAAAACCGTCGTTATCGTAATCCGCAAATTTCGAAGAAATATCTTTTCCCTGATGGCGAATACCGGTTTCTTCGGTGACATCCCTGAATTTTCCCCATTCATTATTAAATAAATGAAACTTGTAATTTTTGGTTTGGGAATCAAAAACCCCGAAAGAGAGGTCGATGTCACCATCTCCGTCGTAATCACTTGCTGAAAGTGGGATCATATTATTATTGCTGGTATTTGATTGAGGACTTGTTTCCGGGTTTTGTTGAAAATCAAGTCCGGCAGTTGTGGTAATATCGGTAAATTTTATTGCGTCCAGCAAGGTTTGCCAATCGCCGGTTTGAACCTCCCCCCGTTGTTGGTCGAATGTAATTACAGGAGATCCAATTAAAGAACCACCGGGGCCTTTTAATTCGAGAATTCCAGCCTGAAATGGAGATGTTACTTTCAGATAATTATGGAAAACCATAAACGAAACGGTAGCTTCTTCGTTATTCCCGGTTTGCAAAGCAGCAATTGTTTTGTCGTGATATTCGATTGCTTCCATTGGGAATTGCGGGAAAATTTTTTGCAGTTTTTCTAACTGTTCCAAAGCTTCGTCGCTTAGTTTTTTACGAATTAATATTTCGATTAAATTTAAACGAGGCACAATATTGCCGGGTGCGTTTTCAATCAGTTCTTCAGTATATTTCTGAAGTTTATTGATAGATTCTTCATCGGTAAACGACGAATATAATTCAGTGAGGCTGTACAATGATTTAACGTGTCCGGGAGAAAAACTGATTCCTTTTTCAAGTTCATTTATGGCTTTTTCAGATTTATTGGCCATCTCATAAACTTTTGCTAAAATCAACCTGATATCCGGATCATTTGGATCCATTTTAATGGCTTCATTCAGCCATTCTTCCGCCTCCTGATATTTACCCATTCTTAAATAAACTATTCCGAGGTTTGCGTAACCCAAAACTTCATCCGGATCAAGATCAACCAATTTCAGGAACTGAGCCTCTGCATCTTCTATTTGGTTTTCTTCAAGATAAGCCAATCCGAGTGTTTTTGTTGTATTCAATTCTTCGGGTGAAGCCGGGGTTTTCTTTTTCAGTTGTTTGCAGTTATTGAAAGAAAACGCAATTGCTAGTAGTATCAATAATCCGATAAATTTATATTTCATTCGTGATAGTTATTGTTTGTTTTAATCTTGTTTTCTACAATTGATAGACAGAATGTCACTCTTATTAAATTTTTGCATTCGTTAATTAAATCGTGTTCCTAATTGAAACAGCAATTGATCCACTTTATTTTTAATCTTTTTGTAAGAATAAAAGCATTGTTACAATATACAAAAATATAAAATTCTAATAATCCTATTTTAAGACAACCGGAAATCCGTTTTTTATAATCATTAAACCCGGATTGCCAACCCGGTTTCCATTTTTATCAAATTGAATGTTACCTGTAACACCACTTTTGTATTTTGTCTCCGCGAATGCATCAATAATTTTGTCACGGTCGGGGCCGGCCCTTTTAATTACATCAATAATTATATTTATTCCATCGTAGGCAAAGGCAGAAAAAAAGCCCGGTAGATAACCAAAGGTCTTTTCAAATTCCTTTTGAAAAGCTAACCCGGTTTCTGTAAAATAATGGCCGGAAGATATTAAAATCACATCTTCAAAGATTTCCCAGTTTAAACCCGATGCTTGTAGATTGTTGATAGTTGACAGCGATCCAAAAATAGTTTGAGCCAGATTGCGTTCCTTTAAGGCAGGAATTATTTTCGAAGCAAATTGATAATCTCCAAATAAAACAATTTTTCCAGCATCCGATTTTTCAATTTCATCAAGAATTTCGTTAATATTATTGCCAGATGATTTTAACAAAAAGTGTTTGGGTTTAGCTATTTTCATCGAATCCGCTACTTTTAAAAAAGTGCGAACAGCATACTTTGAATCGTAATCTTCTGTGGAAATTATTGTCACATTTTCGGATTCCCCATTTTTGTAAATCTCCTGAATTAATGAAATTGCCTGCTGTTTATCGTTTGGTACGGTTCGAAAATACCAGGGAACAAAAGCCTGCGATAAAGTCATGTCGCTCGCCCGTGTTGATAAAAAAATGATTTTTGTTTTTGCAGCCACCTGTTCGGCAAGATGTGCGTTGCGACCATCCAAAGATCCCATTATTGCTAAAACTTCATCATCGTACACTAAACTTACCGACTCTTTTGAACCCGCTCCCCAAGGACCTGCAGTTGATCGGGTAATTAGTTGAAATGGTACATCTTTATAACCACCTTTTTCGTTAGATATTTTAATGGCTAATTCAGCACCATGTTTTGCCGATTGCGATTCTATTGAAGGAATAAGAAGTCCAATTTTTATAGTTTCCGGTTGTTCTGTTTTGTTTGAGTTGGTTGTTTGATGTGAACTCAAACTTTCAAATGTTTGTGCTTCAACTGTAACAAATCCTGTTAAAAGTAAAATTATTGAGCATAGAAAAGATTTGTATCTTAATTGAAACATGGTACATATTTAAACTCAAACCTGGAATTTAATTTTCGATCAAATATTTTTGTTTTTAAGGAGTGCTTTTTTTATTTTCCTGCTCATCTGAAATTAGTGGCGGAGTGGGGAAAAAATCAAATTTCCCATCTCGTACTTCAGTCATCCAGATCGAACCGATATCATTCCACGACGGATCTAAAATCAGCTCGCCCGTAATCCCTTGATATCCCTGAAATGTTTTATGGTCGGTTAGTAAATCACGAATAAGTGCGCGGTTGAGACCTGCTTTGTGAATGGCTTCAATAATAAGGTTCATTCCATCGTAAGCATGTGCTGCAAACACATCCGGTTCCATCCCATATCTTTCGTTATAATTTTTGTTGAATGCTACCAAATTGGGTTCATCCAGAGTTGGATTATACTGGCATGTTGTAACCAGACCTTCAGCATTTTCACCGGCAATTTCCAATAACTCTTTCGACATGAGTCTGTCGGATCCGTAAACTGGTTGCTCCATTCCCATTTGGCGCATTTGGTTTATTATGAGCGCAGTTTCTTTGGCATTTCCCCACAGAACCACAGCATCAGGTGAGGATTTTATCATGCGTTCAATTTGCGTGGCAAAGTCTATCTCACCGTCGTTATAACGTATTTCCAAAACCAGTGGAAATCCATATCGCAATGCAGCATCTCTGAATTCCATTATCCCAACCCGGCCATAACGATTATTGGCACGCAATACTGCAATACGAGAATGTTTTTTTTCGCGATAAATATGGTTTACCAAAGCATAACTACTTTGTCTGTCATCGGCAATGTTGCGGATCATCCATGGAATTCTGGTTTCAGTAAGTGTAGGATCAGGATCGCCGGAGTTAACCATTGGAATTTCTAATTTAAGAGCTACCCGCAAAGCAACATGAGTATTTATATCATCTATTGAACCCAAAAACGCCCAAACTTTTTCATCGTTCATTTTTACTACTTCGTTGGCAGCGGCACCCCATAACCCGACATCGTTGTGCGGCATTAATTTGAAAGGGATACCGTTGTACCCTCCTTTATTGTTGGCCTCTTCAATAGCAAATGATGCGCCTTGTAACATTTGAATACCCAGCGGGGTTAAAATCGATCCTTCTAATGGTCCCAAAAAGCCAATTCTTACCTCAGTAAGATCAGTGGGAGGAACTTTTTCTCTACCCGCTCCGGTGAACGGTTGAACGTCATCAAAAAAATTCTTGTAGGCTTTTTGAAAGCGGCCGTAGGGAACCAGTTCATCGGTTGTATTGCCATAGTTTAGTTTCTTATCTTGTCCGTTTAAATCCGAAACCGGAAATAAAAAGAACATGGTAAGAATGGTTAATACTAATACGCGCAATTTTATCTTTTGATCTTGATTTTTCATGACATTTGTATTATTGGTTAAAATCACAATCCCGCAGTTAAATCTTTTAAAATTTCTCCCCGGCTAACACCTTTTGAAGTTGCAATCCAGACTACATCGTCCTGAGTATCTACTCCAATCACAAATTCGTGAGATATTGATGTGGTCGAAGATATTTCTTTAGTATTTTCACCTTCAGTAATAATAATTTTTCCCTTCTTGTTGTTTTCATTTTTCCGATACGTAACCCAGGTTTCTCCATTAAAACTGCTTAATCCAAGGTCGGTGCAAAGCCAAACCACCGGACCATCTGCTTTCAGAAAATTTATGAAATTACTGACCAGACCGGAATCATGGTCTAAGTATCCTTTCCAGCGGGTACCATCGTAACGGCTTAATCCAAAATAAGTTGCTACCCATAAAATATCATCTGCAAAAGTTACACCGGTTGTAATATCGTGGATTACTCCATCATCGGGGAAAAGGTCAATTTCCATCTCTCCATCCGGATCAACATAATCCCTGAATTGTTTGGTTTCTTTTGTATATTCTATCACACCACCTCCCCAGGCTGCAATAAATATTTTACCACCACCGGCACAAACACCGTATGTCCATGGCTCGTGCATGGGTGCATTTCTTTCTGTGTAAATGCCCCATTCTCTTGTATAAGTATCGTAGCTTCCTGCTCCTCCGCCGGTGGCTACCCAAACATCTTTTCCATCGCAAATAACCGTGTAAATTACATCGTTGGCCAATCCGCTGTTAAATTGCGTAAAAGTTTCAAATCTTCCTGCCGACCAACGTGTTAACCCTCCAAGTGTACCCAGCCAAACATCTCCCGTAAGTTCACTTACATCGATTGAAAGAACACCATTGTGAGCAAGTCCGTCTTCTGCAGTATAAGTTTTCCATGTTTCGTTTTCATAAACAGCAAGTCCAGCACTTGTTCCCACCAAAACCCGATCGCCATCAATACGAACACAATATGCTTTATCGGCTGGCAACCCATCTTTTACAGTAAATGTTTCCCAATTCCCATAAACAGGCATTTGTTGGGCTTCATCTTTAATGTCAGATCCGGTTTCCGGAGAAACCCGGGAAGAAATTTCTACAGGTTTTGCCTGATTATCTTCTAAATCATTTTGAAAAGATTTATCCTGTTTTGAAATAGAAAATCCGGATAAGAAAACACTTAGTAATATTAAAGACAGCACTTTAATATTTTTTTGAAAGAACCGATTATTATTTTTCATCTTGTTAATTTTCCTGGTTAATATCAGCTTTATATTCTTCAACGTCATCTTTATAATACTTAGCGTCTCTAATAGATTTAAGGTATTCAACCAAATCATTTAGTTGATCTTTCAACATATCGTTGGCAACGCCATGTTCATCATCGTCGTTAAATTTTGTCCATAATTCCTCCAATGTGGCTGCACTTCCGTCGTGTAAATAGGGTGCCGATTCGTATATATTATTTAACTGAGGCGCATCAAATAACATCGGATCGTCTGTGTCTGACAACGTTCCAACATCGGCCATTTGCATATTTGTAAAATAGGGTGGTGGATGACAAGTTGCACATTGATTCTCGACCGGAATTTCTTTTCCACAGTTTGTATGTGTCCGGTAAAAAACCTTTTTACCTCTTTTTTGAGCTGCCGTTAATTCGCCTGTTGGATTATATCTCAAGTTGGGAGGGTTTTTAATTCCGGTAACAATATAGGCTACGAGTGCATCCAAATCGTCGTAATTAAATGATTCAGTTCTTGTTAAAATAGTTGAGAAACGCATGCCATCCTGTTTGTAAATACTTGAGTTTTTCCCGTTCCATTTATACGGGGGGATGTCACCAATATCGCGCAAAGTTTGTGTGTTGGCAAGGTTTCTGCCCATATCTGCACCCGCCATATTATAAACGAGGCCATCTTCGTGCGAGTCGGGATGGCAAGTATAACAACCGTATTGGTTTTGAAAAGTATGTCCCGAGTTATTAAAAAGCCTGCGTCCCTGACGAGCAACGGTTATTCTCGAAGGCCCGTTAAGATCTATGGAATTAATGGTTTCGAGGGTTTCTGTATTAATAACAGCAATTTTGTCTTCTAACCTCTCGGCCACATAAAGATATTTTCCATCGGGTGAAAGCACCAACCCTTTTGGATTTGCGCCTGTTGGAATTCGTTTAATAACATATCGAGCGCTTATTCCCAGGTGATTTGAATAATAATCCAGTTTTTCCTGAGTCGATTCAGCAAGAAGTGCCCGAATTTCATTAAGATCAATTACTGTAATTATATCTACTCCTGAATGACTGATAAAAGCTTTTTGTCCGTCAGGCGAAATAACTATATCAAAAGGATCAGAATAATATGAATTTGGTTCGTCGGTTAACAGTTGAATCATCCTGCCTTCGTTGCCCGATTCAATAATACCAATTCCGTGAGTCATCATCCAACCACGTTCAACCTGAACAGAAGGAATCAGGTTTTTAGGACGGATGAGCGTAGAAATTGCCAAATCGCCTGATGGCGTAAATGCAGCATTCTCCATTAAATATGCATTCTCAAATATTTTGCGCTCTTTCACTCTTTGGCTTGCCGCATCAATTACGGTAAGTTCTGTCATTGGTGGAGTTCCGTAAGGAATTGGCAGTGTTCTTCTGCTGGTTACGATTGCCTGACTTCCATCGGGGGAAAATACCGCCGCAACCGGATTGTTCCCGGCCATCAAACGTTTAATCTCCGTTTTAGTTTGCAGGTTGAAAATTGAAACTTCCGATGAATAAGAGTCAACAACATATAGAAATTTTTCATCGGGACTAAAAATAATTTCAGCCGGGCCACTACCGGTTTTCAGGGTATCAATTACTTTTAATGAGGTAAGATCGATTTCATACAAATTATCTGCCCACTGGTTACTAACAAAAGCAGTTTCCCCGTCATTTTTTATAACAACACTGTGAGGTTTCTCACCAACTTCTATTTTGTCAATGACTTTGTTTGTTTTCGTGTCAACAATTAAAAGTGCATTCGCATCTTGTGCAATCACGTATAATTTTTTGCCATCGGGAGCAAGCGACAAATTATATGGAGACAAATAATCTTCGTTTATTAATTTCGCAGCTATCCCGTCTTTTTGAATGTACAAATGGCAAGACATACAATTTAAAGGATGATCGTCAACAGCAGTAATATAATTAACATGATGCACCGACCATTTATGAAATTGTATAAAAAACAGGCTAATTATTGCCAGTCCACCAAAGACTAAAAATATTTTTTTATTTCGTTTCATTTCTGTTCAGTTCTTTCGTTGGTGGAACTTTGTTCTGTTTCTGGAGAATTTTCAACAGGTATTGAAACCGGTTCTTTTTTAACCGCAAAAGGCACAAAATTATCAGGTGTTAATTCCGGATCTTCATGACAACCAACGCATCCCCGACGTTCAAACGGGCGAACCCACATCCATCCCGAAGGCCCGTTTACAACATTGTCATTTTCATCTAAAGTCTGAAAACGAACCGGTGTATCTGCAACTACTTTCAGATAAACAGACCCATCTTCTTCAACCGGAACAATACCCAAACTTTTATCGATACCCAGCAATTCAACTTTAGTTGCTTCTACAGTTTCCGAACTTGTTTCAGGTTGGAGTGCAACAACATTTATATCCTGACACAATAATAAACCGGTTGAGATTTCCGGATCCACATCATCGGGCAAATCTCGTGGTCTCGTAAAGGCTTCAACAAAAAGAGGTTCCACAATAAAATATTCAGGATTACTATAAATTAATTCTCCCAATGATTTATCTTTTACCGAAAAACGAAATAGTACGGAAGGTTCGGATTCCGAGGCTTGGTACGAAACAAACATTTCGCCTGATTGTGTTGGCAGCACAGAATAAAAACTTCCGGTAATTTCTGATGTAATATTTTCTTTGGTAAATAATGGCCTGTTTTGATGAATAGAAATTATATCTCCACCATTCTTTGCTTTATTTTCACTTTCGATAAAGTAAACCAGACCATCTTCTGTTTCGTAACTTTGGGTATTCAAAATACTGCCGATTTCCCCTTTATAAAAAAGTTCAGCTTTTGTTCCGTTTGGGCGCATTGCCATGTACACCATCTCGCCCGATTCAGGAAATAATTGTTTGCTTAGCATCAACAAACGACCATCTTTTAGTACTGTTGCAGTATAATCGAAATGTGGCTGAAATGTAATCTGACTAAAATTTGACCCATCCAAATTCATTGTGTGCAAGGCATGGATTTTACCGATGCCCGATTCAGGCATTTGTTTAGTAAATACCAAACGGTTGAAGGGAAGATAATTTGGGCCAAAACATGATTCTTTAAAGTCGGTAATCTTTTTACTTGTTTTTGTCTCCAAATCCATTTCCCATATTTGCCAGTTATCGTTTTCGTTTTGCTGCGCTGTAAATAGAATGCGTTTTGCATCGTACGAAATATTAGGAGAGCAGGCCGAGAAAAATTCAGTTGTTAATATAATTTCCGAACCTTCCGGATTATTTGGGTCGATTGCTACAATTTGTGCCCCGATAAAATTAGAAGTTAAATTGTTCTTTTGAATTTCGAAATTGTCAATTGGAATGCGGGTAAAAATAACCATGCCTTCGAGCGACTGGTTTTTAGATAAATTCAAAGACAGGCCTGCCAACACAATGGTAAGAATAACACCAACACTCCAAAAAATATTTTTTGACTTCATGGAGATACGATTTCAGATTCTTTTACTGTGAGAAATTGCCTTGCATCAATATTCTCAATTTTTTGAATTTTTCCCGATGGCCAAATAATTTCAATGCTTTCAACCATTTTATTATCGGCGAGGCCAAAATACATCCTTGGATCGTTTTGAGAAAGATATCCACTTGAACTTTTCTTTTGGGCGAATTGTTGAACGCCACCCGAAACCACAGTTACTCTTGCGCCAATTCCGTCTCGGTTGCTGGTTTCCCCGATAAGTTGCAAAGCAATCCAGTTATTCAGATTTCCTTTGTTATTACGAAGCAAAGCACCTTTGTCGTTAAGATTTACAATATATGCATCAAAATCTCCATCGTTATCAAAATCCCCAAAACTGGCTCCTCGGCCAACTAATTCCTGCTGAAAGTATTCGCCCCGGTCGGTTGAGATATCAATAAAATTTCCGTTTCCTGCATTCTCAAATAATTGGTCTTCCTGTCCGTATAAATGTTTCAACTCTCCATTTACCTTGAATAAGTCCAAGTCCGCGTCGTTGTCGTAATCCAGAAATGACGATGCCCATCCAACAAATTGTCCACAAGCCACGGCTATTCCCGCATTGTACGACATTTCGCTAAAAACACCATTTCCTTCGTTTTTATACAACGAACAATAAACATCATCAGAAACAAAAAGGTCAACCAAACCATCGTTGTTGTAATCGGCAAAATCGACCGACATACTAATAGTTGCCTCACCAATTTGATTGAATGCAACTCCCGACATAATTCCCCGATCTTCAAATCCTTTGCCCTGATTGTTGTGATACAGGTAATTAATCATGTGGTCGTTTGATACAAAAATGTCAACAAAACCATCGTTGTCGTAATCTGCAGCACCTACTCCCATTGCCCTGCCATCGCTGTTAAATACGCCCATCTCCTTTGTTACATCCGTAAAAGTTCCGTCGCCGTTGTTGTGGTATAAAATGTCGGGCTGGCCATCGTAAGCCATTGGTCCGGGAAATCCATCGGGTGCATAGTAATAATTATATTGAGCATCGAATTCGATGTAGTTGCCAACGTATAAATCAAGGAAACTGTCGTTGTCGTAATCCAACCAAACGGCACCAACGCTGCACTCATTTCCTCCTACACCGGCCTTTTTTGTGATATTCGAAAAAGTTCCGTTTCCATTGTTATGAAACAAGACATTTGTTCCGTGATTACTCACATAAATATCGGGGTAGCCATCGTTATCGAAATCGCCAACTGTCATTCCCATCCCATATCCGCGGTCGCCAACGCGTGCTTTTTTTGTCTGATCTTCAAAAGTACCGTTTCCAAGATTACGAAATAAGCGGTTTTCTGAGGTTTTTACTGCCGGGTGATCTTCATTCATACTTAATCCCTCGGTATAATTTCCATTGCTTAAATAGAGGTCTAAAAAACCATCCTGGTCGTAATCGAAAAAAACTGCTCCACCACCAACCGATTCTACAAGATTGCTCAAATGATCGTCTCCAATAGTATGGGTAAAATCTATTCCCGAATATTTTATGATCTCCTGAAAATAGTCGTCGTTTGCTGGTGGAAGTTTTAGTTCATTCTGTTCAGTAACAGTTTTAGAAGATTTGTTATTTGACTGACAGCCAATTATGGTAACGACCAAAATAAAAAAAATCAACACAAAATAAATATCGGCTTTCTTTAACGTATTCCTTAATTTCTTTATCATATTTAATTTGTCTATAAAAACATATTGTTTCGAACCGAACAAAAATAATAAATAATTAAAGTTAAAACTATCTTTATTGATATTTTTAAAACACAAAAATTGTGAATTGAAGTTTTATTATATTTTTTAAAAACTTGCAAATTTCATAAATGTTTTATTTGGTAGTTTATTAACAAAAAAGGTGTAAGAATTTTTAGTTATTGTTTATTGGAATCCTTTTAAAAAGGCAGTTGTGTAATGATTTAGAATTTGGATACAAAGAGGATTATAAAAATTTGAACATTCAAAAAAGAAGTTAAAATTAGTGAATTAAGTTTTTAGCTCTAATAAATAAAGATTGATTTATTTGAACTTATGTCCTTTTTATTGTTGAATCCTAAATTAAACATGTACAATAAACTCTGGTTGGTATTTTCTGGAACAGGTTCATTTGATTTAGTCTTTCTTTTCTTTTACTAAGGCATTTCCCACATTTTGAAAAATATTCGATATCCCAAAGATCGGCAAAAACATTTCCTGCATTTAATCCAATGCCATATTCAATAACATTTTCCAGAGATTCTATTCGCGGTTCTTCAAAATATTTTTCCAACTTTAATTGATCCATCGCCCCGTTTCCTGATCGTACAGGAATAATAGTAACAGATGAAACTCCAATTTTAAAAGCATAATCAATCGACTTTTTGGTCCAGATTACACCTTCCTTTTCAAACAAAAAAGGTGGACGTAGCAGGATAAAAGCCCGTGTTGAAATTTCAAGTTCAGTTAGATATTTTACGGAACGCTCGAAATCATTAAGAGTCATTTTTTTATTTAGCCGAAGAAGGACTTCAGGATGTACAGTTTCAAGACCTAAAGCTACTAGTAATTTGGGTTTAATCAGATTGCTAAAATGCAGAACATTTTCGTTAATAAAAGACGGGTGGCTTTCAACAAGAACGGTTTCAAAATGATCTACCAACTGTGCTATTTTCTTATAGTCATTTTTCGGTATCGCCCTGTTATCGAAAAAACTGCCACTATTATAAAGTTTTAGATGTTTCGTTTCGGGTAATTTTGATAGCGCAAATTCAATTTGTGCCGCAACGGATTTTTCAGGAACAGGTTTGTCGCTTGTGTTTTTCCAAAGATCACACATTAAACAATGGAAAGGACACTCGGAATTAGTTAATAAAATGGTTGATACATTTTCGATACTCCCCGAAACCGTACGTTCTTTTTCAACAAAATAGCCATACGGTTTTAGGGGATCGATCTTGTTTTTTTTTCCACGTTTAGAAATAATCCACTGATCGTCAAATCTGGTATCAGGGAATTTACTCATAAATGGCCAGAAATTCCCGCCGGTAATCTATCTCTTTTTCAGGGAAATGCTTATTAAAAGTATCCATATTAGATACTCCGTGCTGGAACCTTCGTTTTGTAAAAACCGGCATTTCCATTCCGGTAATAGTTTTAATGCCACTTGCAACCACTTGTCCTTTAAGTTCATAAAGTTTGTCGTGGTCCCAATCTGTCATTTTAATAAATGGAATGCCTTCGGCTATTTCAATAACATTTTCTAAAGTATATGGGCTGAAATTATCAAAACCAAGAATGTCGGCAGGTGTGTAAGTACGCATGTATCCACGACTTAAACCGCCGGAATAAGTTAACGAGTGTTTCATTTTACCAACACCCCAACCTTCATGATACAACATTAAATTATTTAAAACACTTCGGATGGTCAGTTCAGGATTTTCTTCAATGGGGTAATCTTTAAGATTTTCATCGCCACCATCACCATCGATAATATGTTTCCAGTCGGGGTATCTGGAACGGATACCTTCAAGAACCGCCAGATTCATTGTGGCAGCTTGAATGTCTAAAGGTTTGTAATCTTCAACAACTTTAATAGTTTTTTTCCAGTTCAAATCTTTTGCTTTAATTTCAATTGGTTCAAGAAAAAGTTCCATTCCTAGCGCCTTTAGAAATTCACGGGCTTGTTTCAAATCTTCACCTTTTCCATCAACACTTAAAGTAAATGCTTTTAATCTCGATGGGCTTTCCCCAAGTTCGCGCAACGCATGGTAAGTCAGTAAAAATACAGAACCACTGTCAATGCCTGCCGAAAAAGTTACTCCAATTGGCCCCGTTTTTGCTCTGAATTTCAGCCATTTTTTTATCTCTTCGTATAATGTGCCAATATAATTTTTTCCAATTTGTTCGATTGTACTGTGCCTTAGTTTGTTTCGAATTGGCGCGAAAAAACGTTGGTAAACCGGGCTTGGATCGGGGCAACCTAATAATTCGATAGTTGTAATATAATGTGCCGGAGCCATTCTTGTGTACGACGGATGAAACTGATCGTCGAGACCTTCTTGTTTCAGGTAATTGAAAATTGTATCAATTCGTTCAGCAAGAATCAGGCACGGGCCGGCTTTTAGTTTTGCAATAAAAAAACGTAGCGGACGGCCAATTGATCTTGCCATTCGTATTTTTTTACCTTCCACAGCAATTAAAGCAAATTGCCCGTCAATTTTACGGATTGCTTCTGTGTCGCCAGAGTTGACAATTTCTATCGCGTCTTCGTGCGACATGTTGTATATAATATTTTTTGAAGGATCGGTAAGATCAACGATTCGGTTTACATATTCATGATTTATCATTTGCATTGAATTTATAATATTTTTAAAAAATTAAATCTAAATATTTTTAGTTAATTCTGTGTATTTATTTCTGATTTTTGAAAATTAGTTTCTTTGATTTGAATAACAAGTTTGTTGAATTAAAATACAACATGTTGAAACACAGTTCGACTTCGTGACCTTTTACAATAAGGTTATGAAAAGCAAAAGTATGAATCCAATGATTTGCTTTGAAACTGATCTCGATGTTAGAAACATAAAAAATATCGACCCTAATTTTCACCTTTTAACAGTTCAAAAACAACAACTTCAGACCTGTTAATACCTGCCACAACAAAAGAAGTATCTCCCTTAAAATATTGTAATGATTGTACCATTCCATTCAGTAATATTCCACTTTGCTCGGAACTTTGTACTTCGAAAAAAGGTGTGCCAGATTTTTGTTCCCCTCCTTTGTTCATTAATACAATCCCTTTATTTGAATCGAAATACCCTGTTCCAACTTCATATGTATAATCATTTCCGCCTAACAAAATATCGGGGTATTTGTCGCCATTAAAATCTTCCACAATCATTTTGCAAATAGGCGAAACCTGTACAGATTCAGGCAATTTCTCCCACCTGAAATTACCCTCGTCGTTCCATAATATAAAACTTGAAGTTGTGTTTACGTGCAACTTAAACTCCAATCTTTTTATCATATTTTTATCCAGGATATCATCAATATTTTCATAACTAAACGAAGTATAATTATTGTATTTCATTTTAAAGAATGATGATTGTTCGCGAAGCTGATCGAGATAATTGAAAGGGTATTCTTTCATTTTGCCATTTTTATCTTTAAAAAATGTCGTTCTTAACGGATCTAAAATACCATCCATTTCTAAATCAATTGCATACAGATTCATGGGGTATTCATCACTCACATTAAATTGATTGTTATCGCCCAAATTACCAATAATGTAATCGTCATCTCCGTCCTTGTCAAAATCTCCGGCAGCCAGTGAATACCAAATTCCATGTTTTTTCTCCAAAGTTGGTATTTCTTGTTGAACCAACTTTTTGCCGTTTATATTCTTTAATAAAACCAGCGAATTATATTCGCGGGCAAGTAAAATATCTTCCCAGCCATCGTTGTCATAATCTGTCGAAATTGCATCGGTAACCATTCCAATGTCAAATCGCGATGTAGAATCAATTTCAAATTTGCCATTGTTATTCTGAATGAGCCAGGAATTTTCGGCATACGGAAACCTGCCTTTTTTAACCCTCGAACCAATAAACAGATCTTTATCGCCATCGTTATCGTAATCGATGGGCAATATAAATGAAGCAAGAAAAGGTGGAACAGGAAGCGGGGTTTTTATAAAACTACCATTTTGGTTTTCGTAAAGGTAATGTTGAAATTCATTATTTTTCTGATCATCGAAATTACCTGTTATCGACATAAAACGATAATCCTGAAACTGACTCTCTTTTCTTGTCTCAAAACCACCGGCAACTGCTACAACATCATTGTCGCCGTCATTGTCGATATCTAATATGGCGATATCCGATTCAGAAAACATTTTTAAAGTTGTTAATCCTTTAAATTCCGATTCTTCAAATCTGTTGCCTTTTCTCAAAAAAACTTTTGTTGGTAATTTATTGGTTGAACCAATTATTAAATCCTCCAGTCCATCACCGTCAATATCGCCTTTTGAAATAATCGGTCCGATTTGTGAAAATTTATGCGGAATAATTTTCTGACTGAGAAAAAAATCGACAAAATCAGTTTGCTCGTGTTTGTAATCAATAATATTTTCACGCCTACTAAATAACAGTTTGCTTTTTGATTTAGGTTCAAAATTTACAAGCATTGGATGCGAGTTTGATTCATCTAATTCGATGGTTTGATCAATACCAATATTTTTCAGAAACGTTATATTTCCTGATGCCGGCCAGATCACCCGGATTGAATCAACGGGAACATCAAACGGTAACCCAAAATGAATAGCTGGATCAACGGAAGATGCATAACCACGCGATAAAAAATGTTCGGAGAACTGGTACTTTCCCTTTTGCCATAATTCCACTTTTGCTCCCAGTGCCATTGTATTACCATGTTTCCCTTTCAGATTGATTTTGATAAAATGAACGTCTCCATTTGAATTCTCAATTGTATTGTTTCTGTAAATAAAAGCTTTGTCGTTAAAATTATTCACCACATAATCTAAGTCTCCGTCGTTGTCGAAATCTACAAAAGATGCCCCGTATGAGTACGATGGGATTTCAGGTAACCAATCGGTTTTTTTAATGAAATTTAATTCCCCGATGTTTTCAAAAGCCATATTTGGCACTTTAACTGTTGGTAAAAGTCTAATTATATCGTGTTCACTCGAATTCGTTTTTTGAAGTTTCATTCTCATAATTTGCCAATCTTTATCCGTCATATCTTTTGGATATCCATTGGCAACCAACAGGTCTTTATCTCCGTCGTTATCGTAATCGGCAAATAAGGGCGACCAGCTCCATTCGGTCTGGTAAATACCCGAAATCTGACCTACTTCGCTGAAAGGAATCATCTCTCCATTTAAATATCCATTATGAAGGTGAAGCATGTTTCTCAAAAATTGAGGTTCATAATCAAATTTTTCATTAAACAGATAGTGGCTATAATTGAACCCATTAATTGTTTGCTTCTTTTTGAAATAACTTTCGGGCAACATATCGAGTGTGTAAATATCAAGATTCCCGTCGTTATTTACATCGGCCATGTCGTTGCCCATCGACGAATGAGTTTGATACGACAGGTATTTTCTAATTTCATTTTGAAAAGTTCCGTTTTGTTGATTTATATATAAAAGGTCGTTTGTAAGGTAATCGTTGGAGATATAAATGTCGGGATAACCATCTTTGTTAACGTCGCCAATTGCCAGACCTAAGCCAAATCCTTCGATAACAATTCCGGCTTGTTTGGTCACATCTGTAAATGTGCCATCGCCATTATTTCGGTAAAGTTTGTCGTTGTTTTGCGAGCTTCCATCTTTTATTTTCGGACGGAATGATGAACTGGCTCGCTGGATTAGACTACTGTTTAAAACAAAAAGATCAAGATTTCCATCATTGTCGTAATCAAAAAAAGCTGCATCAATCGATGGGTCCATATTGGCAATACCATATTCTTCAGCTTTCTCAGTGAATGTTGGATCATCGCCACTTTTATTCCCATTATTAATCCACAACCTGTTTTTTCTTTCCATGTAATTTTTACCAACAGTTGATGTGAAATATATATCAGGCCATCCGTCATTGTTAATGTCGTTGATTGTTACACTGCTAAACCACTGCTCATTTGTTAGCCCGCTAAAGTTTGATGTTATGTCCTTAAATATAAAATTTCCCTGATTGAGATAAATACGTGGAGAAACCTTGTTTCCAGCGAAAATTATGTCCTGCAAATTATCGTTATTCAAATCGGCAATACCCAAACCGGCGCCATTGCTGATTATAACCAAACTGTCATTCTCCTCCATGTAATTGTTAAAATCGATGCCTGTTTGTTCTGATGATAATAACTCAAATCGAGTTGATTCGGAGCACGATATAATTGATATTACAAACAAAAGAAGTAGAATTTTCTTCATTCTATAATTTAAAATTGCAATCATATTTTAATTCCTGCGAATATACAAATTAAGAGCATCCTGAAAAACTCGTGAAAATTTAAATTGTGGAAAGTTAGTATGTTTATTCGATCATGTTTCAAAGCAATTACTTCGAAGAAATATAAATATCATAACCAATAATTTTTTCAACTGGAAAAGGTAAAACAGCAAAATTGAAGAGAAGTTTTGGCTTACTTTTAACAAAAAAACCATCCGACATACGAAGGATGGTTTTTTTATCTGGTAATATTTATTTAACTAATTATTTCCTGCCCGTCTCTATATGTTTTTTTTCTTATTGATCCAGATAAGCTTTTAAAAATTTCTGGTCGTTTTCGTCACTATCACCGTAATATGCGCGGAGATCAACTAATTTTTCGTGTAGCATTTTTTGTACCTCCGCATATTCAGGATTATCATAAATATTTTTCATTTCCGATGGGTCGGTTTCCAAATCATACATTTCCCATTCGTCGATATCGTAATAAAAATGCATTAATTTGTATCGTTCCATTGCAACACCATAATGGCGTTTTACCATGTGTACCGATGGATATTCATAGTAGGTATAATAAACGGCATCGCGCCATTCGTCGGTTTCTCCACCAACCAGTTTTCTAAAAGATTCACCTTGCATATCTTCTGGTGCTACGACTCCTGCATAATCCAAAATGGTTGGGGCGAAGTCCAGATTTTGAACCAGTTTATCAATTTTTGTTCCTGCTTTTATCTCTTTTGGAAACCGCATTAAAAGAGGTGTCCGGAATGATTCTTCGTACATAAAACGTTTGTCGAACCAACCGTGTTCACCCAAATAAAATCCCTGGTCGGAAGTATAAATTACGATTGTGTTTTCCGCCAAACCAGCTTCTTCCAGATAATCTAATACTTCGCCAACACCGTCGTCAACCGATTTTATTGTTCTCAAATAATCTTTAATATATCTGTTAAATTTCCAAAGGCCAAGTTCCTTTCCTTCTAGTTTGCTATCTAAAAATTCCTGATTTTCACTTTCATAAGCTGCCATCCAGTTTGCGCGTTGTTCTTCGTTCATTCTATTGATATCGCGAATAAAATTGGTTGTATCCCCGTTTGGATCAACAATTAATTTAAAGTCGTGCCCCCATCCGGCATGTCCGTCAACTTCCATTTCCTGTTCTCTTGCCGCAGTTCCGCGTCCTTCGTAATCGTCGAAATAATTTGCCGGTGGTTCAAATGTAACATCGTCGTATAGGTTTACATATTTAGGCGCGGGTAACCAATTCCTATGAGGAGCTTTCTGGTGGTAAAGCATACAAAAAGGTTTACTTTGATCGCGTTTATTTTTTAGCCAGTCGAGTGCAGTTTCTGTAATAATTTCTGTACAATAACCCTCTATCCTTTTTCTTTCCCCTTCAATAAGAAAATCTGGGTTGTAATATTGCCCCTGGCCAGGAAGTACCATTGAAAAGTCAAAACCCTGGGGAATCCCATTTAAATGTATTTTGCCAATCATTGCGGTTTGATAACCATTTGCCTGAAGTATTTTTGGGAAATTTTCCTGATCCCAGTCATATGGTTGTTTGTTGTCCACTTTTCCATTCATAAAACTGTGTTTTCCGGTAAGAAGCACAGCCCGGCTTGGGGCGCAGATTGAATTTGTAACTGTTGCACGAGTAAAAAGGGCACCTTCTTCAGCCAGCCTGTCGATATTTGGCGTTTCATTCAATCCATGTCCGTAGGCACTAACGGCCTGATAAGCATGGTCGTCGCTCATTATATACAGGATGTTGGGTTTTTGAGCTTCTTCTTTTAGTGGAGCTTCGCAAGAAAAAAATACCAGCCCTAAAATTGAAAGGGTAATGACATTCAACAAATTTCGATTCATGATTTTATTTTTTAGGTTTTTAATTGACTGTAAGTGATAGCAAATTTACGAAAAAGAAAGCTTTCAGGAAAACCTGAAAGCCATTCTTTATAAAAAAACTAAACTAAACATGGTTTTTTTTTTCGGTGTTTTTAGTTCAATAAATATCAACGTTTATTTAGAAATAATCATCTAGACTAAAGCTGGAATATTTCTACATTATCTTTTGGTGAGATTTTAATACGCCTTAATCTTAAAATTTTAATAATCCATATCATTACCACCCCGGATTTTGCACCAATAATTGATTTGCATCAAGCTCAGCCTGAGGAATTGGCATTAGGTTCATAGCATCTTTAAAGTTTGCTATTATTTCCAGCTTTTTGTGCGACTCATACCCGCCGATCGCAACTTCATTGTGTGCATGTTCAGTCATTCTTTCTTTTAATATATCCCAGCGCACCAAGTCAAACCATCTTTTACCTTCATGGGCAAATTCTTGCCAACGTTCCTGACGCACCCATGCTCTAACATTCTCCTGTGTTTTTTCACCTTCAAGAATACCTTTGGGATCATTCTTATATGCTCTGTTCCTGACTCTTTGAAGGTGAGTATAAGCTGCTGCAGGATCTCCGCTTTCGCATAAGGCTTCTGCATATAACATCAGTGCATCAGAGTAGCGAAGAACAAAAGTATTTGCATCTGAATTTCCAGCTACAGTCTCTCCATCTTCCCAATGTGAATGATACACCGGAATTTGTGTATAATAAGTCTGGCCATTAAGCGGACTTACAAATTCTTTACTAAAAATTATGTATTTTCTTTGGTCTTCAACATCATACTGACTATAAAGTTCTTCGCATGGTATATCTGCTTCGTTACAACCATTAATTCCAGGAATAGCTATAATTCCATAGTCGGCCTGCAGGGTATATTTTGGCCCCGACAGTGCCATGTCTCCGTTTCCGTTTGAAGGAGTTTCTGCAAATTGTACATTAAATACGCATTCTTTACCATTTTCTGTAGCAATCCGGTAATTATCTTTCAAATCGTCCCAAAGTCCGTATCCAAAAGAACTTTCGTTATTAACAACTGCACTTAATTCGGTAACCGCTGCATTCCAATCTTTCATTGTTACATAAATATACCCTAAAAGTACAGAAGCTGCTCCACTGGTGGCCCTGCCGACATTCGATCCTGAATAGCTTTTGGGCAGCGCTTTTGCATCATTTAAATCACTTATAATCTGTGCATATACTTCACTTAAGGGAATACGTGCTGTAATAGTTTCTTCTACACTTGTTCCAATCGGGAGGGGGACATCACCAAATGCCCTTACAAGGTTAAAGAAATATAAAGCCCTTAGGAATTTGGCCTCATTCATCAACCTTGTCTTAAGTGTTTCATCCATCTCAATTTCAGGGATTTGTTCAAGTGCATTGTTTGCCCTGAATATTCCACTATAGCAGTATCTCCAAAAATTTCGCACAAAGGTATTGTTTGGTGTATATCTCATGTATTCAAAATTCTGAAGGTATTGGTTAGGCATACCCTGCCCATTTTTCTCATCATCAACGGGTAGATCAAATACCATATACATATATCTTTCATACAAATTATATAGCTGATTATATATTGAGGTTACTGATGCGATTGCTCCCGACTCATCGGTATAAACATTGCTTACTACATACCTGTCAACCGGATTTTCTTCCAGAAATTCGTCACAGGAATTAAATAATGTTGCAGGCAAAACTATTAATAACAAACATATTATCTTTTTCATAATATTATACTTTTTCATTTTTTAAACATTAAAAGTCAACCTTTACACCAAACATTACGGTTTTCGATTGAGGATAAGTACTGTAATCTTCTCCCATGGTCAGATTAGAAGCACCTCTGTAGCTCACCTCAGGGTCGAATCCTGAATAGTTTGTGAAAGTGATAAAGTTATTTAACGAACAATAAACATTAAGCCTGTCAACGATTTTAACCATTGATTCAGGGAAAGTGTATCCAAATACTATGTTCTTTATTTTTAGGTACGAACCATCCTCTATGTAGTAATCATTAATTACAATCTGTCTGTTGGTTGTTGCTTTTGGAAACTCGTTACTTGGGTTTGAAGGAGTCCAGCGATCCGCCATGGAAGTATATACATTCTGCCCACCTGTTCCAAGGGTAAGCTGTGTTTTATCGTAACTAAAGATATCATTTCCTACTGACCATTGAAAGAAGACATTAAGATTAAAGCCTTTGTATGAAAAATTGTTGTTCATACCACCAATAAAATCAGGAAGTGCATTGCCAATTTCTTGTCTGTCGGAATTATCAATCGTACCATCTGGATCCCCTGTATATTTACCATCATCAGGGTTGTCATCCTCACTGGATATATCTTTGTATTTTCTTCCACCTACCCATGCATTACCAATTGTCTGGTTGTGTGCATCAACTTCTGCCTGGTTTTGGAATAATCCATCAAATTGCCAACCAAAGAAAGCACCAATCGATTCTCCTACCCAAATTCGTCTAGACCAAGAATCGATTTTTAAATCGCCCTGGAATGCACCAACATCTTTATACAGAACACCTGCAAGACTAAGTACTTTGTTTCGGTTTGCAGATATGTTAAAATTGGCATCCCATTTAAAATCCCCGGTAAATATATCTCCTCTGATTTCGAGTTCAAGCCCTTGATTTTGCATACTACCAATGTTGTTTAGATAACTTGTAAAACCTGATGAAAAAGGTGTTTGCTCGCTATACAACATTTCGGTTGTTTTCTTATGGTAATAATCAACAATTACACCTAACCTATTGTTAAAAAACCCCATGTCAACACCAATGTCAAATTGCCTGGTCTTTTCCCATTGTAATCCTGGATTTGGAATTTTATTGGGACTTACTCCGGTTGCAAGAGAACCATCTCCGAATGTATAGGTTTGTGTTCCTGTAGTTGGCAAAGAGTTATATAGTCCTATTTCCTGGTTACCAGTAAATCCATAACTTCCACGAACTTTTAAGTTTGAAAATACATTTAGATTTTTTATAAACTCCTCTTCACTTGCTCTCCATGCTAAGGAGCCTGAAGGGAAAAAAGCGTATTTATTGTCGACTCCAAACCTTGAGGATCCATCCATCCTGGCAGCTATTGTTGCAAGATACTTCCCTTGATATGAGTAATTTATACGACCTAAGTACGATATTAATCCCCATCTTGTTTTACTTGAAGGCTGTTTACTAAAATAGGATAGATAAATAAGAATTACTACCTTGTTCTCTCTA
>JABGRN010000144.1 GCA_018648265.1 Prolixibacteraceae bacterium | reverse complement strand
CATAAATTTATCTATTCCGAAATCAAACTGCTTTGAATAAAGAGAATGCTCGATTTTCGCTTCTCAAAATAGCTAAGGCTATTTCTGCGAGGCTCAACTCTGTGCTTCCCTTTATTCTGTGCATTTTGAATTCTCATAACGAAAAACTCATGAATAATTCAGGTTAATCTCCATCTTTGAAATAATTCAAAATAATTATTTTGTTTTTCTCTGTTGCTCTTTGTCCTGCCGGACTGGCTTTCATTTTTGTCTTGACACAAAAACGAAACAAAAAAGTCAAGACTGAAAAACATTTTACAAGAATTCTACATGCCGCCCCTTCCCACGCAGTGCAAACTCCTCGTCGTACCTCCTCGTCAAACAGCACTGCTTTCTGTAGCCATCGCAAAGTGACAACATTTTGAATTCTAAGCAAAACGTTTTTAGGTCACGTCCTAGCAAGATTCCTTTGCAATTACAAATGAATCCCATGTATTAAATTTAAATTGCATAAGAATTCCGATAATAAATAGATTAATCCCCAGAAAATTCAATTGATTTCAGACTATGCTCAGGTTAATATTTCAGTTTGAACTTTATTCGGAAAACAGGCACGATAAGAACCTCTTTACCATGAAATTCGTGAAATTACAGGGTATCCTGAATAGTTTAAAAATCGGATGTGCTTGTGGTAGAGATTTCAAAATAGCCATAATAAAGTGAATTCGAATTATCAACACAAAATTATTCCAGGCCAATTAAAATAGAAACGTAATAATTTCTTGGGTTTCCGGGATAGTAAAAACGTGGCAGGTTTCCGCCAAACGAAGGTGCATTTACGGCCAACATTGCGGCATATTTTACATCGAAAATATTCTGGATCCCGCCCCGGATTTCTACTTTTAGTTTTTCAATTTTTCCCCTGTATTTTATTTCTGCGTTTGTAATCCCAAACGGATCCGAAAAATCGGAGTTTGCATCGTTTACCGCCATTTCCCCTGTAAACCTGTGCCAGGCATTAAACGAAAAGTTTTTTGATGGATTAAAATTGACGGTTGCAAGCCAGGTTTTTTTTGCTGTTCCTGGTAAAAGTTTCCCCGAAAAATCATTGCCTTC
The DNA here is from genome assembly GCA_018648265.1 of Prolixibacteraceae bacterium. Classification (GTDB taxonomy): domain Bacteria; phylum Bacteroidota; class Bacteroidia; order Bacteroidales; family Prolixibacteraceae; genus Draconibacterium. The sequence goes on along the minus strand of JABGRN010000144.1, from coordinate 4,012 downwards.
ATCAACAAATTCCTGAAAATGATAATTTGCCAGGGTGGCATTCCCGCTAAATGTTAGCGATGGGAATCCTCCCGGGTTTAAAATATTCCATTTTATTTCAGTCTCCATCCCGGGATGTAACGATTTTCCGGCATTAACCCCAATGTACGCATCCTCCCCGCTTCGGCGTGCAACCAGCAAATTGTTTACGTAAATCCGGTAATAGCTGGCCGAAATTTGTAAATAATCAGAAAATTGAGATCGAAACCCCACTTCTGCATTCCATCCACTTTCGGGTTTAATTTCTGTGTTTAAATCCCCTTCAGGCAGTAATGTTTCTTCAAAAGTAGGAGTTGAAAAACCGTGGCTGATATTTGCGAAAGCAGATAATTCATCGGTCACTAAAATATTTATTCCCAGGCGAGGTGAAAGTACCGGTTTGTACGAGTGTTTTCCTGATTGATCGCCGTTATCAAAAAATTGATCGGTATAATTAAAACGGGTTAAATTTCCGTTTAGCCCTGCCGAAAGAAATACCCTTTCATATAAGTTTGATTCCATTTGAAAAAACAAGTTTTCGTATTGGCGTTTTTCAATATTATCGGAAAGTAATCGGGCATTTAAATTTGAGTAAGTTGCCCAATTGTATTTTTCGCGAAAGAACTCCAAACCCGAGGAAAGCACAACTCGCGTATTTTGTGTTTCAATTACTTTTTGAATGTATCCCCGCCATCCGATAAAATTCGATGATTCTTCCAATAGGTTAAATGGCCTTAACTCATCGGCATTTCTGAAACTTCCAAAAGTGGCAAACGAAATTTTTCCGTCGTTTTTTGTAAAGTGATTAAACGAAATACCAAACTGGCCATTAACATAATCTTCAAACCCCCCGATATTTTGCCAATTGGCGGCTGCATTTTCCGGCGATTCCGTGAACGTTGTTAAATCGAGGGAGCTTGGAATAAAAGCTTTCATTTTAGTAGCTTTAAACAGCACCTGTAAATTTGATTGCCCTGAAAATGAAAATAATGAATTGATTAAAATATTAGTGCGATTTGTACTATTGTTTTCCCTGAACCCATCGCTTTTTAAAGTAGAACCCAGCGCATAAATATTGAGTTTGTCTCCGGTCAATCCCATCGACAAAGTATTTTTGAAAGTGCCGAAGGAAGCAACTGATGTTTGATTCTGCACAAAGTTTTTAACTACTGTTTTTGGGTGAAAAAGAATTGTCCCCGCCAAACCTGCACCGTACAAACTCGACGAAGGGCCTTTTATAATTTCAACTCGTTTTATGGCCGAATTTTCAAGGTCTTCTAATGTTGTTTCGCCATCGCCCGATGTTAATGGTATTTCGCCAAAATAGGCTTTTATTTTATTTGTGGAGTAGGGAGTGCGCGAGCCAATTCCACGGATTGTCAATCGGTTGGTATTGAAAGTCCCGTGGTGCATTAATACTCCCGGAACCTGGTTTAAAGCTTCAATCGGTGTAAACGAATTTCCCGTTTCCAATTGGCCGGATGTAATTAAATTAACGGGTGCGGGTGTATTAAATAAATTGTATGGCGATCTGAAAGCAGTAACAGTAACCTCGTCGATTTCGCCCGACAGGGAAGTCGTATCCTGCTGAATTTCAGGATTAACCTGCCCTTTAACAATCGATACAAAAAAAACGAAAATTAAAAAAAGTATTTGTTTAAATAATTTCATGACGCTTTCTAATGAATGTTACTGCTTTTTAATTATTAAGTTTAATTTTTTGAACTATTTTTAGCGTAACAAATAAAACTATTACAATGAAGATTCCGGCTATTTTGTTCAGTTTGCTTGTAACATTTAACATTTTTGCCCAGCAGGAAATTAATCCCCAAACTTTGGCGCCTGGTTCAAAAGCCATCGATTTTAAATTAAAGGGAACCGATGAAAAGATGTATTCACTGGCATCGTTTAAAAATTCTAAAATCCTGGTGTTTATTTTTAGCGCACCACATTGCCCAACGGCGCAGGCTTACGAAGACCGGTTAATTGCCATTCAAAATGAATATAAAACAAAAGATGTTCAGTTAGTTATGATAAACCCAAATTCGCCCGGGGCAGTTTGTTTAGAAGAACGTGGTTACTCCGATTTGGGCGACTCGTTTGAAGATATGCAAATAAGGGCAAAAGAAAAGGGGTACAATTTCCCGTTTTTAGACGATGGCGAAACGGAAGAAATGTCGATAAAATATGGCCCGGTTGCAACTCCCCATGCGTACGTTTTCGATGAGGAAAGAATTTTGAGATTTGTTGGGAGAATTGATGATTCAGAAAAAATAGGGACAGAAACCCAACACGATTTGAGAAATGCTCTGGACGCAATTATCGCTGGTAAAGAAGTGGAAATAAAACAGACCAAAGTTTTTGGCTGTTCGATAAAATGGAAATGGAAGGGAGAATATAAACAAAAACTGGATGCCGATTGGGCAAAAAAAGAGGCTCCCCTTGAAACACTTTCAATTGAAGGATTAAAAGAATTATTAAAAAACGATTCAAAAAACCTGCGGGTAATAAATGTTTGGGCAACCTGGTGTGGCCCGTGTGTTGCTGAATTTTCGGATTTGGTGGATACTTACCGAATGTTTATGGGGCGCGATTTCGAAATGTACACCATCAGCACCGACAAACTGGAAAAAAGGGAAAAGGTGAAAGATTTTCTTCAGGAAAAACAGGCAGCATTAAATAATAATTTCATTTTCGAATCGGAAAACAAATACGATTTAATCGATAATTTCGACAAAGAGTGGCCTGGCGAGATACCATTTACAGTTATAATTGAACCCGGTGGAAAAATTGTTTGGCGGAGTCACGGCGGGCTCGATTTTTATGAATTCAGAAAAGCCATTGTTGAAAACCCCTTAATTGGAAGATATTTTTAAGGAGCATTTAAAGTGGCCTTTACAAACAAACACTAATTTTCAAACTAAATTATTTTTTAATTTGCTCATGAATTTTTTTAACTTATGTTATGTTGCCTGTGTTGTACTTTCCTTAAATAACATTGTCTTTTGTTCATATTACTGTTTGGTTTAATCAAAAGTTACGATTTCCCTTTGGCATTCCATGTTAAATCTAAGCTGTCTAATTATTTGAAAACAAATGATTTGAAAGAAAAATACATTTGGATCATTCAAATAAAATAAAAAATTGAACAGTGTTGAAATTTTTAAATTTTATCGGGCAAATAAAATTTAAATTGGCATTATTTTTTATGTAAAATGTTATAACTTGCATAATTGTTTGGCTGAATCGATACGAGGAAACAACGTGAATGAATCCAGGAACAGCCATTCTGATAAGATTACTGTTAAATTAATAAAGCGATTTCCAAAGTGCCCCAGTAAAATGGAAAATTTAAACCAAATAATTTATAGCGATAATATATTTATGGCAGCAAATTCTCACTAGCAGGAAGACGGTTATGGGCGAAATACCCCTTGGCTCTGCCACGAGGATAGTCAACTTTAGAACTTTCTTTATTTCAATGAGTTTTGTTGAAAATAAAAATTTACAGATGAAAAAAATAAGGCTTTTGTATGTGGAAGATTCGCCGTTCGACAGCGATTTAGTCAATTTTCACTTCGAAGAAAATGCCCCCGATTTCAATCTGGAGATTGTAGGCACCGGTGAACAATGTTTTAAAAAGCTAAAAGAAAATGAATATGATATTTTATTATTAGACAATAATTTGCCCGATATAAACGGCATCGATATTTTAAAGCAACTCTCGGTTGAAAAAGTACCCTATCCAATAGTTTTGTTGACATTGGAAGGTGATGAAGAAGGTTATGTCGAGGCTATTAGGTGTGGGGCTTCAGATTTTATTCAAAAGTCAAAAGACTATATTTTGCACCTTCATACAGATTTAAAACAAGTATTGGAATCATATATTTAAAAAAAAGAGATTGAATCTAAAATTTCACTGTCAACTATTAAAGTCCTTTACGGCTCACTTCATAATTCGGGTTGGTTTTGTTTTTAAGCATAAATTTTAGCA
>JABGRN010000143.1 GCA_018648265.1 Prolixibacteraceae bacterium | reverse complement strand
TTATTATCTCACTAAACCTAATAAAGTTTGGTGAACTCTCGAAATGACAAACTATACTTTTTGGAGTGGGCTCATAAATTGAGCTTAAAGATTTTTTAAGATTTGATTTTGTTTTTTGCTATTCTAACACTTCCCAAATCCAATCCTTAATTATTTCTAAAACTTCTGGTTCGATGGTTTCCTCAATTTGTGCATATTCTGAAATGGCTCCGGTTTCGCAGTTTTGAAAAAGGTGATTGAGGTTTTCAAATTCCATGGTTTTTACATTTGGATTTCCTCCTTCAGAAATTGCTTTTTTTATTGCATCGAGATTTGATTTGGAAGGAACCTGAACATCTTTTGCTCCGTTTAGTGCAAGTACCGGACACTTAACTTTTGCTAAAGTTGGTTGCGGATTGTAAGTAAGAAAATATTTAAACCAGGGTGTGTTCACTGCTTTAATTCGTTGGTCGATTGCGGTTTTCTGTTCTTCTTGTAACATCGGGTACATTCCACCAGAATAAGTTCTTTGCAAACGATCGAGTTGCTTTGCAGAATCAGTTTCAGTTAAAATAATATTGAAAATAGCTTCCTGTAATTTCCGGTTTCGGTTAATTATTTCATCATTCATCCCGGCGGCTTTTAACGACAGATCGTTTTGGTCGTAAAGAATTTGTTCGCCATTTATTCCAGGCCCGGCAAGCATTATAAAAAAAGCCACGTTTTCAGATTTATTTGCAGCAATTGGAGCAATTAATCCACCTTCGCTGTGGCCGATTAACCCAATTTTTAAATGATCTATTTCGCTTCTCGATTTCAGAAACTCAATACCTGTTAAAACATCGTCGGCAAAATCTTCGCTGGTTGCTTCTCGTATATTTCCTTCAGAACCACCAACACCGCGGTCGTCAACGCGTAAAACGGCAATTCCATTTCTGGTTAAAAAATCGGCAATTACCATAAATGGTTTGTGTTCAAAAATGGTTTCATCGCGATCTTGAGCACCCGAACCAGAAATCAAAATTACCGCCGGGCAAGATTTTTCGTTTTTTGGTAGAGTTAATGTTCCGGCAATTTTAAATCCCGACTTTTTATTTAAATATTCAACTTCTTCATTTAAATATGAAAATGGTTCTTTTGGTGTTTGCGGGCGTTTTATTTCTGTAATTTTTTCTGTTTTCTTGAGATTCAAAGGCATTGAATTTCCTCCCTGAATCCATTCGCCTTCAATCGTTTCTGCTGATAATATTTTTCCTTTGTATGTCCCTAAAATCATTGGAATTTTTAGAATTAAACTGTCGTTTGTTGTAATTACTTCTCCAACAGGAAGATCTATTGCCCCTTGAACAGGGACATCTAATTTTGCATTCAAAAGTCCGTTTTCATCTTCAGAGATTTTAAAAATCATCTCCAGTTTCATTGTGGGGAGTTCAATTTCTCCGCTCCAATTTCCGCTTACTTTTAGGTTTGTTTCCTGGGCATTTGCAGGATTCGCCAATTGAAAGAAGAGAATTACAAATCCTATAAATTTTAAAAACCGTTGTGTTACTTGCATTGTTTTTCTCCAATTGTAAATCAATTTCATCGACCTGAATTTTAGTGATACAATAATTCTTTAAATTTAGACTATTGTTTAAAAGGAATGAATAATTTTAATAAACAAAATTAGACTTTTATTAGTTTCATTAACATGATTATTATAACCCCAATAACAATAAAATCTATTTTTCATTCATCAAATTGAATACCTTTGTTCCCAACTCAGAACACTTCGAATGTAATTAATTTAAAATAGTTAAGTATTTAAAATAACATATTATGAAACAGCGTATATTTTTTCTTGCATCCTTTTTATTGGCGATCCTTCTGATAAACAGTTGCACTTCAGAAAAATTGTCTGAAAGTGATTGGGTAATGGCTCCCTTTGTTAAAGTCGATGAAGTTAATCCGGTTTTGAACCCAAACAGTAATTCAGTTTTCTTTTGTCCGGTTAGAAAAGATACCGTTAGATGGGAAGAAAAAGATGTTTTTAATCCGGCTGCCGTTGTCAAAGACGGGAAAGTTTATCTTCTTTATCGTGCGGAGGACACCGTTGGTAAATTTGCAGGCACATCACGAATTGGTATGGCAGTAAGTTCCGACGGTCTTCATTTTGAAACCTTACCTCAACCGGTATTTTATCCCGATAACGATGATCAAAAGCAGTTTGAATGGGAAGGTGGCTGCGAAGATCCACGTATTGTGGAAGATGAGAACGGAACTTATTACATGACTTACACAGCGTACAACGGTGATAAAGCAAGATTGTTTGTTGCAACCTCAACCGATTTAACAAACTGGACAAAACACGGATCGATTTTTAACAAAACTGAGGGTGGAAAATTTGTTGCGATTTGGTCAAAAGCAGGTTCTATAGTTGCAAAGCAGGTTGGAGATAAATTGATTGCCGCAAAAATAAATGGTAAATACTGGATGTATTTTGGCGAATCGAATATTTACATTGCCACTTCTGATAATCTGATTGATTGGACGCCAATGCCGGAAACCGATGAATCGAAAAAACAGTACGACGAAATGAGAGGACACGAAGCCTTTAAAATTATTTTTGCTCCGCGCGAAGGTAAATTCGACAGTGAATTGGTTGAACCGGGTCCACCTGCAATTTTAACCGATAAAGGAATTTTGATTATTTATAACTCAAAAAATCATAATGTAACCGGCGATCCTAATTTGGCTGGTGGAACTTATTCGGCAGGGCAAGTCTTGCTTGATGCTTCGGATCCGACAAAAGTAATTGCCCGGACAGAGAGCAATTTTTTCAGGCCCGAAAAGCCGTATGAAATTACCGGACAGGTAAATAGTGTGAGTTTTTTAGAAGGACTGGTTCATTTCAATGAAACTTGGTTTCTTTATTACGGAACAGCTGATTCAAAAATTGCAGTGGCAACTTATAACAAAAATTAATAACTGCAATTTTCTCTTTGAAAAAGCGTGTTTTTGTATTTTTGAAAAAATATAAATGTTCATGCAACCCGAAAAAAAACAACTGGAAATTCTGATAATGCGATATTTTCAGGAAAGTTTTGCTGACTTTCCTGTTGGCTTGGTTGTGCCCTCTGAATCGCCTGATTTTTTACTGAAGTTGAAAAGCAAAAATATGCTGGGAATTGAGTTAACTCGATTAAATCCAGGGAATGCATCAGAACCCACCAATACATATTTACAGGAAATAAATTTCCAGGAAGACCTGATTCAAACTATGCTGGATATTTTTGTAAAAAAATCAGGATTGAAATTATTTGTAAAATTTTTGTTCTCGGACAAGAAAAAAATAGCACCGGAAAAGAAATTAATGGTGGCGGTTCACACTGTCAATATTTTAAGAAAAACAGTTCAACATAAAAATAAAGATAGTTTTTTTAAGGAGTCAATTTTGGCGTCACAACTCCCCGAAGGAATTGAAGAAATATTAATTGTGGGTCATCCAAAACTGGAAGTATCGGTTTGGGAGCGTTCCAATAATCTTGGAATTTCAAACGACGTGGTTGACGACATTCGTAACTCCATTCATAAAAAGGATGAAAAACTTCGCTTGTATCAAAAACAACATTTAAATTTTTATTGGCTTTTAATTACCACTGATCGTTTGCGCGGGGTTCGAAATTTTAATCTGCCAAATAAAATTATGAATCACAAATTTGAATCACGTTTTCAGCATGTATTTCTTTTCGACTTAATTAAGTCAGATATTTACCAATTAATTTAACTTTGAAATTGAATACCAAAATTCGACTAAAATGCTAAACCGAAGAAGTTTTATCCGTAATTCAGCTTTAACAGCTGGTGTCATTTCTCTTTTAAAATCAAATGCCATTGCATCACTGCTTGGCGATCAAGGTTTGAAAGATTATTTTAAAGATGATTTTTCTGTGGGAACAGCAATTGGAACAAGAACATTGTTTCGTAATGATACTGAAATGTTAGATCTTATTGCTCGTGAATTTAATGCAATAACTACGGAAAATGCTTTAAAATGGGGACCGGTTCATCCAAATGAAAAAAAATGGAATTTTGATGTTCCAGACAAGTTTATTGAATTTGCGCAAAAACACAAGATGTATACGCAAGGTCATGTTTTAGTATGGCACAGCCAGGTTCCACGCGATTTGTTTGTTGCCGAAAACGGCACGCAGATTTCTAAAGATGCCCTTTTGAAACGAATGGAAAATCATATTTCAAAGCTGGTTAATAGGTACAAAGGGAAAATTCATTCGTGGGATGTGATAAACGAATCAATAACTCCAGAAGATGGTTACCGAAAAAGTAAATGGTTTGAGATTATTGGACCTGAATTTATGGAACGTGCATTTCATCTTGCGCACGAAACCGATCCAGATTGTCATTTGTTGTACAACGATTATAGCATGGATAATCAAAAACGGAGAGATTTTGTAGTTGAATTGGTAAATAAATACAAAAAGAAAGGTGTACCAATTCATGGAGTTGGTTTGCAAGGGCATCTAAATCTTGATACGCCAGACTTAAAAGAATGGGAAAAGAGTATTGAAGCAATTGCAGCGACCGGAATGCGGGTTCATATTACCGAATTAGATGTTGATGTTTTGCCCTACGATTGGGGCCGGACTTCGGAGGTTTCAACAAATATTGAATATGCAAAAACATTAAATCCGTATGTTGATGGATTGCCACAAAACATTCAGGATAAGTTTACAAAAAGGTACGAAGAGATTTTTAAACTTTTCCTGAAACATCGTGATAAAATCGACCGTGTAACTTTTTGGGGAACTAGTGATGATGGATCGTGGAAAAATAATTTTCCGGTGAGAGGACGAACAAATTATCCTCTTTTGTTTGATAGGGAACATAAAAGAAAAGATGCATATTTCGCGGTAAAAAATTTAAAACAATAAGAACTAAAAAATGAGATAATATTTTCTGGTGCTAACTTCAGTTAATTAAGCAATCAATTAATCGTCAAGTTCAATACGATTAAACTGTAAAAAATTTATTTATTCATTGTAGGATTAAAAGTTAATAGTGAATACATAAAATGTAATGTTTTGCCGGATTCAAAGTATAATACCGATTTAACAACCAAATGTCGCATACTTTCGTTTTACTCAGCATAC
>JABGRN010000061.1:19283-35348 GCA_018648265.1 Prolixibacteraceae bacterium | reverse complement strand
CATTATAAACTTCGAAATTGCCATGCGGCATTTCAAAGTACAATTGGTATAATTCATAATGTGTGCCTTTGTTTTTCAAAAATCTATTTTCTGATTATTCAACGCGGATTAATAAATCGACAAGGCTTTTTAAAATAATTTAATCAGATACCAACAAAATATTCGGCAATTCGAAGGGCCTGATTTTGATAGCCTCCGCCAAACAAAAAATAGTGGTTTAAAAAATGGTAAAGCTGGTACAAACGGTTTCGTTTTTCCCAATCATAAGGCAATGGGTTTACTTCGTTGTAAGAATTATAAAACCTTTGCGAGAACCCTCCAAACATTGTCATTATTGCCATTTCCATTTCGCGATCGGCAAAATAAGATGCCGGATCGATTAAGGCCGGTCCATTTTCGGAAATTATAAAATTGCCCGACCATAAGTCGCCATGGATTAAAACAGGTATAGATTTTTCAGGAAGTAAATCTGGGATTTTATCAAGTAGCTTATTATATGTTTTTATTTTAGATGAAGGAAGTGGCCTGGATTTTTGAATTTGATCAAGAAGAAAATGAATTCGGTTATCCCTGAAAAAATCTGCCCAACTTTTTTTCCATGTATTATTTTGAAGTGTTGCTCCACAATAATTGTTGTGGTAAAATCCAAATTTTGAACTTCTAAATTGATGGATAACTGCCAATCCCCTGCCTAATTTTTCATCATCGTCAGATTTTGAAATTCTAACAGGTAGATAATCCTGCACTAAAAATCCAGGTGTGTCATCAACTATTTTCGCAACGTAAACTTCAGGAATGACCAAATAATTTCCTGCTGCTTTTTTTAATTCTTTTAAACTTTCAGCTTCCCTTAAAAAAATATCATTCTGGCAGTTTGCATTCCATTTTAGAAAAAAAGGGCCAACATTAGTTTCAATTTTTGTAGCATGGTTTATGCAACCCCCACCTATCGAAGTAAAAGAATTAATAACGATTTTTTTTCCAAACCTCTCCGATAATAGCTTTTCTGCATCTGCTTGTATTGATCTTGTTATTTCGAGAGAATTAGCCACTTAATTTCTTATTTCTAATATTCCCCGATAAAACGGGGCAAGCTGTGTTTTTTTACAGAAAATAATAAATAACAATTATCAAATAACAAACCTGTCAGGCAACTGACTGATAAATCACAAAAATCAACATCAAAATTACAAATTGCCTGAAACATAAGGAGGAATAGTTTAGAATTTGAATATTGAGTCCACTCCGAAAAGTGTATTACCCCTAAATCCCCTAAAGGGGACTTTGAAGAATTCATTGATTTTCAACCAGTTCCCTTTAGGGGATTAAGGGGTAAAAGAGCTAAAAAAATAATAAACTCGGATTTATCAGAGTAGGGTCGATATTTATAAAATTGAAACTTATTTGTTATTTGTTTTTTGAGATTTGTCTTTCCAGTTTATCCGGGATTTTTAAGTTATTATTTTGGCACTTTTTTCATTGTAAATTCACTGTCGCCATAGTCTCCGGTCGATTTAATTTTTATTTCACCTTCAACCAGTTTCCCAGTATGTTTAATAGTATAACCATCGATATCAAAGGAATATTCAAAATCGTTACCGGAAATTTTCCCTCCGGTAAAATCTAAATCACCCATATCGCTTGTGAAATACCCCGATAGCTTTTCACCATCGACTTTATAAGTTACTGTAAAAGAAAACGGACCATTATCGGTTTCAATGGTGGCTGCCCATTTGCCATTAACTTGCGAGGCAAAAACCAACGTACTGCATAAAACCAACAAAATTGTTGCAATAAAAGCTTTTTTCATAATCTCTAAAATTTAAGGTTTTTAATAAATGATTTTTTATTTTACCGTATAAATTTAGTTTATCAAAAATAGTTATGCAACAAAAATTAATTTTCTTTTTATCTCCATCGAAATAAAATTGATTACTGTTAACCAGAAAAAATGTATAAAATAAAAATCATTTAAGAAAGCGAAAAAAATAAAATATCAGAATGGTAAACGTTTTCACATTAAAAAAAACCTAACCCGGAATTTAAAATTTCTACATTTTATTAAAACATAGGTAATATAATTTTTTATAATAGAAAGTATCTCTTAACTTTAAAACCAAAATACCCAGTTAGTTTAGCAATTAAAACAGCAAATCCGATTTGAGTTTTTTTGTGAATTTCTAAAGCAGTTTTAAAATAATTAATAATTAAAGGTTGTGATAAAACCATATAAATTCATTTTTATATTTTTTTTATTTATTTTAATACAAATAAACCCTGAAAAATCGCAAGCTGCTTTTAATGAGCAAATTAAGTGGCAATCACAGATTTCTTCCTTTAAAATTTTTAAGGATTCACTTGATTTACCTTTTGATTCAATTAAAGTACTTAACCCGGAATATTTTAAAAATTACGATGGTAATCAACTCAAACGTAATAAAATATATTGGTTAAGGCTGGTAATTGATAATTCAGTAAATCAAAAACAAAATAATTATATACATTTTAACAGCTACTTAAGTAATGTAAAACTGTACCAAAAAAACGGGAATAATAATTATTCTGAAAAAATTGGGGGGACATTAGTACCTGAAAAAAATCGCACAGTTGGAGGTATCCTCAAAGAAAAAGTGCCTTTTACACTTTCCGAAGGAAACAATACAGAACTTTTTATAAGAGTGTGTACTCAAATGGAGTTAGTTTACGATTTGACCGGAACCGAAATTATCTCATTTGACGATTATCATCAGTTGGTTGATCGGACCTATTTAATACAGTTTTTTTTTTCTGGGCTTAATTATAGTACTGTTAATACTTAACCTGACCCTTTTTATTTTAACAAAAGATAGATTATATTTTTTTTATTTTTTATATATCCTTTCCACTTCATTATATTTTGTTAATTATACCCAAATATCCGAGCGGTATCTGTTGTATAACTTTCCAAAACTTGATTTATCGTTATTTATCAGTTTAACAATTGCAGAAGCAATTTATTTGTGGTTTTTTTATGAGGCCCTAAAAAACGAAGGAATACCAAGATGGAGGGAGTTTATCCGTAAATACGCTATTTTTATTACTATCTTCTGTTCGGTAATTTGTTTTATCCTGTTTTTCGATAACCATTATGCAATTATTGTAAACGATATTTATAGTATGATAAATGGCGTTTTTATAATAACTATGGTTTTTGTACTGTTTAAAAAAGTTTCGAAAGCAATAAAAATAATAATTACCGGAACTTTTATTATGGTCATTTGTGGTTTGATTGCAATTATTGCTGATTTCTCGAAAGTTATTTCGTCGAACGTAATGTTGTACCAGGCTGGGGTTTTTATTGAATTAATCCTGTTTTCAATAGCAATAAATCATTTCTATTATAAAGAAAGGTTGGATAATGTTGCAGCACAATTAGCAAAAGTAAACCTTGAGGCCGACAGCTTGGAAAAGGAATTGACAAACAGGGAATTGGCAGAAATGCTGGCCATGAAAAACCGTGATCTTGCTTCAAAGGCAATTATTATTTCGCAGAAAGAAACTATTATTAATGAAGTAGCAGATTATTTAATTAATTTAAATGAACATAACGCTGATGATAGCCTGTATATTCATAAACTCATAAACGCTTTACAGGCAAATAAGAACAATGTTAGCTGGAAAGAATTTGAATTGTATTTTAGAAAAATACACCCCAGGTTTTATTCAGAACTCATAACAGGTTTTCCAAATTTAACAAGGAACGATTTAAAACTCTGCGCTTTTATAAAATTGAATTTATCGACTAAACAGATTGCAACTATTAACGGCAAAAGTCAAAATACAATAGATGTGGCCCGTTTTCGCCTGCGAAAAAAAATGAGCCTTAAAAACGGCAACTTAACCTCATTTATTGCTTCAATTGGATAAAAGGTCAAGGAAAAATAATTATTTAAGTTTCGAGTTCAAAGTTCAAAGTTTCGAGTTTCGGGTTTCAGGTTCCAAGTTTCGGGTTTCCAACTTCCCACTTCCCACTTCTCCACTTCCGAGTTCCGGGTTTCATGTTTCGAGTTCCTTCTTCCAACTCACTTCCGAGTTTCAGGTTCCGAGTTCCGAGATTTGTCTTCCCACTTTCTTCTTCCACTCACTCACCCACTCACCACTTCCGGATTTCGGGTTTCAGGTTCCGAGTTTCGAGATTTGACTTCCCACTTTCTTCTTCCACTCACTCACCCACTCACCACTTCCGAGTTCCGGGTTTCAGGTTCCGAGTTCCGAGATTTGACTACCCACTTACCCACTCACTCACCATTCACTTACTCACTCACTCACCCACTCACCCACTCACCACTACTTCCTCCCCACTTTGACCAAAAATCGATTACATAATATACAACGATTTAAAAAATATGTTGAGATATTTTAAATAATTAAATTAACTGCCTAAAAATAAGTATATTAAACAATATTCTAACAAATATACTTTTTTTCGAATGTACAGATTTTGTAAGGTATATATTTTTGAAAGAACATTTTAACCCCCTAATTTTAGAAGGAAATTATTGTAACTAATAATTTTTACTTCTAAAAACTAAAAAACCAAAACTTGTGAAACTAATTAAGCTTCAATTTGCGGCGTACAACCCGGGTTTACATTCCACTTCCACTCATTCTTGCAAGTTTCAAGTTCAGAGTTCAAAGTTTCAAGTTTATCCTACAAAAATCAAATTACTTAAATAAAAAATCATGAAAAAATCAACATTACTTTTATTGAAACTATTTCTTCTAAGTTTCATTTTCTGCATTGCCTTTGGTAATGCAAAGGCATGGGATGACAGCCGTTTCGAACTGGTTTATGAAGATAGGGAAGATGGTACGGCAAAAATAAAACTGTTAGTTCAAAGATATTCTTTGGGTAACCCAAGTTTATTGGTACACGATAATTTATATCTTGAGGCTAAAATTAGTGGAACATGGACAGCGATAGCCAGATTGCAATTTAATGGTGACTATGGAGGATCCCCAAATTATCTGGCAAATTTTAATGCTTATGATGTTAAAAACATGGTTGATTTTGACACAGATGAAGCATATTACTATCTTCGGTATCATATAACCATAAATGAATCCCCATCAGGAGTTTATAATAAACCAACAGAGTTTAGGATTAGGGAAGAAAGTGAAGTAAAGCATACATTCAATTTAACTTTCTGGAGACTTAAAAGCCCATCAAATTTTGCCGCTTCAAAGGATAAATGTAATAAAGTTGAATTAACCTGGGAGGCTCCCGATAATTTGCCATCAACATACTGGGTTGGCAATGTATTTCATTATTATAAGAATTATTATATAATTGAAAGAGACAATGTTGAAATTTTTCGTAGTCCAGGTGTATTCTGGTATCAGGTATTTGAGAATTATATTGATACCAACGTTGCTGATGGCACATCTTATGACTACAAAATCAAAGTAGAACAACGTTATAGTCATATTGACGTATTTGTCAGGGAGGGCGAATTTTCATCAGTAAAAACAGGGAATTCAAAAGCCATAAATGTAGCCCCGCAAAATGTTACAGCATCTAAAGATAAATGTAACGGCACAATTATGGTTAACTGGGAATGGGCCGGCACCGACCCTGAGAATTTTAAAGTGCAACGAAGCACGTATACAAATTTTTCTACAGACACTACAACTTTAAGAGACGATATCTTAAATACCAGGGATTATTACGAAGATACACCTCCACATAAAAATGTAAATTATTATTACAGGGTCAGTGCCTTAAACGATTGTGGCGACTGGGGCGACTGGTCAACACACGAAGAAGGGTTGGCGCCCGATGTCCCCGATACACCTACTAATATAGGTTATTCACAGGCAAATCAGGTAATTACAATTTCATGGGACAACTCTGCTTTTGAAGATTGGTATAAACTTACAAGGACAAATGTTAATACAGGGGTTACAAACGTATATGACATTCAAAAGAATGTAACGAAGTATGATGATGATGCAGCTGAAATGTGTGTTCCTTACACTTATGAGTTATTGGCCGGAAACGACTGTGGGAATTCAGGTTCTGTGATTTCAAATGAAGTTGTAATGGGGGTCGATTTGAGCGCAACATTTTGGGATGGCGGCCTAAACGCCTCAAAAGGATATTATTCGGATGTTGTACATTTAGAGTGGGATAATATTAACAGGCACCAAATCGAAATTTTTTATATTTACCGCAAAGAATTTGGAAGTACCGACTCTACCTTATTAACAACCCTCGACGCTAATCTAACCACTTTCGACGACCATTACGCCGTTAACGGGGTTCTTTATGAGTATTCGATTAAAGGGGAAGGATTCTGCAACGAACTTTCCGTTTTCAGTAATGTTGTTTCCGACATTGGGTTTAAGGTTCCAACTGCCACGGTTAGCGGAAGGGTGACATACCAAAGCGGAAGCCCGGCCGCCGGGGTTACATTAACTGCCGAAAGTACAGAATTGCCTGATTTTTCGAGTATTGAATTAAATGGCAGCACATCTTCAATGCAAATCGAAGACATGGGTGTTAGCCTGAAAGATACTTTTACTTTTCAGGCGTATATCCGTTTCAGCCGAATAAAAAATGCAGCAATATTTAATAAGGGGGCTCAATATGGTTTAAATTATTTATCAGCGACTAATTCATTTGTTTTTAATGTTGGTACTACACTTTTAACTTTTTCATACACCCCACCAATCGATACATTTATTCATGTTTCTGCTGTTTTCGATGGTTCAAAAAGTTATTTATACATCGATGGCGAATTAAAAGCCACGAAATCCGGTATTTCCCCACCTGCTGATAATACCAATGATTTTATTCTCGGGCATGAGTCATCGGCCAATCATTTTGAAGGTTATATAGATGAAATACGGTTATGGGCAACGGCACTCGACAGTAGTACAATTGGTATATATTTTAATAAATATATTAATGGTAACGAACCCGACCTAATTGCCTATTACCGTTTAAACGAAAATATTAATATCGATCGTTTTTTCGATATATCAAAAACAGGAAATTATTATAACGAAAACCATGGGACCCTGACAAGTTGTTCATATTCAACGGTTGTACCTAAAATAAGTCAATTGTGGTTTAGGGCCATAACCGACCAAACGGGAAATTACTTAATTACAGGTATCCCTTACCGGACAGGTGGTTCTGTTTATAAAATAGTTCCCATGCTTGCCCCCCATGAATTTGATCCGGAATTTAAAACACTTTTTGTGGGCGAAGGTGCCACTGTACATAACAATATCGATTTTACCGATATTTCAACGGTTCCGGTCATTCTGGAAGTATTTTACAGAAACACTCATTTCCCGGTAACCGGGGTTATAGTTCAGGTTGATGGACAGTATATTTCGGATGCAAATAATAATCTGGTTCAAACAAAAGAAGATGGTACGGTTGAATTCGACGTTCCCATTGGAAACCATTATCTGACTTTCGAAAAACAGAATCATTTATTTAACGAACCTTTTTTCCCGGGTATCGATTCGCTTGGTAATATCGAACGTCATTTATTTAATCAACAAATATCCATTGGAATTTATGATACTACCAGGTTCAAATTAGCGGGAAAAATAGTCGGTGGGCCGGTAGAAGCTGTTAAAATACTGGGGTTGGATAGTTTGCCACAAGACCCGACAATTAATAATATTGGTGTCGTTAACGTGGAACTTACCACTGTTAGGGGCTTTAATATCGATTTCGACGAAAATGGTAACGTCGTTGATAATACACCTAAAACAATATCGTTTAGCACAGATCCAAATACGGGGGAATTTGAAATTTGGCTACTGCCCGAACAATATAAGCCCGTTGATCTGGGAATTAAAAACAACCGCTATATTTTTAACTCAGATAAGGACAAAGCAATTATCGACATGACCAACCAGTTTTTTGTAAAGTACGAAACCGATAGTTCTTTCGTAGATGACGCTGATGGAAATCCGGTTTTTGAAAAGTTGGATTCTACCGCTCATTATAATTTGAGAAGGGATTGGATTTATCGTAGTGAACCCGATTTTGATGTAACAAACAAGGATGGGGAGAAAATTATAAGCCATGAAAAATATGGTTATACCAATGAAAATGACGTGACCGATACGATTACACTTGCGTCTATGTCGGGAGACGATATAGTTTATTCGTTTGGTAAACCAATATTCTTTTTTGGGCAGGAATACAATTTAAAACTAAAAGCATTTGAGGAATATATTAATCCAGCACGCCTTGGCGACAGCATCGATTTAGTACCTGTAACCGATGGCAGGGTTCTTATTGCAAATGACCTTGCCTATGAGCAAAAGGATGTTGAATTGGAATTGGATGAAAATGGTGAAGCCGAACATGAATTTTTTGCGGACTTCCCAAATATTGCCGATCCCTATACAAAAAACCTGAACATCTCTTTTGTTTCGGCCGGATCTATAATCCAGTGGCCAACAATGGAAGCTTTCATTTTAGGGGGCCGACCAACTGGAAGTAATTTTGTTACAACAGGGCCAAACAATATAGATAATATTTTAAGGGATCCTCCTGGTTCAAATAGTTATGCCATGTTTGAAGAAAATACGGTTACTTCAAATAAAAATACTTTTTCGGTGACGAACAAGTTTAACCAAGCTTTGGGCATTAATTCGTTGTTGGGGAGTACGGTCGTAACAACCTCAGGTACTCCGTTTTTCGCTATGACAAATACAGTAGAGGCTAAGAATAGTTTAAAGCTTGAGATTAATTATTCTACTACGTTGGGAGGAGGTTATGAAAAGACTACGGTTTCGAGATTTTATGAAAGTTTTTCCACATCAAATAGTCCTAGTTTTGTTGGATCCGAAGGGGATGTTTTTTTTGGACAATCAACCAATATAGTATATGGGCTTACAAAGATAATGGATATTATGCCTACAACAGAAATTCCCACAGGATCTGATACCATTGCTCAACATAACACTTATTCAATTTCTATAGAAGACGGGATACGGATAAATCCTGAATTTGATACCTATTTTGTTTACACCCAAAAAACAATTGAAAAAGAAATTATTCCTAATTTATACCAACTTCGGAATATTATGTTAGAGGGCAGCAGTTATCAAAAAGTTTTTACCGACTTTACAGATCCTAAATATGGCTCCAATAACGATGATTTCGATTTGTGGGGAGTAGATACATCGGGGGTTTTACATGATGGACCAAGTTACGTCTATACATTACCCTCACCTCTTGTTGATTCAATTATTGATTCAGTGCGATATTACAATAATCAAATTGCTAACTGGATTGCAATATTGGCGCAAAACGAAGAAGAAAAGACTTTAGCCGAACTAGATGATAATCATAAAAATATTTCTTTCGGAGCTGGTGTTACATATAAATCAAGTATTGGAAGCGATGCTACCCATACCGGTAATTTTGTTTTTAGTTTTTCACTGGGTTTAAAATTTGCCTTGTCGCTTGGTATAGCTGTTAATAATACTGGTATGTATTTGGAAACCAGTGCTAATAATACACTAACAGTAGATGAGAAATATTCTGGGAGTGTAACCACAACAGATAAAGTTACTTACTCCCTCTCCGATAGCAACTCAAAAGATTATCTTACAGTTGACGTGAAAAAATGCCAGGCAGGCCATGGCCCGGTGTTTGCAACCAAAGGCGGGCAAACTTCATGCCCCTACGAAGGGGAAGAAATGACAGAATATTTCGAACCGGGAGACCATACTTTATCGGTTGCAACAATGATGATCGACGGGCCACAATTAAGTGTTAACAACCCAATTTCGCCATTAGTTCCTGAAACCTCGCCCGCACTTTTTACCATGAACCTTTCCAATGTTTCGGAAGCTGAAAAAGACTTATGGTATATTATCGGGGTTGACGTTCAAAAAAACCGCTTTGGCGCAAAAATTATGATGGATGGAAGCACAATCAACAACGGAATGTCAGTTTATGTTCCATACGGGACAACAGTTGTAAAAACACTCGAAGTTTACAAGGGCAGGCCCGATGTTAACGATTATGAAAATCTGGGTGTTTATTTACGTTCGTCGTGTGAAAGCGGAATCTCATCGGAAGTATTAATTTCTGCTTTTTTTGCCTCGGCATGTAGCCCGGTAGAGTTAAGCTACCCCGGGCAAGGCTGGGTTATTAATTTTAATGACAACGATTCAATGCTGGTGAAAATTGAAAATTTTAACTTGCAGCATGTTGGTTTCGAAGAAATCCTTTTTCAATATACACCAACCGGAACCTCAGATTGGACCACAGTACAAACTTTTACAAATTACCCACTCACAGAAGCCGAACCGGGGAGGACATTTATTGATGGAAAAACTTCGCTTCAGTTCTTTTGGGATATGAGGAGTTTACCAGACAGGGGCTATGACATCAGGCTGGTTTCTTATTGTGCCGATGGTAGTGTAAACTATTCGCAGGTACTATCCGGCATACTCGACGGCCAGCTACCCCAGGTTTTTGGTACGCCGCAACCTGCTGATGGGATTTTAAATGTTGATGATGACATTTTGGTCCAGTTTAATGAACCGATTGAGGGGGGATTGCTTACACAATATAATTTCGATATAAAAGGCACACTTAATAATGCAAGCATAAAACACGATGCTTTTTTAAGGTTTAACGGCACTACCGATTTCACTGCTATTCCCGATGGTATTTCTTTTAACGATAAGTCGTTTACAATCGAATTCTGGATGCGGACCGATATTTATAATAATTCCGTAATTTTTTCACAGGGCAACGATCCGGCAACAAGTATCGAAATTGGGTTATCTGGGATTGGCTCAACATATTTTAAAATTGGTAATGTACAATTTGAAGCGCCTTTCCAATTTAGCGCGGCCGTACCGTCAGATGAATGGCAGCACATGGCATACGTTTATGATTATGAAAATGGCAGTATTTATATTTATCAAAACGATAAAATAATTCTGGAAGAACAAGGGGTAAGCCCAACATTTAACAATAGTGGTATAATTTATCTTGGCAAATCTTCGGTAACTGGTGGCGATTTTTATGCCGGAAGTTTACATGAGCTTCGTATTTGGTCAAAAATGTGGTCCCTGGGCGATATTTATGGAAACCAATACAAAGCCTTGTCAGGAAACGAAGTAAGCTTGTATGGTTACTGGACTTTAAGCGAAGCTTTTGGCGAATTGGCCGTCGATAAAGCAGCAAACCGGCACATGGAAATTTTTGCCCCCTGGGTAGTTGAACCTGGTGGATATGCATGGGACTTTTCCGGGGATAATTTCCTTGAGTTTTCTACGGGTTATTTTGCAATTATCCCGGAGATGGATTACACCATAGAATTCTGGTTTAAAGATAATAACCCTGCAGATACAGTTTGCCTGTTTTCCAATCAAAAGGGGGATGGTAACGAAGGTGACGGGCTTTTGGAAAAAGCACTGAGTATTTATGCTACCCCCGATGGAAAAATTTGGGTTGCAAGTATGGGTAATATTTTAGAAGCAGTGAGCAATGATTATTTTGACAATTCGTGGCATCATTTTTCACTTGTGGTGCGTAGGCGTGGCAATGCGATAACATTTATTGATGGCCAGGCTCAAAGCGAAAAAGAAAATATAATTCTTGGAGGTATTGCAGGAGGTAAAATGTACCTCGGCGCCCGTAAGTGGGATAATATAAACGGATTTGGGACAGACCGCTTTTATTCAGGTAAAATGGATGAATTCCGCTTGTGGAACCTTGCCAAAACTACCACTCAAATCCGTTTGGACATGAATTCAAAATTGCATGGCGAAGAGATAGGGTTAATGGCTTATTTCCCGTTTGAAGGCTATTTCGAAGATGTTTTTGGAAACTTCAATTTAGAAACAAGCTACGAAAACTATGTCCCCGAAATTAATGCTTTAGATGCTTCCCCTACATTTGGAGATGCTTTTATTACCGATGCACCAAATGTAAAAGATGCGCGGCCAATTGAAGATATTGGATTTGACTGGGTAGCTGCCGAAGATAAAATTATAGTGGCACCAAAAACATTTTTAATGCCCCAGCTCGAAAAAAACATAATCGAGATAACGGTTGAAGGCATTGAAGATAAGTATGGTAACCGCATGGCATCGCCGGCAACCTGGACCGCTTATGTTCACCGCAACCAGGTGCGCTGGGAAGATGAGCGCAGAAGTTTTACAAAAGAAATTTACAAGCCAATGGATTTTGTATCGACAATAAAAAATACCGGCGGACAACAAATAGGGTTCAGCATAATAAACCTGCCTCCATGGTTAACGGCAAATCCATCATCGGGTGACATAAATCCCGAATCGACGTTGGAAATAACATTTACAATTAACCCGGCTCTAAATATCGGAGAGTACAACGAAGATATTATTTTACGGACTGAAAATGGCTTCGATGAGAAACTACCGGTTACCGTACGGGTTTATAAAACTCCACCAGATTGGGAAGTGGATCCAACTAAATTCGAATTCACTATGAACATCGTAGGCCGTGTTAAAATTGAAGGGGTATTATCAACCGATATTTTTGATAAAGTAGCTGCCTTTGTGAATGATTCTATCAGGGGTGTAGCAAATGTCCGTTATTTAAAAGAATTTGATTCTTATCTGGTATTTATGAATGTTCATGGAAATTTAAGCGGAGAACAGCTTGACTTTCGTTTGTGGGATGCCAGTGTTGGTCAAATTCTCGACGATGTAAGTCCGTTTGATATAACTTTTGTCCCAAATGGGGTAGAGGGTACTACACTCGACCCGGTTCTGTTTGAGGCAACAGGTTTGTACCGCCAATATATTCCTGTGGCAAAGGGCTGGAACTGGTTATCGTTTAATAAGCTGGCTTCAAACCAGAACGATTTGAATTCATTCTTCTCAGCACTTGAGCCGGAACAAAACGACCAGATAAAAACTCATGGTGGTGGTTTTAATAATTTTGATATTGTGACAGGGTGGGCTTCCGGATTAATCGATTCTATTGATAACCAATTGATGTACCAGGTTAAAATAAGCAACACCGATACCGTAGTTTATACCGGGGAACAATTAATTCCTGAAGATTATCACATTCCGTTAACTGCTGATTGGAACCACATTGGTTATTTGCCTGACCTGGCAATGGATGTAAACGATGCACTGCGTTTGTATGTGGCCGATACATCAGAAATTATCAAAAGCCAGTACGCATTTTCAATGTACGACCCACGTGTTGGATGGTTAGGAACTCTGGAAGTAATGTATCCAGGATTAGGATATATGTTTAAAGTAAACAAAATTGGAACATTAACTTATCCAAATGGAACGGTGTTCAAAGGAGCAAAAATACCCATTTATACTTCCCCGCCTTTGGGTTGGAAAAACGATCTTTCGGAATATGATGGGAACATGTCAATCGTGGCGCAACTTAATGTGAGCCAGTCAACGGAAATAACAATAAATAACCAGATGGTTTTAGGAGCCTTTATCAACAGCGAATGCCACGGTTTTATCTCCCCGGTTTCTAACAGTGGAATTGGATACAACCCGTTCTTTCTAAACGTAAGCAATAGTATAAACGGGCAGTTTATTGAGTTCCGTTTATTCGATGGCATGTCAGGTAATACATATAAAATCATCGAAATAAAGCCATTTGTTAAGAATGCGGTTTATGGGACAACACAAAATCCTTTAGAATTAACTTTAAAGGAATTGACTACCGGTGGCGGAGGTTTTGAAAGCGAAAACTTCTTGTATTGCTACCCCAACCCTTTCAGTGGGCAGGTCAATGTTGAGTTTGCCGGTACTAACAATGCTGTGACCATCGATGTTGTCAATGCCACGGGTTCTCTTGTCAGGCGTATTTTTGATGGATACCCTGTTAGTGGTACAAATAAGGCTGTTTGGGATGGGAACAACCAAAACGGGGCAGTAGTATCGGCAGGTATTTACTACATCCGTTTTATATCGGGCGATTCGGTAAAATCAGTTAAAATTTCAAAAACCAGGTAAAAGATGAAAGCAAAAAAAATAACAACATTATTTTTGGCCGGCATGTTCACCTTTCTGGGGATAATTGCCGTTGCTCAACCCGGATGGGATGTAACACCTAACCAATATGTTTATTCAATGACTATAACTGGGCAGGTTACAACCGATGGTTATCTGTCAACAGATGAAAGTGACAAAGTAGCCGCATTTATCGATGGAGAGTGCCGCGGGGTAACGAATGTAAAATATGTAAGCGCAATAAATGAGTACTATGTTTTCCTGATGGTTTATAGCAACGACCCCATTGGAACAGTCAATTTTAAAATCTGGGACGATAGTGCCGGTGAAGAATTTGCAATAAAACAAACACTTAGTTTTGTTGTAAATGATATTGTTGGTTCAATAAGTTCCCCGTTTTTATTTTCCTCCAGCGCCTTAAACAGCGAGTCCGGGCTACTATCTTTCAGTATCCCAAACCAGGAAGGTCCTACCTCGATAAGCGGCACTGATGTTTACCTAGAGGAAAACTGGAGTGGTGATTTAACGGGCATTGTAGCCAGTTTTACTTTATCCAACGGGGCGAAGGCTTTTGTTGGCGGGGTTGAACAGTCCAGCGGTGCCACTTCCAATGATTTTCTTTTGCCTGTTGAATACACCATTGAATCGGCCGATTTTTCAGATACCACTGTTTATACTGTCAACATCAGCACGGCCAACGATATCCCGACCGATATCGACCTTTCCACCAATCAGAAACCGGAAAATGACAGTTCAATGTTTATCGGTTTTTTTGAAGCAGTGACCGAAAACCCGGATGAGGAACACCTGTTCAGTTTGGTTGACCAGGCCGATACCGAACACGGGTATTTTTATATTTCCGACAGCGGTTTATGGGCCAACGGTATTTTTAATTACGAGGAACAAACTTCATATAAAATTTATGTGCGTGCCGACGACGAAAAAGGCGGTGTTGTGGAAAAATATTTCGATATAGAAATATTGGACATGAACGACGCCCCCACGGGCATTACAATGGGCAACCACAATACCCCTGTTTATACCCCTGTCAATTCGGTTGTTGGTGAACTCTCTGCCCTTGATGAAGATGCCGGCGATGCCCATACTTTTTCTTTGGTAGCCGGCGATGGTGTTAACGATATCGACAACGGGAAGTTTTATTTCGATGGCAACCAGTTGAAAAACAATGCCCCGCTTACATTTTTAGGCGGCCAGGGCTACAGTATCCATGTAATTGCCGAAGATAGTTTTGGTGCCACGGTAAGCAGTCCTTTTGATATCAACAGCCAATACCAGGTGGATCCGCCCTACGACATCACTTTAAGCAACACATCAGTTATTGGTATTGATGATCCCCCGGATTTTGTTGGTACACTGCTTGCCGAAGACCCCGATCAACAAGGTGGCCATGTTTTTTCCCTTGCTGAGAATGCCGAATTTGGTCCTGACAATGCTTTTTTTACCATTTCCAACGATACTTTAAATTTTGATTCGCCGCCGCCCATATCCCAGAAAAGCACTTACGAAATACTTTTGGCAGCTACCGATGCTATGGGCAACCAGTTTGGCAAGGCGTTTATTGTCACTGTAGTTGAAGAATTCAGGGAAAGTGCATTTTTCCTTGCCAACGACGTAGTTGCCGAGAACCAGCCTGTTAACACAGTGGTCGGTTTTTTCGACTCCGATATTTTCCAGGCCGGCGAATACACACTGGCTTTGCCCCTGGACATAGATTTGGGTATTTATGGCAATGCAAAGTTTGGGCTTAGCGGCCGTACTTTATTGACCAGTGCCGTTTTTGATTTTGAAAGCGACAGCAGTTTTTTGCTTTTGGTTGAAATAAGCGATGGCCTTTCAGAAATCACAAAGGAAGTGACCATAACCGTGTCCGACCAAAACGACCCCCCCACGGGGATATCGCTTTCTACCCATATTTTGAACGAATCGACGGCAGTTGATTCTGTGGTTGCCACCCTGGCGGTGGAAGACCAGGATACCGGCGATGCCCATGTGTTCAGCCTAATTGTTGGCAACGGCATAAACGACGAGGGCAAC
>JABGRN010000061.1:0-19183 GCA_018648265.1 Prolixibacteraceae bacterium | reverse complement strand
CGATGCCCATGTGTTCAGCCTAATTGTTGGCAACGGCATAAACGACGAGGGCAACACTACGTTTAGAATAGATGGTGACAAGCTGGTTTTATCAAAACCGTTGGACTACGAAGAAAAGGAGTTCTACAATATTTTGCTCCAAGCTACCGATAGCCAAGGTGCAACTTTTGAGCAGGTGATGTTATTGCAAGTGGCCGACGACCGCGGTACGCCGCCCTTTGACATAACGCTTAGCAATACATTGGTCGTTGGCATCGACAACCCACCTGTGTTTGTGGGGATAATGCTGGCCGAAGATATAGATCAACAAAGGGCCCATAAATTTTTGCTGCCGATAAATGAAGAATTTGGCCCTGACAATGGTTTTTTCACGGTAATCAACAATTCGCTTTTTCTTGAAACGCCGCGTCCGGTAACCGAAAAACAAAGGTACAACATATTGGTTGAAGCCTCTGATTCTATGGGCAACCGGCTGACCAAACCGTTCCTTGTTACGGTTGTGGAAGAGTTTGTTGATGGTGATTTTTATTTAAGCAACCACGAATTACCAGAGAACCAGCCATTAAACTCCATTGTAGGTGTTTTTAATTCCGACACTTACGATTGCGACCGCTTTACGTTTTCCTTGCCTTTGGAAGTTGACCTGGATATTTACTGTAACGACAGGTTTGAGTTAAATGGCCGTACCTTACTGACCAACAGTGTATTTGATTTTGAGGGAGTGGGCAATGTTATGGTCAGGGCCAGGGTCAGCAATGGCGAGACCGACATCATGCAGGATGTTGTCCTGTCCATAAAAGATCAAAACGATCCACCGACCGGGATATCACTTTCCACACAGGTATTGGACGAATCGTCAGCGGTCAGTTCTGTGGTGGCAATTTTGGCTACAGACGACCAGGATGCAGGTGACACACATGAGTTTTCCCTTATTGTTGGCAACGGTATAAACGACGGTGGCAACCCTGTGTTCAGCATAAATGGGGACAACCTGGTTTTATCGAAACCATTGAACTACGAAGAAAATGAGTTCCACAATATTCTACTTCAGGTAAGCGACAGCCAGGGCGCTACTTTCGAACAGGGGCTCCGTTTACAGGTAAGCAATGCCAACGATGCGCCTGAATTTTTGAGCAGCCCGCTAAGTTATGTGTTGCAGGACCAGGTATATATTTATGCCCTCGATGTTATCGATACCGAGGGTGACCCGGTAACATTTGATTTTGAAAGTTTGCCGTCATGGCTGGGTTTTAACCTCGCATCGAAACTGTTGAGCGGTGTGGCAGGCAACGACAATGTCGGGATGTACAACTTCAGCATAAAAGCCAGCGATGGCAATAAAGAGTCGGTACAACAAGTGGCATTAACTGTTATTGACGTAAACGATGCCCCCGAAATAAACTTTGTTCCAGGGACACAGCAGTTTTTCAGCAACCGCGACAATGAAATACAATTGCCTTTCGATTGTATAATTGACCCCGATGTAGGCGATGAACTGACTTATGGCCTATTGGGGGAAAATAATACTGCTCTTCCAGGATGGTTAAATTTTGAACCTGCTGAATTGAAACTAAGTGGGATTCCACCCGGTAATGCAACTGGCGATTACAGGTTAAAACTAACCGCTACCGATCAGGGCAATTTAAAAGAATGGATAATTTTTATACTAAATGTATCTTTCCCAACAGCCCTTGGCGATTTAGATAAAAACCAGTCTTTCTCGGTTTACCCCAACCCGGTAAAAAATTATTTGCAGACTAATATCCCGCAAGGAAACGGTGAGGCTAAAATCAGTATCAGCAATATTGCGGGACAGGTAATAAAAACAATGGTATTAGGTGCAGGCAGCCAAAACAAAATACCATTCGATGGGCTAAGCCCGGGAGTTTATTTTATCAACTTCAGGCAGGGCGAACAGCAGCAGGTAGAAAAAATAATCAAACAATAAAAAACAAAAAGCCGGGGTGGAAGCCCCGGTTTATGTTTGCGAAAATGAATTATACAACGAATTCCAAATTTGTTTATAAAAATATGAATTCAAGTAATTAATAAATATTTTGCTTTAAATGCAGGGCGAAATTACTGGATAAAAACACAACAAACTTTATCGGTATTATTCCAGTCATAATTGTTCTTCAAAGTGCCGCATAACAAATTTTGAAGTTACAATAGCCTGTCCCGAATCTATTTCGGGAGTTAATGCCGATAATACAACAAAGAAGCAGACTAAACAAAGTGAAAATTTGCGACATGTTGTTGTCGAATCGGTATAACAATTTTAAAATGCTCAAAATCGTTAACAATATTTATAAGAAACTTATAATTACCCTTTCAAATTCAATAACCTCTGAATGAAGTAAAAATTAGATTTTGACGGACTTCGTTTAATAATTTGTGAGATTAGTTTTCGGCAAGTTATTTTGTTGTAAAATTCATACTTTTACAGCGATGAAACCAAAACAGTCTTCGATCTTCTATTTTTTAATGGCAGTCCTGCTAATCCACTTTCAATTTTTAAAAGCAAAAACACCTTCGAAAACTAATAATTTGAAAAAAGGGGAAACTGTTAAAGTGGATTATTTTACGGATTTGGAATTTGGGATTTTTCAGGATTCAATCCAAAACATCAACTATAATTATTACGATAAAAAAAATGGCTTAAAACCATTTATTGTACCGGTTTTGCTAATCTCTACCGGAAGTATCTTACATAATAATGATGTTGCAAAAGAAAATTTCCGCGATTTCGCACAACGCAATTTTGCCTATTCGGGAGATATTGATGATTATATTCAGTACGCCCCACTCGCTTCTGTTTATTCGTTAAATGCATTCGGGATAAAAGGCAAAAACAATTTTGGAAACCGGACAGCACTTGCAATTAAAAGTATTTTACTGAACGATTTAATTGTGTCGAACTTAAAAACCTGGACAAAAACCCAACGGCCTAGTGGTGGTATGCGTTCGTTTCCATCGGGGCATACTTCGTTTACTTTTGCCATGGCGCATTTTATGCATAAAGAATATGGTGGGTCAAACCTATGGTACAGTATCGGCGCGTACAGTTGCGCAGCTACAGTTGGAATACTTCGCACGGCCAAAAATGCCCACTGGATTTCTGATGTTGTTGCTGGCGCCGGAATAGGGATTTTATCTACTGAGTTAGTTTACCTCACTCATTTGTATAAATGGGATAACGAACACCTAAAAAGTTTTGATATTCTCCCATTCCAATTGGGAAATAAAAAAGGTCTGACCCTGGTTTATAAATTTTAATAATGAGCCAATCCTCATTAATTTAAATCAGATGTGGTAATCACTTATAAAAATTCCTCCCGTAGAGGGTTGAAACTATCTATTAAACGTACTTTTGAGGTAAGCAATTTAACCGTGTGCATTTTACCAGAAGGAACCGAAAACATATCGCCAGCTTTTAAATGCTGATCTTCTTCCCCCTCACAGTAAAAAATGATTTCCCCTTCGGCAACATACGATATTTGCTCGTGTGGATGAGAATGCGGTGCATCTCGTTCATCCCACGGGCCATCGCTGAAGTCAATTAAAACAGTCATTAAATTATTGGTGTGGATAATTTTCCTTTGAAGGCCTTCTTTCAATTTTTCGTAAGGAACTTCATCAAATTTTAGTACAGCCATATTTTTATTTGTTTTTATTTTCCGGCGTTAAAATAATAAAAAAGTTTTGGGTAAAGTATTTTATGACAGATTACCGATTAAATATTCAAATGGATCCAATTAATTTAATTGAAATTAATTTTACATGTACATTTTCAGAAAAGGTTAGCAGTTTACGAAGATTACTTTTGCAGATTAATACCATTTATCGGGATTATATTCTTTGAAACTTTCAAACTGCCACTCTGCGTTTAGTCGAGGGTTTGGTTAATCGCATTTTATTTCATTTTGGCAATTTAAATTATATTGATTTAAGACGGATATTTTTAATAGAAACTCTTTTAATCCAATTTTAATATGATAATTTAAAATATTAGTAATTTATAAATTGTAAAATCCGCTGCGAAAAATCTTCACATTTATTTTCCGAAACATTGTAAATTATTTCGGCTTCGATTCCTAAATTTTCGATTACTTTTTCAAGAACCTCCTCTCTAACAGCTAACAAAAGATGGTTATTCCTGGTTTTTATTAAATTAAGGAGGCATTCCGACCAGCCTCCACCATCAATTTCCAATTTGCCAATTTCGTCGATCACGATTATTTTTGCACGGGTATTTTGCAATTCGTTTAATGTATTTCTTCCCATTTGGAAACCATTGGGATAAATAACAAATCGTCCGATTTTCCCTAAAGTATTATCGCCATGCAACCGTAAAAACTTTTTACTTTTGTTATTCGAAACATTTATAACATCGTATCCAACTGTAATGTTATTTTTAATTATCCGTTCTGAATAAATACCAAGTACTGTGGTTTTTTCCTGTTCAAGTTTTTTTATCACATTTTTTATGCAGCTTGTTTTTCCCTTGCCAATCGCACCTGTGATAATAAATACTTTTTGTTTAAAAGCAGTTTTTTTTCTTATTTCATCAAGTCTTAATTCAGCATGTTTCATAAGTTGATGAATAACATGCACCGGGTTCCTGACAATACTTTTTAAATCCGGAATGTTTGCAATCATCGAAGGTAAACTTTCGAGCGAAAGTTCCAGTGCTAGTGGCAACTGTTTAAAACGGCTTTTTCCAAGAAGTTTGCGAATTTTAGGGTTGTACAATTCGGTTCCTAAAACCGAAAAACCCATGATTAAAACAATCGCCCTTAAATTCATTTCAACTCCAATTATTATCGCATCAATAATCCGGGTTTCTTCTGCTTGGATTGTAGTAAAAACAAAAGCTGCAACCATTGTTGTAGCAATGAAAAAGATCCATAATTTTGGTTTAACAAGTTGACGCAATGCACGTTTATAACGTACGGCCCAGGCAAAAACTATAACTGATACTAACGTTGCCCAGGCAACAAAACTTATTTGGTTTATTAAAATCAGCGAACCAAACATCAGAATAATATTCAAAAAAAGCCACGGAACAGAATAATTAAATATGCTGCTTTTTTTCGTTGTGGAATTTCCTGTTTGCATGTTTTGCAAAACTTTACCAGGTTCATTAGAATGGGTTAATAACTTGCGTCCGGTTTTTATGCCTATCATTGCCGAAAAAGTACCGAATAAAATATAAATAGCTAATAGCAATACTATTGGTGCCCACACTACATCGAATTGTAAATGCAGTTGTTTCTGCGCATATTTCATTAAATTGGAATAGAGTTCAACAATATTGTAACCGTAGAAAATTACATAATTGAATATCTTTTGAATTAAATTCCATGACATTGCCAAAATTGAACCCAGCAAAAAACCTGTGATGTTTTTACCTAAAAACCGTACTGAAATTTCAAGCAAGATTGCTTCACTAAGAATGGCTACCATCGGACCAAAAATAACAGCACTTGGGGACATGGTTTTCAGCAATGCACAAATTATCCCGGCCCTCCAAAAAAGACCGTGTTCCTTCCATTTATAACTGGCCGAAATTAAAATTACCAGTGCTATGGCAGTCAAAATATTTCCGCTAAACGGAATCCTGAGGTTATGTAAAAAGCTTCCAAGAACAATTTCTGACGATGCCCAGATTGTCCCCAAAATAGAAGCTTTAATCCATTTCTCGTTTAATTTTTGTCCCTTGTCCATGTACAATTTTTCACTCATATAACATAAAGTAAAAACCCTGTTTTCCTTTAAAAAGCAAACATGCTAAATTTTTATTCAAATAAAACATGATTTTTTCAAAATAATTTGAATAGTAATTATTAGATGAAATGAGCATGGCTAATATTGGCACACAGGAGGATTATTATTTTGTAGGTTCTCCGTCAGCCGACAGATTGCCCATAAAACACAAGAAATTCGAAATTATTAATCATATTAGATCTTTGTTGTTATTATTGAATTCAGGCTATTTTTAACTTTTTAAACATATTAATTAACATTGAATAAAATCCGAAAAATAATCCATATCGATATGGACGCATTTTTTGCATCGGTAGAGCAATTAGATAATCCTGAATTAAAAGGGAAAGCAGTTGCCGTTGGCGGATCGGGTGAAAGGGGAGTGGTTGCAGCTGCCAGTTATGAAGCCCGGAAGTATGGGATTCGTTCGGCCACACCTTCAAAAATTGCTAAACGAAAATGCCCGGAACTAATTTTTGTAAAACCACGTTTTCACCGCTATAAACAAATTTCAAATTCAATACGGGAAATATTTTTTGAATACACCGATTTAGTTGAACCTCTTTCGCTCGACGAAGCTTACCTCGATGTTACGTACACTAAAAAGGGAAAACCCTCGGCAACATTAATTGCACAGGAAATTAAAAACCGAATATTCGATGAGACAAAACTAACGGCTTCAGCAGGTGTGTCGTACAATAAATTTTTGGCAAAAGTAGCTTCCGATGTAAATAAACCCAATGGCTTGTTTGTGGTAACACCCGACCAGGCCAGTGACTTTATCGACAATTTAGAAGTACGTAAATTTTTTGGAATTGGGAAGGTTACAGCCAAAAAATTAAATGAAATGGGTATTTGGTATGGCCGCGATTTAAAAACAATTGAAAGGTTGGAATTGTCCAGGTTATTCGGAAAAGTTGGAAATTACTACTACGAAATTTGCCATGGAGAAGATAACCGGCCTGTTCAGCCACTGCGTAAACGTAAATCGCTTGGAGCTGAGCAAACATTTATAAATGATATTTTCTTTTTAGAAGAACTTGAATCTGAAATGTTAAAAATATGTGCTATTTTGTGGGAGCGGATTAAAAATTCGAAAGTAAAAGCCAGGACCCTGACTTTAAAATATAAGTACTCCGACTTTGAACAACACACCCGGAGAACAACAATTCCTAATTATTTTTCAAATAAGGACAATATTGTTTTTGAAAGTAAATTGCTATTAAAAACAGGTGGAGGGTTTGATAAGGGAATTCGCTTGCTGGGATTAACAGTTTCTAATTTTTTAGACGACAAAGATAATTTTCCGGTACAACTTACATTGGATTTTTAATTGGGATTGTATTTCTTTAGAAATTATTTGAGCAAGGAGAATTAAAATGGTAATTTCAGCCCAATATTAATTTTAAAAATTTATATTTTATTTTATAATATTTGTATCAAAAAAATCGCTTACCTAAAATTATAATAGCATGAAAAGAATACTTCGTTTTCTTGGAATAATTTTGCTTTTGGCAATTGTAGTTTATTTACTTGGGCCCAAACCAACAAAGCCGGAGATGAGCAAAGATTTGCCTTCCATCTCAGCAAGCATCGGAAATATTGAAGAGTATGTAAAGAAAAACGACGCCGGGTTAGAAATTAGGCCCGACAATGAGTCGCGTATTATTTGGGCGAAAGATTCGGTAAAAGAACGGACGGAATATGCATTATTATACTTGCATGGATTTTCTGCTTCGTGGTACGAAGGATATCCAGCCAACGTCGAATTTGCCAGGCATTTTGGTTGTAATGCGTATTTTCCGAGGTTGGCTTCGCACGGAATCGTAACGGAAGATGCATTGATAGACATGACCCCGGATCATTTATGGGAATCGGCAAAGAATGCATTAATGGTTGCCCGTAGTCTGGGGAGGAAAGTTATTATTATGAGTGCCTCAACGGGAGGATCGCTAGCTTTGAAACTGGCGGCAGATTTTCCTGAGTACGTTGAAGGTTTAATTATGTATTCACCAAATATCAGAATAAATAATGGCGCTGCTTTTATGCTGTCAAAACCGTGGGGATTGCAAATGGCGCGTAAAGTTTATAGTGGTAAATTTCGTGTAACCAATGATGACTTATTATCCAAGGATTGCCAATACTGGAATTGTAAATACCGGCTCGAAGCTGTTGTTTACTTACAGCAATTAGTCGATGTAACTATGAAACAGGAAACTTACAAAAATGTGTCGGCACCGGTATTTATGGGTTATTATTATAAAGATGAAAATAATCAGGATCCGACCGTCAAAGTGAGTTCGATGCTAAAAATGTACGGGCAATTGGGAACAGCACCAGACAGGAAAGTTAAAGTGGCCTTCCCCGAAGCCGGCGAACATGTAATTGCCTGCGAGTTAACATCGGGTTGTTATAAAGAAGTAATTGCTGAAACTATAAAATTTGGTGAAGAGGTTCTTAGGTTAAAACCTGTTAGATGAGCCGGGTAAAGAATAAATCTCAATATTCAACTTTTTGTAGCTTTTTATGATTATTACAGGTTCTTAAATTAGGTAATCTTTGATGCCGCGCTATCGTCAAGAAACCAAATTAAATCACCATTTTTAGGTTCAATATAATATGCTGGTAGAAGTTTGGCTGCTTCGTTGTCGTTCATAATTTCAGAAATCCGCATTGATTTGTTTTCGCCTGTTACAACAAAAAAAGTTCTGTTGGAATTGTTCAATACCCGGCCTGTTAATGTTATTCTTTTGTCTTTTGTAATTGGGTGTTGGGTTACGGCACAAATTCGTTCATCTTCAAAGAGTTCAAGCTGATCAGGGAAGATTGAAGCCGTGTGCCCATCTTCCCCCAGTCCCAGGATTAGTAAATCGAATACAGGATCTTCGCCTCTGCAATTTATGTTTTTTTCAATTTCAAACTTATAACGTATTGCTTCTTCCTCCGGATTGTTTTCACCTTTTATACGGTGGATGTTTTCTTCTGGAATCGATATTTTGGAAAAAAGGGAATCGTTGGCAGTTTTATAGTTGCTGTTTTCACTTGTTGGATGAACACATCTTTCGTCGCCCCACCAAAAATGTATCCTGTTCCAGGGAATAGATGTAGTAAATTCGTTTCCTAAAATTTTAAATAATTTTTTGGGTGTATTCCCTCCTGAAAGTATAATATCGAACCGGGATTGCTGTGATTGTTTTGTAAAATGAAAGATTTCCTGTGCAACGGCCCGATAAACCTCTTTATTTTTAGAAAATATTTTAACTTCTTTACTAGTTCCCATTATGTTATTTTGTTTCAATAAGATTAAAAATTATAGTTTACAGTACAAACCATCGTCGGTTAAATTTTTGCATGGGTAACGCCATTTGCCATTTGAAACGAGTTTGTCAGAATCTTCCGGGCCCCATGTTCCTGCCGGGTATCCATAAATTGGTATTTCAGGGTTGGTTTGCCAGGCATTTAAAATGGGTTGTACAAATTTCCAGGCTTCTTCAACTGCATCGCCCCGCGAATACAAAGTAGCATCGCCCTGCATGCAATCTAAAAGTAACCGTTCGTACGACGAAGGTAAATGTTCATCGGCCAAATCAGAATAATGAAAATCCATATTTACAGTTTGTACTTTGAATCCGGCTCCAGGAGTTTTCATTCCAAATTTCACCAGAATCCCTTCATCCGGTTGAATTCGGATTATCAACTGGTTATTCCCGCCCGATTTAGTATCAAATAAGTGGTGCGGTACACTTTTAAAATGAATTACAATTTCAGTAACCCTTGTAGGAAGTTTTTTCCCAGTCCGAATATAAAAAGGCACTCCGGCCCAACGCCAATTATCGATAAAAAATTTTAATGCCACAAATGTTTCTGTTCTCGAAAGTTTGTCAACACCTGGTTCATCCCGGTAACCTAAAACAGGCTTGCCTTTTAAAGAAGATTCGGTGTATTGCCCGCGAATAACATATTTTGCAACTTTGTTTTCGGGAATAGGTCGCAGCGACTGAAAAACTTTTAAAATTTCGTTTCTGATTGCATTTGCGTCAATTATTACCGGTGGCTCCATGGCAACAAAACCAACCAGTTGCAAAAGGTGGTTTTGCAACATGTCGCGCATTGCACCCGACTGGTCGTAATATCCACCACGGCCTTCAACACCCAAACTTTCAGCCGAAGTAATTTCTACCCTTTCAATGTAATTATGGTTCCAGAGGGGTTCGAAAATCCCATTCGAAAAACGGGTAACCAACATATTCTGGACTGTTTCTTTTCCGAGGTAATGATCGATACGATAAACCTGGTTTTCGTCAAAATAATTTAACAGGTTTATATTCAACTTTTTTGCCGTATTTAAATCTGTACCAAAAGGTTTCTCAACTATCAACCTCCTGGAAAATTGATCCGACTTGCTTAAACCTGTTTGCGATAAATATTTTGGGATAATTTGGTACAAAGAGGGTGGCGTTGACAAGTAGAAAATATAATTGGCTTCAATATTTTGTTGTACCCCAATATCTTCCAGCCTTGTTTTAAGCTTGTCGAAATCTTTTACAATTGTTGGCGATACCGATTGGTAAAATAACATTTTATTGAACAATCTCGATCTTTCACCTTCGGGCAAAAATTCACTAGCTTTTTTTCTGAAATCTTCATCGGAAAGTAGGGTTCGCGAAGCTCCAAGAACGGCAAATTTATCAGGTAAAAACCCTTGTTCATAAAGTTCGAAAAGTGCCGGGATTAATTTACGTTTGGTTAAATCTCCGGATGCTCCAAAAATTACTAATATCTGGTTCTTAGCTTTTTTCATGTTCACTATTTAAATTTTCGACACAATATACAATAACATTGTTTTTGTAAAAGAAATACCATAAACTAAATGATAAAATATTGTCGTTTTGTTTTAATGTCCCGTAAAATTTTCCTTCCTCCTTTATTTCAAAAGGTTGAATATTTATTTGTTCATTAAACCTGAACACCTGTAAACCTGAACATTTAAAAATGGCTTCTTTTGCACTCCAATATATAATTTTTGCCGATTGTGGTGTTTTAGCTTTTTCTAAGTAGTTTAATTCATTAATTGAAAGAAACCTGTGTGCAATTTTTCCAATATTTCGCTCTGAATTTTCTGCATCTATCCCAATAGTTTTTTCTGAAACTATGACAGTAACAACTTCTGAAGAATGTGAAATACTTATGTTTTGATGATAATTTGTCAACCTTGGTTTGCCTTGTTCATTATAAATAATATCGGGCTTAAAATTCAATAATTTTTCAAGTAGCAAGCGAACGCTTAAGTATTCGATTCGTCTTTTATCAATATTAATTTTATTGAATTCTGATTGTTCTTTTTCAGAAAAACAAAAAATCTCAAGTAACGATTCAACCGTTTCCAATAATTCCCAGATTCCAAGGATTCCGGCTTCTGACGATATTTTTTTTATAAAGGGCATTTTGTTAATTCCAACTCGTAGTTTCAATTAACCTGATAACATCAGGTTCTAAAAAATCGATCACCGGTTTTAGTGAATCGATATTTGGGACTTCGCGAATATAAAGTGCGCCCCGTAAGAAATGGTTAGTACTGTCGGTTAAAAAAAACTGCATAGGTGAAGCGGCATTTCCTTCGATTCTGTAAATAGTGCCAAAAACTTTCCGGCCCTGATTCATGAAAATTTGTTCTTCAATGGCATCGGCTTTAATAGAATGTTGGTAAGCCAATCTTCTTGTTTCTTCGATAAAACTGCCTAAAAATAATGCGCCGGAATCACTTCTTTTTTGCAGGTTGTAGTACGAAATATGCATTTCTGCCTTGCTTTCCGGAATAGTTATATTTATCCAGAATGGCTGGTCGGGGTTTCTTGAATCGGCAGTAATTTTTGCATAATCAGGAATCTCAAACTGGTACGGAAACCCATTATTTAATGGGTGGTAATTTTTTTCAGGAAAATTGATACGGAAAAACCCGCGTGGTTTGGGCGTATAATTCTGTTTACAACCAATAAGTATAAAAAATAAGATTATTATTAAAAGTCTAAAATTCATCTTAAATACATTTCGTTTTCATTTAAACGCATAAAAGTTTCAATTATTTATTTCCACTTTAATTTGTTTGATTCTCCGTTTGTCCACTTCTTCGATTGTGAATTTAAATTTTTTGCATGATATTTTTTCCTGCTTTGCCGGTATTTCCCCTTTTAATTCCAGGATTAATCCTGCAAGCGTGTCTGCTTCACCTTTTACATCATAAAAAACGGTGTCGCTGCATCCTGTTATTTTATAAAAATCCCCAAGTAGGATTTTTCCGTCGAACAGAAAAGTATTATCAGAAATTTTTGAATAAATGTCTTCTTCTTCATCAAATTCATCGGTAATCTCGCCAACAATTTCTTCAAGGATATCCTCCAGTGTTACAATTCCCGAAGTTCCCCCATACTCATCGACAACAATGGCGAGGTGCACTTTATTTTTTTGAAATTCTTCGAGGAGAGAACTTATTTTTTTTGTTTCAGGAACATAAAATGGCGGCCTGATTAAAGTTTGCCATTTAAACGAATTTCCTTTATGGCTGTGAGGTAGCAAATCTTTGATGTAAAGAATCCCGCTAATATTATCGAACGACGAGATATAAACAGGGATACGCGAAAATCCCGAATTATTAATAACCGCAAGTACGTCGGAAAAACTGGTTTTAATATCAAGTGAAATAACATCGACCCGAGGTTTCATAATTTCCTCAACATTTTTATTGCCAAATTTTACAATACCTTTCAATATATCTTTTTCATCAGAAAGTTCATGGTCGGAGGTTAATTCAAGTGCTTGCGAAATTTCATCCATCGAAATTTTTTTTCTGTGTTTTAGCAAGCGCCTGTTAACAAACGAAGTTGAAAAAATAAGGATTGAATTTACCGGACGGAATATTTTCTCAAGTATTTGAATTGGGAAAGACATAAACCTGGCGAATCCCAAAGCGTAATGGTTGGCATAAACTTTAGGGATAATTTCGCCAAAAAGCAAAAGGAAGAAAGTGATTATTATTACCTGAAAAATAAATTCAATAACCGGCGAATTTTCAAATGTCATTAACTTGTTAGTAACGAAAGCCGATAAAATTATTATGCCAACATTAACAAAATTATTTGTAACCAAAATTGTTGCCAGCAGTTTTTCCGGATTTTCAAGGTTTTTTAATATCCGCCGACTGGTTTTGTTGTTATTTTGAAGCAACTTTTTTTTTTCGGTTGCACTCATCGAAAAATAAGCTACCTCGGAACCACTAATTAGGGCAGAAAAAAATAAAAGCAACAGTACCATAAAAATGGCTATTACAATATCAATCGTAACCGGGTGAAACTGAATATTCCAACTGCTTAAAAGGACTGGCGCAAATAGTAACTCTGGTTTCAAACTAAAATTATTTTGAATTAGAATGGCAAATCTTCGTCACCTCCCAAATCCTCTGTATCGGGTTCGTTAACAGTAGAAGCTGCCTTAGGTTCCTGATTTGAATTATCTTTATTTTCTGCCGGGGAAGCTGCATTCTTCGAGTCTAACATTACCATATTATTGACTACAATTTCAGTAAAATATTTTGTTTGCCCATCTTTTTCGTATTGCCTCGTCGCAATTTTACCTTCAAGAAAAAGCTTCGAACCTTTTTTAACATATTTTTCTGCAACTTCGGCTAAACCACGCCACAAAACAATATTGTGCCACTCGGTAGTTGTCACCCGTTCACCATTTTTTGTATAAGATTCTGACGTAGCAAACGGAAAACTTGCAACGGCCACCCCCGAATCGAGATGCCGTACCTCAGGGTCTTTGCCCACATTTCCAACAAGAATAACTTTATTTACTGACATAATTTTAAATTTTATTGGTTAACATTTAAAAATACAAAATCTCCAATTATAATCCGATCGATTTTTGGTATTATTTTATCTTAAATTTAATTCTTCAATAAATTGTTCAATCAACCTTGGGACAGCAAATGTAAAAATATCTTTCTTATTAACCCGAATAAAATTTTTATCCAAACAATTTACATCTTCTATTTTGATGTGAACAAAACGCGCAAAAATTATTTGATGGCTTAAAACATGCTTTTTTAATGTTGACATTGTCTTAACATTCACTTTACAATCAGAATTAAATGTAATTTTCAGATTGCTAATAATTTCTTTTATGGAAAGTTTTTTGTCTGACTCAAAAAGGGGAAACTGATACATATTTTTCCAAATATCATTTTTTATTCTTTTTTCGATGTAAATAAAATCGTCATTTTTAATAAAATAGTAATAAAAAAAACGATTGGTTTGTTTGCTTTTTTTAGATTTAACCGGGTACAAACCCGTAGATTTGTTTTTAGCAGCAAAACATAAGTTTGATACAGGGCAATTGCTGCAACGAGGCAATTTTGGGGTACATTGTAGTGCCCCAAATTCCATTAGGGCCTGATTATGCATGCCTGCATTTTTTTCTGGCATAATGTTTTTTGCCACTTTATAAAATTCCTTTTTACCTTTTTCTGAATCAATTGGTGTTGAAATTCCAAAATATCTCGAAAACACTCGATAAATGTTAGCATCAACAGCTGGATAAGGTAGATCGAAAGCAATTGATGCAATTGCAGCAGCAGTATAGGGGCCAACTCCCTTAAGCTGAATGATATCATTATAATCTTCAGGGAATTTGCCATTTAAATTATCATTAATATATTTTGCTGACGAATGTAAATTCCTTGCCCGCGAGTAATAACCAAGTCCCTGCCAAATTTTTAACACTTGGTTTTCTTCTGCCTGTGCCATAATTTTTATTGTCGGGAATGTTTCAACAAATCGCTTGTAATAGCCAATGCCATTAATTATCCGGGTTTGTTGCAAGATAATTTCTGAAACCCAGATTTTATATGGATCTGTAGTTTTCCGCCATGGCAAGTCTCTTTTATTTATATTGTACCATAAGTAAATTTGATTGAGAAAGTCACTCATTTATTGCTAACTTTATTTATGTAGAATAAAAAACAAAAATAAATAATTTGAAAAGCTTTCTGGTTTTTAAATTATTTATATTTTTGCACACCAGTTAATTACGATTAATATATTGAAAATTAAATATTTTAAGAAATGACAAAGGCAGATATTGTAAATGAAATTTCGAAGAATACAGGAATTGAAAAAGTAACTGTTCAAAAAACAGTTGAAGCTTTGATGGAAACTGTAAAAGATTCGTTAGTTGGAGGTAAAAATGTTTACCTAAGAGGGTTTGGTAGTTTTGTGGTTAAGAAAAGGGCAGAAAAAACGGCAAGGAATATCTCGAAGAATACAACAATTATTATTCCGGCACATAATATTCCTTCGTTTAAACCAGCGAAAACATTTGTATCCAAAGTTAAAAATCAAGTAAAATAAGAAATTATGCCAAGCGGAAAAAAGAGAAAAAGACATAAGATGGCTACACATAAGCGTAAAAAAAGACTACGTAAAAACAGGCATAAAAAGAAAAAATAACAATCTAATCTTTTAGATTGTAGAAATATTTTGATTAAACCTAAGGTAATTAATACCTTAGGTTTAATCTGTTATAATAGTATTATATAAATTGACAGATTTAAAAATTTAGGTTGTGAGTAGCGATTTAATTATTGATGTAACTCCATCCGAAATTGTTATTGCCTTACAGGAAAACAAAAAAAT
Source organism: Prolixibacteraceae bacterium (assembly GCA_018648265.1). Taxonomy (GTDB): domain Bacteria; phylum Bacteroidota; class Bacteroidia; order Bacteroidales; family Prolixibacteraceae; genus Draconibacterium. The sequence continues at coordinate 3,728 of JABGRN010000061.1, read as the reverse complement.
TGTTGAATTTACCAGAGTAAGAAGCGGGGCAAAATTTGCAGTTGGGGACATCTACCTTGGCAAAGTAAAGAAAATTATGCCCAGTTTAAATGCCGCATTTATTGATGTTGGCTACGAAAAAGATGCCTTTTTGCATTATCTCGACATGGGGCCACAGTTCGCAACTTTGAATAAATTCCTTCGAATTACATCTTCCCGGAAAAATAAAATTTCATCTATTTCCCGAATTCACTCCGAACCCGACATTAATAAGGAAGGCAAGGTTAATGAAATATTAAAAATTGGCCAAAAAATATTGGTGCAGGTCGCAAAAGAACCGATTTCAACAAAAGGCCCCCGGTTAACTTCCGAAATTTCTATTGCCGGAAGATTTTTGGTTTTATTACCATTTAGCGATAAAGTTTCTATCTCTCAAAAAATTAAAACCAACGAAGAGAAAAACCGGTTAAAAAAACTTATTCAAAGTATTAAACCCAGGAAATATGGCGTAATAGTCAGAACTGTTGCCGAGGGTAAAAGAGTTGCCGAACTCGACAAAGAACTCCGCCGTTTGGTTGACAAATGGGAAACTACTTTTAACAAACTTAGCCGGGTAAATGCACCTTCGTTGATTATTGGTGAAATAGATAGGACAACTGCATTGTTACGCGATATTTATCACCCGAAATTTAACAGTATTATTGTTAACGATCATTCGGTTAGCAACGAACTTAGCGAATACATAAGTAGTATTCAGCCCGACAAAAAGAAAATTGTTAAATTCTATAGTGGGCGACAACCCATTTTTGAATATTTTGGTATTGAAAAACAAATCAAAGCATCGTTTGGAAAAACCGTTTCTTTTAAAGAGGGAGCATATTTAATTGTCGAACACACAGAAGCATTTCATGTAATAGATGTTAACAGCGGAAACCGTGCAAAAGCCGGGCTCGATCAAGAAACAAATGCCCTGGATGTAAACATGGCGGCATGCGACGAAATTGCACGACAATTGCGTTTAAGGGACATGGGTGGAATAATTGTAATCGACTTCATTGATATGCACATTGCGGCAAACCGTCAAAAAGTGTACGAATACATGAAGGAGATTATGGCTGCCGACCGTACAAAACACAACATTTTACCATTGAGCAAGTTTTGCCTGATGCAAATTACACGGCAACGCGTTCGTCCCGAAGAAAATATTGAAACGGCAGAAAAATGCCCAACATGTAAAGGTAGCGGGAATATTGTACCAACCATATTGTTTGCCGACGACCTGGATGGAAAAGTAAAATATATTTTAAAAGATTTGAATAAGAAAAAATTATCACTTAAAGTGCATCCTTATTTAGCAGCTTATCTAACAAAAGGTTTAAAAAGCTATCGGAATAAATGGTTCTTTAAATATTTTAGATGGGTGAAAGTTGATGCCAATAATTCTTATTCTTATCTTGAATATCATTTTTTTGATGAAAACCTCGAAGAGATTATTTTATAAATAGAATAAACCGTTCAATAAATGAATGGCATTTTTATAAAATTGGTAAAATCTCCTAATATGTCACAAATTACATATTTCATTTGTTCAAAATTGGAATATTTGTCATAAAATAGCAAGTGGTTTAATATTTGTTACATGCGGACATCTACATTTTTAGATGTGAAATTATTAGATAATCTATTTTATAAAAGATGAAAAAAATAACATTTATTTTAGCATTTATTGTCACAGCACTATTTACACAGGCACAAATAGTCAACCCAACAACATGGACTTTCGATTCAAAACAAAATGGGGAAGAAGTTGAGTTAATTTTTAAGGCAAGTATTGAACCCGGTTGGCATTTGTACGATACTTATTTGCCTGAAGGTGGTCCAATTGCAACAGCATTTATTTATGAAGATTCTACCTTGTTTGCGTTTGCCGGCGAGATTCAACAAAATCCAAAGGCTGAAATCCATTTCGATGAAACTTTTAAAATGGATGTTGGATATTTTAGTAATCAGGCGGTTATAACCCAAAAGATAAAACTAAAATCTTCGGGACAGGTAGATATAAAAGGTTATGTGCTATTTATGAGTTGTGACGACGAAAGTTGTACTCCGCCGGAAGAAGTAGAGTTTTCTTTTCAATTTAATGAAGGTGCGATAGTAGAAAGTGTGGTAAACGAACCCGCTAAAACAGATTCCGATTTCGGTTCAGCACCGGCATCCGGAAGCAGTCAAACTTTGTGGTTGTTTATATTAATTTCAGCGTTGGCAGGATTCGCCGCTATATTAACTCCTTGTGTATTTCCAATGATTCCTATGACCGTTTCATTTTTTATGCAAGGAAGCGAAAACAGGGGAAAATCGATCCGAAACGGGATCTTTTTTGGATTTTCGATTGTTTTGATTTTTACATTGCTCGGTGCTTTATTTTCGTTCGGAATTTTTGGGCCAAATGTTGGAAGTATCCTGAGTACACACTGGATTCCAAATCTATTATTCTTTATTTTATTTCTAATTTTTGCAGTTTCCTTTTTTGGCGCATTTGAAATAGTTTTGCCAAGCAGCCTGGTAAATAAAACTGATGCAAAAGCGGATAAAGGTGGTTTGGTCGGTGCATTTTTTATTGCCTTAACAACGGTAATTGTGTCCTTTTCGTGTACAGGACCTTTTATTGGGGCATTGATTATTGAAGCGGTTCAGGATGGAGGAATGCGACCATTAATTGGTATGTTTTTCTTCGGGCTGGCATTCGCCACACCTTTCACTTTACTTGCTATTTTCCCATCGGCTTTAAACAAATTGCCAAAATCAGGAGGTTGGTTAAATGCTATCAAAGTTGTTTTTGCTTTTGTACTTTTAGCTTTTGGATTAAAATTCTTAAGTAATATCGATCAGGTTTATGGATTAGGAATTCTTGGTCGTGAAATATATTTGGCCATTTGGATTGTTGTTTTTTCTTTATTGGGAATGTATTTTCTGGGTAAAATAAAGTTTTCGCACGATAGCGACTTGCCTTTTGTAGGAATTGGCAGATTATTCCTTTCCATTGCAACATTCACATTTGTAGTATATCTGTTTACAGGTTTATTAGGTAATCCTTTAAAATCGATTTCTGCGTTAATACCGCCACCAAGTGTAAATCATACATTTGTTTCGGCAAATGCAACTGGTGTTGTTCAGGATTCACCAGCCGAATTGTGTGGGCCAGCCAAATTTGCCGATAAATTACATTTACCACATGGATTGTCTGGCTATTTTGAATACGAGCAAGGGATTTCGTGTGCAAAAGACCAAAACAAACCAGCGTTTGTTGTATTTAAAGGCCATGCCTGCTCCAATTGTAAAAAAATGGAAAATACAGTTTGGGACGACCCGGAAGTATTAAGGATATTATCAGAGAAATATGTGGTAATTGGTTTATACACAGACGATCGAACATCATTATCCGAGGAGGACTGGATTACCTCAGAACTTGATGGAAAAATAAAGAAAACAATGGGTAAAAAGAACCTTGATTTGCTAATTTCGAAATACGAAACTAATAGTATTCCGTTTCATGTGGTAATTGAAGCAGACGGAACTGAACGTAAACTGGGCGTAACTTTTGAAAAAGATGAATTCAAATCATTTTTAGAAAAAAATTTATAATTTTTTTATGAAAATACTAGAAAACCCCGGAATTATTTCCGGGGTTTTTTTGTGGTGTGCCGTGCATGGTAAATAACTAGGTGATGCAAGTTCACTATGGGGGTTTG